>JAZRAI010000019.1:0-32041 GCA_045634455.1 Acutalibacteraceae bacterium
ATATTCAATAGAGGTTACGCCTTCTGCATTGGTTTGAGATAAGTTATAGGATTTACCTTTTGTATCTTTAAGATCAATTTTAACACCGCTTACGGCATTTCCTTCATCGTCTTTTACATCAATTTTAAGAGCTGCGCCAAAACGAATATTCTTAGGGGCGGAAATTACCGCTAAGGGCCAATGCGGGTCGCGAGGGTCTGCATTCATGCGCTCAACCGAGCAGAACTCTGGGCCGTTATCGTTACCAACGTGGATTACCCAATGGTTTTCCTCGCCTGCGGAATTCTTTGAATAACCTGCATAAATTGCAACGTGACCGCCACGTGGGTTCGAGTAGTTTTTTTGAGAGGTTTTGCAGAATACCATAACAGAGCCTATTGGAATATCCTTTGAACTACGAAATTTTATACGATTGCCTGAGCTTATAGCCTGAAAGGGAATAAGCTCTGAATATCCGCTTTTAACCCAATTAAGTGCAGCATTATAGACATCATGCGCATTTTTGGGGTCATTTGGCTTTGCTAACATTGAAGTATCAATACCCGCAACATTAGGTAGATAGTTATAATAAACATAAGATACAAAGGAAGCACAAACAAGACCGCGTTTTTCAAAATATGATATATCAGGCTTGCCGTCGGATGTGGTTTCATATCCTGTGGAACCACCGCCATAGCGTATTTTGGAAAGCCAACCTTTGTTACGTTTTTGACTTGCTAAGATATATGTCCATCTAAGACCTGAGTTGTTGTGTTTCTCGAGATTATAACCCGTATAAACAAGCGCATCGGTAAAAATATTGCTTGCAATATCAAGTGTTTGGTTGGGCGTAAAATTACCGTAAGACGGAGCAGAAGGGTTGGGGTTAAATGTACCGCTTAAAGTAGGTGTGGTGGGTTTTGGAGCAGGAGTGGGATTAGAAGGTTTTGGGGAAATTTCGGGTTTTTGCTCCACCTCGGGTTCTTCCTCTACTTCGGGTTCTTCCTCTACCTCAGGCACATCATCCTTTTCGGCAGGCTTTTCTGTATTTACAGTTTCCTTGTCGGCTTTTGCAGGCTTTTTGCTTTCTGTATTTTCGCCACAGCTTGTAAGCAAAAGACAAAAAGCCATCAGCATACAAACAAGAGCAGAAAATAACTTGTTGCTGAAAATTTTCAATTTTAGCTCTCCTTAATTTTATTACGTATGTATTTTATAGCCTAATTAAATAAAAGTCAAGCATAAAAAAAGGAGGCAAAAGCCTCCTTTAAAATTATTTCTTTTTAATGGTAAATGCTATCTGAGTTAAGCTATTGTTTTTCGAGGTAAGATTTACCTTTTTCACAGCTTCGTCACAAGTGTAGCCTTCGGGTACAGTAAGGGTTAACTCTGCCTCGGTGTAATCCAATTTAGTGAAAATAGTGTTACCGTTTTTATTTGTTTTAAGGCTGTTGGTTTTACCGTTTCTTTTAAGGGTAAGCTCTGCATTTTGGATAGGCTTTCCGTTTTCATCAACAACCGCCACTTGCAATGAAGCACCAAAACGGATATTTGAAGGAAGTGTTATTATATCCAAAGGCCAATGCGGGTCAATAGGGTCGCAGTTCATTCTTTCAACCGCGCAGAATTCGGGACCGTTATCGTTACCCACGTGAGTTACCCAATGATATCCGTTTTTATAGCCTGCATAAAGTGCAACGTGACCACCACGAGGGTCTTCCTGATTTTTTTGACCTGTCTTACAGAACACCATAATAGAGCCTATCGGAATTTCTTTATCAGGATTAAACTTAATGTGCTTGCCGTAATTAATAGAGGCATTAAAACCAATATGCTCTGAATAACCTTTTTTAACCCAATCAAGAGCAGCATCATACCAATGGTCGGCATTCCACGCATCCTGAGGTTTTGTAAGCATAGAGGTATCAATCCCAAGTACGTTGGGCAGATAATTGAAGTAAACATAGGTTACATAAGATGCACAAACAAGACCGCCTTGCTCAAAACGTTTAATGTTAGGTAAGCCTTGGTCGGTGGTTTCATATCCTGAGCAACCGCCGCCGTAACCGATATTAGAAAGCCAACCTCTGTGAGCTTTATCGCGTGCTAAAATATAAGTCCATCTAAGCCCGTCAGCATTGTGTTTATTAAGATTATAGCCTGTATAAACAAGAGCATCAGTAAAAATATTGCTTACAATATCAAGCTCACCCTCTTCGGGCATATCCTTTTCAAAAATATCTTTTAAGCCCTCGTTTTCGGCATTTTGTATGCCACCTTCGGTTTTTGAGTTTCCCGCTTTGTCAGTTGAGGATTTTTTGCTGTCAGCACAACCCGTAACAAAAAGAACGAATACCATTAAAAGTGAAATGAGCGCGGGTAAAAGTTTTTTGTGATTAGTTCTCAAAATAATTCTCCTTAAATATTATTATACGCCTTGATTTTATTACTTTATGTTATAAATGTCAAGATTTTTTATATGGCAGAAAGTATTCCTTTAATTGTAATGTTAAGCTTAGAAACGGGAAGACCGACAACGTTGAAATAATCACCGTCAATTTTATTTACAAGTAAAGCACCTTTTCCTTGAATTCCGTAACCGCCTGCCTTATCGTATGGCTCATCGGTATTGATGTAATCTGAAATTTCCTGTTCGCTTAAATCATTGAAAAAAACAGAGGTTTTTTCGCTAAATGATACTATATTTTGCCTGTATATAATTGTACAGCCGGTTATAACAAAATGCTCGTTTCCCGAAAGCGATTTTATCATATCATAGGCTTCGGCTTTGTTTTTTGGCTTGCCGAGAATTTTGTTATCTATTATAACCGAGGTATCGGCACCTATAACCAAAGCTTCGGGATAGGATTTTGCTATATCTAAAGCCTTTATTTTGCTTAAATACTCGGGCGCAGAGTGTATATCAATATCTTCAGGAATGATTTCCTCAACGTTAGACGGTATCACCTCAAAATCGGGAAAAATCATACTTAAAAGCTCGCGTCTTCTCGGTGAAGCAGAAGCTAAAATAATTTTTTTGCACATTTTAAATTCCCTCAAAATAATTATTTGTGTTTATATCATTTATAGCTTCGATATGGTTGTTGTATTCGTCTATTGCATTTTTTGAGTGAACAAGATAGCAAAGACAAAAATACGGAATTGTAAATATAAGCGGTAAAACAAATACCGAGGCTATAATCCAAATAAAAAGCGATATTACAAGATAGATAAAGTCAGTGCTTGTTTTTTTTGAAATAATGCGTGACATATTAATTGCTTCGTCAACATCAATTTCATCGTTAATAACAAACAGCATCGGAGTTAAATAAAACCTGAGCATAGAAAAGAATGCGGCTATCAAGCCTAAAACTATCAGTCCGTTTTCAATGTGAGACAGATAACCAACCCATAAGGGCATTGAAATATCAAAAGCGGTATAAAGCGGTTGTGAAGCCAACACTAAAACCACTATTGCGGGAAGCATATAAAAAGCAATGCGCAAAATAAGCTTTAATACCAAAGAAAGCACAAGCTTTAATGCTTTAAAATAAAGTTCCTTTTTGGAAAGATAGAAAAATATACTAACGGGATTATCAAATTTATCGAAAAGCAGACACCAATAAAAGCGTAAAAGCCCTAAAAAAATGGGGGAGACTACAAATATAATTACGGCATACAGTAAAATACTGGCGACGGCAGTCATATCAATATATGCTAAAATACTGCATAGCATATAAAATATGAAATAAGAAAATAAGAATATAAGTCCTGCGAAAAAACAGGGGGCTGAATAAGCTTTGAAAATGTTTTTAGCATTAATTTTTACAGCCTTAGTGCCGTTTGTCAAAAAATCACCTGATTTCAATATTTTAATTTAGTTTATCATAATAAATGAAGTAATGTTTTGCTAAACTGTTAATTTTGCGAAGTTGGCCATAAGTTTTTTGGTTCCTACATTTTCAAAGGCTATTTCAAGCATTGTGTCACCGCCCATTGGCGTTACCGAGACAATAAGGCCTTTTCCAAAGGTTTTATGGGACACCTCTTGTCCTACCGAATAGGAAACAGACGGGGCAGTTGACTTTTGATAAGCAGAGGCAACAGGCTTTGTGTAAGAATTCTGATAAACATTAGCCTTTGTTTTTGTGGGAGTGGGGGAAAGGACATAATGCTTCACATAACCTTCGTTTTGCGTGTAATCATCGGGGATTTCTTTCACAAAGCGGGAGGGTAAATTACGGTTGGTCATACCGTAAAGCATACGCATATAGGTGTTGGTGATATAGAGTTTCTTTTTGGCACGGGTAATCGCAACATAAGCAAGTCTGCGCTCCTCCTCAATTTCCTCGGGACCGCCGTATATTGACTGATTTCCGGGGAAAATGCCTTCCTCCATGCCTATCAGGTAAACGGTATTAAATTCAAGTCCTTTTGCCGAGTGTACCGTCATTAAAACCGCTTTATCCTCATTTTCATTCATAGAATCAATATCGCTTACAAGGGCAATTTCCTCCAAAAAGGCGGTAAGAGAAGGCTCTTCGTTTTCAAGTTCATACTGCGCAATGGTGGTTGCAAATTCCTTAACGTTATCAAGTCGGTCAAGTCCTTCGTCACCGTCGGCTTTTAAAGCTTCGGAATAGCCTGTAAGCTCAAGCATTTTTTCAAAAAGTTCACTTATAGTAGCTTCCTCGGCAAATTCTGTAAGTGTATTTATAATGTCACAAAAACCTTTTACGGATTTTACCGCACGTGAAAGTGATGCGTATTCGTCTGCGTGACAAAGCACTTCATAAAGTGAGATTCCAAGCTGAGAAGCAATTTCTGCCGCATTTTCAACAGTTGTAGCGCCAATGCTTCGCTTAGGCTCATTTATTATTCTTTTCAGACGTAAATCGTCGCTATTGTTGTTTATAAGATGCAGATATGCTAACACATCTTTAATTTCCTTGCGGTCAAAAAACCTTGTACCGCCAATCACTTTATATGAAATACCGCTTCTCGCCAACACATTTTCAAGTGCGTTGGATTGAGCATTCATACGGTAAAGTATTGCGTGGTCTGAGAAATTTGCGCCATTTTTTACATTTTCTAAGATACTGTCTGCAACAAAACGAGCTTCATCGCGCTCATCCTCTGCGGTATAAACGGTAAGCTTTTCGCCATCACCGTTGGTAGTCCAAAGATTTTTTCCTTTTCTGCCGATATTGTGTGAAATCACATTGTTTGCGGCATTAAGTATGTTTGAGGTTGAACGATAGTTTTGTTCAAGTCTAATTGTTTTAGCACCGATATAATCGTCCTCAAAATTCAAAATGTTTTCTATTGTTGCTCCTCTGAAACGGTAAATACTCTGGTCGTCATCACCCACAACACAAATGTTTTTATGAGCAGAAGAAAGCAGTCTTACAAGCTCATATTGTGCATAGTTTGTATCTTGATACTCGTCTACTAATATATAGCGGAATTTATTGCTGTAATGCTCTAAAATTTCAGAGTTTTCTTTCAAAAGCTCAATGGTATAGAAAATCATATCATCAAAATCCATAGCATCAGCGCTGTTGAGAGCATTTTGATAATATCTGTAAAGCATACCAATGGTTTTTTGTCGTGGGTCCTGACCAACTGATTCTAAATAGTCCTCGGGTGTTAAGAGCTTGTCCTTAGCACTTGAAATTGCCGACAAAACCGATTTGTGAGGAATAAACTTTTCGTCGATATTATGTTGCTTCATAATACCTTTCATGAGACGTCGCTGGTCGTCAGTATCGTATATTGTAAAATGGGAAGTATAACCGTGACCCAAATAATCGGCATTCATTCTTAAAATTTTACCGCATACCGAGTGAAAAGTACCTGCCCAAACACCGTCTGAATTTTCGGGGAGTTTAGCGGAAATACGCTCTTTTAATTCGCCGGCGGCTTTATTTGTAAACGTAATAGCTAAAATCTGCCAAGGCTTTACCGCACTAACAGAAAATGCAGAAGTAGAAATATCCTCGCACTCGCCGTTTAAAAATGCGTTAGCCTCCTCAATGTCTTCTGCTGAAAAATGAGGAATAAAACTGCTGTTATATGCATTTCCAAATTTAACGAGATTTAAGATGCGGTTTACCAAAACGGTGGTTTTACCGCTTCCCGCACCTGCAAGCACGAGCAGAGGACCTTCAGTGGTGGTTACCGCTTCAAATTGCTTGTCATTCATTCGGTTAAAATATTTTTCAATTACCTTTTGTCTTAAAGTTATAAAATCCATAAATCTACTCCAAAAAATGATACAAATAAATAATACTATTTTTGCGACTTAAAGTCAAACAAAATTCGACTTGATATTACGAAAAAATTATGTTAAAATGATTTTGTAATTAATTGTTCAAAATATAACTACTTAACAAGGAATGATAATATGGCAGGATTTAAGAAAAGTCTGTTTGGATTTAATTGTGAGGATGTAATTAACTACATAGAAAAAAACCATAAAAAATTTGCCGATAAGGAAGCAGGTCTAAAAGCTGAAATTTCTGAACTTAAGTCAGAGCTTTCAAAGGCTATGGATGAAAGGGAAAAGCTTAATGCCGAAAAGCAGGAGCTTGATAAAAAGCTTCAGGAATTTAATGCAAAGTATGAGGAAATTGAGCGTCTTTCTGAAAATATAGGAAAGTTATATTTAGTAGCTCAGGCAAATGCAGAAGCAATAATCGAAAACTCTGAAAACAGTGCAAAACTTATTTCAGAAGAGGTTAATCGTAATCTTTACACAATTGATGAGGCGCACAAGTCATTAACCGAGCTTCGCAACAGCATAACCGCTACTTCAAAAGGCTTTGTTGATGAGGTTGAAACATTAATGCAATCCTTAGGTGATACCCGCCGTCAGATAGAGGATAACAGTACTAATGCGGCTAACGCAAAGGATGAATTTGAAAAGGTTTATTCAAGCATTGTGGAATAAATCTGCAGTAGTACAGAGGTTTAAAAATATTCTCCGCTTTTGCGGAGATTTTTTATCCGTGCAACTCAGTGTATTTTCTGCTTTACATTAGCATTATAAATTGGTATAATTATTTAATAATATTATTCGGAGAAATGTGATGAACTACTACATAAATCCACAGGCTCTGTCTCCATTTTTTACAATACCCGTAAGTGTTGTGGACAAGCATTTTAAATTTGCTAAGGCAGAGCATATAAAAATATTGCTTTATATTTTGCGTAATATGACTGAAATTCCCGAGGTTTTCGCTATTGCGGAAGCTTGCTCGGTTAGTGCGTTTTGTGTTGAGGAAGCATTGCTTTTCTGGGCAGATGCGGGAATTTTAATTTCAAATGATTTTGAGGAAAAGTCTGCTTCGCAAAAGAAATTGAGTTCTCAGTCGAAAAAGCCGACAAGGAGCGATGTTGCAAAACGTGCAGACGACCCGAAAATACGCTATTTACTGCGTGAAACTCAGGTTAAATTTGCCCGCCCCTTAAAGAGCAACGAAGCACAGACCCTTATATGGCTTTATGATGATGTAGGTCTTGATATATCCCTTATTCTTTTAATCGTTCAGTATGCTGTGGCTCATAGAAAGGCAAATATCAGATTTATTGAATCAACCGCTGTTTTATGGGCAGAAAAGGGAATTTGCGATATAATGGACGCCGAGGCGGAACTAAATAAAATGACACTTTCTGAACAGGCATGGGGTGTTGTTTCAAGGGCATTCGGTCTTGAAAAACGCAAGCCCTCCCAAAAAGAAAGTGATTATGCATATCTTTGGCTTAACGAATGGAAACTTACTCCCGAAATGCTTGAAAGGGCTTATGAGGAGTGTGTAAACCAAAAGTCAAAATTCACTATGCCGTATACCGCCAAAATACTTGAAAGCTGGCATCAAAAAGGCTATAAAAAGCCCGATGATATAGAAAGCAAACCTAAAAAGAGCGATGTAAAAGAAAATATTGCGGCTTATGATTTAGATGAATTTGAAAAAATGCTTACTTCAAAGGATTAATGATTATGATAACTAAAGAAAGTACATACAAAAAAGCTTTAGAGTTAAAGTCAGAAAGACTAAAAAAGAAAACAAAAGAACACGAAATGCTTTTGAAATCTGCTTATTGTGAAAAGGAAAGACTTAGTGAAATAGACTTTGAACTTTCTAAAATTGGTGCCGAGCTTGCAGTTACCGCACTTTCAGGCAATAATCAGAAACTTCAGATTATGAGCGAACAGTCTAAGGCTTTATCAAAAGAAAAAGCAGATATCCTTAAAGAATGCGGTGTTTCCAACATCAAATATGAGTGTGACCTTTGCTCTGATACGGGATATGTTTCGGGCAAAATTTGTGAATGTATAAAAAGGGAAGCCACCGCTATTATGGTTAAAGAGTTATCTGCTCATATGCCGCTTGAAGGCTCAACCTTTGAAAATTTTGATTTAAAATATTATAGCGATAAAACCGATGAAAACGGCGAAAACCCAAGAAGAAGAATGACTGCTATATTAAAGCTTTGCCGTGAATACGCAATAAATTTCAACCCTGAAAATTCTAAAAATTTACTGTTTTTAGGTGGCGCGGGACTTGGGAAAACGCACCTGACTTTAAGCATTGTTTCAGAGGTTTTAAATAAAGGTTATCTTCCTGTTTACGGTTCGGCAGAAAATCTTTTCACTGCTATTGAAAAAGAAAAGTTTGACGGTACAGAAAAAGGCTCCTATGAAGCTATGCTTAACTGTGATTTATTGGTTATTGATGACCTTGGAACAGAATTATCAACCGCTTTTACAAAATCGGTTCTTTATAACCTTGTAAACACGCGAATTTTATCAGGAAAGCCCACTATTATAAACACTAATCTTTCAATGAAAGAAATTGAGGAAAAGTATACTGCCCGTATTTCATCAAGATTTATTGGCGAATACGATTGGAATAAGTTTTTGGGTAGCGATATCCGTCAGCAGAAGTTGGCTGCAAAAAAGTAATGAGGCGATAATTTTTGAGTATAAAAAAGTATGATGCGGGACATTATGGTGTTGCTGTAATCGGCGGAGGTCACGCAGGTATTGAGGCGGCGTTAGCACCTGCTCGTTTAGGGGTAAGCACAGTTATGTTTACCGTTACACTCGACTGGATAGGAAATATGCCATGCAATCCGTCAATAGGCGGCACCGCAAAGGGACATCTCGTGCGCGAGATAGATGCCTTGGGCGGCGAAATGGGAAAAGCTGCGGATAAGCACACGCTTCAAAGCCGTATGTTAAACCTCGGTAAGGGACCTGCCGTACATTCATTGCGCGCTCAGGTTGACCGCAGAGCATATAGTGGACATATGAAGCATATAGTGGAGCTTCAGGAAAACCTTGATGTTAAGCAGTGTGAAATAGTAGATATTTATAAAGAAAACAACCTTTGGCACTGTGTATCATCTTTGGGTGCGGATTTTACTGCCGATGCTGTAATTATTGCAACGGGTACATTCTTAGGTGGAAAAATATATGTAGGAGAGGTTAATTTTCCCTCCGGACCTGACGGTGCTATTGCTGCAAACGAACTGTCTGTAGCACTTAAAAAATTGGGAGTACCGCTAAGGCGTTTCAAAACCGGAACTCCCGCAAGAGTTGCTCGCGACAGTATTGATTTTTCGGCTTTAGAGGTGCAACCGGGTGATGAATTAACCGTACCGTTTAGTTTTTCTACCGAGCAAAGACCTGAAAATAAGGTTGTTTGCCATATTTCGTATACAAATGATGAAACCAAGCGTGTAATAACCGAAAATATTGGTCGTTCTCCTTTATATGCAGGTGAAATTGAGGGCGTAGGTCCTCGATATTGCCCGAGCATAGAGGATAAGATTATGCGCTTTGCCGATAAGCAAAGACATCAGTTTTTTATTGAGCCTTGCGGTGAAAATACAGAGGAAATGTATTTGCAGGGACTTTCTTCCTCTTTGCCTGAAGAGGTACAAATTGAACTTTACAAAACAATTCCTTGCCTTAAAAATGTTAAGATTATGCGTAATGCATATGCTATTGAGTATGATTGTGTTGACCCCTTATTTTTAAACGCTACACTTGAAATGAAGGGGCTTGACGGACTTTACGGTGCAGGTCAGTTTAACGGTTCATCAGGGTATGAAGAAGCGGCTGCACAGGGTCTTGTAGCGGGTATAAATGCTGCTCTTAAAATAAAAGGGGAGGAACCTCTCGTTCTTTCACGCTCGTCCTCGTATATCGGCACGCTTATTGATGACCTTGTAACAAAGGGCTGTATGGACCCATATAGAATGATGACCTCGCGCAGTGAGTATAGACTGCTTTTGCGACAGGATAATGCTGATGAAAGACTAATGCCAATTGGCTATAAAATCGGCCTTGTTACCGAGGAGGATTACAGGGCATTCAGGCACCGTTTACAGCTTAAAGAAAACGAAATAGAACGCGTAAAATCCACATTCATAGCTCCTGACGCCGAGCTTAACAAGCTTTTGGAGGAAAGTGGTACGGCAGTAATGACTACGGGTATCAGACTTTCTGATTTGATAAAGCGTCCGCAGTTAAGCTACGATATGTTAGCTCCTTTTGATAAAGAACGTCCCGAACTTCCTTTTAGTGTTAAGGAAAAGGTTGAGGTTGAAATTAAATACGAGGGTTACATTTCGCGTCAGCAGGCTCAGGTTAACGAGATGCTAAGGCTTGAAAACCGTATTATTCCTGCCGATATTGATTACGATAGTATTAAAGGTCTTCGTCTTGAAGCTATTGAAAAGCTAAAGAAAATAGCGCCTAAAAATATCGGTCAGGCATCCCGCATTTCGGGTGTCAGCCCTGCGGATATTTCAGTTTTGCTTATATACCTTGCAAAATAAAATTTTAAAGCGACTTTTCATTTTTGAAAGGTCGCTTTTTATAATTATAATATCACTATTTTATATAATCTTTATTGACTTAGATGATGCGATTTGCTATAATATAAAATGAAAAAATATGTAGAGAGTGTGTAGTTGTGAAAAAAGTAGCTTTTTTGGTTTTGCACTTGGGTTACGGTGGCGTTGAACGCGCGGTTATTTCAGAAGCCAATCTTCTTTGTGATTGTTGTGATGTGGAGATAATCTGTTTTTACAAGCTTTATGATAAACCAGCTTTTGATATAAATCCAAAAATAAAAATAACATATCTTACAGAAAATCTCGTTCCTAATAGGGCTGAGCTTAAATCTGCTATACGAAATAAGAATATTGCTTCTTTATTTCGTGAGGGCTTTAAAAGTATAAAAATTTTATATCTGCGTTCAGCTTTGATGAAAAAAGCAATTAAAAATCTTGATGCAGATATCATTATTTCTTCACGTTATTTATACCATAAGCTTCTGACAAACAATGCAAAAAAAGGTACGGTTCTCATAGCTCAGGAGCATAACCACCATAACGGCGATAAAAAATATATAAAAAAGCAAATTAATGCCGTGCGAAATATGGATTACTTTATGCCTGTTTCAAGAGAACTTACAGACTTTTATAAGGACAGGGTGGTAGGCAAGGTTAAATGTTATTATATCCCCCATCACCTTGAATATATCCCTAAATCACTCTCCCAACTTACCGAAAAAAATATTATTTCTGTAGGAAGACTGTCGCCCGAAAAGGGTATGGACGACCTTATTAGAGTTTTTGCTTTGGTTTATAGAAAGCATCCTGATTGGAAACTGCATATTGTGGGTGACGGCGAATGTCGCTCTGAAATAGAGGAATTAATAAAACAGTTAGGGCTGGAACAGAATGTAATTCTTCACGGCTTTAAAAACCGAGAAGAACTTAACCGCATGTTAAGTACTTCTTCAGTTTATGTTATGGCTTCCCATACCGAATCCTTCGGTCTTGTTCTTATAGAAGCTCAAAGCTTCGGGCTTCCTTGTGTGGCTTTTGACAGCGCCCGCGGCGCCTGCGAAATACTTTCTAATAATAAAAATGGTTTTCTTATTAACAACCGTTCTTTATCTGATATGGCAAATGCTATTGATAAGCTTATCACCGACTTTGATTACCGCACAAAATTTGGAAAAGCCGGTAGGCAAAATGCTGAAAAATACTCCTTGCCAAATGTAAAAGAACAATGGATTAAGCTTATTAACAATATATAGAACAAAGGAATTTTTTGAAATGAAATCATTTGCCTCAAAAAACAAAATAACCTTTATTGCTCAAATATATATTTTAATTCAGCCCTTATTGGATTTTTTGACCTCTCTGATGACTAGATTTTCAGACTCACCGTTGACAATAGGAGTTATATTTAGAATTTTATTTGTTGCGTTTGCAGGTTTTTATTTACTTTTTTTATATAAAGGACCTCGAAAAAAAACACTGGCACTCTCATATATAGGAATTGGTTTATTTGGTGCGGCCAGCATTTTGTCAAGCACATATTTTAACGGTCTAAATACCATTTTTGAAAACACAAAGATGTTTTTTAAAGTATTCTATTTATTGTTCGTAATACTCTTCTTTTTTGCGCTTTATATAGGCGAAAAATTTACTATCAGTAATAAAACCCTCGCAACCGTTTTTATTATATACTCAGGAAGTATTTTTCTCTCAGTGATAACCTCAACCAGTTTTGTAACCTATAATTATGGTGCGGGTTACTGCGGTTGGTTTTATGCAGGAAATGAAGTTGGTGCAATCATTTCTTCCTTGGCGCCTATTGCCGTTATATACGCTATAGATATTAGAAATTTAGTTTTGAAGCTTATTGTTTTCTTGTTGGTTGTATTTTCAGCACTATATATTGGAACAAAGGTACCTTTTATAAGCTTGATTTGTGTTATTACCTTGCTTTTAGTTTTATATATTTTTAAATATATAGTATCGAAGGATTCCTACAACCTTAAGCTTATCTCACAATGTGTATCGTTATTATTAATCATCGCAGTAGTTTTCAATCTCAACTCCCCTATAAAACAAAATTTAATTAACACATATTCTGCTCAACTGGATTTTTCCACAAGCGAAGAAAATTTAAATTCAAGTGATAGTACAAATCAAAATTCATCCCATACTGATTTTAAAACCAAACTTTTCAATACCGCAAATTCCCTCTTAAGTAATCGCTTAATTTTTTCTAAACCAGCACTCATTGCATATGATAAAGCCTCTATAACTCAGAAATTATTGGGTATGGGATATAATTTCAAAACTGCTGACGGCGAAGTTTTTATTCAGCATATAGAAATGGATTTTATTGCTATTTTTATTAATTACGGAATTTTAGGTTTTTTAATTTATATTGCTTTTATAGGTATATTTGCAGTAATTTGCATAAAAAAATTCTTCAAAAAAATTAAGAGCATTTTATATATGAAAAATGAAATCATGCACATATACTCAATAATTATAACTTTATTTGTTGCTTTTTTAGCAGGTCATACACTTGTAGCGCCTGCTGTAAGTATATATCTTGCAATCGTAGTAATTAATTTATATTCTATGCTGGATAATCAAACCTCATATAAAGATGCTTAACTCGATATCAAATTGCTTGTATCATTAGCAAATCCTATAGCTTTGAAGCAAGCAAAAATATAGCTTTACCCAAATAACAGATTATTTTTATTACTATAAACATAGGTGATTATAATGATACCCAAAAAAATACACTATGTCTGGGTTGGTGGCGCCGCTAAATCCGATGCTATTAAAAGATGTATGGCAACCTGGAAAAACCATTTAAAAGACTATGAAATCATAGAATGGAACGAACAAAATTTTGATATTAATTCCAATCCATTCGTAAAAGCGGCTTATGAAGCAAAAAAATGGGCATATGTTAGCGATTATATACGCGCCAAAGTCATTTATGAGCAAGGTGGTATCTATCTTGATACCGATGTTTTAATTCTTGATAATTTTGATAAATTCTTAAAACACCGTGCGTTTGTGGGTTTTGAGAATCCAGACTTTCCTTTCACAGCCGTTTTTGGAGCAGAAAAGGGTCATCCCTTTGTAAAAGAAATGCTTGATTACTATGATAAATTAGACAGTTATTCTTTTGATTTCAAGAGCAATAATACTATATCGGTTTCGGATATTCTTATTAACAATTACGGATGCAAAACAGGTAATCAATTTCAAACAATTGATGAGGGTATTGTAGTATATCCCGATAATATCCTTTGCAATCCTTCAAAGGAATCTGTTTCTATCCATGTTTTCACAGGCACCTGGCTTGACAATAAAAAGCCTCTTGCCCGTAAAATCAATACTTATTTAAAGCTTAGAATAACAACAAAAGCAAAAGCATCTCTTTTTAGAAAGATTATTATGCGTAAATAAGGATAATTTAAATAAAAACCAGTTTAGGCTTTGGGTTTATATTTTTTGGGAGAGATTTTATGAAGAAAGTGCTTTTTGTTTCAAGTACCGGCGGACATTTGTCCGAATTGTTACAACTAAAACCATTATTTGAAAAATATGATTACCATTTAATTACCGAAAAAACCAAATCAACAATAAAACTAAAAAATAATTATAAGGTTAATTATCTTGTTTTTGGAACTAAGGATCATCCTTTAAGCTATATTTTTAAATTTTCTTATAATTTTCTAAAAGCGTTCTATTTGTATTTAAAAATAAGGCCAAAAGTTATCGTATCAACCGGAGCTCATACCGCTATACCGTTTTGTTTTATTGGGAAGCTTTTTGGTAGCAAAATAGTTTTTATTGAAACATTCGCTAACAGCAAAACCAAAACTTTGACCGGAAGATTAATTTATCCCATTGCAAATCTTTTTATTGTACAATGGGAGGATATGCTTAAAAATTATCCAAATGCTGTTTTTGGTGGTTGGATTTATTAAAAAGGTGATTTTATGATATTAGTTACATTAGGAACACAGGATAAGCCTATGCCACGCCTTTTAGAATACATCGAGGAACTAATTAAAAAAGGTTCTATTACTGATGAGGTTATTGTGCAAGCGGGTTATACAAAATTCCAATCAAATAATATGAAAATTTTTGATTTGATTCCTATGGATGAATTAGAAGTTCTAACAAAAAAAGCTGATATTGTTATTACACACGGCGGTGTAGGTTCTATAATTGCGCCTTTAAAGCTTGGCAAAAAAGTAATAGCTTGTCCTAGGCTTAAAAAGTTTAATGAGCATACCAATGATCATCAATTGCAAATTATTGACTCTTTCTCTAAATCAGGTTTTATACTGGCTCTTTATGATGATAATACCTTAGCAGAAGTATTAGAAAAAGCCTCTACATTTGTGCCGAATACTTTTACAAGCAATACAAACAATATGATAAATCTAATTGACAATTATATCACAGATGTATTTAACACATAATTTACTGGATGTTATTTATTAAAAATCCGCGGTTAATATGAATTATTTCTTTAGTTCTTTCACAAACTGCCATACTAACGCAATTATTAATAATACAATAAATATATTATGGTTTCCTTTCTTCAAAAAGGAAAACGATTATTCTATGTAATATACATCATTATTTGTGCTTGCTATATAGAATAAGGAGAGAATTATGATAAAAAAAATAATCAGTGTTGCTATTAATGCTTTTTTTAGGTTTTTACCGGTAAACCAAAAAAAAATCGTTTTTCAATCAACAAGATATAAGGTTACAGATAACCCATACTATATTTACAAATACATTAAGGATAATAATTTAGACTATAAACTCGTTTTTATTGTAGATAAAAATGCCGATGTCAGTAATTTGGCAAATGGTGATTTTGCCTATGTACGAAGCCTTAAGGCATATTACCATTTAGCTACATACAAATATTTATTTACCTGTCAATCATTAGGTTCTATACTTAAAAAACGTAAAAATCAAATCTATATCCAGCTTTGGCACAGTATTTCGCTTAAAAAAATGGGGCTTGACGTTTCAAATCCCGATAATCTAACCCGACTTGAGCATACTTTGGATTGGGATTATGTGGTAAGCTCCAGTGAATTTGAAAGCCGTGTATTGAAAAGTTCAAGCGGATATACCTGTAAAACTAAGTTTTTGGGCAATCCTAGAACAGATGCACTGTTTGCACATTTTGATATACCAAGTATTAAAGCTAAACTTGGTATAGTTGATGATAAAAAGATTGTCCTTTATGCACCTACATTCAGAGATTGGGAATTACATAAAGATAATATCAGTATCGACCTTCCCAACAATATCACCGATAACTATACCGTATTGATACGTCTGCATCCTCTTATCGCCCAAAAAATAGATAAATCCCTATTTACCGATAATATAATTAATGTATGCGACTACAGCAACCTTAATGAATTACTTGCCTTAGCCGATATTCTTATTACAGACTATTCCTCAATCTGCTTTGATTATTCGCTTTTACACAAACCTACTATTTTCTATGCGTATGATTATAAGGAATATTCAGAATGCCGAGGCGGCTTATATCTTGATTTCAATAAGGATTTACCCGGACCTGTGGCTTTTAGTAAAAATGAGCTTTATCAACTTTTTGAAAATATAGATGAAGTTTTAAATAAATTTGCGGTGTCTACAGAAGAATTTAACCGCAAATACAGTACTATGAATGACGGAAATGTTTGTCAACGAGTTATTCATGAATTGCAAAATGGAGGCTTTGATATATGAAAATATCGGTTATTACCCCTTCATACAATGATGCCGAAAGTATAAAGAGCACCTATCTTTCCCTCAAAAATCAAACATATGAAAATTGGGAATGGATAGTTATTAATGACGGCTCTACCGATAATACAAACGAAATTTTAAAAGAAATTGTATCCACAGAGTCACGGGATAGAATTATATATAAAGAGCAATCTAATACCGACCAGCTTAATGCAATTATTCACGGAAGTCGCTATGCCACAGGAGATTTTATTTTTATACTTCATTCTGATGACCTGCTTCCCTCCAAAACTTTTTTTGCAGACTGTCTTTCTTATCTAACTGATAACCCAAGCCTTGATGGAATATTGGGTGATTTACTCTTAATTGATGAAAATGATAACCCTATCGGCAAACAGACCGTTAAGAGATATCATATTTCGAATTACATTCCGCCATTACAGCTTTTGTGGCTTGGCAGAAATCTTTTCTGCGATGTTGCTTTTCATAAAGCCGATGTATTTAAACAACAAATTCTAAATAGTTATCTTATCTGGAACACACCATTTTGGCTCAATTACAGTGAAAACGGTATTAAAATGCTTAATTACCGAAAAGCAAATTTCCCACTCCTTAAATATAGGGTTCATAGCGGTAACTATATTAATAATGAATTGGGCAAACTAAATGTAATAAACGGTGAATTACGCACAGCTTTGCGTTTAATGCGTTTTTATAATCTCCCTCTTTATAACATTCAATATTTTTTATTCCGTTTATTTAATAAGTTTGGTATGGGATATAAGCCGTTATATTCTATGCATGAAACTACAAATAAAGGAAAAATTTTGAAATTTATAATTGAAAAAAGATATTCTTCGGTTGAGGATAATATTTTTCTCGATTCACTTTATAGTTTCTTTCATAATAAAACTAAAAGAACTTTTTTTATTAAAAAGCTTCCAACAGACCTCGTTTTGTATTACGGTAAAGATGTAAGAATGTTTAATAAAAAACTTCTTGCAGGTGAATTGGAAGAATTTTATATTAATTTTATGTCCGAGATGAAAAAAGGCTTTTCGTCTGTAAAGGTTGAATCAAAAGACGATGTAGATAAAATTAATAATATATTAAAATTCTTCTGCATTGACCATATTGATTTATACACTGACAACTAATCCGAAGGGAAGTTATTGCAAATGAACAAAATTAAAGTTATGAGCATATTTGGTACTCGTCCGGAAGCAATTAAAATGGCTCCTCTTGTAAAGGAACTCGAAAAGCGCGAGGAGATTGAAAGCATTGTTTGTGTTACAGCACAGCACAGAGAAATGCTTGACCAGGTGCTTGAAACCTTTAAAATCACTCCCGATTACGACCTTAATATGATGAAGCAGGGACAGACCCTTATTGATATCATAAACGGTGCTCTTTCGGGTGTTGATAAGGTAATAAAGGAGGCAAAGCCTGACATCGTGTTGGTTCATGGCGATACCTCAACCACCTTTGCAGGCGGACTTGCGGCTTTCTATAATCAGGTGGCTATCGGTCACGTAGAAGCAGGTCTTAGAACCTATAATAAATACTCTCCTTATCCGGAGGAGATGAACAGACAAATGGTTGACTGTATGACCGATATGTACTTTGCTCCAACCGAGCTTAGCCGTGATAATCTTTTAAAGGAAAATATTGATCCTGATAAAATTTATATTACGGGTAATACCGCTATTGACGCCATGGATACAACTGTTGACGAGAATTATACTCACCCTGAGCTTGAATGGTTGCAGGGCGATAAAATGATACTTCTTACTGCACACAGACGCGAAAATTTAGGCGAGCCTATGCGCAACATTTTCAGAGGCATCCGCCGTGTGCTTGATGAGGTAGAGGGTATTAAGGTAATTTACCCAATACACAAAAATCCGCTTGTGCGTGCTGCGGCTGATGAAATTTTTGGCGACTGCGACCGCGTTAAGCTGATAGAGCCCTTAGAAGTGTTCGATTTTCACAACTTCCAAAACCTTTCTCACATTATCTTGACAGATAGCGGCGGAATTCAAGAGGAAGCACCTTCTCTCGGAAAACCTGTTTTAGTGCTTCGCGATACAACCGAGCGCCCTGAGGGTATCGATGCCGGCACATTAAAGCTTGTTGGTACTGATAGCGATGTTATCTATAACGAAACTATGCGTTTGCTTAACGATAAGGCTGAGTATGAGCGTATGAGCAAGGCTTCTAACCCTTATGGTGACGGTCACGCAAGTGAGAGAATTGTTGATGCAATAATTGAGAAGTTCGGTAAAAAATAATTATGAGAACAAAAAATTCACTTTTAAATTTAATAACAAGCATAGTTCCGTTCGCTGTATTTGTAATACTCGGTTTTTTCAGAGTTCGGGTGTGGCAATCAAGCATGGACGAAAATATCTATGCACTCAATCAATTATTCTTTCAACTATTTGCATATCTCTCGATTGCAGAGGCAGGAATAGGCTCGTTAGTACAAAAGATTTATTACAAACTAATAATTGCAGAAGACCGTGATTCAATCTGCAATTATTACTCGCTTTCTAAAAAAATGCTTAGAAACGTTTGTTATATTATTTTCATTGCTGGTATTGCAATTTCCTTCTTTTTGCCATATCTTGCAAAGGGTAACAAGCTTTCGGGAATTTATATGCAAGGGGTTTTCATTTTATTTCTTATCAAAAGTCTTGTTGAGTATTTTATGTTTGCCCCAAGATTTTTACTCACAGCTGACCAAAAGCTATACAAGATGAATATTCAAAATTATGGCTATAAAATTGCCGAAGCATTAATGGAAATCGTTCTGATTTATGTAGGTGTTTCCTATCTGTTAGTCCTTTGTTTCTCTATCGTATTAAGGATTGTAATGAATCTGCATCTGAATAAGATAGTATTCCGCGAATATCCTTGGCTTAAAACAATTAAGCCCGATAAGAATTTGAAGCTTAAAGGCATGAGCCATATATTCGTATTCAAAATCATTTCAGCAGTTCAGGAAAATATTGGTGCCTTATTAGTATCGGCTTTTATAAATCCTATTTCGGTAATAATATATTCGAACTACAAATATATAACCAAATACCTGAATGACTTTATTTATCAGTCAGGTATTGCAATTATGGCAAGTCTTGGTAACCTTTTGAATGAAAAACGAAACGATAAAGACACATTCGATACCTTCCAAAAAATAACAACGATGTATTTCTTTATCGCTACTTTTCTAACCCTTGCCTTAGCGTTCTGCATTAATCCGTTTATAACTATTTGGGTTGGCGAAAACAAACTGTTTGACTCGGTTTCATTAATGTGTCTGTTGTTTGTTTTCTTCCATAATATTGCCAGAAGACCTTTATATTTATTAAAGGATATATATGTACTTTATAAGGAATTACAGTTAAATTCAATTATTGAAGCCGGTATTACGATTACACTTTCTTTTATACTTCTTAAATTTAATTTAGGAATTAAAGGTGTTTTAATTGCAGCCGCGATTTCTCCACTTTTAGTAAGCTTTATTTATCTACCTATGGTAGTGTATAAAAAAGCCTTTAACTGTTTTCCTTGGCTTGATATATTGAAATATCTTATAAATGTTGCTATTATTATTGTGGTTCAGGGTATTGGTTCACTGTTACCTATAGGTGTTTTAAGCAGTAACTTTATTACTTGGTTCTTCACTTCGGCAATTGCTGCAATTTTTATTGCTATCATTTTGTTCATCATATATTTCTGCATATTTAAAAGCTTCAGAGGACTTTTAGAAACAGGACTGTGGACAGTTAAAAATATATTCCAAAAAAGCAAAAGTGATGATTCTTAAGTTTTCGAAGTAATATTTCAAGGATGTGTTTTTTATGAAAAATAGTAATGAACAGTTTAAAAAAACCTTGCGCTCGTTGATAACAATTGTTTTGGTGCTTTTAGAAACAGCTGTTTTTGCGTATGCTTGGATTAATAAATACAACGATTTTATTGTTTTACCTTTTGTTCAAAAGGGTAACTGGTTTATGTATGCCGTATATGCGCTGTTTTTGGTTATATTTCTTAATTCTTTTGAAGGCCTTAAATATGGTGTTTACCGAAAAACAAATATTATTTTAGCTCAGTTATTGGCTTCGTGTGCAACCGCATTTATAATATATTTGCAGATAGTTTTGCTAACCGCAGGGTTTGTTTCCGTTATACCCCTTTTGATTACAGTGGTTGCCGATGCAATAATAATATTAGCTTTAACCATTCTTAGTGAAGTTGTAATGCGCAGGCTTTTTCCGCCCAAGAAAACTCTTGTTGTTTGGGACCTTTACTCACCTGAGCTATTTCTCACTAAAATGAAAATCCGCAAGGATAAGTTTTTGGTAAATGAAATTGTAAATATTTCTGTAGGTATTGATAAACTTGAAAATCTTATCAAAAACGCAGAAAGTGTAGTTATTTACGATATAAATGCCCAAATGCGTAACAAAATTATTAAAATTTGTTTTGAAAATGATGTTCGTGCGTATGCTACTACAAAAATTTCAGATATATTGACAAGAGGTGCAGAATGTGTTCACTTATTCGATACACCACTTTTGCTGTACCGAAATATGGGTCTTACTTTTGTGCAAAGGTTTTTCAAACGAACCTTTGATATTGCAGGCGCCCTCATTTTGTTAATTATAACCTCTCCTTTTATGCTTATAAGCGCTATTTTAATTAAGCTTTATGACGGCGGGCCTGTTTTATTTAAGCAGGCAAGAGGTACAATGAACGGAAAGATTTTCTTTATTCATAAATTCAGAAGTATGATAGTAGATGCTGAAAAGGACGGAGCAAAGCCGGCAGAGAAGAATGATTCAAGAATAACTCCTGTTGGAAAGTTTTTGCGCGCTACAAGGCTTGATGAACTGCCTCAATTAGTTGATATTTTGGTAGGTAATATGAGCTTTGTGGGACCCCGTCCTGAAAGAATTGAGCATATTAAGCAATACACCGAGGAAATTCCCGAATTTAGTTACAGATTAAAGGTAAGAGGCGGTCTTACAGGCTTTGCTCAGCTTTACGGCAAGTATAACACTACCCCTTATGATAAGTTACAGCTTGACCTTATGTATATTGAAAATTATTCCTTTTTCCTTGATATTAAATTACTGTTAATGACTATTAAAATTATGTTTATGAAAGAAAGTACCGAAGGCTTTACTAAAGAAAAAAGTGAAAAGATTAATAAAAAAAGTAAAGAAAAGTAAAAAATAGGAGCTATCCCGAAGGATAGCTCCTTAAATTTTTAATCTTCAAGTGCGGTGTGTTTTCTGAAAAGCAGTGAAATACACCAAACTCCCGCGAGGGCTATTACTGTGTAAATTATACGGCTTATAATGGCTGTAGGTCCGCCAAATGCCCATGCTACAAGGTCAAATTCAAATAATCCGACAAGACCCCAGTTAAGTGCACCGATAATTACAAGTATCAGACAAAGCTTATCAAACATAAATATCACTCCTTTTGTAAATAGTTTTAACAAAGCTTGTGATATTTATACATTTTTTAAAATTTTAAAATGACATAATACTGTTCATATCATAAAGGCCTGCGTTTTTGTTTGCAATGAATTTTGCGGCTTTCACAGCACCTTCGGCAAAAACTTCTTTTGAATGGGCAGCGTGGGAAATAGTGATTACCTCATCGTGACCTGCAAAGATTACATCGTGCTCGCCTACAATAGTACCGCCTCTGACAGAATGAATGCCTATTTCGTTTGCTTTGCGTTTTTGTCTTTTTGAGTGACGGTCATATTCATAGCTTAGCTTATCATCAAAAACTTGGTTTACCGCATTTGCAAGCATAATTGCAGTACCTGATGGAGCATCGATTTTTTGGTTGTGATGCTTTTCGATAATTTCAATATCAAATTTATCTCCTAAAATTTTTGCCGCTTTTTGAGCAAGTGAACAAATGAGATTTACACCGATAGACATATTAAAGGTAAAGAAAACGGGAATTTCCTTTGAGGCATTCTTGATTTTTTCAATCTGCTCATCGCTGTAACCGGTTGTGGCTATTACAAGCGGGATTTTATTATTAAGCGCGAAAGTAAGCATTTCATCAAGTAAAGCAGGGTTTGAAAAATCAATAATTACGTTTGCTTTCACATTAATTTCACTAAAATTTTTAAAAATAGGGAACGCGGCTTCACACGGAAATTTATCTACACCGGCAACTACGTTGATTTCGTTGTCTTTTTCGCAGGCTGCGGCTACGAATTTTCCCATTTTACCGCCGGCTCCTACAAGTATTATATCAATCATTTTTACACTTCCAATAATATTTAAATTTCAAAGCCACATTCTAAAAGCTTTGATTTCAAAAACTCTAAATTTCTGTCATTCATAGGATATAAAGGCATTCTGCAAGGTCCTGCCTCCATACCGAGTAAATTCATAGCTTGTTTTACAGGAGTTGGGTTCACGTCACAGAAAAGAGCAGAAATAAGACCTGAATATTTAATCTGCAAATCAGTGGCTTTACTTAAATTGCCATTTAACATTTCAGCGCAGATATCATGTGTTTCTTTTGGTAAAATGTTTGAAAGCACCGATATTACACCGATACCGCCAAGTGACATAATAGGCACAATCTGGTCGTCATTACCTGAATAAATATCCAAATCATCTCCGCAAAGGTAACGCGTTTTAAGTACGCTTGATAAATCACCGTTAGCTTCTTTTGTTGCAACAATATTTTTATGCTTTGATAATTCCTTATAGGTCTCGGGCGCAATTCCTACACCTGTGCGCGAGGGAACATTATAAAGAATTATTGGACGGTTAACCCTGTCTGCAATATAATTGTAGTGTGCCACAAGACCTGCTTGAGATGTTTTATTATAGTAGGGCGTAACCATTAAGAATGCGTCTGCACCGAGTTTTTCGGCATCATTGCAAAGTTCTACCGAATAAACGGTATCGTTTGAGCCGGTACCTGCAATAATGGGCACTGCACCATTTGCGGATTTTGCCGCAATCTCAATTACTTTTAGGTGTTCATCATAACGAAGCGTTGATTTTTCACCTGTTGTTCCGCAAATAACAAGGGCATCAATGCCACCTGCGATTTGCTCCTTTACAAGACTTTCAAGTCTTTCTAAATTTACACTTCCGTCCGGGTTCATTGGCGTTACAAGTGCTGTTGCAGCACCGGTAAAAATTCTTTGTTTCATAAACATTACCTCCTACGGAAAATTAAAGTCGGCAAAGAAGCCGACTTTTTAAGCTTTTTTATTAGTCCATAAAGCCCTTAGCACATAAAAGTTCAGCCAAAAGCACGGCGCCGCCTGCGGCACCTCTTAATGTATTATGTGATACACAAACGAATTTATAATCATATTGTGTATCTTCGCGAAGACGACCTACAGAAACAGCCATACCGCCCTCAAGGTCACGGCAAAGCTTGGTTTGAGGCATATCATCCTCTGTATAATATTTTAAGAACTGCTTGGGAGCATGAGGAAGTTCTAATTCCTGCGGAGCGCCCTTGAAGTTTGCCCAAATATCCAAAATTTCCTCTTTGGTGGGCTTGTTCTTGAATGTTACATAAACAGCTGCCATATGTCCGTCAGAAACGGGAACACGCAAGCACTGTGCTGTAAATTTAGGATTATTTGCGGGAATAATTTCGCCGTTTTCAACAGTGCCCCAAATCTTTAAAGGCTCTTTCTCGCTCTTTTCTTCTTCGCCGCCGATATAGGGGATAACATTATCAATCATCTCAGGCCATCTTTCAAAGGTTTTGCCGGCACCTGAAATGGCTTGATATGTACAAACAAGTACCTTATCAACACCAAATTTATCAAGTGGGAAAAGAGCAGGTACATAGGATTGAAGTGAGCAGTTTGATTTAACTGCAATAAAACCGCGCTTTGTGCCAAGACGCTTTTTCTGTGCTTCTATAACATCTGTATGCTCAGGATTGATTTCCGGAATAATCATAGGAACATCAGCAGTAAAACGATGAGCGCTATTATTAGATACAACAGGGCATTCATGCTTTGCATATTTTTCTTCGAGTGCTTTGATTTCATCCTTTTTCATATTAACTGCACAGAAAACAAAATCAACCTTAGATACGATTTCGTCAATATCCTTTTCTGCATCAAGCACTACCATATCCTTTAAATTTGCGGGAATGGAATCCTTCATAGCCCATCTTGAACCAATAGCTTCTTCATAAGTTTTGCCTGCGGATGAAGCACTTGCCGCAAGGGCAGTTACATTAAACCATGGATGGTCACAAAGCAGCAGGCTAAAACGCTGACCAACCATACCGGTAGCACCGATAATACCAACATTGTATTTTTTCATTTAATCAATCCTTTTGCAAAAATTTAACTTGATATATACTGCATTTTGCAATATAATATATTATATTTATAATAACATTTACGGCTATGTTTGTCAAATAATTTTATGACGAAAATAACACATATATACTGAAAGAAATTGGTGAAAATGAAAACAAGTGACTTTTTTTACGATTTACCCGAGGAATTAATAGCTCAAACTCCTCTCGAAAAAAGGGATAATTCAAGACTTTTGGTTTTAGATAAAATAAGCGGAAAGACCGAGCACAAGCACTTTTTTGATATATTAAATTATTTAAAAGAGGGCGACTGCTTAGTCCTTAATAATACCCGCGTTTTGCCTGCACGTATTTTTGGCGCTCGCTCCGATACGGGCAGTGTTGTAGAATTTGTACTTTTAAAGCAAAAGGATACTAATATTTGGGAATGTTTGGCAGGCCCCGGTAAAAAAGCTAAGGTAGGTCACAGTTTTAAATTTTCTGACGACTTATCGGGTGAGGTAATTGAGGTTTTAGAGGACGGAAACCGTATAGTTAAATTTTATCCAAACGGTGAATTTTTAACCGTTTTATCAGAAATTGGTCAAATGCCGTTGCCTCCTTATATCAAGGAAAAGCTTAGCGATAAGGAGCGTTATCAAACAGTTTATTCAAAGGAATTAGGCTCGGCGGCAGCACCAACAGCAGGACTTCATTTTACTGATGAAATACTTGAAAAATTACATAAAATGGGTGTTAAAACCGCTTTCGTAACCCTGCATGTCGGACTTGGAACATTCCGACCTGTTAAGGTAGAGGATGTAACCCAACATAAAATGCATTCTGAACATTATTCTGTTTCGAAAGAAGCCGCTGACACAATAAATGAAACCCGTAAAAACGGTGGCAGGGTAATATGTGTTGGCACCACAAGTTGCCGAACTATTGAGAGTGTAGCTACCAAATACGGTGAAATTTGCGAATGTACGGGCGATACCGAAATATTTATTTATCCAGGGTACGAGTTTAAATGTATGGATGGACTTATAACTAATTTTCATCTGCCCGAAAGCACATTGATAATGTTGGTTTCCGCTTTTGCAGGTTATGATAATGTTATGAAAGCCTATAACGAGGCAGTAGCAGAAAGATACCGCTTTTTTAGTTTTGGAGACGCAATGTTGATTTTGTGATACCAAATCAATAAGTAATAATTAAGAGGTAAAGTGTAGGCTTTGCCGACGAATTATAAATAGCTTTATTTTAACAATTTTTGCCCCTTTTTCATAGGATATTGTGAGAAAGCGGGTGAAAATTATTAAAAGAAGAAAATCACGCTATCCAAAGTTAAAAGCCTTTCTGATTTGCATTATAATTTTGCTTCTAATTTTTGCAATTTTACTTTTTAAGCTTTATCCAATTGTTATAAGATATGCCGAAAGTGTTGCAGAAACAACTATGCTTAACTGCGCTAATGATGCAATACTTATGGTGCTTGAGGAAAATAGCATAACCTATGACGATATTGTACGACTTGAAACTAATGACGAAGGCTATGTAAGAAGTCTTGAAATTGATATTTATGAAGTAAACAGACTTAAAAGTCTGATATCAAATAAGACGGCAAATCTTATTGATAGCAAGGAGCATTATAAAGTAGCAATTCCCGTTGGTACTTTTTTAGGGAATACATATACGCAGGGTTTAGGACCTAAGTGTAATTTTAATATGCACCTTACTTCCACTGCATTTGTTGATTTTACCCACGAATTTCGTTCAGCGGGAATTAATCAGGCACTCCACATAATTAAAGTTAAAATTGATATTAAGGGAACTTTTGTAATGGCAGGGTATACTAAAAGTATAAATGTATCCACCTCGGCAATTGCGGCACAAACTGTTATTGTGGGAAAAACTCCCGATGCATTTACAAATGTTATAGAAAGCGAAAACGACAACACGGGCGGTCTTATAAACGACTATGGTGCTGTTAAGAATTAGGAGAAGCTATGGAAATTTTTGAAGCAGAAAAAAGAATAAAAGAATTGAGCGATACTCTTAAATATCACAATAAGAAGTATTATATTGAGGATGCTCCTGAGATAGAGGATTTTGAATATGATGCAATGCTAAGGGAACTTGAAAACCTTGAAAATGAGTTTCCGCAATTCAAAAAGGATGACTCTCCAACGGTTACGGTTGGCGGTGCGGCTTTGCGTCTTTTTAGCCCTGTTACTCATACCGTAAAAATGGAAAGTCTTCAGGACGTTTTTTCTTTTGATGAGTTAAGAACTTTTGCTGAAAAAATTGATTTATCAAGAACCTCTTTTTCTGTAGAGCCTAAAATTGACGGACTGTCTGTTAGTCTTGAATATAAAGATGGCTTGTTTTTCAGAGGTTCTACCCGAGGAGACGGTGTTGTTGGCGAGGATGTAACCGCAAATCTTTTGCAGATTAAATCCATTCCGAAAGCTATTCCTTTTGACGGGCTTCTTGAAGTCAGAGGTGAGGTATTTATGCCTCGCGAAAGCTTTTTAAAGCTTGTGAAACGTCAGGAATTAACAGGCGAAGCACCCGCAAAAAATCCCCGCAACGCGGCGGCAGGCTCCCTAAGACAAAAAAATTCAAAGATTACTGCCGAGAGAGAACTTGATATTTTTGTATTTAATATTCAAAATGTTCAGGGTAAGAATTTAAGCACTCACATTGAGTCTTTGGATTTCTTAAAAGGTCTCGGTTTTAATGTTTTATCAAGCTACAAAAGTTGCAATACAGTAGATGAAGTTATAGATGAAATTAAAAGAATAGGAGATAACAGAGGTAATCTGTCCTTTGATATAGACGGTGCGGTTGTAAAGGTAAATAATCTTGCTTACAGAGAAACTCTTGGCAGCACATCTAAGTATCCGAAATGGGCGGCAGCCTTTAAATATCCTCCCGAGGAAAAGGAAACTGTTTTGCTTAACATTGAAATTAATGTCGGCAGAACAGGTGCTTTAACCCCGACTGCGGTTTTTGAGCCTATTACCCTTGCAGGAACGTCGGTTTCCCGTGCGGTGCTTCATAACGAGGATTTTATAACTGAAAAGGGAATAGGTATCGGTGACACTATTTTAGTAAGAAAAGCGGGGGATATTATTCCCGAGGTATTAAGTGTAACAAAACACGCCGAAAATTCGGTATTATTTAAGATGCCCACGCTTTGCCCTTCGTGTAATTCTCCCGTTTACAGAGAAGAGGACGAGGCGGTTATACGTTGTACCAATGCCGAATGTCCGGCTCAGTTGCTAAGACATTTGATTCACTTTACATCACGCGATGCTATGGATATTGAAGGCTTGGGACCTGCAGTTTTAGAACAGCTTTTAGATGCAGGACTTATCAACAATATCGTTGACCTTTACAGTATTGATTACAGTAAAGCTGCATCGCTTGAGCGAAGCGGCGAAAAGAGTATGGAAAATCTTAAAACCGCCATTGAAAAATCTAAGCAAAATGACCTTGCAAAGCTGATTTTTGCATTTGGTATCCGTCATATTGGTGCAAAGGCGGCGGCGCTGATTTCAGAGCATTTCGGCGAAATTGATGCGGTATTAAATGCTACTGCCGAGGATTTTCAGAAAATCGAAGGCTTTGGCAGTGTTATGGCTTCCTCAGCTGCGGAATTTTTTTCGCTTGAAAGCAGTAAAGAAATGATAGAAAGCCTTAAAAAAATGGGCATTAATATGAAGTCCTTAAAAGAGGTTGTTGATAACAGATTTAAAGGACTGACATTTGTGCTTACCGGTACGCTTCCTACACTTACCAGAAATGAAGCTTCTGCTATTATTGAAAGCTTTGGCGGAAAAACCTCATCATCTGTTTCAAAGAAAACGGATTATGTTTTAGCCGGCGAGGAGGCAGGCAGTAAGCTTGATAAGGCTAATAAATTGGGAGTTACTGTTATTTCCGAGCAGGAATTTAACGAAATGATTAAGTAATGGTTGACAAAGGAAAGCTTAATTAATATAATGTTATTGTAAACTTCAGGGCGGGGTGAAATTCCCCACCGGCGGTAAAGCCCGCGAGCCTAAATATAGGTTGATTTGGTGAAACTCCAAAGCCGACGGTATAGTCCGGATGAAAGAAGAAATTATTTGTAATTAATTTTGCCCTGCTGTATTTTTACGGCAGGGTATTTTTTTGGGTGGTTTTATGAAAAAAGAAAATCTTAAAAAAATAGTCCTTACCGCAACCTTTGCGGCAATAGCTTTTTTATTTACCTTTATTTTCAAATTCAAGGTCGGTTTTTTAACATTTGATTTTAAGGATGCGATAATTTCGCTGATTTCTTTGGTTTTAGGTCCCGTTTACGGTTTGACAGCGGTTACGGTTGTTACTTTCTTGGAGTTTATTTCTTTTAGCGAAACCGGACCTTACGGGCTAATTATGAATTTCATTTCAAGCGGTGCGTTTGCTTTACTTATTGGTACAATTTATAAATATAAACGCACATTTTCGGGGGCAATACTTGCCTCTGTTGTATCGGTTTTAGGCGTAACCGCAATTATGATGGGAGCAAATTTATTAATTACTCCTTATTATATGGGTGTTGCCCGTAGCGAGGTTTCGGCTATGATACCAACATTGCTTTTGCCTTTTAATCTTGCTAAAACCACTATAAATGCCGCCGCAACGCTTATTATCTATAAGCCTGTAACAACAGTTTTAAGAAGGTTTGGACTTATTGCAAAAAAAGAAAATAATGTAAAATTGTTTAATAAAAAATCTGTTATTTTATATATAGTTTCAGCATTAGTTATAGCTTTGGCGGTATTTTTTATAATTTTTGTTCTAAAAGGCGGATTTGAAATTGTATCTAAAAGTGCTTGACAAAGTTTTTTTGTGGTGATATAATGTTTTGGCAAACTGAATATAGTCCTTATCAAGAGTGATGGAGGGTACCGACCCTGTGAAGTCCGGCAACCTGTTTTATATAAGGTGCTAAATTCGGCGGATTGGATTATCCGAAAGATGAGGTTTTATAATACCGCTTCTTTTGGAGCGGTTTTATTTTTGTATTAAACTTGGAGGAAGTAAAAATGGCAAAATTATTATTTACATCAGAATCTGTAACAGAAGGACATCCTGATAAAGTGTGTGACTGCGTTTCCGTTGCAGTTTTAGATGCAATTTATTCACAGGACAAAAACGCACGTGTAGCTTGTGAAACCTTTTGTACAACAGGTGTTGTAACTGTTATGGGAGAAATTACTACTACTGCTCAGGTTGATATACCAGCAATAGTAAGAAAGACTGTATGCGATATAGGTTATAACTCAGCCGAAGCCGGTTTTGACGGTAATACATGTGCAGTTATGGTGTCTCTCGACAAGCAGAGCCCCGATATTGCGCTCGGTGTTGATAATTCTATGGAGTATAAGGACGGCGAAAACGACCCTTATAATCTGCATGGTGCAGGCGACCAGGGTATGATGTTTGGTTACGCTTGTGATGAAACCGAGGAATTAATGCCTTTGGCTATTTCTTTGGCACATAAAATGTCTAAAAGACTTACTGATGTTAGAAAATCAGGCGAGCTTTCGTATCTTCGTCCCGACGGTAAAACTCAGGTTACCGTAGAATATAACGACGGTATACCCACAAGAGTTGATGCAGTTGTAGTTTCAAGTCAGCACTCTGCAGAAATATCTCTTGATACTTTGCGTGCAGATATTTTGGAAAAGGTTATAAAACCAATTATACCTGCAAACCTTTTTGATGATGAAACAAAGGTTTACATAAACCCGACAGGTCGCTTTGTTGTGGGTGGTCCTCAGGGTGATACAGGCCTTACAGGTAGAAAGATTATTGTTGATACTTACGGCGGTTATGCCCGTCACGGCGGCGGTGCTTTTTCTGGTAAGGACCCGACAAAGGTTGACAGAAGTGCCGCTTATGCTGCACGATATGTTGCAAAAAATATTGTAGCCGCAGGTCTTGCTAAAAAGTGTGAAATTCAGTTGGCTTATGCTATCGGTGTTGCAAAACCTGTATCTGTTATGGTGGATACTTTTGGCACAGGTGCAGTTTCCGACGAAAAGCTTGCAGAGGCTGTAAATAAAGTGTTTGATTTACGTCCTGCTGCAATTATCGATACTTTGGCTCTCAGAAATCCTATATACAGAAACACATCTGCTTATGGTCATATGGGTAGAACCGATGTGGAACTTTCTTGGGAAAAGACAGATAAGGTAGAGGCTTTAAAGGCTGCGATTTAATTTCAGAGGTGTTTTAGTTGTTCAAAATTTTAGAAAAAAAGGTGCTTAATTCTTCGGTTACAGCGCTTACTCTCAGTGCGCCTTTTATTGCTAAAAAGGTTATGCCCGGTCAGTTTGTAATAGTAAGAATTGATGAAAAGGGCGAAAGAATCCCATTAACGGTTGCCGATTTTGACCGAGAAAAGGGAACAGTTACAATTATTTTTCAGGCGGCAGGCTATACCACTAAGAAGTTGGCTTTAATGTCTGAAGGTGAATACATCTTAAACTGTGTTGGTCCTTTGGGTAAGGCTACCGAATTTGGCAGTCCTAAAAAAGCCATTGTTATAGGTGGCGGTGTTGGATGTGCTATTGCATATCCAAGCGCAAAAGCACTCTTTAATATGGGAGTTCAAACAAAGGTTATAGCAGGCTTTAGAAATAAAGATATTGTTATTTTAGAGGATGAAATGCGTGCGGTTTCAAATGAATACTTTGTAACAACTGATGACGGCTCTTACGGTGAAAAGGGTTTTGTTACCGATGTTTTAAAGCACATTATAGAAACTGAGGATATTGACCTCGTTATAGCTATTGGTCCTATTCCAATGATGAAATTTGTCTCAAAAGTAACTGAGGAAAAAGGGATAAAAACAATAGTAAGTCTTAATCCTATTATGATAGACGGTACCGGTATGTGTGGCGGTTGCCGAGTAAATGTTGGCGGAGAAATTAAATTCGCTTGTGTTGACGGTCCCGATTTTGACGGATTTTTGGTTGATTTTGACGAAGCTATGAATCGTAGCGCTACCTACCGCGATTTTGAACGCCACGCTTATGAAGATGCTTGTAATTTATTT
>JAZRAI010000020.1:0-3368 GCA_045634455.1 Acutalibacteraceae bacterium
GCATTCAAAGAATTTTCTTTGAATGCTTTTTTTATTTTAAATCTTTATTTCATTTGATTTAGCGAATGAGTATATAATTTTTTCCTTTACCGGCATGCCGAAAATCTTTTCACATGCGAGTGCATAGAAATTCAGTTGTTCGCCATAAACTTCCTTCAAACGGTTTATATCCTCTACCCTATCGGTTTTGAAGTCGAGAATAACAAGCTCGCCGTTTTCAACAAAGCAAAGGTCAACCGCACCCTGAATAATAATTTTCTCGTCACCAAAATCCTCGTTTTGATTTGAAGAAAATCTGTTTGCAGGTACTTCGGTAATGAAACGCAGTTCCCTTTCAACGCGTTCGGCATTTTTAATTCGGTCAAAGACATTGCTTTCAAAGAAGTCCTTTAATGCATCAGTATTTACAGAATTCCTTTCCTCATAGGTTATATACTCCCACTCATAAAGTCGGTCAAGCTCTGCAGTAATATTATCGGCAGCGCTAAAATCAAAGAATTCCATAACCTTGTGCGTTGCAGTACCCTTCGCTGCTCCCGTAAGCCCGTTTTCAAGCATAAATGAAGGCTTTGATGTAAAGGCATACTTATCACCCTCGGCACTGTTTGCAAGTCTTGATACAGAGGTTTTTGCCTCAATTTCATTAATCTTCTCAAACGGATAAATGTAATTAAGGTTTGTGCCAACTTTATTGACAATCTCGTTATCACACTCCGAAAATTCCTGCTCTGATACAACGGCATTTTCAAGAAGGGTTAAACCATCCAACTCTTTAATAACATAATCGCACTCAAAATCACTTAGCATCAGGTTGTGCGCGGTAGTTCTGAGTAAATTAGGTTTGTTGTGCAAAAGCAAAGCTTCAAGTATCCAATCAAGGTAGGACTTTGCCTTTTTCAAGCTATAAAGATTAATTTTAGATTCAGCCGCAGTAAGTATAGTTTGCAAATTATTGCACTTTTTCTCAAGATTATCGGTACTACCCAAAATAACAAGCTTGTCCTGAGTACGTGTAAGGGCAACATATAAAAGCCTTAACTCCTCAGAATACCTCTCATTGCGTATGTTATCAAGTATTATTCGGCGCGGAATAGCCTCTGTCGGAAGCTTTTGCTCCTCATCAAAATATTTAAAGCCAACACCATATTTGGCAGAATACAACGCACTTTCAGAAGCCTCAATATCAATAAAGCTTTTACCCGCGCAGGCAATTATGCAAATCGGAAATTGAAGTCCCTTTGAAGCGTGAATGCTCATGATTCTGACCGCGTCACTGCCGCTTGTTTCGGTAGCACCTGAAATCAGTGAAGAATGATTTCTTACGAAACTGACAAAAGCGGATATTGAATTATTATCACCCGAAAAGCTTTCGGCATAATAAGATAAAAGCAATAAATTGTTTCTGCGTTTTTCTCCGCCCGACATTGAGGAAGCCATATCTAAATAGCCACTGTCTAAAAGCAAAAAAGATATGAATTTCGGCAAAGAATTTACAGTTGCCCTTACTCGGTAATTTTCCAACTTTTTAAGAAAAGACTTAATTTTTTCGTTGCCATCGTTTCCTGCCTTTAAAACCGAAGAATACAAATCCTGATATCGCTCACCTATTCGTATTTTCGCCAATTCTTCTGCCGAAAAATTGAATATGGGTGACATCATAACTGCTAAAAGCTCAATATCACTCTTAGGATTGTCAATAACCTTTAAAAGTGATAAAAATGTTGAAATTTCAATAGTTTCGGCAAATTCCTCAGATGAATAGCTTACCGGAATACCGCATTCCTTTAAAACTCTTGCAATAATTGGAGCATTATTTTTAGCCGAGCGCAAAAGAATTGCAAAGTCAGAAAATTTTGCTTTTCTTAAAGTTTCTTTATCTGCCTTAATAATTTCTCCGCTATTCATTGTGCTTTTAATGTAGTCGGCAATTTGCAAAGCTTCAAGCTCAGTACTGTCGCAAGAAACAGACTCGGTATTGATTATTTGTATTTCGCAAGGTATAGTATCACATTTTGGAAACTCGGCAGAGGCTCTTAGCTCCTCCTCACCGTCGTAAATAATATCGCCCGTTTCCTCATTAAGAAAAAGTCCAAAAAAGTAATTTATAAAATCGCAAACCTCAGGCTTGCATCTGAAATTATTTCCGAGAATAATTTTTTGTGCTACATTCTCGTTGGTTTCATCATATAAAACCGCATTTTTCTTTTTCTCTTGGAAATTTTTAGGATTAGCACCTCTGAAAGCATAAATGCTCTGCTTTACATCACCCACCGCAAATAGCTTTTCTCCGCGTCCCGAAAGGACATAAAAAAGCCTGTTTTGAAGGTCGTTTGTATCCTGATATTCGTCTACCAGAATTTCATCAAAGCGTGAAAGCAAAAGCTTTCCGTTTTCAGTTTCAATTATTTCTCCGTTTTCCTCGTAGCATAAAAGACTTAAAGCCATTTGCTCGGTATTATGAAAAGTAAATGTGTTATTCTCACGGTATGCCAAAAAAAGCTCGTCCTCAAACTCGCAAAGAATTTGAGATAGCAATAAAATTGGCTCGTAAAGTGAAGTAATCTGATTTGAAACCGTAGCATAATCAAACGGCATAAGCTTTAAAAGGTCATCCTTAAGCTTTTTCGCATCGTCATAAACCGTTTTTGCTGCGCTAACTTCGTATACATCTCCCATACCTTTTACGGTAGGCTTTGTTAAAAATGTAAGTGCAGAAAGATTAAAATACGCCTTATCCCATTCATAAGTTTCAAAGGACTCTTTAAGTACTTCGAGCGATGCTATCGCCTCTGTAAATACAAAAGCCATCTTATCGTAAGCCTCTTGTACAAAAGAGAGCATATCGAGAGCCTTTTTAAGCGCTGTAATCTGCAAATCAATTTGCTTTAACGCTTGCAAAAAAACATATTGATAATAAATGTTTTCTTTATCAAAAAACCTATAATTGGAAGCTATATACGAAAACCAAGCTTTTGTATTTGGAAGTTGCCTTGAATAATCGTAAATATTGAATACCGTTTTGTAAAAGTTTTGTTCAGAATATTCGCAAGAAAGAATATCAAGTAATTTTAAAAATACGGGATTTTTCTCGGCTAAATACCTTTCAAAAATACCTTTTAAAACCCTTTTATCGATTTCTTTAAGAGATACAGCATCGCTTACCTTAAAATCGGGCTCGATATCAAGCTTTTCGAAATTTTCTCTAACTAAGTCAATACAAAAAGAATCTATTGTGCAAATTTTAGCACTTTTCAAAAGATGCTTTTGAGAGCGCAAATTTAAGGAATTCGGGTTTTTGCGTATTTCTTCATCAAGACGAAGCTCTATACGTGAACGCATCTCAGCCGCCGCAGCATTTGTAAAGGTAA
>JAZRAI010000021.1:0-59921 GCA_045634455.1 Acutalibacteraceae bacterium
ACATACGAAGAAAACGGTGAAAACCCAGAACTTGTTGTTTATAAAAAGAGATGATTTTCCCTCTTTTGCTGATAGCACCACAGGCTCTATTAAAGAATCTAAATAATTAGATTTATAAAGTGAAATTATCCGCCCGAAGAAATTTGGGCAGATTTTTCTTGAAATGAATATTGCAATATGATATAATTTTTACAATGTTATTTAGCAATATCGAAAGGAAGGATATTATGGATATTTTATCAATCGGCAACAGCTTTTCATGCGACGCACAGCGTTACTTACATCAGATTGCCAAGGCGGACGGGGTTATTATTGATTGTTTTAACCTCAATATCGGTGGCTGTCCATTATCAAAACACTATCGAAATATGCTTAGTGAAGAAAGTGTATATACACTTGAAATGAATGGACGCAATACAGGTTTTTATGTTTCCTTGAAGGAAGCTTTATTAAGTCGAGATTGGGATATTATCACCGTTCAGCAGGTTAGTCATCAAGCACCGAATTATGATACATACCAGCCCTACCTTGATGGATTGGTTGAATATATCAGGCGATTGGCTCCCAAGGCTAAAATTGCCGTTCATCAAACCTGGGCATATGAACAAGGAAGCAAACGGCTGAACGAAGAATTAAAATATCGTGATTACAAAGAAATGCTTGCAGATATTGTAAATGCCTATCAAAAAGCAGCAGAACACATTCGGGCAGACTATATTATTCCGTCGGGCGAGTTGTTCGGCGCTATGCTCGAAAATGGGATTGAACAAATCCATCGAGACACTTTTCATGCAAATTTAGGCCTTGGCAGATACGCCCTCGGTCTTATCTGGTACAAAACCTTAACGGGCAACGACGTTTTGGAAAATACCTTCTGCGACTTTGATGAAGAAGTTTCCGCAGAACAGATTGCAATTGCTAAAAAATGTGCACTGGAAGTTGCCAATAGGTATAAAGTATAATTCTCGCTTTTGCGTACCGCACCACAGACTGCTATCAAAGAAAGTAAGTAATTGCTGACTCTATAAAACAAAATTATCCGCCTGAAGAAATCCGGGCGGATTTTTGTATAAAAGTGTTTTCTTTTTTTAAAGGATATGGTATAATAAATGAAACTTTTTATTGGAAGGATTTAGAAAATGAACCATATAAAACGAAGTCCTGCGGCAGACCTGATACGTATTTTAGCCTTTATTTCAGTTGTTTCTGTTCATTTTTTCTTAAACAATGGTTATTATTCACAAACAGTTGTAGGAAAACGAATGTTTATAATGACTATTATGAGGTCATTTTTTATTATTTGCGTTCCGCTTTTTATAACCCTTTCAGGTTATTTGCTCAAAAAGAAAAAGTTAGAAAAAAGTTATTATAAAAGAATTAGCAAAATTATTATTACATACATTTTAGCTAGTTTACTATGTGTATTTTATTCAATAGTTTTTCTAAAGCAAGATTTAAATATAAAAAATATTATTTCAAGTATTTTAAATTTCTCGGCAGCACCATACTCATGGTATATAGAAATGTATTTAGGCTTGTTTTTACTGATACCTTTTTTAAACATAGTGTATAATGCGATGCCTTCTCAAAAATCTAAAATTTGGTTAATACTGACTTTTGTTATTTTAACATCGTTACCCAGCGTATTGAATATCTACGATTTATCTTCTTTTAATTGGTTGACTTTGCCATCATTGTCTAACAAAATGTATAAAATCTTTCCTAATTGGTGGCAAGGAATTTATCCTATAACTTACTACTATATAGGTTGTTATCTTAGTGAATACGGTTTAAAAATTAAGAAGAGCATAAATCTGGTGATAGTAGTTTTATTGACTGTTTTTTCAGGTTCTTTTTGCTATTGGCGTTCGTATAAAACAACGTTTATTTGGGGCGATTGGAGTGCTTATCAATCACTATTCAATGTCGTTCTTACCTTCTTTGTATTCGCACTTATTATTAACCTAAGCTTTGATAGGTTTCCTGACAAATTAGCAAAATTTATTCAAAAAATTTCAGAACTTTGTTTAGGCGGATATTTGGTTTCCTGGATTTTTGATAAAGCATTATATCCCATATTGTTGGAAAGAGTTCCTGAAGTAACTGCAAGATTAGAGTATTATATTATAATTGTTCCGATAGTAGTTATATTATCATTATTAACCTCTTATGTATTAAGTAAAATACAATTCATAATTGAGAAATTTTTTTCATTTATTTATAAGTCGGCGCGAAAAAGTCCCCCAAACATAACTCAACCTTAATAATTGATTGGCAAGTTCCTTTACACCATCGTATTTTTATTAGTCTATGTAAGTAGCACAAAAGGTTAATCTATGAATTAGATGGAGAAGAAAAAATAGGATAAAGAATTGTACTACTGATTATAAAAAGGTTGTCTTTTGGCTTTTATTCTATTTGTTGTAAATTATGTGAATTTTTGTTATAATAATAAAAATTCAACCTCGGTTTATCGGATTTCAATTACAAAGGAGAAAATTATGAATTTTACAGAAATTGCAGAAAACAGACAATCTTGCCGTAGATATGATTGTGCGCGAATGGTTGAAAAAGAAAAATTAGACCGTATTTTAGCGACCGCAAGACTTTCTCCTTCTGCTTGCAATGGTCAGCCGTATCAAATAACTGTTTGTAAGGGTGAAACTGCAAAAAAAGTGGCAAAGGCAACCCAGGGTATGGGAATGAATAAATTTGCAACAGATGCACCTGTTTTGATTGTGGTGTCGGAAATGCCTTATGTTGTAACTGCGGCACTTGGCGCAAAGGTTAAAAAGAACGATTACCGTTCCATAGATATAGGCATATTGTCCGCTTATATTACCGCCGAAGCTACTGCGCAGGGGCTTGGTACATGTATCCTCGGCTGGTTAAAGGATAAGGAAATCCGCGAAATTTGCGGTTTGGACGGTGCGGTAAGACTTGTTATTACTCTCGGCTATGCTTCGCCGGATGATAAGCTTCGCACAAAGAAACGCAAGGATATAACCGAGTTAGTTAAAATAATTGAAGAATAAAGATATAACAAAAATTCCTGCAATGCAAAAAAGAGTATGATATAATTATTAAAAAGTAAGGGGATGGGTACTATGTATACAATATATGTTAAGTTTGAATGTGTGTCACAAAAGCGAGAGGCATTTATTAAAAAATTAAAGGATACGGGCATTTTAGCCTCTATCCGTGCAGAGAATGGGTGCATTAAATACGACTATTATCTGTCTGAAAAGGATGCAAATGAGCTTCTGTTAGTTGAACAGTGGGTGTCAAAAGAGCATCAGCAGATTCATATGACACAACCGCATATGAAAAAAATGCAGGAATTTAAAGATGACTATATTATCAATGCGGTTTTGGGCGAATTAGAGTTGCTTTAGTATTTAGATATTGATAGGTCTTACTAAAGATTCTCACGAGAAAAATAAATAATCCGGTTTATTAAAAAACACTGCCGTTGATATGCACTCCAAAAGTTAGACACTTTTGGAGTGCATATCATTCGGGCGGATTTTTATTTTTCTTGTCATTTATTGTCGAATATGGTATAATAAGAGACATAAATGGGGTGTGAAAATGCTTGAATTTTTAAGTTACTTTTTTGGAAAAGGCGAGAGTGTGGAATTTACCAATTTCACAGTTGCTCATTTTATGCCGATAATAATTGCTGCGGTAATAATATTTTTAATTTATCGTTTTAGAGAAAATATAAAAAATATGAAAAATGAAAAAATATTTCGTTATATAATTGCGTTCACTTTAATTATAAGTGAAATGGCATATTATTGGCGACTTATTGCGGTGCCTTCACTCGGACCTAATCCTGTTGACCATCTTCCAATTACGGTTTGCGGTTGGGTAGCGATTTTTGCGAGTTATATGGTTATCGGCAAATCGCAAACTTTATTTGATATCTCCTATTTCTGGGGGCTTACAGGCTCGATTTTTGCCCTTATTACGCCAACGGTTATCTCTTTTACAGGGCCGACAAGGTTTCGATATTATCAGTTCTGGACTGAGCATCTCGTTATCTACATTGCAGTATTTTATATGATTTTTGTACACAAAATGCGTCCAAACAAAAAATCATTTATAAAGGCTTATATAGGTATTGCTTTATTGGCGGTAATTGCATATTTTGCAAACAGACTTATAGGTCCCGGTGCCAATTATTTGTTTATGGCACGACCCGAAGATACCCCATCAATTTTAGATATTTTGCCGCCGAACTTCTTACTTAGAATTTCTGTTATGGTGTCAGTTGTTACGCTTTTGTTTGTTTTAGTTTATCTTCCTTGGTATATAAAAGATAAAAAAGCCAATAAAAAAGCAGAGCATAACGAAAAGGAATTAGCAGAAGCTTGTAATTAAAGAATTAAAGTGATCAGATTTACAGAGTAAAATAAATCCACCCGAATTTTTTCGGGTGGATTTTTATTTTTAAATATGTTTTACTTTCTTGCAACACCGCTTTTTCTTGCGGCTTCTCCAACTGCTTTTGCAACGGTTGGAGCTATACGTTTATCAAATGCTTTTGGTAAAATATACTCAGCATTAAGCTCTTCATCTGAAACAAGACTTGCAATAGCATATGAAGCAGCCATTTTCATTTCGTCATTAATATCAGAAGCTCTTACGTCGAGCGCACCGCGGAAAATACCGGGGAAGGCAAGTACATTGTTTATTTGATTCGGGAAATCTGACCTGCCTGTGCCTACAACATAGGCGCCACCTGCTAATGCTTCATCAGGCATAATTTCGGGAACAGGGTTTGCCATCGGGAAAACAATCGATTTTTCAGCCATTGAAGCCACCATTTCGCTCGTAACCATCTTAGGAGCAGAAACACCAATAAACACGTCAGCTCCCTTAATAACGTCTGCAAGCGAGCCTGTCTCACAGTTGGGGTTTGTGATTTTTGCAAGCTCTTTATGAGCATCGCTCAAATCATCCATACCGCGGGCAATAGCACCGAACTTATCGCACATTATAAGATTTTTAAGGCCTAAGTTTAAAAGGTGTTTACCGATAGCGGTACCGGCAGCTCCCGCGCCGTTTATAACGCACTTAATTTTGCTAAAATCTTTATTAACAAGCTTTAAAGCATTTAAGATAGCAGCAGCAACAACAATTGCAGTACCGTGTTGGTCATCATGAAAAACCGGAATATCACAGCGCTCTTTAAGCTTTTTCTCAATTTCAAAGCAACGAGGAGCCGCGATATCCTCAAGATTAATGCCACCAAATGAGCCGGATATATTGTAAATGGTATCAACAATTTCATCAACATCGTTTGAACGTATACAAAGCGGAAATGCATCTATACCGGCAAATTCCTTAAACAGTACGCATTTACCTTCCATAACGGGCATACCTGCTTCGGGGCCTATATTACCGAGACCGAGAACGGCAGAACCATCGGTTATAACGCCGATAAGGTTCCAACGACGGGTTAGTTCAAATGATTTATTATAGTCCTTTTCTATTTCCAAGCAGGGTTGCGCAACGCCGGGCGTATAAGCTACCGATAAATCTTCGCTGTTTTCAACCTTTGCTCTTGAAACGACCTCGATTTTACCCTGCCATTCATAATGTTTATTTAATGCTTTTTCTTTAATATCCACTTTTATAACCTCTAAATTTATATGTGTATTCTCAAAAAAATTATAATTCAAAATCCATACATGTGCGTTCTTTCGTGTAAGGGCGGACAAAAGTGTCGGCAACCTTTACGTGAGCCGGGTGCACGGCATACTCTTTTAGAGCATCTACACTCTCGAAAACCGAATATAGCATTACATCTGCGTTAGAAGAAGGCAAGCATTCGGTTTGCACAGTTATTTCAATGAGTCCGTCAACTGTGCCTAAAAGGCTCTCCAAACCGTTTTTAATGCCGTTTTTAACCGCATTTGTGTTATGTTCATCTTTTAATTTCCAAAGAATAATATGTTTAACCACAATGACCGACCTCATGCTTAAATTCCTAAATAAAACTATATAATATATTCCGGTAAAAGTCAAGTAAATATTCAATATATTAGCTTAATTTTTGCATTATATAAGTAAGGTAAAAAACAGTTGTATTTCATATTTGATTTATGCTATAATTGAAGTATATCAATATTAGTTATTTTATAAAAGGAATGTGTAGTTATGTACAACATTGACTTGGGTAAAAGCGGATTAAAAGTGCCGACTATTGGCGTTGGCTGTATGAGAATTGCGAATATGAGCGAAAGCGAGATTTCGGCTTTTGTTGATACTGCACTTCAAATGGGCGCTAATTTTTTTGACCACGCTGATATATACGGTGGCGGAAAGAGCGAGGAGGTTTTCGGTAAGGCGATAACTCCCTCTATGCGCGAAAAGGTAATTATTCAGACAAAATGCGGTATTCGCAAAGGACAGTATGATTTTTCTTATGAGCATATTGTTAATTCTGTTGACGGAAGCCTTAAAAGGCTTGGTACGGATTATATTGATGTTTTGCTTTTACATAGGCCTGACGCACTTATGGAGCCTGACGAGGTAGCACGTGCGTTTTCCTATCTTAAAGGAACGGGAAAGGTACGAAATTTTGGTGTTTCCAACCATAATCCTTATCAGATACAGCTTTTGCAAAATGCACTTGATATGCCACTTTGTGCTAACCAACTTCAGCTTAGCATTATGCATACTCCCATGATAGACGAGGGAATTAACGTTAATATGTATAACAATTCTGCCACAGTAAGAGATGGCGGTGTGCTTGATTTTTGCAGATTAAACAACATAACAATTCAGCCTTGGTCACCTATGCAGTATGGTTTTTTTGAGGGCTGTTTTGTAGACTCAAATAAATTCCCTGAACTTAACGAGGTGCTTAAAAGGATAGGGGACAAGTATTCAGTTTCAAAAACTACAATAGCTATTGCATGGATCTTACGACATCCTGCAAAAATGCAACCTATTACAGGTACTACTAATCTTAACCGTCTTGCTGACTCCTTGAAAGCAGCGGATATTAAGCTTACACGGGAAGAATGGTACGAAATATACCGTACTGCCGGTAATAAATTGCCATAAAAAGCAGAATAAATTGTAGGCTGATTTGAAATGTACTTTTGTTTACAGAAGAATAATTTTTTGAAAGGAGAAAATGCGGCATGAAAAATTTAGTTAAAGTTTTGCTTTTGGTTGTAGTGCTTGCTACAATGCTTACTGCTTGCGGTAAGTTTACCTGTGATACTTGTAACAAGGAAAAGAGCGGCAAACAGCACAAGAGCGAAGTTTTTGGCGAAGAGGTTGTAATGTGCGACGATTGTTACGATGACCTCGAAAAGTTAGCTGACGAATTATAATTTTAAATCAGAAAAACAGAAAACTTATATGAACTGTCTTAATTTATATGGATAGTTCAAAAACTACTTAAATTTAAAACAACGAACTGACAACACATAAAAATGATGTCAGTTCGTTGTTTTATTTTTTATTTGTTTTTAAAAAATGCTACGGCAACGGCTCCGGGACCTGCGTGTGTTCCTATAACACTACCCATTGAGGTATAACGCACATTAGCCACATTACCTTCCCATATATGCTTACTGTCTTCAATATATTTTAATAGCATAGTATCGGACAAACCCGTATATCCGAGTAGTAAAGGCATAGAGAAATCAACACCGCCAGCCTTTTCGATTTCTTGTACAAGAAGATTATTTCCCATTTTTGAGCCTCTTGCTTTACCAAGCATTTTTATTTCACCGTGCTCAATCGAAAGAACAGGTTTTATATTTAAAACTCCGCCTGCAAATGCAACTGTTTTAGAAATGCGGCCACCTTTTTTTAGATACTCAAGAGTATCAACCAAAGCTACGATAATAATTTTATTTTTTGCTACTTCAAGCTTTTCAGCTATTTCTTTTGCTTGCAAACCCTCTGATATTAATTTCAAGGCGTATTCAACAAGTATACCGCCGCCGATTGCGGCAGTACCGCTGTCTACGATATAGATATTATCAAAATCCATTGCAGCAATAGTTGCACTTTGATAAGTGCCCGAAAGCTTAGAGGATAAAGTGATAACAACGGCCGCTTCACCCGCCTTACGCGCTTTTTCGTATTCGATTTCAAAAGTTGCGGGAGTTGCCTGACTGGTAGATGGATGCACGTCAGTTTCAATCAATTTTTCATAAAATGCCTTATGGTCTATGGTAACACCATCCACAAATTCCTCGTCACCGAAATGAACTGTTAACGGAACGGTGTGTACCTGCTCTTTAATATGGGGCAATAAATCGGTGGTGGAATCTACAATTATTCTTGTTTTCATTAATTTAATCAATCCTTATTCAACTTCGACGGTTCCGTCTGATTTTACGGTGATTTTCATTCCGTCTTTAACATAATTTAAAAATTCGTCGCCAAGTCCGTCTATAACGGGCATTGTAACACCGTCTACCCATACATCCGCAAGCACGGCACCTGCTGCGGCAAGCGAGTCGATATGGTTGGCAAATAACATACAAGCAGGATTTTTTTGCATGGAACAAGCACAGTAAAGAACAAGACCGCCTGTTGTAGAGCCAATAGTTTGAGGTAAACAAAGAGCTTTATTTATAAGCGATTTTCCGTAAAGTTCCTTATTGCTTTGGTCACCGCACTTTACTTCTTTGTCGCCAAACTGCAACGCCATTTGAAGTGAAGCCAAAGTATTAAATCCTTCCTTTGTTACAACTGCCTCGGCAGAAACCTCGCCGGGGGTTACAACTCTTCCTTTAAACTGTTTCATACTTTTTTACCTCCCGTAATAGTTGTAAGAATTTCTGCGTCGGTATAATATCTTGCGCTTGTATAGGTACGAAGCTTGTTTGAAGAAGTGATAACAGGCATCTTTTTGCAAAGGGGATTGTTCATATACATAAGCGGACAGATATATGAAGTAATAACACCGGTAGCTTTAAGTCTTGCGGCATAATCTGTTTTTTCAAACATTTCAAGCACAGCAGGAGCTGCGGTAAATACGGTAGGAATAACTACCTTGTTTTTGCCGTTGGCTTTAAGCTCAGCTTCGAGCTTTAATGTCCAATCCTTAAGCTGCTCTAATGAAAGATGCGGACAACCCACAAAGCAAAGCTTCGGCTTAGCATCGGGATTTTTCCAAATTACGGGATAGTTGTTCTTAACTCTTTCGAGTTCAGCATCATCAATAATATATTCCTTTGCGCCATCAGCGATAAGGCTATTGCCGAGCTCTACTGCTTCGGGTGTAAGATTTTCAATATGGTAAAGACCAACCGCACCGTTAGAGGCTGTTGCAGCACCGAAATCTTTAAGGTATGCACAAGCGGTATCGTTAAGCTCGTTACCAATCCATTTATCAAGGCCCACCACATAAGGTACATCTTCCATAACCTTCATGCCGATAGCAGAGCCTAAAAGCTGTGCTTCGGGTTTTTTAGTGGTATTGACTTTTACTACCCAGGTAGCTTTTCTGCCTTCATCTGTAAGTAGACCAAAGTAAGGAACATAGCCTACGATAGAGCCCATAATATCAATAATACCTGAATTTCTGTTGCAACGCGCACCAAGTACCGAATTAGCGTAAACAACAGCGCTTGATTCTGCCCAAGAAAGCACGTCACCTTTTTGAGGCTTATTGCCAACCTCGTCCATATAGCAGGTGCAGGTAAAGGCATTTTTATCCATAAGTCCGAGTTCTTTAAGCTGATTTTCATAGAAATCCTGCTTAGTATACATAAACTTATTGAACACAAGGTTCTGCAAAAAGTTTGCAGGAACGTTTTTATCAAGCGGACGGGGGTCAACCGAAAACTTTTGCTCAGAGCAAACATCTGCATCTAAAAGCTGTTGCATCAAATCATATACGGGTGACATAACCTTAAGTCCAAATGAGGTTACGAGATGATTGTATTTTGAGGTAATGGGCACAAGCTTTTCGGCCTCAAAAGCATCGCCATACATCACAAGTGTTTTCATTACCTTTGCAAGCGTTTCGCCTTTTTCACCGTCAAGAATGGCTTGTTGTTCTTTTGTCAGTATCATTTTCTTTTCTCCTTATCTTACAGTTTCATACAGGTATCCCACGCACCCCAAATAACAGTACGCAGGTTGCCAACCTTTTTAGCATCGCCGATAACGTGAATGTGTCTGCTCTTGGTTGCAATGGGAGCAGGATTATAACCTACCGAGAGAATAACGGAATCGGTATCTACAGTAAAGGTTTTACCTTCTTTGTCTTTAAGCGTAACACTACCGTCATTTATCTCGCAAAGCGAGGTTTCAAGGTGAACTGAAACATTATTAGTCTTAAAGAAATCGCGCAAATAACTTGTATTTGCAAGGCAAACACCGGGAGTAGTAATCAGGTCGTCTTGCATTTCTACAATAACAGGCTTTTTGCCGTTTAAGTATAAATCGTATGCGATTTCGCATCCTGTAAGACCGCCGCCGACAACTACAACATTTTCTCCAACGGTCTTGTTACCAAGCAGATAATCTACTGCTTCTATAGCGGTTTCGGCACCCTTTACAGGAATATTTTTAGCCACAGCACCGGTAGCTACAATAATTTCATCTGCATCAAGGTTTTTTACATCCTTGATTTCGGTATTCATTTTAACATCAATAGGATACTTTGCAAGCTCTCTTATATACAAAGTAATCAGGGCTTTATCCTTTTCCTTAAAGGAGGGGGCTGCCGCCGCGATAAACACACCGCCTAATTTATCACTCTTTTCGTAAAGAGTTACTCTGTGACCGCGTTTAGCACAAACGATAGCTGCTTCCATACCACCAATACCTCCGCCGATAATAGCAATTTTCTTTTGCTTTTTGGCAGGTTCGAGATGGTATTTTTTCGACTGCATTGTTTCAGGGTTAAGTGCACAACGTGAAAGTCCCATTGTATCGGTTAAATCCTGAGTGTTTGCGTGTCCTTTTGAGGATGAGAAGTTAAAGCAACCGCTGTGGCAACAGATACAGGGCTTAATATCTTCAAGTCTGTCATCAATAAGCTTTGTAATCCACTCGGGATCAACAAGGAACTGACGGGCAACACCTACTGCATCAATTTTACCCTCGGCAACCGCTTTTGCACCAACCTCTGCGTCCATTCTGCCGGCGCACACTACAGGGATGTCCACAAATTTCTTTATGTGAGCAACATCTTGAAGATTGCAGTTTTCGGGCATATACATCGGCGGATGCGCCCAATACCAAGAGTCGTAAGTACCATTGTCGGCATTGAGCATATCATAGCCTGCATCCTGAAGATATTTAGCAGCCTTTTCGGATTCTGCCATATTACGACCTACCTCGGTGTAATCCTCGCCCGGCATTGCTCCTTCACAGAAGCCCTTCATTTTTGACTCTACAGAGTATCGAAGCGATACGGGATAATCGTTTCCGCAAGCTTCTTTAATTGCCTTTACAACCTCCGCCGCAAAGCGGTAACGGTTTTCAAAGCTTCCACCGTATTCATCAGTACGCTTATTAAAGAATTCAATTGCAAATTGGTCTAAAAGATAGCCCTCGTGAACGGCGTGTACCTCAACACCGTCAACCCCTGCTTTTTTACAAAGTTTTGCAGTCTTTGCAAAGGCTTCAATAATTTCGTGTATCTGTTCCACCGTCATTTCAGGACACTCAATATCGTGCGCCCAACGAGATTTCTGCGGAGAGGGAGATGCTAACTCGTGACTTGTATCAATTATCGGTTTTACAATGGCTCTTGTAATCTTGTTTTTATGTAATGGAGCTACAAGCTCGGTAATTGCCCAAGAACGTCCCATACCGGCTGTCAACTGAATAAAAAGCTTAGCGCCTGTTTTATGGATTTCATCCATAAACTCTTTTAGGTCTTTAAACATTTTCTCGTTTTGCCAAAGCCATTTTCCCCAAAAAGTATCGCGAAGCGGTGCAATACCGGGTATAATAAGACCTACATTGTTATTTGCTCTTTCTAAAAAAAGCTTTGCAGCTTCCTTGTCGAAGTGACAACCCGTAAGCTCAAACCAACCAAAAAGTGATGTACCACCCATGGGACACATTACTATTCTGTTTTTAATTTCAACGTTACCGATTTTCCAAGGCGTAAACAACGCCTCGTACTTTACATCTGTTTTATTCATATAAAAAACCCTTTCTGAATTTAATATCCTATTTATTATTTATTCCTTGTACACATTTTTCTAAGCTTTCGCTGATAATAGAAAGACTGCGATAAAACGCTACTCTTTCTTCTTCAGTAAGACCTACACTCATTGTTTTTAAAACTTTTGCGATTTTGTCCGTAATTTTTTTTGCCACATCGTTTCCTTTTTCTGTAAGAATAAGCGGACTTTTATATTTTTTTGTACTTTCGGATTTGTGAACTAAAAATCCATTGGATTCAAGATAATCAAGTGCACGCGAAATAGTTGCTTTGTCTTCCTCACAACGCTCGCAAAGTTCTGTTGAAGTTGCTCCCTTAGTTGTATAAAGATAATACAGGCAGGAAATATGAACACTCCTGAGATGGTATTCAGCCATTTCTTGATTTTTAATCTTTTTTATATTACGGCTTATTCTGTTAATAAGCACCGTAAAAGTTTCAAATCTTTCTTGCATAACTACACCTCCGTTGACTTTTGTTGAAATCTCAACAATTATAGCATAAATTTGTTGAAATGTCAACAAAAACAAGCAAGAGATTATGTTGTAAGGATATTTTTATATGTTATAATGTCTCGAAAATATAATAGTATGGAGAGAATTTTATGAAAAATTTAGTTAAAGTTTTGCTTTTACTATTGGCGGGAGATGGTGGGTACGGTGCGTTCTTGATTTTAAAGACGGCGGCGAGCTGTTACCTTTAAAATCTTCGTGCTGCCGACTTCACAGACGCAAAAGGCTAACGCGCCTTTCGGCCTGCTTCGACTGAACCACCCTTCGGTGGTTCTCATCATAATATCTTATCAAAGTAAAAGAGCACACCATAAAGGTATGCTCTTTTACTTGGTGGGAGTAACCAAACGTAGTAAATTCAAGGCAAAAGTAAGCAAAAGTAGTGTGATTATCTGCCATTTACAAGTTTCTTTTTACACCAAGCAAATAATTCTTCGGACATTTCGCAAAAATCAACCTTACCACCGTTTTTAAGATATACAAAGGTATCTATAATCGTCTTTTCATTAGATGATACCAGAAGTTGAAGTTCGTTTTGTTGTTTGATGTAGTTTCCGGTTTGTTTGAATACGATAGCCTGTATAACAAAAGAAGCGGATTTATACAATCCTCGCAAAATTTCTTCGCTCTTTTCGTGGAGCATATTGTGTACACATCCGTGATATATATTGCAGACACCGATTTTAATTGCTCTGGTTACAGCACTTTCGTCAACAACCGCCAACACTTCGTCAAGGCTTCCCTTGATTGGTGTGGTATCGTTGCAAAACTGGAATAAGTCTGACGGCTCCCAATTCATAATTTCTTTTTTGCCTGAAAGGAAACCGCAAATCAGTTCCCTATGAGGCAAGGTATCCAACATAGCATTATAAATTTGGATGTCCGAAGCAGATAGTTCATCCAAAATTACAACAACATCAATATCGCTTATGTCACGCGCTTCCCCACGACCATAACTACCCTGCAAACCGACAAACCAAACGCGGTTTGCGAAAGTATCGTTTAATATCTTGAGAAATCTATTTATCCAGACGTTGATATCGATCATTTGGCGTTCTCCTTTAATGTTTTACAACTCGCAATCAACATTCTTCTAATACGAACACAAAGATTTCTGTAATTTTTATATGTATCTTCATCAATTCCATTAGTATTGAATAATAGTTGTAACCAACCTTCTGTTTCGCTACATTCTTTTAAAGCAATCTCAAATTTAGAAAGCATATCAGCTTTACTCTGTCCGTAATTAGCTTCGCGGATATTAGCATAAACACTGCTTGAGCTTTTGCGTATTTGGAAAAGAGTGTTAGACGGCACTTTTATGTTTTGGCAAAGCAACTCTATTTCTGTTGCAAGTTGTTCGGAATATATAACCAAATAATTCTTAGACATACAAACACTCCTTTCAAGGAGATTATACCACTTTTGAGTAAACAAATCAAGGCGAAGCCTTGTATATCATCAAAACGCAGTTTTGTATTTCATCCGCAACTTGTTGCGGTATATCATCAAGCCGCAGGAGTATGCACGCTGACGTGTGATGAGATGCAAAAGCAAACTACAGTTTGCTTTTGATAATATACACCACACTTCGTGCGGTGATGATATGCCAAGCCTGCGGCTTGGATAAAAAAAGAACGAACTTTTGGTAGACAAAAGGTCGTTCTTTTTTGGTGGGAGATGGTGGATTCGAACCACCGAAGGCGAAGCCAGCAGATTTACAGTCTGTCCCCTTTGGCCACTCGGGAAATCTCCCATATTAAATTGTTAGCGTTTATGGAGCTGGTGGACGGACTCGAACCCCCGACCTGCTGATTACAAATCAGCTGCTCTACCAACTGAGCTACACCAGCATCTCTCTAACGCGCCTGATTATAATACCACATTAAGAGGCAGATGTCAAGCAATATTTTTAAAAATTTTACATTATTTTTAAAATTGTTTGACAGGAGTGTAAAATAGGTTTATAATCACAGTTATGAGAATTGGAAATATTGAAATTAAAGGTTTTGCCGCATTGGCTCCTATGGCAGGTGTTGCTGACAGAGCAATGCGAGAATTATGTATTGAAAAAGGTGCTGCTTTCTGTGTAGGTGAGCTTACAAGTTCGCGCGGAGTTACGTTGGGTGATAAAAAGTCTGCTGCACTTTTAATGTGTAATGAAAAGGAACGTCCCATTGCTTCGCAACTTTTCGGAAACGAGCCATACATTATGGCAGATGCCGCAAAGCAAGCCGTAACTTTTGCTCCCGATTTTATTGATATTAATATGGGGTGTCCGGCGCCCAAGGTTTCAGGCAACGGGGGAGGGAGCGCTCTTATGCGCGATCCTTTGCTTGCCGAAAAAATCGTATCTGAGGTAGCAAAAGCTGTTGACCTTCCGATAACTGTTAAAATCCGTACGGGTTGGGACAGTGAGCACATAAATGCCGTAGAAATTGCAAAGCGTGCAGAAAATGCAGGCGCTAAGATGATAACTATTCACGGCAGAACAAAGGCACAGATGTATGCTCCGGGAATTGACTATAAAACCATTGCCGAGGTTGTAAAGGCAGTAAATATACCTGTTTGTGCAAACGGAGATATAAAAAACGGTGAGGATGCAAAATATATGTATTCTGCAACAGGATGCGATTTTGTAATGGTTGGTCGCGCGGCTCAGGGTAATCCGTTTGTATTTAGCGAAATAAACGCTTATTTTAAAGGGGAGAGTTACACACCGCCTACATTGGAGGAAAGGTTTAAAACCCTTCTATGGCAAGTGGAACTTATGCATCTTTATAAAGACCCGTATAATGCCATATTGGAATCGCGCAAGCATACAGCTTGGTATCTCCAAGGGCTTCGCGGTGCGGCGGCTTTAAGACGCCTTTGCGGTGAAATTAATTCGATTTCCGATATTACCGCAATTTGCGAAAAAGCACTTGAACAAAATAAAGAAATATGGTAAAATAAGTTGTTCAAAATACCGAAAGGATGAAATTGCAATGTCAGGACATTCAAAATGGAATAATATTAAAAAAAAAAAGGAAAAAACCGATGCCACAAAGGCTAAGATTTTTACCAAAATAGGCAGAGAAATTGCGGTTATTGTTAAAACCGGCGGTGCAAATCCCAGTGAAAACAGCAAGTTAAAGGATGCTATTGCCAAGGCAAAGGCAGCAAATGTGCCTAACGAAAATATAGAAAGAATTATCAAAAAGGCAGCAGGTGACGGAGAGGCTAACAATTACGAGGAGCTTATTTACGAGGGCTACGGTCCTGCAGGCGTTGCAGTTGTTGTTGAAACTCTTTCCGATAACAGAAACAGAACTGCCGGCGAAATGAGACATTATTTTGATAAGTGTGGCGGTAATCTTGGTCAGTCAGGCTCTGTTATGTTTATGTTTGACCGCAAGGGCATTATAAATATCGAGGCAGAGGGACTTGATGAGGAGACTGTTATGGAGGCTGCTTTGGAAGCCGGTGCTGATGACTTTAACTTTGATGGTGATGTTTTTGAAATCACTACCGAGCCTAACGATTTAGGTGCAGTTCGTGATGCACTTGAAACTGCAGGATATAGCTTTTTATCGGCAGAGGTAGCATACATTCCCCAAACAATGTCATCTATTGATGATGAGGAATTAGTAGTTAAAATGGAAAAGCTTATTGATATGCTTGAAGAAAATGATGATGTTCAGGCGGTTTGGCACAACTGGGAAATGCCTGAGGATGAGGAATAATTTTGATACAAAAAAACGGAAGCTTCGGCTTCCGTTTTTTTATGAGCATTTATTATAATACAAGGCTTGGTGCGGAATAAATTCTTCCCAAATATTCCTGGTCAAGCGAATAAAGTCCTTTAGGATCTCCGCCGAAAAGCTTATAGCGGTTAACCATAGAGTCGGCATTGTCTTCCTCTTCCATCTGCTCGTCAACAAACCAATCAAGGAACTTCATTGTGCGATAATCGTGTGCTTCGCGGCACTCGTGATAGATATTGTTAATAAGCTCGGTTACATAGCGCTCATGTTCAGCGGCAACCTCAAGCGGAGCTAAAATGCCGTCAAATACCTTATCGGGTTGGTCAATGGCAGTTAAAGTAACCTTAAGACCATTGTTTTGCATATACTTCATAAATAATAATGCGTGGTCTCTTTCTTCTTGTGCCTGAACCATATAATAGTTAGCATAGCCATCTAAATCAAGACTGTCATAATAATTGGAAATATCTAAATAAAGATAAGCACTGTAAAGCTCTTTATTTATTTGCTGATTAAGTAATGCTGCGATTTTTTCGTTCATAAGTAACATCTCCTTATAATTTGTATATTAAAATTATAACTTATAAATTCAGTATACGCAAGAAAAAAATAATTTTTAAAAGACTATACTTGCAATTCACGGAAATTGTAGAATTCACCTTTTTTGGCAATAAGCTCATCATAAGTGCCGAATTCAACACATCTGCCATCCCGGATAACGGCGATTTTATCGGCATTTTTAACGGTTGAAAGCCTATGAGCTACAATAAATGTGGTTTTATCCTTTGAAAGATTTTCAATAGCAGTTTGAATATGCTTTTCAGAAACGGTATCAAGCGCACTTGTGGCTTCATCTAAAATGATGATTTTAGGATTACGGATAAGCGCGCGGGCTATGGATACACGCTGTCTTTGACCGCCTGATAGCTTCATTCCGTTTTCACCAAGCATTGTATCGATTCCGTCGGGCAAAGAGTTTATAACATCTGTAAGGCAAGCTCGCTCGATAGCAAGGTCAAGTTCCTCTTTTTTGAAGTGGCTCATACCGTAGGTGATATTATCCTTTATCGTACCGGTAAATAAAATACTGTTTTGCGGAACCATTGCTATGTTTTTGCGGTAGTTTTTAAGGTTTAAATCCTTAATATCAACGCCATCTACCGTAACTGTTCCGCTGTCGGAAAGATAAAAACCTGTAACGAAGTTTACAATAGTTGATTTACCTGAGCCTGATTCACCTACAAGAGCTATTGTCTCACCTGCATTAATATGTAAGTCAAGCCCCTTTAAAACAGGGCGATTATCGTCTCGGTAACCGAAACGAACATTTTTAAAATCAAACTCACCACGAAGCTCTTTTAAGGTTTTCTTATTCTTGTTATCCTCTACATCCTCAGATTCCAAAATTTCACCAACTGAATTTATTGCCTCCGTACCCGAGGCAATTGTTGGCATCAGGTTAACAAGACTTGATACTGCATTTAAAAAAGTTGAAAAATAACTGTTGCAAAGTGTTAGCTGACCAAGGGTCATTTTTCCGTTCAAGGCAAGAATTACGGTAATTACGAGACAAAGAAATTGGAATACCTGCATCAATAAAAAGTTGGCAACACCGAATCTTCCATTCACCTCATCAACCTTGAAGCCGGCTTTTGCGGCAAAGTTTATATGGCGGGACATTTTTTTGATTTCGTAATCCTCTAAAGCGTGAGCTTTTGTAATAGGAATAAGGTTTACCATATCAACTATTTTGACATTGGTGTCTTCCATTGTTTTGCGGTAGTTACGATTTTCTCGCCAGAACTCTTCTTTATAGTGATTTTTTATAAGCAGAAAAACAGGGGAGGACACTACAAAGAAAATAAGAACCTGCCAATTTCCGTTTAAAAGCAGAACCGTAATGACCGAGGAAAGATTTACAACAATATGTATAACAGTTGTATGAAGATTAAGTATCAAATTTCGTACAGCTTCAACATCGCGTATTATTTTAGAGTGAATTCTGCCCGATTCCATTTCTTTATTAAACTGAATGGTAAGGCGTTGAAGCTTTGTTATAATTGCACCTCTGAGAGCTACCTCAATAGAGCGCATCGCATCGTTTCGCATTTTTCGGTAAAAGTTTTGCATAGGATAATTGATTAAAAGCAAAAATGCGGCAATTGAGAAATTAATAATTACGACTTTGAGCGTATTATCATTTTTTAAGGCAATTGCATCAATAATATTGGCAGTTGCAATGGGGATAAAAATAAGTAAACTTAGCTGTAAAACGCAAAAAACAGCGGATATTATAAGCTTGTTATAATATCCCCTGCACATTTTTAAAAGTAGGGGCAAAGGCTTTTTATTCTTGGCAGACAAATATCTGTCAAGAAATTCCTTTTCCTGTTTGATAATTTCAGTGTCGTTAATGCTTTCAATGGTTGTTACTGATTTTTTCATAAGGAGAACACCCCTTGATATTTAATTTTCAAGTGTATAATAACACAAACAAAATAAATGTCAAGTGTTTTTTAAATTTTTTATTTTTTATTTTGTTTTACGTTTGCAAGCGGATTTTTATCGACTGCTTGCTTAATTTGTTTGTCAGAAACGTGGGTGTAAATTTGGGTGGTTCCAAGATTGCTGTGGCCCAAAATATCTTTTAGCACCCTTATGTCTACATCTCCGTGCTGATACATAAGAGTAGCTGCGGTATGACGCAATTTGTGGGTTGAATAGCCCATATCTCCGAGCCCTGATTTTTCGAGATAGGTTTTAACGATATGCTGTACGGTTTTGGGACTTATTCTCCTGTGATTTCGGCTTATAAATAAAGCATTTTTATCTGTTACGGGGATACCGTCATTAGGACGCACCTCCAAATATGCCTTTACTGCATCAACACAGGCGGGGTTTAAATAAACTATCCTTTCCTTATTGCCTTTACCGATAACTGTAAGGGTGTCGTCGGCAGATATACTACTAAGGTTTAATGCACAAAGCTCGGCTAAACGAAGCCCACAGTTTAAAAATAACACCAATATGCAGTAATCCCTCTGTTTGTTAGCACCGTCCACCGAATTTAAAAGGTCGATGGAATCCTCAAGTGTCAGATGTTTTGGGAGTGACTGCTTCACTTTTGGGGATTCGAGAAGTTCCGCAGGATTTGTTTCAATCTGCTTTGTTTGTACCGACAAATATTTGAAGAAAATACGAAGTGTAGAGGTTTTACGGGCTCTTGTGGCAGGATTATTGTTTCTTTCGTTTTTACAAAACACCAAAAAGGAATAAAGGTCTGATATGGTGACTGTTTTAACAAGCGCCAAATCAACCGAAGCTATACTGATATTCGCGAATTCTGTGTTTTTATTTACTTTGCCTCTAACCATTAAAAGGTATCTGAAAAAGGATTGCAAATCAAGATAGTACCCTTCAACCGAGCGACTTGATTTTCCCTTTATAGTCTCATTATAGGTTAAAAAATCACGAATGATGGGAGGACATTCCTGCAAAACTTCAAGTTTCATACAAAACTCCTTAATTTTTGAGAATTTCATATACATAATAACACGATTTAAAGAAAAAAGCAAATTTAAAGAAATAATAATTTTACCCCTTTTTTATTTAGGGGAATTATGATATAATATAAAAGATAAGCATAGTTCAGAGGTGTAAATATGAATTCTAAGTCATATACGGTAAAACAGCGTAAAAGACGCAGAAAAATAATGATAAGAAGAATATTTATACTTTCGGTTTTGGCACTTTTTTTGATATGCTCAATAGGGATTTATACACTTGTAAAAAATATATTTTTTGAGGAAGAATTGCCTGTAAATGCAGAAAAAATAGACCGAGTAGAAATAGCTGAGGAATTAGAAATGCCCGAATGGGTTGATATACAGCTTATTGATAAGCATGCTTCTGCGAGAGACGGCAGAAAACTAAGGGATATAAAAAATATTGTTATACATTATGTGGGTAATCCTATGACTACTGCAAAAAATAACAGAGACTATTTTAATAAACTCGATACTGAGGTATGCTCACATTTTGTGGTGGGTTTAGAGGGTGAAATTATACAGTGTGTTCCAATATACGAACGGTCTGTTGCGAGTAATCACCGAAATAAGGATACCATATCTATTGAGGTTTGCCATATGGACGAAACCGGCAAATTCAATGAGGAAACCTATCAGGCTGTTATAAAGCTTGTTACATATCTTTGTAATCATTTGTCTCTTGACGAAACAGATGTTATAAGGCATTATGATATTACAGGTAAAAATTGCCCTAAATACTATGTTGAGAACGAGGACAAGTGGGAAAATTTAATTGCTGATATAAAGGAAGCACTTGATGAAAAAAATTAAACGAGAAGAATTAACCGCGGTACAACTTACTATACTTAAAATAGCGTCTGTAATTGTATTTGTTGCATTTGTCGGATTTTTCACTTGGGCGATAGGAAAGCCTATATTAGAGTTTGCCAACGAACCCGAGCGTTTTAAAAATTGGGTAGATACTTATGGGATATGGGGCAGGCTAACCTTTATTTTAATGGTGTCTATTCAGGTTGTGGTAGCGCTTATTCCGGGCGAACCGCTTGAAATGGTTGCAGGTTATGCTTTTGGCGGGATAGAGGGAACAATACTCTGTGTCATTGGTATGACTCTTGGCAGTCTTGCTGTGCTTTTGCTTGTGAAAAAATTCGGTATGCGGTTTGTGGGACTTTTTTTCAAAAAAAAGGAAATTAAATATTTGAATTTTTTAAAGGATACCAAAAAGCGAAATCTTTTAATATTTTTACTTTTCTTTTTCCCCGGAACACCAAAGGATTTGCTTACCTATTTTGTGGGACTTACCGATATAAAACTTTCACATTATTTAATTTTGGTTTCGGTTGCAAGGCTTCCGTCAATAGTGGGCTCTACATTTGGGGCAGAGGCAATAAGTTTTAAAAATTATAAATCTGCCATAATTATTTTGGCGGTCACATTTTTGTTTAGTGCATTAGGTTTTTTGGTCTATAAAAATATAAAGAAATTTAAAAACAGAAAGTAAGGAGTGTTTTTATGCTCGAAACTAAAAATTTAACCAAGGTTTACAAGCCTAAAAAAGGTGTGCCCGTAGTGGCGCTTGATAAGGTTTCTTTAAAATTTCCTGAAAAGGGTATGGTTTTCTTACTTGGTAAATCGGGAAGCGGTAAATCAACACTTCTTAATTTGCTTGGCGGTCTTGATAAGTACGACAGCGGTGAAATTATCATAAAGGGTCAAACCTCTAAAAGTTTTAACCAAAAATATTTTGACTCTTACAGAAACACCTACGTTGGCTTTATTTTCCAAGAATATAATTTGCTAAACGAGTTTTCGGTAGGCGCCAATATTGCTTTGGCTATTGAACTTCAGGGCAGAAAGGCTACCGATAAAGAAGTAAACGATATTTTACAAGAGGTTGATTTGCAGGGCTTTGGCAACCGCAAGCCGAATGAACTTTCGGGCGGTCAAAAGCAAAGGGTAGCAATAGCGAGGGCACTTATCAAAAATCCGCAGATTATTATGGCGGATGAACCGACGGGTGCGCTTGACTCTAATACAGGCAAGCAGATTTTTGACACACTTAAAAAACTTTCTCAACAAAAACTTGTAATAATTGTTTCTCACGACCGCGAGTTTGCGGAACTTTATGCCGACAGAATAATCGAACTTTCTGACGGTAAGGTTATAAGCGATGTTGAACTTGATAATAATGCTTCAGAAATCGGAATGGATAAAATTTCCTATACAGGAAACATTATTAAATTGCCTAAGGCTTACCATATAACCGAAGCCGACCGCAAGGCGATAAACGATTACATACAGTCGCTTTCTGAGAGTGAGGTTTCCTTAGAGGTGGAAACAAAGTCTGTTAAAGCAGTTCGTTTCAGCAATACAGACGAAAGCAAAATCAAATATACCGATACAAGCGCATTTAAGCTTATAAAATCCAAGCTACCTCTTAAAAATGCTTTTAAAATAGGCTGTTCAAGCCTTAAATATAAAAAGTTCAGACTTGTTACCACTATTTTCCTTTCGGTTATTTCGTTCATACTTTTCGGCCTTGCTGATACCTTTGCGGCATATAATCATGTTAACGCTTGTACTAATTCTCTTGTTGATACGGGTATTGACTATCTTTCGGTTTCAAAGTCTAAATTGTATGAGGCAGAAAACTATGAGTATTGGAAAGAGGGCGTCTTTTTGTCTGCGGATGATATAGAGGAGCTTGAGGACATTACCGGTGTTGAAATGCACAGCGTATTTTCACCCTCTAACGTATATGACGAAAAGATGAGCTTTGATTATTTGATTGATTACGCAAAACTCAACGAAAACGATGAGGGCTTCAATATATTCAGAGCAAGCTTTAACGGATTTACTGCTATAAACGATGATATTTTGAATGAAATGGGTTGCGAGCTTTTAAGTGGTAATTTACCGCAAAAAGCAAATGAAATAGCAGTTAGTGAATATATTTTTGAAATATTCAAAAAGTGCGGTTATGCAAAGTCTGTTGTTTCTGAAAACAAAGAACCTTACTATGATGAAATAAATGACATATATGTTTATGACGAAATGGGTTCACAAAGCAGAGAATATGAGGAAATTAAAGGGTATTCGGATATCATAGGTAAAACCATAATGCTTAACGATAACGAATATATCATAACTGCTATAATTGATACCGGTTTTGACCTTGAACGCTATAACGAGCTTACCGAGCGTCAGGAGAATGAAAGCGGAGCAGAAGAGATAGTAAATTATATTATGTTCTCTGAATTCGAGTTTGCAGCCCGATATTCTTATTCGGGTCTTGCTATGATGAGCGAGGAGGGTTATGCTTCACTTATAGAAGGCCTTAAGTATACTGCAAGAATTGAAAACGGAGAATTTTACATTTACGACGGAATAGAATACGATGGCAATAGCGGATTCATATCAAAGCTTTCAGATGTGAAAGAAAAAATCACTTGGATAGACGGAGAAAAAACAAAGCTACAAGACAATGAAATTATAATTTCAAGCGACTGCACAAGTGATTCTATGTTTGATGAAAACGGCAATGAAATGAGCTTTTTTAAGTATTGTAAGGAAAAAACCTTTGGCGGTGAGTTATGGACATTCGGAAATGATTATGAGTATCGCGATTATAAGGTTGTAGGTATTATTGAGTCGGAAGACTGCAATGATTTAATGGTAACCTCAGATAAGCTTTTTGATACTCTTGTAGCAAGTCCTGACGGCATCTATTCCTTTGCAATAGGCTCAATGCCGAGCTCAAAGTCTGCCATTAAAAAAGCGGTTGACGGCTGCTATAATTACAGTGACAATATACGTTATACTATCAACAATCAAGTCACCTTTGAACTTGACAATGTAAACGAAATTCTAAAAATGCTTTCACAGATTTTTGTTTACATAGGCTTAGGCTTTGCACTGTTTGCGGCAATAATGCTTTCTAACTTTATTGCTATCAGTATTACACACAAAAAGCAGGAAATAGGTATTTTAAGGGCTATCGGTTCAAGAAGTCTTGATGTATTTAAAATATTCTTTGCCGAAAGCTTTGTAATAGCTATGATTAACTTTGTTATAGCCTCGGTCGGTGTAGGTGTTATAACCGCAATTGTAAACGGTTTACTTCGTAATGAGGTAGGCTTCCTTGTGACTATTTTGGGCTTTGGAGTAAGACAGATAGCTTTGTTGTTTGCAATAAGCCTTTTGGTAGCCGCTGTTGCAAGCTTTATACCCGTTAAGAAAATAGCTTCCAAGAAGCCTATTGATGCAATAAATAACAGATAATAAAATAAAAGGAAAGAGGATATTATGAAAATTTTTTCCGCAACCCTTAACCAAATGTTGGTGCTTTTTGCCTTTATGGCAATCGGTTATTTTTTAAATAAGAAAAAACTAATTTCGGATAATACATCTAAGGTTCTTTCAAAGCTTGAAACTTATTTGCTGTTGCCTTGTATAAATTTTAGAACCTTTTACAATAATTGCACAAAGGAAAATTTTATGGTAAAAAGCAAGTATATTCTGTACGGCTTTATAGTTCTTATAATAACCTTTGCATTTGCCCTTTTAATATCAAGGCTTTTTACTAAGGAAACATATCTTAGAAATATATATGTATATTCCTTTACAATTCCTAATTTAGGTTTTATGGGAAATGCCTTGGTTTTAGCCCTTTTCGGCGAGTCTGTACTTTTCGATTATATGATGTTTTACCTGACACTTACGATTTTTATTTATACATACGGCTTATATTCGCTTGTACCAAAGGAGCAGGGAAGTGGATTTTCCTTTAAAACACTTTTAACTCCGCCTTTAATTGCTATGTTTTTTGGTGCGGCTTTCGGCCTTTTGGGAATTAAATTGCCGTCGTTTATCACCGAAATCGTTTCTTCGGGAGCTGCATGTATGTCGCCTTTGGCAATGCTTATTGCAGGTTTTGTTATTGGCAATTATTCACTTAAAAAGTTGGCAAGCGATTACAAACTCTATATAGCATCTGCTATAAGGTTAGTTGTAATACCTGTTTTGGTTGTTATAGCATTAAAGCTTATCGGTACCGAAAGCGGAATAGTTATGGTTTCGTTGTGCGCTCTTTCACTTCCGTTTGGACTTAATACGGTGGTATTCCCTGAAGCGTACGGCGGAGATGCAACCCCGGGAGCAGGCATGGCTTTAATTTCCCATTTGATGGCACTTGTTACCATTCCGCTTATATTTGCGGTGTTTATGTAAAAAGAAAAAAGACCTTGTCGAAAGACAAGGTCTTTTTGGTGGAGATAGTGGGGCTCGAACCCATGACCTCTTGACTGCCAGTCAAGCGCTCTCCCAGCTGAGCTATACCCCCGGATTGAAGTAATAGGTAATAAGTAATAGTGAAAAAGTGATGTTATGACAATAGTAGCATAAATAATTTATGTTTTCAAGTCTTTTTTAAAAGCCAAGTCTTAAAGTTTTAATAAGACTTGGCTTTAAACTTTTTAAATTAAATAAGCAACCAGGTTGCAACGCCAAAATAGATAGCAAGCGATATCGCATCAACTATTGTAGTAATAAACGGGCTTGCCATAACTGCTGGGTCCCAACCAATTTTTTTTGCTAATATAGGAAGAACGGCGCCCACAATTTTTGCAACAATAATTGTGAGACCTAAGGAAATGCAAACAACCGTAATCTCCAAAAGCTCTTTACCGCTATCAAAGCTGTGAAGCAATAAATAATCAACGAGCCACATTTTTGCGAAATTTACAACGCTTAATGCAATACTGCAAATTACAGATACGCGAATTTCTTTCCAAAGCACTCTGAAAATGTCGCTGAATTCGATATCTCCAAGTGAAATACTACGGATTACAGTAACCGAGGATTGGCTTCCGCTGTTACCGGCAGTACCCATTAGCATAGGAATAAAAGCAATAAGCGCGGGAACTACGGTAAGTCGTGTTTCAAAGCCTGAAATTATGGCCCCTGTAAATGTAGCGGATAACATAAGTAACATAAGCCATGGAATTCTTGCTAAGAAAATACTTAAAACGCTTGTCTTGAAATAAGATTTATCGGTAGGTGTAATAGCCGCCATTTTTTCAATATCTTCAGTAACCTCTTCCTGGATTACGTCGATAGCATCGTCAACGGTTACAATACCAACAAGGCGATTTTCTTTATCAACAATAGGAAGCGCCATAAGATTATAACGGTCGAAAAGATTTGCCACTTCTTCTCGGTCGTCAATAGTTACCGCAAAGATTACATTGTCGTCCATAAGGTCGCCTATTAGACTGTCTTTTTCGCTTAAAAGCAAATCCTTAACTGTAACAAGTCCTAATAAACGACGATTGTTGTCGGTTACGTAGCAGGTGTAAATGGTTTCGGTATCAAGACCGATTTTTCTTATTCTCTCAAAAGCTTCGTCAACCGTCATAGACTTTCTAAGGTCTATAAACTCGGTTGTCATTATACTTCCTGCGCTATCCTCGGGGTAGGCAAGGATCTGATTTATAAGCTTTCGGGTTTGCGGGTCAGTATGCTTTAAAATACGTTTTGCAACATTGGCGGGCATTTCGTCGATAATATCAACAGTATCGTCCATAAAAAGCTCGTCAAAAACGGCCTTTAGTTCGGCATCACTGAAGGTTGAAATTAAATGCTCCTGCAAATCGGAATCCATTTCAACAAAGGCTTCTGCGGCAAGCTCTTTAGGCAGAATTCTAAAAACTACCGGAAGTTGCTCCATAGAGGTGCTTTCTTCCAAAATCTGCGCAATATCGGTAGGGTTTATTTCGCAAAGTATACTTCGCAGTTTGGAATACTTCTTTTCGGTGATAAGTTGTAAAATCTGTTCTTCCATAAAAACCCTCCTAAAAAAATAATAAACCCCTGTATGTATGGTTTTGTATTCGACTAAAATGAGATACTTAATCCACACTAACTGAGGTTAAATTTCTTTAATATTATACGCTTTTTAGCTCAAATTGTCAATAATTTTTAAAACTGCAATTTTTTCACTGTTTAAACTTTGAATAATTTGATGCATTTTGTTGACATTGAGTTTTTTTTGTAGTATTATATTTGTATATTATTAAATGCTTTGGATATGTTTAGGGGCTGTTTAGGTGAAGGCTTTAGAGGAAAAGATTTTAAGGGAGGGCACAGTTCTTCCCGGACATATATTAAAGGTTGGCTCTTTTTTAAATCACCAGCTTGATGTTGATTTTATTATGGAAATGGGCAAAGAAACTGCGCGTTTATTTGAAAATGAAAAAATCACCAAGATTTTAACTATTGAATCTTCAGGTATAGCTATTGCAATGGGTGCGGCAGCACATATGCATGTGCCGGTGGTTTTTGCCAAAAAGAACAAAACAAGCAATGTTAGCGGCGATGTTTACAAAACGGTGGTTCATTCCTATACACATAATATCGATTACACTGTGGTTGTAAGCCGTGATTATTTAAAACCGGATGATACAATACTAATTATAGACGACTTTTTGGCTAACGGCAAAGCTTTAATCGGGCTTATAGATATTATAAATCAGTCAGGTGCTAAATTGGCAGGCTGTTGCTGTGCTATTGAAAAAGGTTTTCAAAAAGGCGGAGATGACCTTCGCGCAAATGGGGTAAGGGTGGAGTCGCTTGCGATTATTGACGAGATGACCGATACCACAATTACCTTCCGTAAATAATGGATGTAATAAAAAATATATAAAATTTTGGGAGGAAAACAAAATGAAAAAAATTATTGCATTAGTATTAACCTTAGTAATGATTCTTTCAACAGGATTATTGCTAACCTCTTGCGGTAAGAAGGATGACAAGGCTTCTGATTTAAAGGTTGGTTTCATCTTCTTACACGACGAGCAATCCACCTATGACAAGAACTTTATGGATGCTGCAAAGGCTGCTTGCAAGGAAATGAAGGTTGAGTACGCTCAGAAAACTCAGATTCCTGAGTCTAAGAAGTGCTACGATGCTGCTGTAGAGTTAATCGAGGTTGACGGCTGTGATATCATCTTTGCTGATAGCTTCGGTCACGAATCTTTCCTTATGGATGCTGCTAAGAAGTATCCCGATGTAGAGTTCTGCCATGCTACAGGTACACAGGCTCACACTGCAGGTCTTAAGAACTTCCACAACGCATTTGCTTCTATCTACGAAGGTAGATATCTTGCAGGTGTAGCTGCTGGTTTAAAGCTTAACGAAATGATCGATGCTGGCGAATTTGAAGCTAAGGATGCTAAAATGGGTTACGTTGGTGCTTTCACTTTCGCTGAGGTTATGTCCGGTTACACATCTTTCTATTTAGGCGCTAAGTCTGTTTGCCCCACTGTTACTATGGATGTTAAGTTCACAGGTTCTTGGTATGACGAGCAGAAGGAAAAGGAAGCTGCTCAGGCTCTTATCAACGAAGGTTGTAAATTAATCAGCCAGCACGCTGACTCTATGGGTGCTCCTACCGCTTGTGAAAAAGCAGGTGTTCCCAACGTTTCTTACAACGGTTCTACTGTTGCTGCTTGCCCCAACACCTTCATCGTTTCTTCAAGAATTGACTGGACACCTTACTTCAAGTATATGATTGAGTGTGTACAGAAGGATAAGGCTATTGATACTGACTGGACAGGTACTATCGAGACCGGTTCTGTTGTTCTTACCGACATCAATGAAAAGGCTGCTGCAAAGGGTACTGCTGATAAGCTTGCAGAAGTTAAGGAAAAGCTCTTAAAGGGCGAAATCAATGTATTTGATACCGCTAACTTCACAGTTAAGAACGAAGCTATTACCTCTTACAAGGCTGACGTTGATACTGATAAAGATTTTGCAAAGGATACAGAGGTTGTAGAAGACGGTATTTTCTACGAGTCTAAGCATCGTTCTGCTCCTTACTTCGATCTTGAAATCGACGGTATTACTCTTCTTGACAGAAATTACGGCGAATAATTAATAATTTTATGTCTGGGCGGGGATTAATCCCCGCCTTAGACTAATTTTGAAGAAATAATTATAATAAAGTTTTAATTATTTCTTGAGAATTATTTGAACGGAGGTTTATTGTGACAAAACAACCTGCTATCGAACTAAAAAATATAACAAAAACCTTTGGTAAAAAGGTAATTGCCAACAAAAACGTAAATCTTACTGCCTATCGCGGTGAGATTCTTTCCGTTTTGGGCGAAAACGGAAGCGGAAAAACTACCCTTATGAATATGATTTCGGGTATCTATTTCCCGGATGAGGGTCAGATTTTTATTGACGGAGAGGAAGCTGTTATTACTTCACCTAAGGACGCTTTCCAATACAAAATCGGTATGATACATCAGCATTTCAAGCTTGTTGATGTTTTTTCGGCAACCGAAAATATTATTTTGGGTCTTGATGAAAAAGATAAGTTCAATATTAAATCCGCCTCACAAAAGGTTAAGGAAATTTCGCAGAAATACGGTTTTGAAATTGACCCTGATAAAAAGATTTATGAAATGTCGGTTTCCGAAAAACAGACGGTTGAAATTATTAAGGTTTTATACCGCGGTGCCGATATATTAATACTTGATGAGCCGACAGCGGTGCTTACACCTCAGGAAACACAAAAGCTTTTCAACGTGCTTCGCAAAATGAGGGAGGACGGAAAGGCAATTATAATTATCACTCATAAATTGCATGAGGTTTTGTCGCTTTCGGATAGAGTATCGGTGCTTCGTAAGGGCGAGTATATCGGTACTGTAAATACCGCCGAAACTAATGAGTCAGAGCTTACCGAAATGATGGTGGGCAAGAAGATTGACCTTAATATTCAAAGAAATGAGCAACACGATGTTGTTGAACGTTTAGAGGTTAAGGATTTAACCTGTGTTGACAGGCTCGGCACTACTATGCTTGACAATATTTCTTTCACTGCAAACGGCGGTGAAATTTTAGGTATTGCCGGTATTGCGGGTAGCGGTCAGCGTGAGTTGTTAGAGGCTATTGCCGGTCTTCAAAAGCTTAATAGCGGTGAGATAATTTATAATAATCCCAAAACGGGCAACAAAGAAAGTCTTAGGGATAAAACACCCTTACAAATCAGAAATATGGGTGTAAGACTTTCCTTTGTACCTGAGGACAGACTTGGTATGGGTCTTGTAGGCAATATGGATATTGTTGACAATATGATGCTAAGGTCTTACAGAAAGGGACATTCTATTTTTGTAAAGCGCAAAAAACCCAAGGATTTGGCAATGAAAATTATACACGACCTCGATGTTGTAACACCGAGTGTTTCAACCCCTGTAAGACGTCTTTCGGGCGGTAATGTACAGAAGGTTTTAGTTGGTCGCGAAATTGCTTCATCTCCTACTGTACTTATGGTGGCTTACCCTGTAAGAGGTCTTGATATTAACTCATCTTATTTAATTTACAATCTTCTTAATGAACAAAAGGATAAAGGTGTTGCAGTAATCTTTGTTGGCGAGGACCTTGATGTTTTATTGGAGCTTTGCGATAAGATAATGGTTATCGGCTCAGGTAAAATTACAGGTATAGTTGACGCCAGAACTGCCACCAAGGAGGAAATAGGCCTTCTTATGACAAAATCTACTGACGAAAGGAATGACGGCAATGCATAACACTACTGCAATAAAAAAGCATCACGAACCGCTTTTGCGTGTTGTTAAGCGTGACGATTTGCCCTCTTGGAAAGCGTGGCTTATCCGTATTGCTACAATTATAGTTGCATTTCTTTTAGTTGGCATTCTTTCAATGGTGATTTCGGGCAGAACCCTTTTTGAAGCATATGATATTATGCTTTCGGGTGTTATTGGCAGACTTTTTGAAGGATATACCACGATGTTCTGGAAATATTTGCAGGAAATTGCAATTTTGTTGTCGTTGGCTTTGGCACTTACCCCTGCTTTTAAAATGAAATTCTGGAACTGCGGTGCAGAGGGACAAGCTTTAATGGGCGGTTTAGCTTCAATCATTTGTATGATAGAGCTTGGCGATAAGCTTTCTTATCCTGTACTTCTTGCAGTTATCGCACTTTCAAGTATTTTGATGGGTGCTGTTTGGGGACTTATACCCGCAATATTCAAAGCCCATTTTAATACAAATGAAACCCTTTTCACACTTATGATGAACTATATTGCCACTCAGATTATTGCTTATTATGTTTATATTAAGGGTGGAGGTTCAAACGTTATTAACCCCGTTTCTGCCGGCAATTTTCCGACAGTAGGCACTAACGATTATTTTGTAAATATAGTAATTGTTGCAATAATTACGGTTGTTATGTATATTTACCTTAAACACAGCAAGCAGGGTTATGAAATTTCGGTTGTTGGCGAAAGTCAGAATACCGCGAGATATATTGGTATTAACGTTAAAAAGGTTATTATCCGCACTATGATTATTTCAGGTGCCCTTTGCGGTATTACAGGTATGCTTTTAGTTGCGGGTACCGACCACAGTATTAACGTAAACAGTGTTGGCGGTCAAGGTTTTACGGCAATACTTATGTCTTGGCTTGGTCAGTTTAATCCGTTTATTATGGTTGTTATGACTGCCATTGTGGTATTTTTGAGAATAGGCGTTGCAAAGGTTGCCGATACAGCACTTCTTAATTCGTCTTTTGCGGAAATTATGGTAGGCTTGGTTATATTAATGCTTGTTGCTTGTGAATTTTTCATTCAGTATTCAATCAAGTTTAAGCAGAGCAAAAAGGAGGCACAGGAATGATTATAGAATTTATTTGTCGTGCTATTTTACTTGGTGTTCCTCTGCTTTACGGATCTGTTGGTGAAATTGTAACCGAAAAGTCGGGACATCTTAACTTGGGTATCCCCGGTATTATGTATGTTGGTGCAATAAGCGGTGTTGTTGGTTCTTTCCTTTATGAGAATTCTTGCGGGAACGATATTGCAAATATGAACCCCGCGCTTGCAATTTTAATTCCGCTTTTGTGTACTATTGCGGGTTCTATGCTTATGGGACTTATATACAGTTTTTTAACTGTTACACTTCACGCAAATCAAAATGTTACAGGCTTGGCGCTTACCACACTCGGTATCGGACTTGGTAACTTCCTCGGAGCTTCACTTATAAATATTACCAAGAGTGAGCTTCCCTCAATAGCACTTACTAAGACAAGCTCATTTTTTACATTTAAGTTACCTTTTGCCGATGATTTAGGTTGGTTTGGTAAGATATTCTTATCACACGATTTCCTGACCTATTTAGCTATTGTTATAGCTTTTGTTGTGGCGTTTGTACTTAACCGCACACGTACAGGTCTGAATCTGCGTTCTGTTGGTGAGAGCCCCGCTACTGCCGATGCGGCAGGTATCAATGTTGTTAAATACAGATATCTTGCTACTTGTATTGGTTCTGCTATTGCAGGTCTTGGCGGACTTCAGTACGTTATGGCTTACGCTACAGGTGTTTGGTCAAATAATGCATTTGGCGACCGCGGTTGGATGGCAATAGCGCTTGTTATATTTGCTCTTTGGAAGCCGACAATTGCTATTTGCGGTTCATTCTTGTTTGGTGCTTTGTGTAACGCAAATAACTATATCCACGGTTTGGGTACAGAAACACAGGAGCTTTTTAAAATGCTTCCTTATGTAGTTACCATTATTGTGCTTATAATCACAAGTATGCGTAAAAAGAGGGAACATCAGCCTCCGCAAAGCTTGGGATTATCTTATTTCCGTGAAGAAAGATAAAGCTACAATTTAAATTTAAAAGCGTGTTTACCAAGATAATGTCTTGGGTGAAACACGCTTTTTTCTTTTTTAAAAAGTGATTGACAAATGAACATTTGTTCGGTATAATAAATACGTTAGGCGGTGAATATATGAGTAGCGAAAATTTAAAATGTTGCTTTACAGGTTACAGACCGCAAAAGCTTCCGTTTAAAAGTATGGATAGTGAGGATTATAAAAAGTTCGAAAATGCACTCATATCCGAAATATTGGCGGTTTGCGGTGAAGGCTGCCGAACATTTTATACCGGTATGGCAATGGGGTTTGATATTTTGGCGGCAGAGATTGTGCTGCTTGTAAAAAACGCTTACGATATTCCGCTTAAGCTTGTTTGTGTAATTCCGTTCGAGGGGCAGGAGAACACTTTTAGTGATGCTTGGAAACAACGCTATAATCAAATTCTAAATGTATGTGACGAAAAGATTGTTTTATCGGATAAGTATTATTCGGGTTGCTACCAAAACCGAAATATTTATATGGTAGATAATTGTGATTATGTGCTTACTTGGTTTGATGGAAAAGCAGGGGGCACAATGAATACAATTAACTATGCCATAAAAAAACAGAGACATATTTTTAACGCTTTTAAAGGGCAAACAGATAATTTTGCTTTGCAAACAAGAATAGAAATAATTTAAACCGCTATAAACGAAAAGCTTCGGTTATAGCGGTTTTTACTATTTTATAAATCTTAAAATTTCTGCAGTTGCTTCATTTTTGCATCTATCGTTTAAAATTTCGTGACGGCAGTTTTCAAAAAGCTTTATCTTAACATCAGCATTTTGTTTTTTAAGCTTGTTGTAAACCTCTCTAACGCCTTTTGAATAATTTCCAACGGGGTCAAGCACGCCTGATATTAAAAGTATGGGCATTTTATTGGCGATTTGCTTATACCAAATATCTTTGTTACAAAGATAAGTCAGTGTTATAAGGTCTTGCATTGCCGAAACTGTAAATTTAAAAGTGCAGAATTTATCTTTTTTATATTTTTCTATAATGTCTTTATCGGTAGTAAGCCACGCGTATTTTGGGTCTTCGTTAAATTTTTTATTATAGCTTCCGAATGCCATATTGATAATAAAATCGGAAATATATTTTTCACCTTTTATTTTTTTAAGCACCTTTGCTAAAGTAATACCTATTTTTGCAAGCGGATTTTTGCCTGCAGTACCGCAAATAATAAGTTTTTTATAAAGCTCAGAATATCTTGCAGCGGCAAGCCTTACAATAAAAGAACCCATTGAGTGACCAAAAAGGAAAACAGGGAGGTTTGGGTAAAGCTTTGTTATTTCTTTAGAAAATACCGCAACATCATCTACTAAAAAATTATATCCGTTCTGCGAGGCAAAAAAGCCAAGTTCAGAGTCGTTTTCGGCAGTTCTTCCATGTCCTAAATGGTCATATCCGCAAACAATATACCCGCTTTCACATATTTTTCCCATAAAACTGTCATAGCGTTCTATATGCTCTGTCATGCCGTGAACAACCTGAAAAATTCCTTTTGGAGCACTGTCGGGAATGTAAATTTTACCCCTTAAAGTATGGATATTATCGGTGCTTGGAACTTCTATTTTATTTACAGTAAAGGACATAAAACTACTCCTTTGAAAATGTTTTTGTGAGTGCCATATTCCAACCGTTTAATAAATTGTTGCGGGTTTTTTCACCAATTGATGGCAAGAACTCGGTTTGCGTTGAAGGGATTTTCAAAAGTTCTGACTTATCGGCATAAAATCCAACTGCAATACCTGCCAAGTAAGCAGCCCCCAAAGCAGTAGCTTCACTGCAAGCAGGACGAACTAATTTAACGTTTGAAATATCTGCCTGAAATTGAGCTAAAAATCCGTTGTTTATAGCACCGCCATCGCCACGAAGAAAGCTTATATCAAGACCGCTGTCATTTTTCATAGAAGTCAGTAAATCGTTAGTCTGAAAAGCAATGCTTTCAAGGGCTGCCCTTACTATATGATATTTATTACTGCCACGTGTAAGCCCTGTTATAGTGCCACGCGCATACATATCCCAATAGGGAGCGCCGAGACCTGCAAAGGCAGGAACTATGTATACACCGCCGTTATCAGCTACCTTTAAAGCAAAGCTTTCACTATCCGAGGCTTTTTTAATAAGTCCTAACTCGTCGCGAAGCCACTGAATAACTGCACCGCCGACAAACACGCTGCCTTCAAGTGCGTACTGTATTTTTTCGCCTTTCAAGGTGGCGGCAATAGTGGTTATAAGACCGCTTTTGCTTTCTATGGCTTTATTTCCCGTATTCATAAGCATAAAACAGCCGGTGCCGTAAGTGTTTTTAATATCACCCTCAAAAAAGCATTTCTGACCAAACAAAGCCGCTTGTTGGTCACCTGCTATGCCTGAAACAGGTATATTTTCGCCCAAAATGTTTATTTCACCATAAACCTCGCTTGATGATTTAACCTGAGGTAACATACTTTCGGGGATATCAAGCTCACGTAAAAGTTTTTTATCCCAACACAAATTATGTATATCAAAAAGCATTGTTCTTGAAGCATTGGTATAGTCGGTAACAAATATTTTACCGCCCGAAAGTTTCCAAATTAGCCAAGTATCAATAGTGCCGAATAAGAGTTCACCGTTTTCTGCCTTTTCGCGAGCACCTTCGACATTATCTAAAATCCACTTAATTTTAGTACCGCTGAAATATGCGTCGATTTTAAGACCTGTGGTTTTTTTAATATAATCTTCAAGTCCTTTTTTTGAGAGTTCCTCGCAAATATCGGCAGTTCTCCTACATTGCCATACAATAGCATTATAAATGGGCTTGCCTGTGTTTTTATCCCAAACAACCGTGGTTTCGCGTTGGTTTGTAACACCTACCGCCGCAATTTCCTGTGGATTGATGCCGGATTTTGTTATAACCTCTGTAAGGGAAGCATATTGAGCCGAATAAAGCTCCAACGGGTCATGCTCAACATACCCCGCGTTTGGGTAAATCTGCGTAAATTCGTGCTGAGCTATGGAAGTGGGATTACCCGATTTATCAAACAATATAGCTCGGGCACTTGTAGTGCCTTCATCTAATGCGAGGATATATTTTTTCATGATGATTACCTCTTTATTGTCTCAAAAATAAGCTTTGACATATCATAAAATAAATCTTTCGGCAGTGATGTCGGAGCCGCTGTTTCGAGTGAAAATACTCCGTCAAATTCAATTTCGCATAAAGCTTTTTTAAAATCGAAAAAATCTATAATTCCAAAATACGGAATTTGATGGAAATCCTGTTTACCGTTGTTATCGTGGACGTGTAGGGCTTTGATATAATTTCCAAGATGTCTTACATTATCACCGATTGCAGAGCCGGAAAAAATAGCTGCGTGACCGGTATCAAAGCATATTTTAAAATTGTCATCATTGATTTCTTTTACAAGACTTAAAATTTCACTCGGTGTAGAAAGTGAAAAATTTGTAAACGGCATATTTTCAAGGCATATAGTAATACCGTATTTTTTAGCAATCGGTAAAAGCCTGCTGAAAAAATCAAGGTTTTTTTGACGTGTAAGCGTTGCTGTTTCAGTGTTTTTTTCATCAACTCCAAAAGGCATAATAGGGTGAATAACCCAAAGCTTTGCACCCAAAAGATGTGTGATATAAAGCGATTTTGACATTTTTTCAAAACGTTCTGCTATATCTTCGTTACTAAAATCCTTTGAAGGCCAACGCCAAGGACCATGTGTTTGCCAAATGGTAAAACCTGATTTATGTGCTTTATCTTTTGCGATAAGGACCGCCTTTTTAAGCTCGATTTCATCTAATTTATATAAAATATCTTCTGTATTTGATAAATTATAATCACCGTATAAAAAACCGATTTCAGTAAGGTTCTCGAAGTCTTTATCTCCCCACATAAAAGTGTAGGGCGATACAGTTGTACCGTATTTCATATAAATTTACCTCTTAATTAATAAGGTTTGAACTTGTATCAATAATTACCCTCGGTACTCTCGGTGAGATACCGCAAACGATTTCGTAATTTATGGTGTTTGTCTTTTCTGCTAAAATATCAACCGATAAATCTTTTCCGAAAAGTAAAACCTCGTCACCCATTTTTGCGTTTTCGATATCTGTTACATCAACTAACATCTGATCCATACAAATTCTGCCTAAAATATTGGCTTTTTTTCCGTTTATAAGCACATAACCGCCCATAGAAAGAGCACGGGGGTATCCGTCGGCATAGCCTGCGGCAACGGTTGCTATTTTCATTTCTTTTTCTGCTTTAAAAGTCCTGCCGTAGCTTACCTCATCGCCTTTTTTAATGGTTTTAACCATTGAAATCACAGATTTTAGCGTCATAACGAGTTTGAAATCAAGGGTGAATTGTGAAGCAGAGGAGGGGGTAAGCCCATACAAGATTATACCGGGCCTGACTAAGTTAAGGTGTTTATCCTTATCGGAAATAAGTGCCGCAGAATTAGATGTGTGACAAAACTGAGGCTTAATTCCGTTTTTCTTTAAATAATCGGTTGCCTTTAAAAATCTTTGGTATTGAAGTTCTGTGAAACCGTCATCAAGAGCAATTTCTCTGTCCGATTCTGCAAAATGGGTAAAAACACCCTCGCAGATTAAATTATCCAAAGTGGCGGAAAATACTGCTTCATCAATACCTGAAAGCATATCGTCTCTGCAATCAAAACCAAGTCGTGACATACCGGTATCGAGCTTTAAATGTATTTTTATATTCACTTTACTTTGCTTTGCGTTTTCTGATAAAAGGCTTGCATATTCTTTTGAATAAACGCATTGAGAAATGTTATAAAAACTTAGCTTTTCTGTCATTTCGACGGGTGTGTAGCCCAAAATCAAAACAGGCTTTTTAATGCCGATTTTGCGTAGCTGAACCGCTTCATCAATATTAGATACGGCAAACCAATCGGTACCTGCTTTTTCTAAAGCAGGGGCAATATCCTCAACAGAATGTCCGTAAGCATTAGCCTTTACCACCGACATAATAAGTGCATTTTCGGATTTAGATTTAATTAAATTGAAATTATGTGTAAGAGCAGATAAATCAATTTCTGCCCAAGTTCTGTGTAAAAAATCCATTAAGCTTAAAGCCTCCGATTTTTAAAGTTTTTATTTATACGTTAAAACGGAAAAGTACGATATCTCCGTCGTTCATTACATATTCCTTGCCTTCGCTTCTTACAAGACCTTTTTCCTTTGCAGTAACCATATTACCGCCACAAGCCATAAAGTCATCATAAGCTATAACCTCTGCCCTTATAAAGCCACGCTCAAAGTCTGAGTGAATTTTACCTGCGGCACCGGGAGCCTTAGTGCCTTTTGTAATTGTCCAAGCTCTTACCTCAGGTTTGCCGGCTGTGAGGTAGGAGATAAGACCTAAAAGGCTGTAACATTTTTGTATCATTCTATCAAGTCCCGAACGTTCAAGACCAAGCTCTTCAAGGAACATTACCTTTTCCTCGTCTGAAAGGCTTGAGATTTCGGCTTCCAAAGCTGCACAAATAGGAAGTATTTCTGCTTTTTCGCGAGCGGCTATCTCTTTAACGGTGTTGTAATTCTTATTTTCCTCAATACCGTTTGCAAAATCGTCCTCACTCATATTGCAGGCATAAATTACGGGCTTTGCAGAAAGCAAAGCGGTAGTAGCCATAATTTCGGTTTCGGCTTCATCTAAAATTTCAATAGAGCGTGCGGGAAGTCCGCTTTCCAAATGGTCTATAAGACGTTTTAAAAAGTCAACCTCTGTCTGCATTTTTTTGTCGCCCTTTAAAGCCTTGGTAGCTTTATCCAATCGGCGCTGTGCTATTTCTATATCAGAGAAAATAAGTTCAAGATTAATGGTTTCGATGTCACGTGCAGGGTCAATGGAGCCTTCAACGTGTATTATATCGGTACTCTCAAAGCAACGTACAACATGAACAATGGCATCCACCTCACGGATATTTGAAAGGAATTTATTACCAAGTCCTTCACCTTTGGAAGCACCCTTAACAAGACCTGCAATATCAACAAATTCAATCACTGCAGGAGTGAATTTATCGGGATTGTAAATTTCAGCTAATTTTTCAAGTCTTTCATCAGGAACGCTTACCATACCAACGTTTGGTTCAATAGTGCAAAAGGGGTAATTGGCAGACTGTGCCCCTGCGTTTGTAATTGCGTTAAAAAGGGTAGACTTTCCAACATTCGGAAGTCCCAACATACCGAGTTTCATATATTTTTGCTCCTTATACATTTTAAACTTTATCTAATATATTATAATGCAAATCTTACTTTATTTCAACACATTTATGTAATAAATTATTCTCTGAACAGTTATTTTCAAGTTACATTTTATAAAATAGAGTATTTTTATTTAAAATACGATAAAATAATATAAAATGCTTTACTTTTGGTGACGACTTATTGTATAATCTAAATGTGAAAATATATACTTTAAGGAGGCTGTGTTTTGACTACAAATTACAGTGTATCACTTAGTAAAATTATAAAAGAATTTTCCTTAGAGGTTTTGAGTATGCCTGTGCCGAGTGAGGAGATTTTGGTAACCTCTACCGAAATTAATCGTCCGGGACTTCATATGGTGGGATATTTTGAATTTTTTGATGAAAATCGAATTCAGATTATAGGAAAAAGCGAGCAAAGCTTTTTAAATCGTTTTGCTCCTGAAAACGAAAACCAACGCCTTGAGGAATTCTTTTCAAGAAAGCCCGTTGCGGTAATTATCTGCCGTGACCTTGAAGTAAGCGAAGCATACATAGAAAATGCTAAAAAGTATGGTGTTCCGCTTCTTCGCAGTTCAGAATCTACTTCTAACTTCACCTCCTCTTTAATAGCATTTTTAAATGTGCAGTTAGCTCCAAGAGTTACCCGTCACGGCGTTTTGGTTGAGGTTTACGGTGAAGGTATTTTACTTCTTGGTGAAAGCGGTGTCGGTAAAAGTGAAACTGCTATTGAGCTTGTTAAAAGAGGTCACCGTCTTATAGCTGATGATGCGGTAGAGATAAGGCGCGTTTCAAATAAGTCGCTTGTTGGTACTGCCCCCGATAACATAAGGCATTTTATTGAGCTTCGCGGCATAGGAATAATTAATGCCAGCCGTATTTTCGGTGCAGGTGCTGTAAAGCTTACCGAAAAAATTGACCTTATTATAAATATTGAGCCTTGGGATACCGAAAAGGTTTATGACCGAATGGGTCTTGATAACCAAACAACCGAGATTTTGGACCTTAAAATCCCGTCTCTTACTATCCCTGTAAAGCCGGGTAGAAATTTGGCTGTAATTATTGAGGTTGCGGCTATGAACAACCGTCAGAAAAAGCTTGGCTACAATGCGGCTGAGGATTTACTCAGAAAGCTTGGTATGACAGATGATATCAATGAAAATGAAGCAGATACAAACGAAGTAAACCCGTTTTAAAAAGGAGAAAAAATATGTATAAATTGGGTATTGACTTAGGCGGTACAAATATTGTAGCAGGTGTTGTTGACGAGAATTACAAAATTATTGCAACCGCTAAGAGAAAAACAAACTGTCCCCGTCCTCAGGAAGAAATCGTTGCTGATATGGCAGCAGTAGCGTTAGAGGCTATCGAAAGGGCAGGTCTTAAAGTTTCTGATATTGAGGCAGCAGGTGTAGGTGTTCCTGGCACAGTTGACCCTGCAGCCGGAATAGCCTATTACGCTAATAATTTAGGCTTTAAGAACCTACAAATGTCTAAAATGTTAAAGGAAATGACGGGCATTGATTTTTATCTTGAAAATGATGCAAATGCTGCGGCTTACGGTGAATTTTTAGCGGGTGCCGGCAAAGGAACTAACAATTTTGTTATGATTACTCTTGGTACCGGTGTAGGCGGCGGAATTATTATTGACGGTAAAATTCATACAGGTTTTAATTATGCCGGCGGTGAGTTAGGTCATACCGTTATTGTTATGGATGGTGAAATGTGTACCTGTGGCAGACAGGGTTGTTGGGAAGCTTATGCTTCGGCTACGGCACTTATCCGCCAAACAAAGCAGGCTATGATTAGATATCCTGACAGTATTATGTGGGAACTTTGCGGCGGTGATATTAATTCAGTAAACGGCCGCACCTCTTTCGACGCAATGCGCAAGGGCGATAAAGCAGCAACTGATGTTGTAAATAAGTATGCTAACTATGTAGCAGTTGGTATTGCAAACTGCGTTAATATTTTTCAACCTGACATTATTTGTATTGGCGGCGGTATTTCTAAAGAGGGCGATAATTTAATTACACCCGTAAGAAATATTGTAGCAGGTGAAAACTATGCCAGAGGTATGGAAAAGACTGTTGGCATTAAAACGGCAGAACTCGGCAATGATGCGGGTATCATAGGCGCTGCGTATATTTGCAATTTATATAAATAATTAATTGATTTTTTGGAGTAAATATGGACTGTAAAGCTGTTCGCGAATTTTGTGAAAATAAGAAAATTGAATATAAAGCTTTAGAGCCTATGTCTCTTCATACAAGCTTTAAAATAGGGGGCAATGCGGATTTATTTGTATTGCCAACCAATAAAGCTATGCTTTGCGATATAATCGGTTTTTTGAATGAAAACAAAACACCTTACTTTATTTTAGGCAAGGGTTCAAATTTATTAGTATCGGATAAGGGAATAGAGGGAGTTGTTATAAGCCTTTTATCCCTTAACGATATATCTGTAAACGGTAATATTGTAAAAGCAGATGCGGGAGCTTCGTTAGCGGCGGTTTGTAAGGCTTGTCTTGAAAATGAGTTGACGGGACTTGAATTTGCATACGGAATACCCGGAACTGTTGGCGGAGCGCTTTATATGAATGCGGGAGCTTACGGCGGTGAAATGTCTATGGTGGTAACCTCGGCAGAGATTTTGACTGCCGACGGTAAAATAGAAAGTATTTCGGCTTCCGATATGGCACTTGGTTACAGAACAAGCTGTTTTAAAGAAAACGGTGCAATTATACTTTCGGTAAGCTTTATGCTTGAAAAGGGAAACAGTACCGAAATTAAAGCTTTGATGGAGGATTTTCTTTCACGCAGAAAGGATAAGCAGCCGCTTGAATATCCGAGTGCGGGCAGCACTTTTAAAAGACCAACGGGTTATTTTGCAGGTGCTCTTATTGAAAAAAACGGTTTAAAGGGTAAAAATATCGGCGGTGCAGAGGTTAGCGAAAAGCATGCAGGCTTTGTTATAAATAAAGGCGGTGCTACCGAGAGTGAAGTTTCGGCGCTAATAAAATATATAGAAGATATTGTTAAGGAAAATGATGGTGTTTCATTAGAACCGGAAGTAATTTTTGTTGGCAGAAGGTGAAAAAATGGAGTTGTTGATAGTTACGGGAATGTCGGGTGCCGGTAAATCTCAGGCGGCTAATGTCCTTGAGGATATGGGCTATTATTGTGTTGATAATGTACCTCCCGCAATTATTCCGTCCTTTGTTGATTTAGCAGCAAAAGGCGAGGATACACTTCAAAAAATTGCCATAGTTACCGACTCGAGAGCGGGTAATAAATTTGCTGAAATATCCGCTGTTTTGGATGATTTATCAATTAAAAATATTGTTTATAAAATCCTTTTCCTTGATGCCGATAATGATGTAATTATAAGGCGTTACAAGGAAAACCGCCGAAAGCATCCTCTTGTAACTTCGGATGGCTCTATTGAAAAAGCGGTTGAAATCGACCGCGAAATGCTCTTTAAAATAAGGGAAAAAGCGGATTTTATAATTGATACAAGTTTTATTTCAATAGCCCAGTTAAAGGAACAACTTTTTGGAATATTTGTGGGCGGCGCAGAAAAAGCACTTAAAATTCGTTGCCGTTCTTTTGGTTTTAAGTACGGAATGGATAGGGAATCAGATTTAGTGTTTGATGCAAGATGTCTGCCAAACCCCTTTTATATAAGCGAACTTAAGGAAAAAACAGGGCTTGATGCGGATGTTCGGGAGTATGTTTTATCAACTGACGAAAGCCGCGAGTTTGTGAAAAAGCTTTTTGAATTTATAGATACTGCGGTACCTCTTTACGCAAAAGAGGGTAAAAGTTCTTTAACAATTGCTATTGGTTGTACGGGCGGAAAGCACCGTTCCATTACTATTGCAGAACTTTTGGCAAAGCACTTAACCGATAATGGTTATAATTGCATTGCTGTACATCGCGATATACAAAAAAGGTGAAAAATATGTCTTTTTGTGCAGAAGTTAAAAATGAGCTTATTTCTTTAAGACCGTATGCTTGCTGTAAACCGTCCTATGCTTACGGTTTTATGCTTTTTGCGCGGTCTTTTTCTTTTAAGAAAATAGTTTTGCAAACAACAAATGAAAAAGTGGCTTTGGCTTATAGGGATGCGATTTTTTCTGTTTATAAAGTGAAAACCGAAATTTCGGTTGGCGGTAACGCAAGGCCTACTTATAAAGCCGAAGTCAATGATGAAAGCGATAAACTTAAAATTTTGGCATCGGTTGATTTTGGTATGGGCGAAAACAAAATAGATACTTCGCTTTTTTTAAGAGAGTGTTGCATACAGGCATTTGTACGCGGTGCGTTTTTGGCTTGCGGTAACATTAATGATCCCGAAAAAGAGTACAGGGCAGAGTTTAATGTTAAGAACGAAACATTGGCTAACGAACTTGCTTTGATACTAAGCGATGTGGGTATTAATATGAAATCGGCAAAGCGGCAAAACGGACTTCAACTTTACACTAAAGAAAGCATAGTTATAGAGGATTTGCTGACTTTTATGGGAGCAGGCAAAAAAACTCTTGATATTATTGATACTAAAATAATGAAAGAGGTTAAAAATAACATTAACAGGGCAAGAAATTGCGATAACGGTAATATCTCAAAAACTGTTGAGGCTTCAATAAAGCAAAGAAAAGCAATTGAAAAACTCGAAAAATCGGACAGGCTTTACAGTCTGCCGCACGAACTTTTATCGGCGGCACTCTTAAGACGGGATAATCCCGAACTTACCTTAAAGGAATTGTGCAAGGTTTCAAGTGAGCCGATAACCATTTCGGGAATTAATCATAGACTTAAGAAAATAATTGAATTGGCAGAGGAAATAGAAGAATAAAACTACATTAGAAAGGGTGGTCGGTTTGAGTTTTACACATTTGCACGTGCATACAGAGTATAGTCTTTTGGACGGATGCGCACGCATTAAAAAACTTATAGACAAAGCAAAGTCTTTGGGTCAAAAAAGCCTTGCCATAACTGACCACGGCGTAATGTATGGCGCTATTGAGTTTTATAAATACGCTAAAGAAAATGGAATAAAACCTATTATCGGGTGTGAGGTTTATGTTGCAAGCAGAGGCCGTCTTGACAAGCAAAAAGGTCTTGACGGATATTCTCATTTGGTATTGCTTTGCAAAAATGAAGAGGGTTATAAAAATTTAATCAAATTGGTTTCTTTGGGATTTACCGAAGGGTTTTATACAAAACCGCGTGTTGACAGAGAAACTTTAAAGCAATATTCAAGCGGTCTTATTGCACTTTCTGCTTGTCTTGCGGGAGAAATTCCAAAACTTATTTTAAAAGGCGAGTTTGACGAGGCAAAAAACACTGCGCTTTGGTATAATTCTACTTTTGGAAGCGGAAATTATTATTTAGAACTTCAGGACCACAATATTCAAGAACAAAAAACAGTAAACCAAAATATTATAAAAATTTCCGAAGAAACGGGCATTCCGCTTGTTGCTACAAACGATGTTCATTATATAAATGCCGACGACCACCGTATGCATAAGGTACTTCTTTGCGTGCAAACGGGAAGTAATATTAACGAGGAATCGGCGCTTGAGTTTAAAACTAATGAGTTTTACTTAAAATCAGAAAATGAAATGGCAGAACTTTTTAAAAATGTTCCGTCTGCACTTGAAAACACTGAAAAAATTGCCGAAATGTGTAATGTCGAGTTCGAATTCGGTAAAATTAAATTGCCTTGCTTTGATATAGGAGAGCGCGACCATTTTGAATATTTTAAGGAAAAATGCTTTGAAGGACTTAACCGTATATTTAAAAATCCGCAAGAGAAGTATGTAGAGCGCCTTAATTATGAATTAAATGTTATAAATAAAATGGGGTATGTTGACTACTATTTGATAGTAGCAGATTTTGTAAATTATGCAAAATCGGTAGGCATTCCCGTAGGACCCGGCAGAGGTTCGGGCGCAGCATCGCTTGCGGCTTATTGTATAGGAATTACGGGTATTGACCCTATAAAGTACGACCTCTATTTTGAGCGCTTTTTAAACCCCGAACGCGTATCTATGCCTGATTTTGATATTGATTTTTGCTATGTAAACCGCCAAAAGGTAATAGATTATGTTATAAATAAGTATGGCAAGGAAAGGGTGTCGCAGATTGTAACCTTTGGTACAATGGCGGCACGAGGTGCTATACGTGACGTTGGCAGAGCAATGGACATACCATATGCTACCTGTGATAAAATTGCAAAGCTTATACCTCAAAGCGTTAATATGACAATAGAGCGTGCAATGGAAGGCTCTAAGGAGCTTCGTGATTTATATGAAAATGATCCTCAGATTAAGGCACTTATCGATATGTCAAAACAACTTGAGGGTATGCCGAGGCATGCTTCAACTCACGCGGCAGGCGTTGTTATATCGGACAAGCCGATAAGCGAGTATGTACCGCTTTCTGTTAATGATGAAGCGGTTGTAACACAGTATACAATGACCTCGCTTGAAGAATTAGGGCTTCTTAAAATGGACTTTTTGGGGCTTCGTAATTTAACTGTAATTGAGGATACTTGCAACTATATAAGACAAACTAACCCCGATTTTGATATAGAGAAAATTCCGCTTGACGATAAGGCGACTTATTCGCTTATGGCTAAGGGCAAAACCGACGGTGTTTTTCAGTTTGAGTCGGACGGAATGAAAAACGTGCTAAGGCAATTCGGCCCCGAAAGTATAGAGGATTTAACGGCTATTTTATCCCTTTACAGACCGGGACCTATGGATTCAATTCCGCGTTATATATCAAATAGGCATAATCCTGAAAGTATTACTTATAAGACACCGCTTTTAAAGCCTATTTTGGATGTAACTTATGGCTGTATCGTGTATCAGGAACAGGTAATGCAGGTTTTCCGCGCTCTTGCAGGTTATTCGCTTGGCCGTGCTGATATTGTAAGACGAGCTATGGCTAAGAAAAAGCATGAGGTTATGCGTCGCGAGAGGGAATTCTTTATTTACGGCGAAAAAGACGAAAACGGAAATGTTATTACCGAAGGTGCTGTAAATCGCGGTGTTAGTGAGCAAGTGGCAAGCGAGATATTTGATGAAATGTCGAGTTTTAGCTCATATGCGTTTAATAAAGCGCACGCTTGCGCATATTCCTTTGTGGCTTACAGAACGGCGTATCTTAAATGCCATTATCCTGCTGAATATTTTGCGAGTCTTATGACAAGTATGATGGATTCGGCAAGCAAAATATCGCTTTATACCGCCGAATGCCGAAAAAATGGTATCAGGGTATTACCGCCGTCTGTAAATAAAAGTGGAAGAGATTTTACTCCCGATTCGGGCGCTATACGTTTTGGTCTTTCGGCTATTAAAAATTTAGGTGTAGGGCTTATCGAAAGGCTTATATCTGAGCGAGAGCAAAACAGCGAGTATACATCTATGTATGATTTTTGTTATAGAAATTATTCTCGTGAGTTTAATCGAAAGGCACTTGAAGGCCTTATAAAAAGCGGAGCACTTGATGATGTTGAACCAAATCGCCGTCAAATGCTATATAATATAGAGGGAGTATTGGCATTTGTTGAGAACGAACGTCGCTTTTCGGGTGACGGTCAGCTTAATTTGTTTGAAGAAATGGGAGAAACGAATGCTTTTGTACCCGAAAAAATAGACGAAATGGATGAAAAACTGAAATTAGAGCTTGAAAAAGAAGCCACAGGTCTTTATCTTTCAGGACATCCTATGGATAAGTATGAAAGCTTTGTAAAGGCGGCAAAATTCACTCCCGTTTCAGATATTGCTGTCGGCAAACGCAAAGACGGTGAGAGAGTAAGTGTTGTTGGAATTATAGGCTCATTAAAGGTAAGACAACTTAAAAATAATTCGCTCCTTGCAACCGCTTTAATTGAGGATGTTTACGGAGCTATCGGTATTACCGTATTTTCAAAGCCTTATAATGAATACAAGCATCTTTTAACCTCGGGCGAGCCTATAATTCTAACGGGCAGAATTTCCGAGCGAGAGGATAGGGATACTGAAATTATTTGTGAGAAAGTGGAGCAAATTCCTTTAAATGCAGAAAAAACGGGGAGCAAAATAAAATCAGGTCTGTATTTAAAGCTTTCTAATATTGAATCGCCTTTGTTTGAAAGTGTAAAAGAAACTTTGGGCAAGCATAAGGGTGATACACCGATTTATATTTATTGTACCGAAACCGGCAAAAAATTATTGGCTCCAAATAGCTTGTGGGCAAAGGTTGATAATAACCTTACAGATGAGCTAATTTCACTTTTAGGGCAAGAAAATGTAAAAATGGTGAAATAATAGTTGAAAAAATTGAAAAAATGTTATATAATGTAGTTTGACTAAATTTTGTCAATATTAATGGAGTTGATATATAATGAAAACTATAGGTGTTCTTACAAGCGGCGGCGACGCACCCGGTATGAATGCGGCTGTGCGTTCTGTTGTCAGAACTGCTGTTGCCCTTGGTATGACTGTTAAGGGAATAAGACGTGGTTATAACGGTCTTATCGATGGCGATATTTTTGATTTGGATGTTCGTTCAGTTTCTGATATTATTCACAGAGGCGGAACAGTTCTTTATACTGCAAGAAGTCCTCTTTTCAAAACTGAGGAGGGAATGGCTAAGGCTATTGAGAATTGCAAAAAGCACGGAATTGAGGGTATAGTTGTAATCGGTGGTGACGGTTCTTTCAGAGGAGCACGTGACTTATCACTTCGCGGAATCCCTTGTGTTGCAATACCCGGAACTATTGATAACGACATTTCCTCTACTGAGTATACAATAGGCTTTGATACTGCTATGAATACTGCTATGGAAATGGTTGATAAAATCCGTGATACTGCTCAATCTCACGACCGTTGCAGTGTTGTTGAGGTTATGGGCAGACATGCAGGTTTCTTGGCACTTCAATGCGGTATAGCAGTTGGCGCTACTGCAATTTTAGTGCCTGAGGTTGAAATTGATTTAAACACTGTTATTGATAGAATTAAGGACTCACAGAAAACCGGCAAAAAGCACTTTATTATAGTTGTTGCTGAAGGTGTCGGCGGTGTTGAGAATATTTCAAAGAAGATTGAGGAAGCAACCGGTATTGAAACCCGTGTAACTATTTTGGGTCACGTTCAGCGCGGTGGCAGACCTACAGTGCGTGACCGTGTTTATGCAACTCGCTTTGGATATGCTGCAGTTAAGCTTCTTAATCAGGGTATTGGCAACAGAGTTGTAGGTATGAACCACGGACAGATTGTGAATTACGATATTTACGAAGCTCTTAATATGCAAAAGCCCTTTGATACAGAGATGTTTGAAGTTGCAAACACAACCTCTATTTAAACTAAAAGCCGATGTAAACATCGGCTTTTTTTGAAAGGAAAATTATGTCAGAAAAAGTTTTAGTAGGTATGAGTGGAGGGGTTGATTCCTCAGTTGCCGCAAAGATTTTAATGGATGCAGGATATACTGTCGGTGGTATTACACTTGACCTTTGTGAAACCACAGCAGACTGCACCGACGATGCAAAATCAGTTTGCAACAGGATGGGAATAGAGCATTATTCACTCGATTTAAAAAATGCCTTTAAAAAATATGTAATTTCCGATTTTATTACAGAGTATAAGCTTGGCAATACCCCAAATCCGTGTATTGTTTGCAATAAGCACATAAAATTCGGCGAAATGCTTGATAAGGCAACAGAGCTTGGGTTTGATAAGATTGCGACAGGTCATTATGCAAGAATTGAAAAGAAAGATGGCCGTTATTTGCTTCTTAAAGCCAAAGATTTAAGCAAGGACCAATCATATGTGCTTTATAACCTTACTCAAGAAAAGCTATCTAGAGTGTTGTTTCCGTTAGGAGATTACACGAAGCCTGAAATCAGAAGTATAGCCGAAAAAGCGGGTTTTGTTAATGCGGACCGTCCCGACAGTCAGGATATTTGTTTTGTGCCCGACGGTGACTATGCCACATTTATTGAAAAAACTGATGGTTTCAAGTCACAAGAGGGTGATTATGTAGATATAAACGGTGACTTTTTAGGTAAGCACAAGGGTGTTATAAATTATACTATAGGTCAACGCAAGGGGTTAGGAATTGCCCTTGGAAAACCGCAGTTTGTAATAAGCAAGGATGCAGAACTTAATAAGGTTGTTTTAGGCGACGAGGAGCATCTTTTCAAGAAAACAGTTTTGATTAATAACGTTAATTTCATACCTTTTGATGAATTAGAGGGTGAAATGAAGGTTAAGGCAAAACTTCGTTATAGGCACGAACCTGCCGAGGCGGTTATAAGAAACCGAGATAACGGTGTGGTTGAAATTGAATTTTCAGAACCGCAAAGGGCACCGTCAAGCGGTCAGGCAGCAGTTTTATATGACGGAGATATAGTAGTAGGCGGCGGAACAATAATTTGAGAAAATGAAAAAGGACGACATAGTCGTCCTTTTAATTTTATAAAGTTCTTCCTGTAAAGTCAGTATCAAATGTTATAACGCATCTGAATGTGGGGTTTATGCTTATTGCACATTCTTCAATTTTTTGCTTTAACTCATCCTTAGGTATTTTAATTTCGGGTGGAACTACCACATCAAATATAAGATTGGTTTGAGTATCAGCAAGGGGAGTCATTCTGAAATCGTGCAGGGTTAGGCTTTTGTTTATTTCCATTAAAGCCTCAGCCATTTTTTGCTTTGTGGTAAAAATATTTTCGTCATCGGTATCGATAGGGTCCATATGTATTACAAGTGATACACCTAAGTTATCGTAAATCTTTTTTTCACAAAGGTCAATTTGTTCGTGGCATTTTACAATATCGCAGTTTTGCGATACTTCTACGTGAACAGATGCAAACTGTCTGCCCGGACCATAGTTATGTACTATTAAATCGTGTATGCCTACAAATCCGTCAACCGATAAAATTTCTTTTTCGATATCATCGATAAGCTCCTTTTCCGGAGGAGTACCGAGTATACTGTTGAGCGTATCCTTAGCTGAGGTGATGCCTGAATACAAAATGTAAAACGCAATAAGGATACCGATTATAGCATCAAGATTAAAGGAAAGCTTTACAAAGTGTGTAACAGTGGCAGAAATCAGGATAGCAATGGTTGAAATACAGTCATTGAGTGAATCCTTAGCGGTGGCTATAAGCGCTTCAGAGGCGATTTTTTTGCCTATTTTGCGGTTAAACAAAAACAACCAAAGCTTTACCAAAATAGAAACCGCCAAAACAATTATTGCAAAAATACTGTATTTCGGCATACCTGTATTATTGATTATTGCCTGTGCTGAGCTTTTAAGTAATTCGAAGCCAACAAGCAGGATAAGAATAGCTACAATAAATGCCGACATATATTCCATTCTGCCGTGACCAAACGGATGGTCGCTATCGGCAGGTTTCGCTGCTAATTTAAAGCCAAGCATAGTAATTACCGATGAGCCCATATCCGATAGGTTGTTTAGACCGTCGGCCACTATTGAAATACTGCCTGTTACGGCGCCGAGGACTATTTTGAATACCGAAAGAAGCAGATTGCAAACAATACCCACAATACTGCCGAGAGTACCGAAAGCACTTCTTGTTTTTGTATCGGTAACATTATCAGAGTTTTTAATAAAGAGTTTTATAAGCAAAGCGGTCATTACATCTTTGCTCCTTTAGAACCCTTACTTCCAAATGAAATTCCTGAAAGAATATTTGTATTAATTGTGTAGGAAATATTTTCGCGGTTTCGCTGTCTCTTAAAAGCTAAATCAATCAGCTTATTGATAAGCTCTTTATAAGGCACACCGGTTGCATCCCACAAGTAGAAAGAAAGAGAGCCGGGAATAGTATTTATTTCGTTTGCGTAAACGGTGTTTGTGGCAGTGTCTATAATAAAGTCAATACGCACAACACCCGAAGCACCGATAGCCTTAAATATCTTACAGGAAAGTTCACGTATTTCCACTGTTTGTTCGGGGGTAATATCCGCAGGGATTTTTCTGCCCAAGGAAGCCATACCCTTACTCTGTCCGCCGTTTTTGGAATTGCCCATATACTTATCCTCATAGGAAAGGATTTCGTCATTCATAAACGGTTCTTCACAAACACTTGCCATGCATTCGTCCGGGTCTCCCAAAACGGAGCAGTTGATTTCCCTTATCTCGGTTACGGCATGCTCTACCAAAACGCGGTCAGCAAATGAAAAAGCAAGTGTTAAAGCCTCATCAAGCTTTTCGGCGGAGGTAACCTTTGTTATGCCAACGCTTGAACCTAAATTTACGGGCTTTACAATTAATGGCAAGCCTATTTTAACCATAAGTTTATCGGTTATAGCAGATTTATCGGCAAAATATTCGCGGGCTCTAATTGTTACATAGTCAAGCACGGGAAGATTTGCGTTTTTAAGCACATCCTTAAAAACCGCTTTATCCATACCAACTGCAGATGATATAATATCGCAACCAACGTAGGGTAAATTCAAAAATTCAAAAAATCCCTCAATAGTTCCGTCCTCACAGTTTGTTCCGTGAACTATCGGGAATGCAACATCAATAGTAACAGGCTTTTTAGAGAAAAGACCGCTTTTTTGTTCGGTCATTAAAACTAATCCGTTTTCTCTTACAAAATTTACTCGCTTACATTTTTTAAGCAGTGTGGGTAAATTTTTATATTCCTCTATTGTAAAGAGGGATTCGCCCGTATACATTTCGCCCGTTTTGGCAACATAAACAGGGGTTATATCATATTTTTCGCGGTCGATTGCGTGCATAGCCTGAACAGCAGAGATAATAGATACCTCATGCTCAACAGAACGGCAACCGTAGAACACAGCAACATTTGTTTTCATTTAAATCACCTTAATTTAAATAGTTATCGGGCAGGTCGTTTTCTATCAGCAAAACAGTATTGTTATCGGCAAATCGAGAATATATATCCATTGCCTCAAAAAAGCTTTTTGCAACAAAAAGACTATCTTTATTAAAATCAGTTGTATTTACCGCGTCAGCCATAGGCTTTGAACGGTTTACACCTACCAAAATTATTATATCACAATATTTTGCGGCTTCAAGACCTAAATTGAAATTAGCCTCATACTCTTTATCGCCAAGCTCAATAAGACCCGGGGTTATAATTACCTTTTTCATACCCTTAAATGAGGATAACACACGCACGGCTTCAAGGCAACCCTCAGGATTGGAGTTATAAGCATCGTCTATCATAAGAGAGGAATTAACCGAGGTTTTAAGCTCTAAACGGTGCTCATAGGGTTTGAGCGAAGCTACCGCAAACTTGATATCATTTTCACTTACTCCCAAATCATAGGCAATAGCCACAGCACCTGCAATATTTATTATACTGTGCATACCTAAAAGACGAGTGGTAAGCTCAATTTTTTTATCCTTTAAAGTAACTGTGAAATTTGAGCCGAAGCGGTCCAGAGTAATATCAGAAATTATAAAATCGGCATTATTTGTGCCATAGGTTAAATAACTATTTTCAGGAATTCTCTCAGCAATAGCTAAGCTATCAAGATTTACGTATGTTTTACCGCCGTTTTTTGATATAGCATCTGCCAATTCAAATTTTGTTTTAAACACATTGTCAACACTTTTAAAGGTTTCAAGGTGCTGAGGACCAACGGATGTAATAATGCCAAACTGCGGATTTACAATATCGCAAATTTCCTTAATGTCTCCAACGTTTTTAGCACCCATTTCGCAAACAAAAATTTCGGTGGAGGGTTTTATATCACTTCTTATAGTACGCACTACACCCATAGGAGTATTAAAGCTTTGCGGAGTGCAGACAACATTGTATTTTTCACTTAAAATACGGCTTAAAATAAATTTTGTGGTAGTTTTTCCGTAACTGCCTGTTATACCTATAACTTTTAAGGATTTGTGGTTTTTAAGTATTTTTCTTGCATCGTTTATATACCATTTAGAAACATATTTTTCAACAGGTGCAGTTATAAAACGAACAAAAAGAGTTAAAATTGGAGTTACAATAGAGAAAGCCAATAAAAGTATTATGGAAATTTTGCCGAACAGGTTATCGTGATTTGTTGCATATACGAGTACAAGAATTGCAAAAAAAGCAAAAGCTGTTACAAACATTCGCTTTATTCTTGCGGTGAAAACTAATTTTTTAATAGATTTTTTTTGTGTGGATACCGCTTCATAAACCGAAATAACAAGCACGATTACCGAAAAAAGCATAAGCCAATACTTACTGTCGGAAAAAAGTAATAAAGAAGCAATTAAATAAAGCAAGGCTTGTTTAAGCGGAGCGTTTCCCGTAAGCCATTTAAGGTAACGCGACGGAAAATATGAATTTTGTTGAAGCATTTGAAGTTGTTTCACAAGGAAAAATAACCCCGAAAATGCAAAAATAATGAGTGAGACCAATAAAAATATATTCATAATAAGGCCTTTCTATTTTATAAAACTGTTTAGGATTGCTATTGTTTTGCCTATCTGTTCAAAAAATGCAAAGTGACCGGCATTTTCATAAACGCAAAGTCCTGCATCGGGAATCAACTTTTCAATGATTTTAGCATCACTTAAAGGTGTGTCGGTGTCTTTATCGCCCCAAATTAAAAGAGTAGGGCAGGTGATTTTAGGCAGAATTTCCCTAAGGTCGCTGTTGACAAGCGATACAAGAGTTTGGCGGAGCACGGGAGGAGCTGCGTTATAATCGGCAGAACCATAGTGATTGCGAGCTTTATTAAGCAGGTTTTCACTATGATTTTTAATAACGGGTAAAGTTAAAATACGTTTTATTGTTTTAAAGCTTTTTGCCCTGCATTTTTGTTTAAAACTTTTTTTAGGTATAAGTCCCGCCGAATCAAGCAAAACAATTTTAGGTGGATTTATCATTTTTTCCGCAGTCATTTTAAGTGTTACTCTGCCGCCGTGGGAATGACCGATTAAAATTGGATTATCAAGTTCTATTGCATTTATAAACTTTAAAACAAAATCACAGTAATCATCAAGTGTCCATGGGCTTTTCATAGTATCACTTTCACCGCAACCCGGGAAATTCACCGCAACCACACGACAACGGTTTGAGAGGGCATCTATAATCTTTTCGTAAAATTTAAAAGATGAGCCCCAACCGTGAAGCAAAAGCAGGGGAGTGCCGTTGCCTTTTTCAGTATATTCTATATTAAGTCCGTCAATGCTTATAAACATAGTAACACCTATTTTAATTCAATTATTAATGCAAGATTGCCTCGTTGACCTTTGCTTGCTCTATGTGAGTGAAGGGTATCACAATTACAGCAGGTGCAAATATCGGAACAATCAATATTTTCAGAAAGAATGCCCGCAGAAACCAGAATTTGTTTGTTTGCCTCTACAAGGTTAAGCATATATTTTCCGCCACTTTTAGAGGTAAAAATATTTTTAAAGTCCAAATATTCAAGCTTTTTAAACTCATTATAAACGGGGTCATCTACCTCATAACAGCATTTACCTATGGAGGGTCCGATACCCGCTACAATGTCCTTTGCGTTACAACCAAAGTGAGAATGCATTTTTTCCACAGTTACTTTGCCGATTTCTTTTACAGTACCACGCCAGCCTGCATGTGCGGTGGCAATAACTTTTTTAATAGGGTCACAAAAAACCAAGGGTGTACAATCCGCATATTGAGTAACAAGGGCTACTTGTCGGTTATTTGTTATCAGACCGTCAACATCACAAAATGATGGTTTGGTAATACCTGTGCCGCAATGCTCCTTAGATACGATTTTCACATTATTAGTATGTGTTTGAGCACTTAAAACAAGATTTTTAGTATCAATATTTTCGGCGCTACATAAAATTTCATAATTTTTGAATACTTTCTCTTTGTCGTCTCCACGATTAAAGCTTAAGTTCATACTTGAGTAAATGCCTTCACTTACACCGCCTAAGCGAGTTGAAAAAGCGTGATTTGTGATGCCGAGAGCTTCTATTTTCGGAAATTTTATATATTTTAAACCGTTATTATCAATAATTTTAAGAGTGGATGTTTTAAGCATTATCAGTAGTCTCCGTTAGTATTTTTTTGAGAAGAGAATTGCTGTTTTCTATAAACTTATCTTTAACATCCTTACCAAAATCTTTTTCGATTATGTATAGTGCGGTTTTAAAATGAGGAGGTCTTTTATCAACAGAGTGTGTATCTGTAGCCATAAAAGTGACCAAATCTTTTTTTATAAGTTTTTTTACCGCTTGATAGCTTTCCCTGTATAGAAGAGAAGAAGAATTAATTTGAGTAAGTATTTTTTCTTTTTTGATGAAGCGCAAAAGCTTTCGGTAACCCTTACAGTCGGCATAGCGCTCTAAATGAGCTAAAACAGGAGTTATTTTTTGAATATTAATAAGCTTTTTAATATCATCAAAAAGGTGTTCATTAATTACAGTAGGGTCAAGCTCCAAAAGTAGGAAACGGGAGTTTTCAAAGGTGAAATCAGTTAAAGTATCGCAGTCACCAATACCGATAAAATAAAACATTTCGCAGCCCAAATAAATGTTTGGAAGGCCTGAATTTGTTGTGTGTTTTTTGATAAGCTTTAAGGATTTTAAAAGTGCAGAATTAAAATCCTCATAGTTATCAAGTGTTGGATAAAAGTGAGGGGTTACAAATACATCGGTTATGCCTTGTGCCTGCATTATTTTTAAAAGCATAATGCTTTCTTCAACATTTTCGGCCCCGTCATCCAAATTCGGGAGAATATGCGAATGAATGTCTACCATTTTTTCACCTTGATTTCTACTGAAATTATATACGCTAATCAGAGATTTTAAAAGCTTTTATAAATACAAATTTAGTGTGACAAAAAATGCCACACTAAATTGTTAATATCTTGCATAGTAGTAATATTTATTTCGTTTGCCGTAGCCGTACTTACTCTTATAGTACTTAGATTTGTTATTATCGACACTGTTAAGAATTGTGCCCAAAATTTTAATATCCAAAGCCTTTATTGCATCAAGAGTAAACTTGAATGCTTTATAGGTTGTAGCTTTTGCCTTTGCAACAAGCACAATGCCGTCGGTTTTTTGAGCTATAACAAGTGTATCGGAAACAAGGTTTACGGGAGGAGTATCGATAATTATATAATCGTATTCCTTTTTGGCTTCCGAGAGTAAATTATCAAACTCGGTAGAACTGAAAAGTTCAGAAGGGTTTGTAGCAGCGGTACCGGCAGTCATAACATCAAGATAGGTATTATAACTTTTAACCGCAGACTTCAAATCGCTGTTGCCAAGCAAAATGTCGACACAACCGATATCGTTTTCGAGCTTCAACTTTTTGTGAAGTGAAGAACGGCGGTTATCGGCATCTATCAATAAAATTTTCTTGTTAAGATGAGAAAATGTGATAGCAAGGTTAATAGCGGTTGTTGATTTACCGTCCGATGCAAATGGGCTTGAAATAGCAAACACCTTACCATTTATAAGGTTAAGCTCAGAATGAAGGCGAACACGAATGCTCTTATAGGCTTCTACAATGGTAAAAGGGGTTTTTGCGGGTGCATCGGGTTGCTCGGTCACAAGCGGAGAACTTTTTGTAAGCTTTTGCTTAATTAGGTTTTTCATTTTTCTTTCCTCGCTTACTGTAATAGTAGTATGAATCTTGCGACTTGGCCTGAGCAAAATCAGGTATGCAACCAAGCACCGGAACATCAAATCTTTCCTTGAAATCATCGTCAGACTGAATGATTGTATTAGCTGAATAAATAAGCAAAATTATCAAGTAGGTTGCTACTACTGAAATTAAAGTGGCAGTAGCGGTTGTTGAGAAGGTTGAAGGATAGGTCTTTGGTGCAGAATCCGCCATATTAGGCTTAAGCACTACCTTATCATCAAGCTTATCCTTGGTATAAGCGGGTAATAGCTCTAAGAATTTGTTGAGAATAGCTATTGCCTTATCAGGGTTATCGCTTGTATAAGAAACATCCATATGTATGGTTACATCTTCTGATTCGGGAAATTCAAAGCCTGCTTTTAAAGATTTGTAGCTTTTGATATTTAATTCATCGGCTAACTGCTTGTAAATATCGGTTTCCTTTTTAAGGAAGTTAATAGTGATTTTAACGAGGTTTCTTGAAGTTACAATATCCTGGTTATCAACTGAATTTCCGTTTTGTTGAGTAATTTCCTCTAATTGCTCTGATGCGGACAAGGCACCGTTTGAAACAAGCACGTTACTTGTTGCGGTATATAGCGGGTCAATAACAAAGTTGCAATAAGAAAATGTTGCGGCACCTACTACTACTGCCACAAGAATTAAAACAAATAGGTTTTTTATAGCAAGTCTTACAAGACTTAAAATTGTAAAGTTTTGCACGATTTATTTCCTCGCTTCAAATCAAAAAATTCAACACATATCATTGTATCATAAGTAAAATAATTTATCAAGTATTTTAAAATTATTTTAGTAAATTTTTTAATTTTTCAAAAGAATTAAAAATTTCACTGTAAGATTTATAGGCGTTATTGTATACTTCTATCATCATAGAACCTTTGTAATCGGCATTTTTAAGAAGTTCAAAAAAAGCAGAAAAATCAAAATTACCGTTAAGCGGAAGCTGACAGTCGCTCGCTATTGAGTGGTCGCTTATATGAAAATGTCGGGTATATGGTAAAAATTCTTTGGCAAATGCGATAGGCTCATTATTTGTCCTTACAGCTTGCTTTATATCAAGGCAAAATTCGGCGTCTTTGCCAAGAATTTCCACCATAGAACGCATAAATTCAATATCGCCTGAACGAAAGTTTCTTACGTTTTCCTGCAATACTGTAATTCCGTTTTGAAGTGCTGTGTTTTTAAGTGTCATATAGCGCTCGCAATATTCCTCATCACTTAAAATGCCGTTAGGTTTTCCACCGTGCATAATTATGTATTTAGCGCCAAGGCGCTTTGCAATTTTTGCATAACGGTCGTATTGCTTTACGGCTTCATAAAATCTGCGTTCGTATGCTGAAAAAATCATAAAAGATTCCGCAAGTGACATTGTAGGATGCAGGGAGTCGATGTTAATTCCGTATTTTTCTTTAATTTCAAGCAACATATCAATGAAGCTATCCTTCAATTCGCTTTCGCAGTTAAAGAAAATTTCGGTATTTTTGACACCTTGTTTAGCTATTTCCTCAAAGGCAAGCTCTGTTTCAAGCGGATAAAAGGAAGCGGTAGATATTCCCAATTTCATAAAAGCACCTCTTTCGGTGTAACATAGACAGTTTTGTTTGTTGTGTAGATAACCATACCGGGTTTTGCACCTTGCGGTTTTTTAACAAACTTAATCGGTGTATAATCAACAGGAACCTTTTCACCGTTTTTTGCTTTTGAGTTATCGGCAGCCAAGGCAGCCGCATATAAAATTGTCTCGTCTGATACCTCTTTGCCGTCGCACATCACTACAACGTGAGAACCTGCAATATTTTTTGTGTGAAACCATAAGTCAAGCTTATTTGCAAGCTTTGTTGTAATATAGTCGTTTTGAGTATTGTTTTTACCGATTATTATGCGGTAGCCTTCTATACTTTTTTCCTCTTTAAAACAAAAACTTTGCGTTTTTTGAGCCTTTTTGGCGGCCACTTTTTTTATATAACCGCCGTTTTCAAGTTCTTGTCTTATTTCGGCAATATCGTTTAGTGTTGTACTTCTGTTTATATTATCAAGCACCGATTCAAAATACAAAAGTTCTGCTTTATCGTTTTCGGTAAGCTGCGTGAGTGTTTGCTCGGCAGTATAGGTTTTTTTGTAGTCTTTAAAATACTTATCGGCGTTTTTTGATGGACTAATAGCAGGGTTTAAAGGGATTTTTACCGTTTTAAGCTCGGGGTCATAATAATTTACGACCTCGGCAAAGCTACTGCCTGAGGAAATGCTATGAAGATTTGCTTTTAAAAGCTCGCCGTTTATTCGAAGTGTTTCTCTGTTACTGCATTTTTTGAGCTCTATAAGTCTTAAAGATAACTTTTTTTCTGTTCGCGATATCAAATTATTTATAAGCCTTATAATATCGTGCGCCGCAGAGGTTATTTTAGCGGTCAAATCTTTTGCGGCATAAAAACTGTCAAGCAGTTCGCTAAAACTTTGATAGCTTACCTGTTTATAAGCTTCGCCGTACTGCTCTATATCAGTAAAGGAATATTCTAAAAGTCCGCCGTCGGGCTTTAAAACAGCGACGGGTTTATTTGCTTGTTTTAAATCGCTAATAACCGATAAATACGCTGATTTTAAATCTGTTTTATGGGATTTATGCTCAATTTCGCGGCAAATAAGCGGAGAAAAACCGCAAACTGCATCAAGAAGTGAACCTGCGGTATTTTCGTTCACATTTTTAAGGATAGCCTCACTGTCTGTTTCAAGTGGGTTAAGCTTGTTTTGTGATTTTGGATATTCGTATTTTGCCGAAGGGACAATAAGTCTGTCCGAGGTTTCTATATCGCTATGCCTTAGTGCATCCAAAATTTTGCCGTCACTATTGAGCAAAATTATGTTAGAAGAGTTGCCAATAAGCTCGCAAACGAGGGTAAGAGTTATAATATCACCCATTTCGTTTGTTGCAGAAAAGTGAAGCTCTGCAATTCTTTCAAGTGAGGGCTGAGTGACCGACATAAGACGTGCGGCAGATAAATATTTACGAAGCAACATACAAAAATTAGGCGGTGTAGTGGGATTTTCAAGTTTGTTTTCGGTAAAATGAATTCTTGCACTGCCTGATTTTGTAGTAATTAAAAGCCTTTTTGAGAAGCCTTTTTTGCGCAACAAAAAAACAACCTCGTCTTTTGAGGGTTGATAAATTTTATCAACATGAGAATCAGAGGCAAAGTTTAGTTCGTTAATAACTTTATGCAAAAAAGCGCCGTCGAATGCCATTTAGCTCTCCTTTAAATAGTTTTCTATTTTCTCGCAAATGTCTTTATAATACAAATATTCATCGCGGTTTTCGGTATTTTTAAGTGCTGTCATACACTTAAAACAACG
>JAZRAI010000022.1:0-24147 GCA_045634455.1 Acutalibacteraceae bacterium
TTGAATATTTGAATTATATAGATGTTGTAGCCACTCTCACTCTGCCCGATGGTTATTTATGCTATGCAACAACACAAAGTATAAAGCTTACCTCTAAAAACAACAGTCTTAATACTATAAGCTTTATTTTAAAGAAAAAACCGACAGAAAATGAAGAAGAAACAGACCCCGAAAATCCCGATACTGAAATGACCGAATAATTTTAAAGAGAGCAGAAATTCTGCTCTCTTTTCTTTTAAAAAAACTTTTTATTCGTTGTTTTGTTAACACCTAAAATACCGCCTATAAGTCCCGAAAGTAAAAAAATCACAAGATGAAATAAAGTATTATACGTAATACCGCTACCGTTTATTATAAGCGATATTAAAAAAATTAAAATAAAATTAACTATACCTATTATAAAGCCTATTAAAAAGCCTTTTTTCTTAATTTTTGAAGCCTGTAAATATGCCGTAATAAGTATAGAAAAAGCCACACTTAAAGTACCCAAAAGCGAAGCATAACTACTGTCTAAATCCGCAAAATACATAAAAAATGAGAACAAACAAATAAATGCTGACGCTATAATCAATTCAAAAATTACCGCTTTTATTATTAATTTATATAGGTAGTTACCTTCTTTTTCCATAAAAAATCCCTCCCGAATAGTACATTATATTCGGGAGGGATTAATTTTATTAATTATTTCTTTAAGGGAGCTTCATCATGAACAGTTAAGTTTTGCTGTAAAGCCCAACGAGCTATTGTAAGCTTTGAGTGGTCACTTACAGATTCAATAACCATTGTATCATCCTGAAGTGATATTACTCTGCCGTGAATACCGCCGATAGTTACAATATTATCGCCAATCTGCAGATTTTCACGCATCTTCTGTTCTTCTTTTTGCTTTTTCTTCTGCGGACGGATAAGCAAGAAATACATAGCACCGAAAATAAGGGCATAAATTACAATCATTGCTCCAATTCCCATTTTAAAATAACCTCCAAAAAATTACTAAAAAATATTATAATGATTATAGAATGTCGAAACGACTATTTTCGTTTCGACAAGCCGATTTTATCGGCTTTCGCATAATTAAATTTCTAAAAATTTAATTATGCTCTATATTCATTACAATGGGTTAGTCCAAATTTTATAAAAAATTTGGCACAATATCTTTGATATTGTGTCGAAATAGCGTGATTTCACGCTATTTCGACTTACTATAAGCATTATACCGCAAAATGCTTGTATTTGCAAGCATTATTTTAAATGCGTGTAGAGTATATGATTTCTTTTTCCTTTTTGAATTCGTGAAATCTACCCTCATCCAAAGCATTTCTGATATCGGTCATAAGATTATTATAAAACCAAAGATTATGCATAACCAAAAGCCTACCCGCTAACATTTCTTCCGCTTTTAAAAGATGTCTTATATATGCCTTGCTATAACGCTTACATACGGGACATCCGCACTCAGGGTCGATAGGTGTCATATCGTGGTCATATTTCTTATTGTTTATGTTAATAATACCTTGTGATGTAAACAAATGTCCGTGGCGGGCGTTACGGCTTGGCATTACACAGTCAAATAAATCTACACCGCGCTCAACCGCATTCAAAATGTTTGCAGGAGTACCAACGCCCATTAAATAACGTATTTTATCTTTTGGCATATACGGTGTCACATTTTCAATTATATCATACATAATCTCGGTAGGCTCGCCAACGGCAAGACCGCCTATTGCATAACCGTCAAGTTGGAGCTCGGCTATCTGCTTCATATGCTCTATTCTTAAATCCTTATAGGTACAGCCTTGATTTATACCAAACAGCTTTTGCTCGCGGTTTATGGTAGTTTCAAGTGAATTAAGACGTGCCATTTCATCCTTACAACGTTTTAGCCAACGGGTTGTCCTCTCGCAGGAAGCCTTGGAATAACTATGCTCGGCAGGGTTTTCAACACATTCATCAAACGCCATTGCAATGGTAGAGCCAAGGTTAGACTGTATCTGCATACTTTCCTCAGGCCCCATAAAAATTTTTTTGCCGTCAACGTGGCTTTGGAAGGTTACGCCCTCCTCGCTGATTTTCCTAAGACTTGATAAAGAAAACACCTGAAAACCGCCGCTATCGGTTAAAATAGGGCCTTCCCACGTAGAAAACTTATGAAGACCACCACAGTCTTTTATTAACTCGTCTCCCGGTCTTACGTGCAAATGATAAGTATTTGAAAGCATTACCTGACAGTTAAGTGCTTTTAAATCCTCTGCCGAAACTGCACCTTTTATAGCACCCTGTGTTGCAACATTCATAAAAGCAGGAGTTTGTACCACTCCCCTGTTTGTATGAAATTCGGCTCGACGGGCGTTGCCCTCTTGCTTAATTAATTTATACATAGTTTCTCCTTAAAAATTAATACCCATATAGTATAAAATAATTTCTTAAAAAAAGCAACAAAAAAAATCGACAAGGTTTTCCCTTGCCGATTTTAATTTATTAAACTAAGCCTTTTTTGTGATTTTCTTTATTACAAATAAGGTTGCAACCATTACTACTGCTGCTATTGGAAGAGTAATCATCCAATTATTTACGAAACCGGCAAGTATATAAGTTAAGAATGAAATACCTGCTACTGTTAATGAATAAGGCAACTGAGTTGAAACGTGGTTGATATGGTCACACTGTGCGCCTGCCGATGACATAATGGTTGTATCGGAAATCGGTGAGCAGTGGTCGCCGCAAACAGAACCTGCAAGACAAGCAGACATACCTATAATACCAAGCTCGCTGCCAACAGGGAAAATATTTAATACAATCGGGATTAATATACCGAATGTACCCCATGAAGTACCGGTAGCAAATGAAATAAAGCAAGCTACAACAAATATAATTGCGGGCAAGAAGTTATGCAAAGCACCTGCATTGGCAAGAGCTTCTTTAACAAATGAATCAGACTCAAGAAGACCTGTCATATTCTTAAGAGAAGTTGCAAGTGTTAAAATAAGGATTGCGGGAACCATTGCATTAAAGCCTTTAGGAATGCATTCCATAGCCTGCTTAAAGGTAACAAGACGTCTTGCAATGAAGTAAATCATAATAACTACAAGTGCAATAAGACCGCCCCAAGGAAGCGCAACAGTAGCATCAGTATTACCGAAAGCTTGAGAGAAATTAAGTCCACCACTTTGACCTATCTTATAAAGCGCGTAAACGCAAATACCAATAAGAACAATAATAGGTAGAATAAGGTCAATAACTCTTGCCTTGGGCTTCTCAAGAAGCTCCTCAGAGCCATATTCAACCTCTTTCTTACTCTTAACCTCTCCTCCGGAGGTAAATAAATCACCATTTAAAGCATTGTTTTCGTGCATACGCATGGGACCGAAATCAAACTTCATAAGTGTTAAAGAAATGATGAATACGAAAGTAAGCAAAGAATAGAAGTTATAAGGAATTGCCGAAATAAAGAGCGATAAACCGTCCTGACCCTTGGGTACATATTCAGAAACAGCTGCAGCCCAAGAAGAAATGGGAGCTATCATACAAATAGGTGCTGCAGTAGCATCAATTAAGTATGCAAGCTTCGCACGGGAAACCTTTGCTTTATCAGTAACAGGACGCATAACAGCGCCAACAGTTAAGCAATTGAAATAGTCATCAATAAAGATAAGTACACCAAAAGCAAATGTTGCTAAGGATGCTCCTACCTTTGTTTTAACATGCTTTGCAGCCCAAGCACCAAATGCCTGAGAACCGCCTGCGTTGTTAAGAAGAGCTACTATAATTCCAAGAACAACAAGGAACACGAAAATACCGGCAGTGCCAGAAACGGAAGCAATTAAGCCTTCGTTCATCATTTTGTCAACACTATCAAGAGGTTTAAATCCTGTTGATAATAAAGCACCTGCCAAAACACCAACAAAAAGCGAAGAGTAAACTTCTTTAGTAAGAAGTGCCAATCCGATTGCTACAACCGGCGGGAAAAGTGACCATAAAGTACCGACAGGTGATGTTATAGAGCCGGTAAATGCACAAGCAACACCAAAGCCTACAACAAATAACAAAATCAATACTTTAGGTAAGATTTTTTTCATAGTCATTGTTTTTTTACCTCCTAAAATTAAAAACCGCAAGCTAAAACTAAGCTTACGGAAATTTTACAATATTCCGATAGCGCTCCACATAAGTGACAGTCTGCCCCATTTTATGTAGGCCGACCAACAAAAGCGATGTGACAGCACCGCAGTTGTTTCGGCATTTTTCCCTTTCGCACCCTTACTGTCAATAAAACGGGAGTTACTGATGAAAAACGCACCTCTATCAACAAAGTAATTGTATCACACTAACGCATTAAAGTCAATCTTAAAGTTCATAATTTGTTAAACCGAATAAAAAAAGTTAAAAATATTAAAAAAATATTATTTTCTTTAATATTTTGCTTGACATATCAAAATTTTGCGGTATAATAATTACTGTTGCTAATACAATTTTGGGGAATTGTGTAACGGTAGCACGACAGACTCTGACTCTGTTTGTTGGGGTTCGAATCCCTATTCCCCAGCCAAAAATCGACAAGGTCCAACAGAACCTTGTCGATTTTACTTTTTACCTCTTTCTGCTTTACTAAAAAACTTGTCGCTTTTGAAGTAATAAAGAATAATGAAATAACGATTTTCCTAAAAAAACTCATATTTTACCTGCTTATTTATACCTTTTTAATATTGAAATAAAAAATTTACTATGTTACAATATATACAAATTTTTCACAGTAGGTGTTTTTATGCTTAAATCCTCTGCAAAAACAGGTTCGGGATTTTTAATTTTTTTGGCTTGGCTATGTTACAGTACGTCATACTTAGGTAAAGTGAATTATTCTGCTAATATCACTCAAATTATTGATTTTTACGGTGTTTCAAAATCCGAAGCAGGCTTAGTACCCACGTTTTTCTTTTTTGCTTACGGTATAGGTCAAATAATAAACGGTTTGTTTTGTAAGAAATATAATATTAAGTTGATGATTTTTTCAAGCCTGTATGTTTCAGGTTTAATTAACCTAATAATTGCAATTTCCGATAATTTCAGTGTTATTAAGTGGCTCTGGCTTTTAAACGGCTTTATTCTGTCAGTTTTATGGCCAACGCTTATCAGACTTCTATCAGAAAGCCTTCCGCAAAAAGATTTAACTAAATCAAGTGTTGTTATGGGAACTACTGTTGCTGTCGGTACTCTTGTTATTTACGGACTAAGCTCTGTGTTCGCGATTTTTTCTGCATTTAAGTTAGCCTTTTACACTGCCGCTATCAGTGATTTTGCAGTTGGTATTGTTTGGCTATTGACTTTTAATCCCGCAGTTGGGAATGCCAAAAAACAAAAATCACATGACAAAGCGCCAAATGATTTATCAGAAAAAAATGAGAATAAAAAAATCGGCGAAACTCTTGATAAGAAAAACGTATTACTTATAATTGTTTCGCTTTGCATTTTTGCAGTAGGCGTAAACCTTATTAAAGATGGTCTTGCCACTTGGGTTCCTTCAATTCTTAAAGATCAATACCATTTCCCCGATTATTTATCAATTCTTTTAACATTAGTTTTGCCTTTAATCGCAATATTCGGTAATATGCTTGCCCATGCTTTCCATAAAGCAATTCCCGATTACATAACACATTGCTTCGTTGTTTTCTCTATTATGGGCGTTTTAATTTTAGGAATTATTGGAATTCTTAAAATTGACCAAGCAATTTTAATGCTTATTTTACTTATTATTGTATTTTTCTTAACCTCAAGTTTAAACAACCTTGTAACGAGTATATTTCCCTTGTTTATGCGTGGTCAAATCAATTCCGGATTAATTGCAGGCATATTAAACGGCTTCTGTTATGCAGGTAGCGCCATCAGTTCCTACGGACTTGGCGTTATTGCAGAAAACTTTGGCTGGTCGGCAGTTTTCCTGACACTCTTTGCTTTTTGTGTGTTTGTATGCATCGTTTGGGTTATTTACAAAATTCTAAGACGTTCATTTACAGAAATATAAAAATTACATACAACAAAAAAAGGAAGCGAAATTTCGCTTCCTTTTATTTTTTATTTAATTAATTAGTCCTTATTGAAAAAGCTCATAACATCGCCGAAAGCCTCATCGTCGTCAGCAGATGTATTAAGGAAAGAAACTAAATCGTTCTTATCTTCCTTTTTGTCATCGCCAAGACCGGTAGCTACAACGGTTACGCGAATTGTATCCTCAAGGTTTTCATCAAGCTGAGCACCCCAAATAATGGTTGCATCAGGATGAGCCATATCAGAAATGATAGAAGAAGCAAGTTCAACCTCTTCAAGGCCGATATCCTCAGAACCTGTAATGCTGATAATAACGCCACGAGCATTATCCATAGAAGTTTCGATTAAGGGGCTATTGATAGCCATACGAGCAGCCTGCTCTGCCTTATCGCGGCCTGAAGCAATACCAACACCCATATGAGCATAGCCTGCATCTGCCATGATAGACTTAACGTCAGCAAAGTCAAGGTTTACAAGTGCAGTAACGTTGATAAGCTCAGAAATGCTCTGTACGCCCTGACGGAGTACATCGTCTGCAATATTAAATGCGTTCTTGAAGGTAATTTTCTCTTCAGAAACAAACTTTAATCTTTCATTAGGGATAACAACAAGGCTATCAACATGCTCACGCAAAGCAGCAATACCTGCTTCAGCCTGTGTCATACGCTTTTTGCCTTCAAAAGCGAAAGGCTTTGTAACAATACCTACTGTTAATATACCAAGCTCACGAGCAATAGCAGAAACGATAGGTGCAGCACCTGTACCTGTTCCGCCGCCCATACCTGCGGTAATAAAAATCATATCTGCATCGCGGATAGCAGCTGCGATTTCATCACGTGACTCCTCAGCAGCGGCACGGCCGTTATCGGGATTACCGCCGGCACCCATACCTGCAGTTGTCTTATCACCAATTTGGATTTTTTGTGTTGCTTTAGATTTTAAAAGTGCAGCCTTATCAGAGTTAATAGCAACGAACTCTACACCCTTTACACCGGCGTCAACCATGCGGTTGATAGCGTTTCCGCCGCCTCCGCCTACACCTACTACTTTAATTTGAACTACGTTAGCCTCTGCTACTTCAAATGGCATTTTAAATTCCTCCGTATTTATGTAAATTTTCTTTTGTTTGCCCATATATAAGAATTCTATCACATATTATTTTAAATTTCAATAGTTTTTGTAACAATTTTGTAATTTTTTTAAAAATTTATTCTGTTTTCGCCTCAAAAACGCTTTGCGGTTTCTCTTTTGTCCAAGCAGAAAGGTTAATTGTACCGCCTTTGCCGTCAGTACGTTCACTTATAACCTTTGCCAGGTGCTTAACCTTTTCATCTATGTAATTTGCGTTTCCAAGCTTAACATCGTATATATCCTCAACCTTTAACTTAATCGAAACAGTATCGCTTACATCAATAAGGTTGATTTTTAATTTGGCATCTTTCAGATTTTTGAGAACTTCCTGGCAGACGGTATTTGCTTTATTATTTTTAAGCTTAATTTCACTACCCGTTTCTGCCTTAAAGCTTACACCCTTAACAACCGATATATTTTCAGGTGGTTTTGAATATTTTTTCATTACCCATCCGCTTTTGCTTACAGAAAAATATTCCGAGCCTTTATTATAGGCAATATATTCTTTAGCATCAACAACCTTAATTTCTATTTTATCGGGAAGCTTTTTTGAAAGTTCAATTTCCTCGACAAACGGTAGCTTATGCTTGATTTTTTCCTCTATTTTCTTTTCAGAAAGAATAATAACATTATCCCCCGCCTTAATTTCGGAAGCTTTTATAATTTCATCCACCGTGTAAATTTTGCTACCCGAAATCACAACCTTTTTGGTTGGAAAGAAAACCGTTAGGGATAATATAATTCCTACCAAAAGAGCGAGAATTAACATTATTACGAAAAATATTTTAAGGCGTCTTTTTCTTATTCGTTTTTGTCGGGCTTTTCTTTTTAAGAGAAACTCATCGTTAGAAATTTTTTCAGACAAAATATCATTCCTTTATAGTAATATCTGCATTTAGTTGCTTAAAACAACCAACTATATCCTCATATCCGCGGTTTATGTGATGGATTTCATCAATAACGGTTATTCCATCAGCCGAAAGACCGCCTATTACAAGAGCAGCACCACCACGCAAATCGGTACACTTGCAATATGCACCCGTAAGCTTTTGGACACCCTCGATAACGGCTACCTTTCCCTCAGTTTTAATCTTTGCGCCAAGACGGTTAAGCTCATCAATATAGCGATATCTGTTTTCAAATATATTTTCAACAAAAACGCTTATACCATCCGCTTTTGTGAGCATTGAAATAATTATAGGACCGGCATCGGTCGGAAAACCGGGATAAGCAAGACTTTTTATTGATGAAACTCTTGTAATCTGTTTTGGTGATTTAATTTTAAGCGATTTGCCGTTTGCTATTATATCACAACCACTTTGCTCAAAGGCTGAAAGAATTGAAAGCATGTGCGAAGGCATAACCGATTTTAAAACCAACTCGCCACCTGTAACAGTTGCGGCTGCCATATAAGTTGCAGCAACTATTCTGTCAGGTATTACCGTCTGCTCAGTAGCTCGAAGCAAACTAACGCCGTGAATAACCACAGTATCAGAGCCGGCACCGTAGATTTTAGCGCCTGCACTGTTTAAAAAGTCGGCAAGATTACTAATTTCGGGCTCTTTTGCAGCATTATGAATTACTGTAATCCCTTTAGATATCGCAGTTGCTAAAATTATATTCTCCGTAGCTCCAACGCTTGGAAAGCTTAATGTGATTTCTGCGCCTTTAATTCCGTTTGGTGCTTCGCAATACAAAAATCCGTGTTCTTCTTTGATTTTTACGCCCAACTTTTCAAGGGATAAGAGATGTAAATCAATAGGTCTTGGTCCTAATTCGCAACCGCCCGGACTGCTTATAACCGCTTTTTGGCATCTTCCTAAAATGGCACCCAAAAACACTACCGATGAGCGCATTTCACGCATAAGCTCCTCAGGTATTTTATAATCCGAAGGCTCTTTTGCATCAACAATTACGGTATTATTTTCTTTAAGACAGTCACAACCAAGCCTTGATAAAATTTTAAGACATACCGAAACATCAGAAAGTTCAGGGCAATTATGTATTATGCATTCGCCCTTTATAAGGAACGTTGCCGCAAGTATCGGCAAAACGCTGTTTTTTGCTCCCTGAACTGTAATTTCTCCCGAAATTTTTCTGCCGCCGTTTATAAGTATTTTGGACATAAAAGCACCTCTTATAGTAACTGTTTTTACAGTTTATACTATGCTAAAATGCTTTTTTAGTCACAAAGCTTATTATAACAACTTCATTAACGTATCATAAATACGCTTAGTCGCATCAGTAATAGAAGCTTTTTTTGCCGCAATACTCATTTCTTGTAAAAGTGCCTTATTATCAATTAATCGATTTACTGCTTCAATTAATTTTTCGCCTGTTAAGTCCTTTTCCTCAATAATTTCAGCAGCTCCTGCGGATTTTAGTGTTAAGGCATTATGGAACTGATGATTTTCTGCCACATAAGGAGACGGAATAAGAATTGCGGGCTTACCGAGAGCCGCAATTTCACCAAGTGTTATAGCTCCTGCACGGCAAATAACCAAATCTGCCGCCGCCATACATACATCCATATTATCGATATATTCACGAACGGTTATCATATCCGAAAGTGAAATATTTTCTAATTCCTTACTCATTGCAGAAAAACCAAGTGAACCACTTGCGTGAATGTGATAATACTTATCTGTTCCGTTGTGCCACTTTATAAGCTCGGTCATAGTTTCGTTAATTCTGCGGGCACCCAAAGAACCGCCAAACGAAAGTATAAGCGGTTTATCCCCTATTTGAAGCTTTTGTCTGGCTATATCGCGGTCAGATTTTAAAAGCTCACCTCTTATAGGATTTCCCGTAATAATCGGTTCTTTGTTAAGCTTTAAGTGTTTTTTAGCCTCAGGCATTGCAAGCATAACCGCATCTGCATTTGAAGCCAACATTTTTGTGGTAATACCGGGAAATGCATTTTGCTCATGTATAGCGGTTTTAATGCCTAATTTCTGTGCTTGCTTTAAAACAGGACCGCTTACATATCCGCCTGTTCCCACCACTAAATCAGGCTTTAATTCCTTTAATAGTTTGCGAGAACGAACAGATGAAGTAACTGCCTTTTTAGCGGCAGAAATATTTCTTAAAATATTTTTAGGTGTAATTTTGCGCTGAAAACCTGCAACATCTATTGTATAAAAATCATATCCTTTTTGAGGAACTAATTTTGCTTCCAACTTTTTTGCAGTACCAATATAACTGATTTTTGCATCAGGATGCTTTTCTTTTATATAATCGGCAACTGCCAAAGCGGGATTAATATGTCCTGCCGTGCCGCCACCTGCAAATAAAATATGCATAAGTGTCACCAACCATTTAAGTTTTTTCCATATTAGCGCCGCGCGAAACAGAGAGTATAATTCCCATTTCGGCAAGCAGTATCACAAGTGAAGTGCCTCCGTAACTGAAAAACGGAAGACTGATACCCGTGTTTGGTATTGTATTTGTAACAACCCAAATGTTAAGCATAGCCTGAAATCCTACCTGAAAGGTAAGTCCAAGTGCTAAAAGTGCTCCAAACTTATCCTTAGAGTGCATAGCTATTGTAAAACCGCGCCAAACAAGTAAACAGAAAAGTATGATTATTAAAAATGCACCGATAAAACCTAATTCCTCACAAATTACCGAGAAAATAAAATCATTATGAGGTTCAGGCAGATAAAGGTACTTTTGTCTTGACTGACCTATTCCTCTGCCCCAAAAACCGCCCGAGCCAATAGCCAACAGTGACTGAATCGTCTGAAAGCCTTTGCCCTGAGCATCTGACCAAGGGTCTATCCAATAATTAAGTCGGTCTGCAAGATAACCGATAGCACCCGAAATTATAAGTATAAAGCCTGTAACGGCAGCACCTATTCCGCCACCTACAATATATTTTTTCGGAATTCCGCCAACTATCAGTAAAACCATACCGATACCGAATACCAAAACTGTTGCGGAAATGTGTGGTTCTAAGATTATAAGCACACATGTAAGTCCTAATAATCCAACCAAGAATGCTATAAACTTAAATTCCTTCATTTGATTATAGTTTGATGCTATAAGTGAAGAAAAGAGCAAAACAATAGCAAACTTTGCCACCTCAGAGGGTTGAAAGTTAAATGAACCAATTACAATCCATCGCTTAACATCCATTCCCGATACCATAGGCGGTAACAACAATAGCAAAATCAGAAGTCCCAAAGTGGCGAAATATATAATCCAAGCAAATCTGCGCCAATTATGGTAGTCCCATCTTGAAATCACAAACATAACAAGCAAGCCAAAGCCTGCAAAAAAAGCTTGCCTTATGATAAATTTATAACTGTTTCCGTAATATTCAAGCGAATAAGGATAACTTGCAGAAAAAAGCATAACAAGACCAACGGTCAAAAGGATTAATACAATACTCAAAAAAGTAATATCAATTTTGCCGTTTTTTTCTGCTGTTCTACGCTTTTTAATTCTGCTATCAGGCATAACTGCTTCTCCTTAAAAAATAATAGGTAAAAGTGCTAAAATACTGCCAATTAAGGCTACAAACGAAAATACAAATACTATTTTTTGTTCAGACCAACCGCACATTTCAAAGTGATGATGAAGCGGAGCCATTTTAAATATGCGCTTTTTAGTTTTTTTATAGTAAGCCACCTGAATTACGTCGGAAAGGGCTTCCATTAAATATACGCAGCCTGCAAGAATTAATAAAACAGGTCTTCCTATACCGAAAGATAACGCTACAACCATACCGCCCAAAAACATTGAACCGGTATCGCCCATAAATACTCTTGCCGGCTTTGCATTCCAACAAATAAAACCAACACAAGAGCCTGCCAATGCGGCAGATAATGTACTGAATGCGGTATTTGAAAGCATTGTAGCACCTAACATAAACGCGCATGAAACCACAAGCGTTACACTTGAAGCCAAACCATCTATACCATCGGTCAGGTTTACGGCATTTGTAAAACCGTAAATAAATATAAGTGCTATTGGCCAAAATATAAGACCAATGCCTGAGGTTATATTAACATCACCAACAAAAGGAATATTTGTAGTTTTTACACCGCCTAAATATAATGACAATAAATAACCCGCAGAAATAAGCAATTGCAAAAATGTTTTTTGCTTAGCTGTAAGACCTAAATTTCGCTTTTTTACAACTTTAATATAGTCGTCCATAAATCCTACTGCGGACATAAGCAATGCCATCGCAATACCTGCTGTAAAAACTGTAAAGGAAAACTTGTTTTTAAGTGTTATATATAACGCCTCATTAGAAATAACTGCATAGGAAATAGCGGCTACAATACTTAAAATAAAGCCTAAAATTATCATAATACCGCCCATTGTGGGTGTTCCCTGCTTTTCCTTATGCCAATTAGGACCTATATCAAGTATAGTTTGCCCGAATTTAAGCTTTCTTAAATATGGAATTATAACAAACCCTGAAATAGCTGTAACCAAAAATGCCACAAGTGCCGCAATTATTACTGATAAGTCCTTCATAATATAGCTCCTTAATCTAATTCTGATAAAGCTTCTAAAACTACTTCTCTTTCATCAAGATGAATTGTTTCATCTTTAAGTATCTGATAGGTTTCGTGTCCTTTTCCCGCAAGAACTATTATATCACCGCTATGAGCAGTTTTTATAGCATATTTTATAGCTTCTATACGGTTTTCTATCACCTTATACGGAGTAACGCTTCCATCTAAGCCTACAAGAATATCATTGATAATATCCATTGGCTCTTCTGTACGCGGATTATCGCTTGTAATTATTACAAAATCAGAATATCTTGCTGCAAAGCTTCCCATAATTGGACGCTTTGTTTTATCGCGGTCTCCACCACAACCAAAAAGGCAAACAAGTCTATTTTTTTCGCATTCTTTGAAGGTGGAAAGTATATTTTTTATTCCGTCCGGCGTATGAGCATAGTCAATAATAACGGTAAAATCTCTTCCCGTTGGTACTACCTCTGCTCTGCCCTTAACACCCGAAAGCTCGGAAATGGCTCGACTGACATCGGATATGTCAAAACCAAGTTCTGTTGCAGTTACAGCAGCAGCCAACGAATTATAAACTGTAAATTTTCCACCGGTATGCACCTTTATATGGTTTATTCCAAAATTGCTTACCATCTCATAATCAACCGAATCAGGTCTGTATTTAATATCCTTAGCGCTGTATGTTGAATTATTTCCCGATGAATATGTTACAACCTTGCAGGAAATTCCATCCGCTATTCTCTCGGCATATTCATCATCCATATTAATAACGGCGGTTTTGCACATTTTGAAAAGCTTTTTCTTAGCTTCTAAATAATTATCCATAGTAATATGGTAATCGAGGTGGTCCTGAGTAAGATTTGTGAAAATGGCAACCTCAAAATCAAGATTATAAACACGGCATTGGTCAAGTGCGTGTGAGGATACCTCCATAATTACATAGGTACAACCCTTTGCTTTCATTAAAGAAAACAGAGAATTTAAATCGTATGCATTTGGAGTTGTGTTTTGGGTAGCAATTACCTCGTCCCCTACCATATTCTGAATAGTACCGATAAGCCCTACCTTATAGCCTTGTGATTCAAGTATTTTTTTAAGCATATAAGTTACCGAGGTTTTGCCGTTGGTACCGGTTACGCCGATAAGCTTTAAATCCTTTGCAGGTGAGCCAAACCACTTAGCGCACATTTCGGCATATACAGCATGCGTATCAGAAACTAAAATCTGATTTTTAAGTCCCGTATCCTCTTCTGCAATTATCACAGAAGCGCCTTTTAAAGCTGCTGATTCAGCAAATTTATGACCATCCAATTTTGCACCTTTAATGCAAATAAATACAAAGCCATCTTTTACTGCTCTTGAATCAACAGTTATACCCTTTATTTCCAAATCAGCGAATTTTTTATCACAATCAATTAATTTATTTAATTTCACCTTAATCACCCATCCACTGCCGTATCATCGCGGAAATATACTGTCACAATAGTACCCGCATCAACAGTTGTTCCTGCTTCTAAGCTTTGTCTGTAAGCTTTAATTCCACTTGAAGCAGTATTGCCTGAAAATTCAATATTAATACCGGCATTTGCCGCCGCAGTATTTGCTTCTGCCGCAGTAAGACCTATAAAGTTAGGTACTGTTACACTCTTTTCGCTTGTTTCGTCAGTATAAAGAATTATTATACCACCGTTTGAAATCTGACTTCCCGCTTCGGGTAGTTGCTTAACAACTGTAAGTCCGTTTCCAACAACCTGATATTGAAGTTTTGAAGCACTAATTTTATTCTGTGCCTCAGCAACCGCTTTACCTACAACCTCAGGAACTGTTACAGTAAGTTTTTTAAGTTCTTCCTCTGTGTAGCTTGCCTCATAACCTAAGTAAGGCAAGACATCCCTCATAATTTTTGAATTAACGGGAGCCGAAATTATACCGCCGTAATATTTATCTCCCTTAGGTTCGTCAAGCATAACCAAAACCGCTATTTCGGGGTCATCCGCAGGAGCTACGGTTACGCAAGAACCAATATATAGGTAATCATCACCCGTTGCCTCAATTTTTGAAACCTTTTGCGATGTACCTGTCTTTGCACCTATTCTATATCCCGGAACCAATGCATTTTTAGCACCGTTTTGCGCTACAAATTCCATAAATTCCTTGATTTTTGCAGATGTAGTCTTGGAAATAACCTGACGTTTGTAGCCCTCATTTGCTATTTTTTCAATTTTTCCGTCGGCAGAAATTGTTTTTTCCACAAGATGCGGTTCAACAAGATATCCGCCATTTACAGTAGCACTGATAGCGGTCAAAAGCTGAATCGGTGTAACATTAAAGGTTTGACCGAACGAAGAAGAAGCAAGCTCTATAACGCCCATATTCTGCTGTTTATGGTAATTTGACATTGATTCGCCGGGCAGGTCAATACCTGTCTTTTCGGTAAGACCGAAAGCGGTGAAATATTTAGAAAAAATATCAACACCTATAAGCTGACCTATTGTTATAAACGCAGGGTTACAGGAGTTTGAAATTGCCTCAGCCAAGGTTTGTGTGCCGTGACCGCCTGCTTTATGGCAGTGGTACGGTTGACCGGCTACATTTGTGTGGCCGCTGCAGTAAAAGGTATTTTTATTGCCTATCAAATTTTCCTCTAAGGCAATAGCAGTTGTAATAATTTTAAATACAGAACCCGGCTCATAGGTATCGGAAACGGCTTTATTACGCCATTGACGGTTTGTAAGCTCGGTTGTTTTTTCCTTTTTTTCCTTTTCGTCGGTTATGGCTTCCAATATTTTTTGGTCCTCACTTGAAAGCTTAAAAGGGTTATTAGGATTAAAGTCACCTTTTACCGCCATTGCCAATATTCCGCCGGTTTTAACATTCATAACAATAGCAGCACCGCGTTCGGCAATAAGATTTTCCTCTATTGCCATTTGAAGATACTTTTCGGCACTATATTGAATATAAGAATCAATAGTAAGCACAAGGCTTTTTCCCTTTGTAGCTTCCTCTACTCTTTCGTATGTTAAAGGCAAATCGGTACCTGCGGCATTTTTAGCCGCAACCACACGTCCTGGAATTCCCGTAAGCATATTATCATAGTAATTTTCAATACCGCCAAGTCCTTGGTCATCAGAACCTACAAAGCCTAACACTACCGATGCCAAATTATCGTTGGGATAATATCTCTTAGTGGTTTCTTCAAGACCGATATATTTTCCAAGGCCTAAATCCTCGTATTTTTCATCGGCTATAAATTCTCTGATTTTATCTGCTACCGGTTTTTCAACCTTTTTCTTTATGATAACATAATAAGAATCTTTTTTAGTTTGTTCGTAAATGGTGTCATACTCAACTTCTAAAATTTCACTTAAATTTTCTGCAATAACTTTTCTTACTTCGTCTTTCTCATCGCTATCCTTAAGATTTTTAAAGCTGTTTGGTGTAACATAAACTGTCCAAGCAGTAGAACTTGTAGCAAGGGTTTGCATATTTCGGTCATAAATATCTCCGCGCGGAGCAGTAATCAAACTATCATAAAGCTGTTGCTCTGCTGCAAGGCTTTTATATTTTTTGCCATTCACAAGCATAAGATTAATAAGCCTGTAACCAGAAATACCCGACAAAGGGATAATAACTACAAGCATCATTATTATTATTCTTATCAGCATTTGTTTACCAAGCTTTGATGACAAAAAGCACACCGCCTAACATATATTATATATGCCCGAATACGAGAGCCGAAAAAATCAGCTCCCGTACGCATTTTACTAAATAATTATATAATTGTTTTATTTTAATTATTACTCTTCGGTAACAATCTCGCCGCTTTCTGTTTTAGCGGCATTTTTTTCGTTCACACGAATATAATTAACATTTTCTTTTGAAGGCTTTACCATACCAAGCTCAACCGCTTCAAGCTCCAAATTTGAGTATGAAATACGTCTTTGCATTTCAACCTCTAATCCTACCATTTCACTGTCAAGCTCAGCTATTGAAGAATTAACCTTATTAATATTTTCGTTAAGTTCATTTATCTTTAATCTAAGTGATATGTTTCCGCAAAAGCCTGCTAATACGGCAACAGCACAAACTATCAGGAGTATTGGAGAGGACAGTCTTTTAACAGCAGCTCTTTTGCGTTTTTTAGACTTTGACGCTTCTGATGGCATTACAACAATATTATCTTTGTTTTGCACCTTTTTAGGTTGTGCAGGCATAAACATATCAAAATCATAGGCTAAGCTATCATTATAATATTTTAGGTTATCCATCCTTTTGCTCCTTAACTACTTTAATTTTTTATGATTACCCTTAATTTTGCACTTCTGCTTCTCGGGTTGCAATTTAGCTCTTCTTGTGAGGGTTCTATCGCCTTTCTTGTAAGCAAATGTCCTTTTGGAGTTTTTCCGCATACACAAACGGGAAAATCAGGAGGACAGGTACAGCCTGTACAGTATTCCTTAAAGCGTTGCTTTACCATTCTGTCCTCTAATGAATGGAAAGTAATTATTGCTAATACCCCATCCTTATTTAATAGGTCGAAGCACTTATCAAGCGCCGTTTCCAATTCTTGAAGTTCGCCATTAACCGCAATTCTTATCGCCTGAAAGCACTTTCTTGCAGGATGTCCGTCTCGCCTTGCTTTTGCAGGCACTGCGTTTGCAATAATCTCAGCCAACTCCAAGGTTGTTTCAATATTCTTTATTTTTCGTGCCGTAGCAATAGCTTCTGCTATTCTGCGGCTGAATTTTTCTTCGCCGTACTTAAAGAAAATATTGCTAAGCTCATATTCACTAAAAGTATTAACAATATCAAAGGCTGATAAACCGCTTTTGCTCATTCTCATATCAAGCGGTGCATCCTTATGATACGAAAAACCGCGTTCAGCAGTATCAAGCTGATAGGAAGAAACGCCGAGGTCAAGTAAAATACCGTCAAGACCATTTACACCGATAATACTTAATTCTTCCTGCATATTGCTGAACTTAGAATTAATCACTTTGGCGGGCAAACCTTCAAGTCGCTCTGTTGCAACCTTTACTGCATCAGGGTCGCGGTCAAAAGCGTAAAGCATACCGCCTTTTAATCTTTTTGCAATTTCCTTTGAATGACCGGCTCCACCCGCAGTTCCGTCAGCATAGATACCGTCGAGTTTAATGTTCAACGCCTCGATAGTTTCATTCAGCAAAACCGAAATATGATTAAATTCCATAATTAAAAGTTAAGCTCCTCCATAACGGCAGATATGGATTCGAGTGTATTGGAGCTGTTTTCCTCTTGCCAAGCTGAGCTATCCCAAATCTCGAGGTTAGTATCCATACCAACTATATGAACTTCACTGTCAAATCCGGCGTATTCACGAAGAGCGCCCGGCACTAATATTCTGCCCTGAGTATCAAATTCAACATTAAATGCACCGTCATACAAAAAGCGCTTAACCGAGCTTGATTTTGTGCTTGGCAATGTGCCGATTTTTTCAACAAGCGCTTTCCACTGCTCTGATGAATACACGCAAAGGCAACGTTTTCCGTATATACCTTTGCTTATAATAAAGCTTTCGCCTAATTCTTCTCTAAAAGTTGACGGGATGAAAACCCTACCCTTTTTATCTATTTTATGATCGAAGCCTCCGAAAAGCACGGTTTTCACCTCCAAATTCACCATTTTTAAACACTTTTGTGGTTTTTTGCTACACTTTGCACCACTACAATGCTATTATAACCCCCTTTTTTATAAAAATCAAGTGTTTTTTTAATTATTTCTAAAAAATTTTTGAAAACGCTGATATTTTCGGTTTAAAGGCACAACAAAAGCACCCAAAAGCCTTTTTATAAGCTTTTGGGTGCTCAAAATAATTTATTTTTTAGGTATGGGATACATTTTATTATATGTGCATGTAAATCGCGGAGTTATTTGCCTATCCTCATGAAGCGAACCAAAATACCAATTCTTAAATTCACAGGTACGGCTTATCTCTTCAAAGTATCCGTTAAGCTTGTTTACGCGGTCTGCCTGACCTTTACGCAGGAGCATAGAGCTTTTAACAAGCGACGGTGGTTCGTGAGTGATAATATAATCGACCTTTAAGCCTGCTTCGTCAAGTGTTTTGGCGCCTATTGCCATTTCAGCAGGAGTGGGTTCCTCCTCAGGCCACCAATTTCCCGAAGGAAGTCGCATATCCTTATCGGTACTCTCTCCTCCGCCAAAAGTAAAGAACGAGTTGCCCTCTATTTCAAAAAGTTGACCGCGCATAAGGTGAATTAAATTTCCCTCAATTCTATGAACCATACCTCCGTGCCAATAAGTTACACGGCCTCGGTTAATTCTTTTCATATTATCGTGTGTACCGTCGATAAATGCGGTCACAAAACGCCTTGTAGATAAAAAGTCTATAACCTGCTTTTCAGTTTTAGAACCATCAAATATAAAACCAAAATCACCGCAAACTATGAGAACATCGCCGCTTTTAAGTTTTCTGAAGCTTTTATCGTAAAGCCTTTCAAGACAGCCGTGCATATCTCCTGTAATGTATACCATAAATTCTCCTAAATAATACTTTATTTTTTTAGCAGTTTGTGTTAATATATAGTATATCACATCTTAAAGGATATTGCTATGATAAAAAAACTTTTTTCTTTATTTTTTTCAATAATTATAATTTGTCTTATGTTTTTGCCTGCGGTTTCCGCCTCGGCTTATGAGGTTACCGAATTTGAAATACACGCAAAAGCGGGTGCACTGATTTCGCTTGATACGGGTGAGTTTTTATATGAAAACAACATTGACCAAAGGCTCTACCCTGCCTCTATCACCAAGATTATGACCGCAACGGTTATGCTTGAAAGCAAGAAATTCAATCCTGATGAAAAAATTGCAATGACCGCATCTGCACTTAAATTGGTGCTTGGAACCGGAAGTGTTGTTTCAAACTTGCGTGCCGGCGAGGAAATCACACAAAAGGATTTACTTTATTACCTGCTTATGTCCTCTGCGGGCGACTGTGCTTATCTCGTTGCCGAATATTACGGCGGAAGTGTTGAAAACTTTGTTAAGCTTATGAATAAAAAAGCGGCAGAGTTAGGACTTGCCTCCACCTGCTATGAAAATCCTGTCGGACTTCACCATGAAAGCAACTACACAACAGTTCGTGATATATACACCCTTGCCTCCTATGCTATGCAGAACGAATTATTTATGGAGGTTTGCTCGTCTGATAGATACACAGTACCCGCCACTAATTTTTCAGGTGAACGCACACTTACTACAACAAACCGTCTGCAAGATAAAAACACCAATTATTTTTATAAGTATGCCCACGGCATAAAAACCGGCTTTACAGATGAAGCCGGCAGATGCCTTGTGAGTACCGCTTCTTATGACGGATATAATTATATGTGCATACTTATGGGTTGTCCGAATAACGCAAATAAGCGCTATGAATTTCACGACAGTGCCGAGCTTTACAGATGGGCGTTTAATAATTTTGCTTTCAAAAAAATTGCTGATTCTGACGAGCCGGTCTGTGAAATGCCAATAGAATTATCCCTTGAAACAGATTATGTTTCGCTTTATTTTAAAGAGCCTTTTGTTACAATTCTTCCTAAGGAAGCAGATGATTCCACAATAGTGGTTAAAACAACCCTTAACGAAAAGTCACATAAAGCTCCTGTTAAAAAAGGTCAGGTATTAGGCTATGCAGAAATATACTATGCCGAAAAGCTTATAGGCACAGTTGACCTTGTTGCCGGTGAAACCATAAAGCCAAGCGGGATTTTAGTTTTTGCGCATCACGCAAAATCATTTTTTACCTCCACTTTTATGAAGGTTATAATTATAGCAATTATTTTAATTGTTGTGATATTTATTATACTGTGCATAAGACTTAATATTTCAAAGCTTAAAAAAAGAAAGGTTAAATATATACCCTATGACCATAAAGAAAAAGGAGAAAACTCACATGAAAAATAAAATATTAGCTTTAATTCTTGCTATGTCCTTAATTTTTGTTTTTGTCGGTTGCGGTGAAAAGCCCGATAACGAAAATACAGACGGTGAAAACAATGACGATTCGGTTGTTTTAGAATATGTACTGCCTTATGATTTTGAAGGAACCCATACCGCTGTTATAACGGTGGAGGATTTTGGTGAAATCAAGGTTATTTTAGATGAAACCAAAGCACCTATAACTGTTGCTAATTTTGTGAAGCTTGCAAACAAAGGCTTTTATGACGGACTTACTTTCCACCGAATAATTAACGGATTTATGATTCAAGGCGGTGACCCCAAGGCTGACGGCACAGGCGGAAGCGATGAAACCATAAAGGGTGAATTTGCCGTAAACGGATTTAATAATGTAATCTCCCACAAGCGCGGTGTTATTTCAATGGCAAGAGGCGGTTATAGTTACGATTCCGCTTCCTCACAATTCTTTATTATGCATATGGATAATGCCGGTCTTGACGGTCAGTATGCCGCTTTCGGCTATGTTGTAAAAGGTATGGATGTAGTTGATAAAATTGCCGCTTATACACCTGTTGTAGACGATAACGGAACCGTTTTAAAAGACTATCAACCCGTAATTGAATCGATTAAAATTTTAAAATAACTGTTATTAACTTTAAAAGCTTCGGAAAAATCCGAAGCTTTTATTTTTTTACATAATAGGCACTAACAGCATTTTACCAAGTTTCAGCTTTTGGTCGTCAAGCTCATTTATACGCATAATCTCCTCTACACTTGCATTATACGTGCGCGCAATATCCCAAACACATTCATCCTGATGAGGAAAATAAATGGTCATAGCTTTTCTTCCGCTTTTAACTATCGGCTTACTTTCGTCAACTAAAAGCTCAGTAATAACGGACATCTCTCTGCACTCATATACAGCCGCATTAACAGACAAATCAACCCTTATTTCTATACTATCTGCCGAAAGTATAGTATATCCCATACTTTCCACCTCTATTTGCGGTTCACAGTAAGAAGGCAAGCTATTTCCCTTTAACTGATATTTCATCTCGCACTCAAAAGGCCTTTCAATATATATACAGTTATCGTTTTCGTCTATAAGCACTATACCGCAATTAATTAATGCAGTTATATTCATACATTCGTTTTCGAATTTAGTTGAAAATGAAGAAACACTGCCCCAGATATCAATTACAGATGATATGCTATCCTCAATTTTTACGGTATTTTTAAAGCTTTCGGTTTCGGATATTGTTTGGCATATTTTTTCGAAACAGATTTTGTCTTTTTTAATTTCAGCCGCATATTTTCTTGAAAACGCATCCTCTATCACAGGAACATCGTTACCGCAAAAGGCATTAGCACAAAGCAGTATTTTTGAAGTTAAAGAAAATGCCTTGCATTCTCCTCCTATATTAACTTTCGGTTTAATTTCACAAAAAGCAAGTGTGGCTTTTGTTTCACATTCGCACTCCTCGTTGATACCGTCTATTTCAATTATCTGGCTAAAAGGAATTACTGTTTTAAGTGTTTGAGGCGACCTTGCACCATCTGCGCAGTAAAGTATAGATACCGACATCTCCCCTTTTACAACCGCTTTTCCGTTGATTATTTTAGTTTCCTTAACCACAGCAACAGTATTGTTTCTTAAAACATTTTTAATTTGAGGCTGATTATCGCCTAAATGAATTTCATCCTCTATAAGTATGTATTTTTCGCTACAACCCATTGGAACTGTTGCAGGAGTTACCGCCTTTTTAAGCTCAACACCTATATCATCAAAATCAGATATAATATCACAGCATTTACGCTTTTCTACCTTTATATTCATAGCACAAGCTCCGTGAATATCCACTTTACGAGGACTTACGGCACGGCAGTTTATATAGTCACATTTAATAGTGGCAGTAAGCTTTACTCCCGTCATATCACACTCTGCTTCAATACTTTTTGAAAAAGGATATTGGTAATTAAAGGAACAAAGCTCACCGTTTTTATCGGAATAAAGCAGATTAAGTTCCAAACTGCCCTCAAACAATAATGTATTTCCGTTTATGCTTTTTGAGGAAAGATACGGAGTTGCCATAAGTTTAAAAATTTTAGCAATATCGGGGCAATAATCGGGCAATGTAAAATCCACATCTACCGGCACCTCGGCGGTATCGCTTATTACGGTATCGTTATAATAAACATTACTTTTCAAAAATTTTTCCATAAAAAAATCCTCTCTTTGCAAAATTACTAATAAATAATATTCGCAAAAAGAGAGGATTATTCATTATATTTATTCAAGCTCAAAAGCGCCGGTATAAAGTTGGTAATACTTGCCTTTTTGAGCAATAAGCTCGTCATGTGAGCCTCGTTCTATAATTCTGCCCTTGTCAAGCACCATTATAACATCGGAATTTCTAACGGTTGAAAGTCTGTGAGCAATAACGAAAACTGTTCTGCCCTGCATTAATCTATCCATACCTTTTGATACTATCGCTTCGGTACGTGTATCAATGCTCGATGTTGCCTCATCAAGTATCATAACAGGTGGGTCTGCTACCGCCGCACGGGCAATCGCTATTAGCTGACGCTGTCCCTGAGATAAATTAGCTCCGTTATTCGTAAGCTCTGTATTGTATCCGTTTGGAAGCCTTGTGATAAAATCATCGGCACCTGAAAGCTTTGCCGCAGCAATACATTCCTCGTCGGTGGCTTCAAGCTTACCGTAACGGATATTATCCATAACCGTACCCGTAAACAGATTGGTTTCCTGCAAAACAATGCCGAGAGAGCGTCTTAAATCGCTCTTTCTTATCTTATTGATATTTATACCGTCGTATCTTATCTTACCGTCGGCAATATCATAAAATCGGTTAATAAGATTGGTAATTGTGGTTTTGCCTGCTCCCGTAGCACCTACAAAAGCCACTTTTTGACCGGGATGGGCATAAACATCAATGTTATGAAGCACAAGTTTTTCAGAAACATATCCAAAGTCTACATCATCAAGCACAACGTCTCCCTCAAGCAATTTATAAGTGAGAGTTCCGTCATTATGCGGATGTTTCCAAGCCCAAACGCCTGTGTGCTTATCAACCTCTTTAATATTTCCGTCAGAATCAATCTCTGCGTTTACAAGTGTTACATATCCGTTGTCTGCTTCGGGTTCTACATCCATAAGCTCAAAAATTCGCTCGGCACCTGCAAGTCCCATTACAACGGCATTAATCTGTTGTGAAACCTGATTAACGTTACCTGTAAATTGCTTGGTCATATTAAGAAAAGGAATAACAATGCTTATTTCAAAAGCCATACCGCTAATGCTCAAATTTTGAGCGCCCGAAAGCAAGAACACACCGCCTGCAATGGCTACCAAAACATAAAGTATATTACCTATATTCATATTAATAGGTCCTAAGCAGTTTGCGTAAGAGTGTGCTTTACGGCTATCATCAAAAAGCTCATTATTAATTTTTTCAAAAGCTTCTTTTGCTTTTTCCTCGTGTCAGAAAACTTTTACAACCTTTTG
>JAZRAI010000023.1:0-7360 GCA_045634455.1 Acutalibacteraceae bacterium
CCGCCCTGCTGAACAAGACGTCTGCCCTCTCCGTTAGAAGCAGCAAGACCTGCCTTTACAAGCATTGTTAAAATACCAATTTTTCCATCGGTGAAATCATCAGCAGAAAGTTCGGTAGTAGGCATGTTTTCGTGAGAGCCGGCGCCCGAGAAAACTGCACGGGCTGTTTCCTGTGCTTTTTGCGCCTCTTCCTCGCCGTGAACCAATTTTGTTAGCTCAAACGCTAAAATTTCCTTAGCAGTATTAAGTTGACTTCCCTCCCAAGAATCCATTTTATCAATTTCCTCAAGAGGTAAGAAAGTGAGCATTCTGATGCACTTTAATACATCCTTATCACCAACATTGCGCCAATACTGATAAAACTCATAAGGCGAAGTTTTTTCAGGGTCAAGCCAAACGGCACCGCCAACGGTTTTACCCATCTTTTTGCCCTCTGAATTTAGAAGCAGAGTAATAGTCATAGCGTAAGCGTCTTTGCCGAGCTTCTTTCTGATAAGTTCAGTTCCGCCGAGCATATTTGACCATTGGTCATCACCGCCGAACTGCATATTACAGCCGTAATGCTCATGCAGGTAATAAAAGTCATAAGACTGCATAATCATATAGTTAAACTCAAGGAAGCTCAAGCCCTTTTCCATTCTTTGCTTATAGCACTCTGCTCTGAGCATATTGTTTACAGAGAACTGAGCCCCAACCTCTCTTAAAAGGTCAATATAATTAAGTTTTAAAAGCCAATCGGCATTATTTACCATTTGAGCCTTACCCTCGCCAAATTCAATAAAACGGCTCATTTGCTTTTTGAAGCAATCGCAATTGTGCTGAATCTGCTCGGCAGTCATCATTGAACGCATATCAGTTCTGCCTGAGGGGTCTCCAATATGTCCTGTACCGCCGCCTATCAAAGCAATAGGCTTGTTACCTGCCATTTGTAGACGTTTCATAAGACAAAGTGCCATAAAATGGCCTACATGTAAGGAATCTGCCGTTGGGTCAAAACCAATATAAAAGGTGGCTTTACCACTGTTTACAAGTTCTCTGATTTCGTCCTCATCGGTTACCTGAGCGATAAGACCGCGGGCAACTAATTCATCATAAATTTTCATTACTATTACTCCTATCTAATAATTCCTTTGCGGAATTGTATAAGCTTTCAGTTATTTCACTGCCTGACATAATGCGGGCAATTTCGGTAATTCTGCCCTCATAATCAAGCGGTATTACATTAGTAAATGTACGTTCGTTGGAAGTTGATTTTAATATTTGCAAATGCAGATTTGCTTTGGCTGCTATCTGTGCTAAATGTGTGACACAAATTACCTGACGAGCACTTGAAACGGTTTTAAGCTGATTGCCAACCTTTTCGGCGGCAAAACCACTGATACCTGAATCTATTTCGTCAAAAATCATTGTATCTACATTATCCTTATCAAGCAGCACACTCTTAATTGCAAGCATTGTGCGGGATAATTCACCGCCTGATGCAATTTTTGAGAGTGGTTTTAACTCCTCGCCTTTGTTTGCAGAAATCAGAAACTGAACATCGTCACAACCGTTTTTTGTATATCTGCCCTGCTCAATTTTAACCTTAAAGCGAACATTCGGCATATTAAGGTACTCAAGCACTGCAGAAACCTCTTTTTCAAAAATTAAAGCTGATTTTATACGGGAATTTGTAAGTGCTTGTGCTTTTTCAATTAACGATTGTTTAGATTTTTCAAGCAAAAGAGAGAGTTCATCATACCGTTTGTCAGCATAAATAATACCGTCAAGTTCTTTAACCGCATTTTTCGCAAAAGATAAGATTTCCTCTTCACTATTGCCGTATTTTAACATAAGGCGGTGTATTAAGTCAAGCCTTGTATTAATAAAGTCCACATTAAGTTCAGAAAATGCAGAATTATCTAAATAATCGGCAGTATCTGAGGATAAATCGTAAAGTGTATCGGTGACCTCATTGAGCTTAGAAACCAAACCATCAAAACTGTTGTTATTTAAAGCTATAATCGATTTTAAAGAGGTTTTAAGCTCGGTTATAATACCATTTCTGTCATCACTTCCGTTCAATTTTGCAGAAAGCGATGACAGAACTGCCGAAATATTTTCAAAATTTTCAGCAACAGTAAGTTGTGATTTCAGCTTTTCATATTCACCAATTTTTAAATTTGCATCTTCTATTTCTTTAATCTGATATTTTAAAAGTTCGGCTTTACGTTGTTTTTCGTCCTCATCGATTTCAAGAGAAAGTAACTCTTTCCTTATAGAATTAAGGTTTTTGAATTCATCAAGATAAGTTGAAAAAAGCTCATTATTAGAGGCAAGCAAGTCGACAAATCCACAGTGAAGTTCAGGCTTTAAAAGTGCCTGATTATCGTGCTGACCGTGAATGTTAATGAGGTTTGCAGCAATTTCTTTAAGCTGACTAACGGTAAAAGGAACAGAATTGATTTTTATCATACCTTTTCCGTTGATTGCCAACTTTCTTGTGATTAAAATATTGCCGTCGTCATCAGGAAATACGGAATATTGCGCCAAAGCTTCTTTTACAGAATTGGAAAGGTCTCCGAAAAGTGCGGAAACCAAAGCCTCATCACAACCTTTTCGTATAAGCTCTTTAGAAGTACGCTCGCCTAAAACCGCATTAATAGCGTCGATTACAATAGATTTGCCGGCGCCGGTTTCACCCGTTAAAACATTAAAGCCTTGAGAAAATTCAATATTAGTTTCTTCGATTACAGCAATATTTTCTATATGTAAATATTTAAGCATAATCTACCGCCGAATTTATAAAAGTTTTTTTAAGCTATCGCTTAAAAGCTTAGACTGATGCTCACCCGAGGTAACAATTATGATAGTATCATCACCCGCAAGGGAACCTAACATCATATCTCCAAATAGCTCGTCCACAGCAACGCAGGCACTCATCGCCATACCGTTATCACATTTAATAACCACATTATTGAGTGAATAATCAATGCTTTTAACAGCGCGAACAAAGAAATCGTGATAATGAGCATCAGTATTCTTTGATTGTAGTTTTGAGTGTGAAAGATATCTGTAATTGCCTTCTGCATCTCTGCCTTTTACAAGTTTAAGCTCCTTAATGTCGCGAGATACGGTTGACTGTGTAACCTCATAACCTTTTTCGAGCAAACCTTGTTGTAAATCTTCTTGTGTTAGACAAATTTTTTCTTTAATTAAATCTAAAATTACTTTTTGTCTGTTAACCTTCATTTATAACACACTCCTCGAATCTTTGAATTTGTAAGATAAGGTTTTATAGAAAGAACGGTCGTTTAGTCTTACAAGCTTAACGGAATTTTCGGCTTTCTTAATAACCACCTCATGATAGGGTTTTAATTGTGAAACCTTTCTTCCGTCAACCGTCAAATAGATATCGGTTTTTTTCTTAGAAAAGGCTTTTACCTTTAATGTGTTTCCCGCGCTTAAAAGTATCGGTTTTGCAGATAACGAATGTGAACAAATGGGAGTAATACAAATATTTTCACAAACGGGGTCGATAATTGGTCCGCCTGCTGACATTGAATAAGCAGTAGAACCTGTCGGGGTTGAAAAAATGAGTCCGTCCGCACGGTAACTTATTGTATCAGTACCGATGGTTGCGGAAATATCGATAATTCGGGATATAAAACCGCTTGTGATTACAGCGTCATTTAAAGCAAAATATTCGTTAAGTTTTTTCCCGTTTTCATAAAGAGAAACCGATAACATCATACGGTTTTCTGTCTCATATTCGCCGGTTTTAAGGCGTGAAACAAAATTAAGTTCGTCCTGTTCAAGGTTAGCAAGATAACCGAGTCTTCCGGCATTTATACCCAAAACAGGTTTTCCGGATTCGGCAGCAACCTTTGCATAGCGGATTATGGTTCCGTCGCCGCCTATTGTAATGATAATATCGGCGGAAGAAAAAATTTCTTCTTGTGGAGTAGGTATAAAATCGGTACCAAAAATTGTATCAGGAATTAATGCTTTAATATTAAGTTCTTTAAATATTTTACCAAGCTTCGCTAAAACATCAGTAGAACCGTTTTTATCAAGATTGGGTAAAACAGCAACAACCATATAATCACTCCTTTATTGGTTTAATGTGGCATAGGATGCCTCAACTACCTGCTCTGCCGTAGTATTTATAAGGCATTCGGGATTATCATTTTTTTGCAGATAACAAAGGTATTCTATATTGCCCTCAGGACCCTTAACAGGTGAAAAGTCAAGTCCTAAAAGCGAAAAACTACAATCGGACGCAAGATTTATAATCTTGTTAATTACGGCAATATGTACAGACTTTTCTCTTACAACACCCTTTTTGCCGACGTTTTCTTTACCTGCTTCAAACTGAGGCTTTATAAGGCAAACGGCAGTGCCATTTTCTTTCAACAAATTACGCATAACGGGTAATATAAGAGATAACGAAATAAAAGAAACATCAACCGATGCGAAATCTAATTTATCGGGCACCTCTTGTTCGGTAACATACCTGAAATTAGTACGTTCAAGATTAATAACTCGCTCATCTGTGCGAAGTTTCCAAGCAAGCTGACCGTAACCAACATCAATAGAATAAACCTTTTTAGCGCCGTTTTGAAGCATACAGTCAGTAAAACCGCCCGTCGAAGCGCCAATATCGGCACAAATGTAATTTTCTAAATTTAGTTCAAAGGATTTTACCGCTTTTTCAAGCTTTAATCCGCCACGGCTTACATATTTTAGTGTTTCTCCTCTGACTTCAATTATATCGTCAGGTTTTATTACATTGCCCGCTTTATCGGATTTTTGATTATTGACAAAAACGATGCCTGCCATAATTAAAGCCTTTGCTTTTTCGCGGCTTTCGGCAAATCCTTTTTCAACCAAGGCAACATCAAGTCTTAATTTTTCGGACATAATTACTCCTTAATAATTTCAGCAACAGAATTGCTGTCAAGCTGTAAATCGGCTAACAGTTCATAAGTTTTGCCATGCGGTACGAAAACATTATCAATAGCATGTATTTTGTAAGTACCGCCGAAATTGTTTTCAAGCAGCATTGTAGCCAAATGCTCAGCAATTGAGCCACTTTTTACAGATTCTTCAAAGAAATGTATATTCTTATAGTTTTTAAGAATTTCGATAATTTTATCGTTAATCGGGAAAATTTTATTGAGCTTTAAAATATCAAAACCGCCTGATTTTTGATAAGCTTCATATACTTCATAAAACTCCCTGCCGTAGGTAACAACTATTTTTTTATTTCTGCTTGTAATAAGTGTATAATCACCGCTTGTATCAAGCGTTAAAGGATATTTTTCTTTTCCTCTCGGATATCTGATAGCACAAAGCTCGGAATTATTTGAAGTTTCTTTAATTCTATATTCAAGCTCATTGAAATCAGTGGGAGAATAAATATTCATATTAGGAATAAGACTCAAATAAGAAACATCAAAAATACCCTGATGTGTTTTACCGTCCTCACCAACAATGCCCGCTCTGTCAACAAGAAGCTTTACTTTATAATTTGAAATAGCGGCGTCGTGTAGCATTTGGTCAAAACCACGCTGTAAAAATGTTGAATATACAGCAAAAAACGGTGTAATATCCTTTGAGGCAAGACCCGATGAAAAAGTAACTGCGTGGCCTTCGGCAATACCGACATCAAAAAATCTGTCAGAAAATTCCTCTGAAAACTTTTCAAGACCTGTACCGTCAGCCATAGCAGCAGTAACTGCAATAATTTTACTGTTATTTTTAGCTAATTCGCAAAGTGTATTACCGGCAATTGCAGAATATGATAAATTATCACCAACAGAAGCACCCTCATCAATATTAAAGGAAGAAACTCCATGGTAATGGTGGGGTTTTTCCTCTGCAAATTGATAACCTTTTCCCTTGGTAGTTACAATATGAATGAGAGAGGGCTTATTATAAGCTTTTGAAATATCAAAAATATCGCAAAGAGCAGAAATGTCATGCCCATCAACGGGACCCAAATAATTGAAGCCTAATGAAGCAAAGATATTATTTCTGTAAACTGCACTCTTTAAGGCAGATTTAATCTTAGTGGAAAGCTTTAATAATCCTTTACCAATTAGCGGAAGTTTAATAAAAAATTTCTTTATAAAGAATTTGAATTTATGATACTTGATTTTATTGCGAAGCTTAGCAAGACTAAATGAGAGCGAACCAACATTTTTTGAAATAGACATTTTGTTATCGTTGAGTATAACAATAAAATTTCCGTCTATGTGCCCCGCATTATTAAGAGCTTCGTATGAAAGACCGCCTGTCATTGCTCCGTCACCGATTACGGCAATAGCGGTTCCCTTTTCTCCATTAATTTTTTTGGCTTGATATATACCAAGTGCCGCGGAAATTGAATTACTGCTATGCCCCGTCACAAATGGGTCATGGTGGGATTCATCAGGATTCATAAAGCCAGATAATCCATACTTTGTCCTGATGGTTGAAAATGAATCAAATCTACCTGTTAAAAGCTTATGTGTATAAGACTGATGACCGACATCGAATATTATTGCATCATCAGGCGAGTTAAAGGATTTATGAAGCGCAACGGTCAGCTCAACAGTACCTAAATTTGATGCCAAGTGTCCCCCGTTTTTTGAAACAGTATCAATAATCTCGCTTCTGATTTCCTGACAAAGAAGTTTTAATTCAGAATTATTCAGTTTTTTAACATCGATTGGTGATTTAATTTGGTTTAAAACCGAATAATCCATTTAATTTCCGCCTTTCTAATAACTTCTTTCTAAAAGATTGCTTGTAAGCTTCTTTAAAAATTCTGTGTTTCCTTTAAATTTATCAATAGAATTTAGTGCTTTTTCGGTATAATACTTTGCTTGAAGTTTCGCATTTTCTATACCAAAAAGCGTAACAAATGTAGTTTTATTGTTCTTATCATCACTGCCAATGGGCTTGCCTAAAAGCTTTTCGTCCGCAGTATAATCCAAAATATCGTCAATAATCTGAAAAGCAATACCTAAATTTTTGCCGTATTCTTCGGCAGTTTTTAGGTCATCATCAGTAAAGTTTTCACTTGCAATTATTCCAAGCTTTACCGCCAAAACAATAAGTCCCGATGTTTTGCGTGAATACATATCAACAAGCATTTCGGCATCAGGGTTTGCATTTTCAAAGCTCAAATCCAAAACCTGTCCGCCAATCATTCCGTGAAGACCGGCGTGTGTAGATATTTCATTTATACCCAATAAAGTATTTTGGGGTTTTAAATTGGCTTTTGAGGCAACAGTAAAAGCCTCTGTAAGTAAAGTATCCCCTGCAAGCAATGCAATATCCTCGGTAAAAGCTTTGTGGCAGGAAGGCTTGCCGCGACGCATATCGTCGTTAT
>JAZRAI010000024.1:0-41173 GCA_045634455.1 Acutalibacteraceae bacterium
ATCAAAAAGGCAATCAAGTAAAGAAAAAATAATAACCGCATATAAAGAAGGGTTTACTAATCCCTATGAATTGGCACAAATGTATGGGCTTTCTTTATGCACGGTAGACCAAATATTAAGCAATGCACGCCTCAATAGAAAAAGACCAAGTAAGAATTATAAGGTTAGGGGGAAAACTCCTGTATGCGATTTAAGTGAAAAAACACAGGATATATTAGAGGCACTTAATTATGGTATGCCTGTTAAAAAAGTCGCAAAAATGTACAAAGTATCAAAACAATATGTTTATAAGGTAAAAGAAAAATACACAAATCAAAGAGGATAAATATGACAAACTTACAAAGACAAAAGAAACTTAATGAAGAAAAATGGTATGTAAGCGAGGCTAGGAGGGAAGACCAAAGCGGAAGAATGTGGTGGTGCGAACATTGCGAATATCAAATAAGAGAGGATTCTATGGGGGGCACGAAGAATTTTTGTGATATTCCACAAGTCGACATGGAGTTAAATTGCGTTTGTGCAAGGGCTTATAATAGGATGGGAAGAAAAAGGAGAGCAAATAAAAATGATTAAAATGGCAAAAAATATTACAAGAGGGATTAAAGCTACAACGCAACTACACTAAAGAAATGGGTCTCCACATAAACATCATATTGGGATTGAAGAGCAACAAAGGATAAATATTTGTTTGGCTTGCACTAAACCTATGAGCGAATGCAAAGGAACTTGCTTTGGTAGATAAAAATAAAGGACGGGGAAAGCTCCTCGCCCTTTTTCATTATTCAGTTGTGCATTTTCCACGCATTAGTGATACGCTCTTGGCGACAATCAAAAATATCGTAGAGTGTGAAGTCGATAAGTGTCGTGATATGACCGTCCATTCTTAAAAGGTAAGTTCCGTCGGGGTGCAAATCGGCAAAATCGTTGATTGTCATACCCTCGCAGTTTTTTGGAACGCCACCCAACACTTCACGGATTAAAAATTCGTAGCACGAAACACATAATTTTGAGCAACCAAGCAATCGAGCCGTGTACCTTAACTTTCGTCGAACGGTTGAGTACGGTAAACCACTCGCAAGCGAAATCGCCCTTGTTACGCAGTCGTTACGCTTTACCTTATCATAATTTTGGTTGTAGTAAACAAACCGAGCCATAGCGGTTAGTCGTCTTCGCCACCCATAACTACTTCATCGTGGTAAACGGCGAGTTTCTCCGCACCTTTCAATTCGCTATCTTCGTCGTTGAGCCAATCGTAAGCCAACTTGATATAGACATCGGGGTTTCTTCCGAGCGTTTTCTTGTAATCGTCGTAGAGCATATAAACAACTACTTCCAACTCTTTTTCGCCAAAGCCATGCATTTGCATACCCATTTGCTTGGCTTTTTGTGCGATAATGTCCTTGTGGAACATTTGCTTTTCTTGGTCGTCAAGGTGTTTCTTCAACTTTTCGCACCAATGGTCGAGTTCCTTGTCCGACAAAGTTTCTCCGTAGTCGCCGTAATCGTCGTAGCCATAATCGTAGCGGTCATACATAGGGTAGCCGTAATCTCTGCCCACACCCCTACGCATATCGTAGTTGCGGTAGCCCATATCGACACGCCCACGCATATCATAGCCGTAGTCTTGCTTTTCCCCTGCATAGCCCGTGCAGTAGCCCATAAATTCTACGGGTTCATAACCGCCCGTTCTACCGCCGTGTCCGTAATGACCGTCCATACCACGCATTTCGTAGTCGCCGTAGTCGCTTCTTCCACGACCTCTACCGCCACGATTTTCGCCACTAGCCATATCTCTTGCGTAGTCGACACCTCTCATATCGTAACCGTACTCCATACCCCTATCCATACGACGAGAACGCCCACGCCCACCACGACGGGTAAACTCGCCACGAGAATTACGGGGTGGCAATCTTCGTCCGTCCATACGCATATCGTATCTCATATCCATTATGCTTCTACCCCCTTGTCAGTTTTAGTTGTTTTTGCCGTAGCCGTCCTTGTCGCTCTCAACGCAACAGGTTCTTCGACCACACTTGCAACCGCCGTATCAGGAACGGGAAGACTTAACAAAACAGTAGAACAGCAAGCCCCTAATCCACATAACGCTCTAAATACGCCAGAATTTGCACTTGTTTGAACAACAACTTTAATTCGAGTTCTTCCGCTAATTTGGCACGCATTTGCTTGTAAGCAAGTTTTATTGCAAACCAAAGGATAAACAATAGTGGTGTCGCCACCAATCGAAATCGCAACAGGCATATCTACCGTTGCTTCCGCAGGCCTATTTTGTGCTATAATAATACAATAATTCTTTTTATTTGCATAATTACCCAAAGGTATATCAATTACCAAAGTATCAACTCCATTAACAGTTACTATTGTCAAAGAAGTGCTTAAAATATAACAAGGGCAAAGTCTATTACATTGATTATTGCAATTCATAATTTTCTCCTTTTTTTATATAATTTTGCTTTTTCAATAGATTTGGCTATATCAAAATTTGTTTTACGCAAACTACGCAAGAATTTATTATAGTTTATATTAAGAAATTCAGAAAGTTGTTTCGCAGAATATTTCTTCCCTTCATACTCAATAAAAACTGTTCTTCTTGTATTATTTGATTGTTCTTTTTGTGTTGACCAACGACAGTTGCTCGGCTCGTAGTTTCCATTTACATCAATTCGGTCAATAGTTAAGTTTTCTTGATACCCGTTTAATAAAGCCCATTCCTTGAAGCTTTTGTAAGAATTAAGCCATTCATCGCAAACGGAAATTCCTCTTGCGCCATAAATATTATATGATTTTCTGTTTTTATTCTTACATCGACATATCATTCCACACCAAATTTTGTACAATCTTGTTTTTGTTTCACCGTGAGTTTTATTCAATATAGAAATCCTTTCAACGGAAGAACAACCACAAGAAACAGTGCCACCATATCTTAAATGTTGACCTAATATAAGTTTTTCTTTACCACAATCACACTTACACAACCAATAAACTCCTGCTTTTTTACGCTCTCCAATTCCTAAAACAGCCAATTTCCCAAATTTTTTTCCCGTTAAATCAATTAGTTTCATAAAAATCTCCTTTTGTTTTTATAATTATATTATATCACAATCGGTAGATTTTGTCAATTACATTTACGGCATTTCTTAAATTTTATCAAAACAAGGGCATAGAGAAAACCCTATACCCTTGCGATATTAAAATTTTCTCAACCGTATCTTACGGGAATTATAAATGATAGTTAATTAGTTGCAACCGCAACCGCCAAAGCCCGTGAAATTACCGCAACAGTCCGTAGGGAAGTTTACCTTAGACGGTGCTTGAACGACATAGGCAGGGGAAGGACAAGGGCTTAATTTATCAATAATGTACGCCGATTGTCTATCATTGCTAATTTGCGCTTTAAGACCTGCGTTTTCCGCTTGCAACGAACTAATCTTTTCGCCCGTCAAGTAATCCAAGATTGCTCTTGTGTTGTCTTGACCTGCACGGATAATGTCGCAAGTGTTGCGTTCGTTTGCATACTTCACATCGGCAATCGCCGCACGGGTATCACAGCAACATTGAGCCAACTGCGTGGAAAGTGCGTTAAACCCTGCTTGCGTGTTGTATCCGAGAGTGCATACTGCGTTATCTACACCGTGAAAACCTTGCATAACCGCTGTGTTCAAGCCGTTAAATCCTTGACAAAGCGTTTGCTGTACGGAAGCAAAGCCGTTGAGCATATTGGTATTTTGTGCATAGAACCCGTCGCAAAGACCGTTGTTTACGCCGTCAAGCTTGCGTTCGATAGTAGCAAAGTCGGTTGCGAGTACATAGTTTTCTCCTACGCCACCACGACCACCGCCGTAGCCTACACCGCCCCACCCGTTGTTGCCGAGCAAAGCAAAGAGCAAGAACGCCCAAATCCAATCGCCGTTACCACCAAAAGCACCGCTATTGTTGTTACAGCCTAAATCGTTAATAGTTCCTTCGTAATAAGCCATATACTTATTCTCCTTTTAATAAATTATTTATATCAACAATAACTCGCGCGCCAAATTATTGAAAATACCATTATCCTCTATTCGCCAAACTGTTATACGCTTGCATAAGTTGTTCTTCGCTAATACCCTGTTGTTTTGCAAGTTGGCGAACCGTTTGTTCCATTGAACGACCACCTGCACTATTTTGTATTGCTTGTATTTGTTGGTTAGCAGGGCTGTTTTGCAACATACCCATAAATGCTTGCTTAGGGTTTTGCATTTGTTGCATTTTTTGAACCATTTGGAAGAAGTTATTATTACCCATATCGTAATCTCCGTTTTAACCTATTTTTTAGCCGTTTTACGCTACATTATTTGCTCGGTTGAGTATTTACTTTACCGCCAACCAAATCGCTCGTTAAAGGCTTGCTTTCGGCTTGTTTTGGTTTTGCGTTTTGGAACATACTTTTTAAGTCGTTAAATTGACCGAGCAACTCATTATATTGACTAATGGTTACGAACTGCGAAAAGTCCACCGCTTGCTGTTTTTCTTGCGCTTTAATCGGCGTTCCGTCCGCATTGACTTGCTCAAACTTAAAGTATTGCGTAACTGATTGCCCCATATTGTCGGCGGTTTTTAAGTGAGCTACTCCACCGTTCTTGTCAATTAAGAGTGCCTTGCTATTCGGCATAACGATAAATGCTTTTGCTTCTTCGCTTGTTACAAATCGAATGTCTTGGATAGGCGTTTCGTACTGCGGTTGAACCTGCTGTTGCGGTTGCATTTGCGGTTGCGCCATTTGTTGTTGTGGTTGCATATAGTTTTGCCGTCCGTAGTTTGGATAGCCATAGCCAGTGTAGGGGTACTGCGAATAGGGATTTCCGTAGTTCATTTAATTACTCCTTAAAATTTGTATTTTGTTCAAATTCAGTTTTGTACAAATGGATAAAAAGCATATCGCTTTCTTCGGTTTTTCCCGTGTCAACAATACGCCTAATAATCGTTTTATAAATCTCACGCATTTTTATACAAAGTTCTTCTGGGTATTTTTCCATACTGCAAATCTCCTTGTTGCGTTTCTTGGCTAAAAATAGCATAAAAAAACACGACTTGCTGTTGACAAATCGTGTAATTTCCGTTAGTTAATATTGAATTTTTGTTGAATTACTAAAAAAGTTCTTTCTTCATAATACATTTGAGCCGTCGAACGCTATCCCATTCTATATCGGACTTCTTTGTTTCTAAAAGCCACAACCAAACATCTTTTGGCTTTTCATTGTCTATAAAGAATTTAACCGCCATTTCCGTTTTCAACTCGTTATACCCGCAAGATTTACATTTCAAAATAAACGCTTCCTTGTCCGTTACTTTCGTAGTTGCTTTCAAGTCAATGAAATATTGCAAGAAGAATAAGAAAGTGCTTATCGCCATACCAACTATTACGCTTGCAACGATTGAAAGGTTAATCGGCAAGGCAATTATAATCGCTATGCTAAAACACGCAATCGTGAACATTATGCAACTATTGTCGGTCTTTGCGTGATATGTGAGAGGAAATATCCAACGAGTTCCAGCATAAGACATAAGGATAATAACTGTGTTGATAACTTTGTCACATATCCAAGAAACGGAAAATAGGGCTACGAGTATAACCACATAGCCCAACACCGTTCTTGCAATCAATTCAGCCTTGATACGCCACATTACTTCTCGTTTTTCTTTTTAGAAATTTCGAGTTCAATGGCGTCGATTTCAGCTTCAAGCTTTCTAATTTTAGCTTCACGCTTGGCTTTCATAGCTTTAAGCTTGTCAACAGGTTTGCCTGCAAAAAATACCCACAATGCTCCCATACTATTATTCTCCTTTTGATAGTTTCTATATAAATAATAGAGAATACACATAATGTACAAATCTATCATATATATCAATCCAATAAAATAACTATCAGCGACATTTATTAAGCCAAGATTTTTAACAAACAATGAAATAATTTGAAATGCAAGAATTAACACCATTCCTATTAAAGCGGAAATGTAGCGTTTATATTGCTTGCCTAAAAACACAATAGGCATACCGAGTGTAAGCCAAATATCAAATACAATGCCCGTGCTTATTCCAGTCAGCTTAATAAAACAAGATATTAAAATACTTGGATAAATAACTAATGCTTGCCAAAGTTTGAACTTGTATTGCTTTAATATCGCAAGGGTATAAAATGATTGGCATATAATACTTGATACCACGGCGATTAAATACTTTAACCAAAAATGGCTATCAGCATAATCGCAAAGTGCCTTGTAATTTGGATTTTCGCATATAATCTCAAAGAAATTTCCACCGAAAATCTTTACAACAAAGCAAAACGCAAGACTTATCCAAGAAATGACAATGACCCGTCTTAAAAGACGAGCCTTATCAACAATCACTTTATTCATTTAACCTTATCCCAAAAATCTTTAACCGCGTGTTTATCTTTCTCGTCTACTTTTCCGTCTTTGGAAATTTCGTCCACGAGCGTCTTAACAGCCTCGCCCACTTTCGTATCATAAGGATTTTCTACCTTTACCTTAAAAAAGCGTTCAATTACACCATAAAGGGAAATCCCAGCCGTTCCATATCCAAGACCGTTAATCAAGGAAAATGCTCCGTGCAAATAATACGTGGAATACACAAAATCAAGTGCGACGCCAACCAAGAAAGGGATAAGCAAAATCGTAGCGTTTACCATTTTTCTCACACGAAGGTTCTCTATTTTTTTCGTAAAATGCTTAATCGGCAACTTCAAAAGCTGTGTCAAAGCAAAAATAATCACCGCCATAGCACACCACACAAAATATTCGTTTTTAAGAAGTTCTTTAACCCATTCCATAGGTTTCGCCCCCTTTATTCTTTCAAATCAGCAATTTGGTCGTTGATTTTTGCAATCGCCTTATCGTACTCAACCGTTACCGCATAAGTTTCTGCTGTTAATACAGCGTCCGCGTTCTCACTCTTTTTCTTTTCTGCCGCCGCGAACATTTCTTTCTTTTCTTGCGCAAAAGTTTCTTGATGCGCCGCAATCGTAGCAGCAAGTGCTTGTTGCTTCTCCGCTATTGCGCTATCTCTCGCCCTATCAATTTCTTGATTGTAAGGGATAATCTTCTCACGCATTACTTTTTCTTTTGTTGCGTTTGCAACGGTTTGTTTTTCCGCTTCAAGGCTGCGTACCGCTTGTTCCAAATGAGCTTTAATTGACATAATATTTTACCCCCTAAATTATTGAGCAAACTGTTCAGTTTCGGGTTCTTCTTGAAACTCAACCTCTTCTTGTTGTTCTTCGACAACTGCTTGCTTTTCTTCCGCTACCTTAATAAGTTTACGGATAACGTCCAAATGTGCTTGGGCAACGCGTAACTGTTCTACGTGTTGTTCTTCCATCTCTTTCAATTCTTCGTAAGAAATAAACATAGTTCCCTCCATAATTTGTAATTCACTTACATTATACACCCTATTTTTTTATTTGTCAAGGGATTTGCATAAATTTCGTAAAAATTTCTAATGCTTTTTGAACATTTTCGGGCAAAAATATCGACAAAAAGAATGTTGCCAAAAATGAGCAAAGCAAAATTAGGATAACAGACATTATTGTTTTGACTAACATTGAAAGAATTTTCATATAACACCCTCCTTTTATAATAATGATAATCGTATTTCAAGTTCATTGATTTCCAAGCGTAAACGCCTACGTTCCTCTTTAATTGGTGCGTATTCAGTTTCCGTGAGTTCGCCCTCAAAGAATTTTAGGCACTTATAATCCGTGTTCGCGAGTGCTTGTTTTTTTCCGTTTATTTCATCTTGTAACACAAATAGTTCTTTTATTTTTTGCTTATCCATTGTTTATCCCCCATTAGGTAATCTCTGCCACGGCATCCTTAAACGTTCCGTTGTAAATTGAAATGTACCAAACAGTACTAACCGAGCTACTGTTAGCCATATATATTGATATCTCTTCGAAATCACTATAATTCATTTTGAACACGTTATAAATAACGCCTGCCGAGGTTTTAAGCGCACCAGATACGGGCAAATAACCACCTTTTAGCGTTGTATTGTTCAGCAACCAAGTGTTAAATGTATCGACTGTAAATGCTGTACTCGATTTAGTGTATACTGTTGCTACTATGTCGTATGTTTCTCCGCCTGATTTAGAATAATAAAATCTAATGTTATGTTGGTATATATCTTGCCCCGCTCCTGCAACTGCTGTATCTACATAAGACTTTGTTGCATAGTTAGCCAAAGCGGTAGATAAGCTTTGCGTTGTCGGATAATTGCTTAACTCCGTTTTGGTTGCATACGTACTTGCGACATAATCAATTGTTGCATAGTTAATAGATACATCTTGCTTTGTTGCATAATTGTTCAACTCTGTTTTAGTCGCAAAATTAGTTGCAACATCTTGCTTTGTTGCGTAGTCTTTCGCGACATCTGCAGTCTTTGCGTAATCAGCTAAAGTTTCGGATATGCTTGCATTCGTTACATAATCAAGCTCAACGCCCTCCGCGAACTCCGCAAGCTTTTCGTCCGCATAAGCCTTTGCATTTGTTTCCGCGGAAGTAGCTTTGTTCTCCGCGTACCATTTTTCCGCATAGTTATAGCTTTCTATTTCCTCTTTTACTTCTTCTAACGACGTTTTGGTTTTAGCGAGTTGCTTTGCGCCTATTTCTTCATTCCAAGAGTTTATACGAATTTGCTCAACTCCATAAAAGGGTTTCGCTTCGATGGTGTCTATTCTATCTTTAATTTCGGTGTCGTCATAGTTTTTAACCCCTGCCAATCTCGATATTTCACTATTAGACAAAAGAGAATATCCATCAACTTTATCCACCTTCTTGTCAAGTTCGGCGGTCATTGTAGATGTGTCTACCTTTTTGCTAAGGGCTTCTTGGACATCTACCTTTTTCGCATAATTGGCTGATGCAAACGTATTTGTAACGTATGTTGCTTCTATCTCTGCCGTTGTTGAATATTTCGTTAGTTCGTATTTAGTCGCAAAACTCGATGTAGAATTTAATAAAACCTTAATATTTTCTTCTGCCGTTGACATACGACCCATAATGGCGGTGTCGTCATAGTTATCGACATCTTTCAATCTATTAATTTCAATCGTGCTAATAAGGTCTTTTCCATCTACTTTATCAACTTTATTAGAAAGGGCGGTAGATAGTTCGGATTTCGTAGCGGCGGCGTTTGCAGTACTCTTAACTGCGTTAAGTTCGGATTTGGTCGCATAAGTATCGCTAAACTTATTCCCAACATCATCTGTTTTTGCTTTTTGGGCAATAGGTACTTCCGTCTTACCCTCCTCGATATTAGCTACTCTTGTGTTTACCACCGCAAGCGCGTTTGCATCTGCTTTACTATTAGCCAAACTCTTGACATCTTGGAACTCTGTTTTAGTCGCATACGTTTCGGCAATGTCGTTCCCACGGCTATCCGCAGTAGCCTTACCAACTACCGTTGTCCCGTTTACAATATTAGTGACCTTTGTATTCACGGTTTCAATCTCTTTGGAAAGTTCGGTAGCGTTAACACCATCTCCTTCAATCCATTGTTGAATTTCAAGCAAAGTATCAAAAGTTTCTGAAACTCCTTCGCCTAAAATATCGGTTTTGATTTTATCCGCGTATTCTTTTGCTTCTATAAGAGCGGTAGCCGCCGAGCCTTTCTGCTCATAATTATTAGATAATTCTTCCAAATCAGACTTTTTAGCGTAATCCCTTTCAATATCTTCACTTTTGGCATAATCATCAAATTTTATATTTGTACTTCCGTCTTTATATATCTCAAGCCCATTTCGTCTATCCGTTTCACTCGTACCGATACCCACTTCAAAAATGGTGCTAGATTTTGGCGCATTATACCTACCAACAACAGCTTTACCGTCTAATCCCTCAACTTTTAATCCATAACCAAATGCTGCGCCGTCATTTACGTCAATAATGTTATCTCTACCACAGACTATTGTAGACTCTTTGCCTAGCTTAACTTCATTTCTTACGCCACTAACGATATTTACACTTCCGAGATTTTTATTATACGCACCCGCGGTTACGCTGCCGCTTGCGTCCGTTTCATTATAAGAACCCACAACAACGGATGTCCTTGAATTATAGGTAGCCTTATTATAAGCACCGCCTATAATGACACTATCCGCTTCATTTTGGTTGTGATTACCTATTACAAAACTATGTGTACCGAAGACATTATTTGAATTCCAAATACCACCAACAATAGAGTTTGCTCCATTGTTATCGTTCAACTTACCCGCCATTAAAGCACGATTTGCGTTGTTTTTATTCGCTTCGCCAAATATCGCGGCGCTTTCGCCCGTAGAGCTATTGCCGTAGTGGATTTCGTCAACTTCGCCCGTGTAAACTTGGACTACGCTATCTTTCCCCTCGCCAGCCTTTATATTGATATTTACCTTTTCGCCTATATTATCTACGAAATCTTGTAAATATAATAACGCTTCAATGGGGTCATTAAATGTAGCCGCGGATGGTGCTTCCCCCTCCTCCCACTTTTGCCCATCATTTATTTTGCTCACATCAAGTTTAGTCGCCTTAAATTCAGCCATAAACTTCTCCTTTTCTTACATTATACCACTAAAAACACGATTTGTCAAACTTCTTGCAAGGATAGTTCTTGCCAAACTGCGCCGTCATAGATTTTTTTTGTGCCAAGCACTTCAAACACTTTCTCGTCACCATTGAGATATGTTGACATAGGGTAATCCTTCCCGTCTGCACCATACACTTTTGGTATGACTCTATCCCCAATTTCAAATGACATTTTTAGTTTGTCTACTTCTAGGACTATGTCGCCCCCCAAGAAGTTGTTCATAGAACCGCTAGAATAGAACTTCTCCCCTTCTAAATCATATAAGCCACAAACGCCATCCGCTTTTCGATAACAAGGAATAAAATCACGGACTATAATATCATTTTCGTAGATTTTGCAAGAATATACTTTCGCACTACACACGAATAGACCGTTCGCCAAACTTCCCGAATGTAAGCCCGAACAACCAAAAATGTTAATCGTTGAACTTGTTTCAAAGGAGTAATCAACAAACTGTGCGGCTACCAGTACATTGTCTATGTATAAGAAACCTCCGTCTTTATCAACTGTGTGCCTGTCCGTATCTGCGGAACGAGTAGTTGTTATATTGTTATCGCCAAAATCCGAAGAAAGATTGACCCCGCCAATATAATACGCATAAGACGCTGACGTTGGACTTCCAATTACATTATCACTTGCCCCAAATAATGCAGAACCACCACCTACACTCGTGAATTGATAATCTAAAACAACTCTTGTATTCTTTGCTGCTTTAACACCCGTGTCAATATACTGTGAATTTTTACTTTCAATATATTCTACTTCTTGATACTCGCTTGGCAATCTCGCCACATTTTTTATGAAATCGGTTGATATTACCTTTTCGCCTTCCTCGTTAAAGTAGTCGCTTATTGAACAACGAATTGTAGCCGTTTCTTTGCCTATTGCGTACTCGCTTTGTGTTTCTCCATACATTTTATCAATGGCGTTGACTTTCGTGCCATTTTGGTCGAAATAATTGCTCGTTTGCATTAACTCGTTTCCGTCAACGCTATGGACTTTCTTTTGCGTTTCGCCGTTAATGTGAACTGTCTTGTCTTGCAAATCAATGCCGATTGTGTTGCCGTAAACTGTGATTTCTATTTGTGTTGGGATATACTGCTCGTATTCTCCTTCCCTTGTGTAGCTATATATTGAACCACCTGTTTCGACAGGGAAGCTGTGAATAGATTTAAGAGAAACAAAAGAAACACCACTTAAAATGTATATATTTTTTATTGCAAATGAACTATCCTTTGGTTCGACTGAAACGGATTTCAAATTTGTTAAATCCTTTATTTCCACTTTTGCAGTTGCTTCGTATAAACCGTTCCCCGAACTTGCTATTTTTTCTATGGTTTTAGGAAACTCATATCGTATTCCTTCTTCTTTTTCTGTTGGGTTTGAATATATTATTTCGCCATAAGTATTACCTGTTGCACTTGGTGTAGTATCAACTGTTACAGTTTGCGTTGCTGTTCCCTTATAAAAATTGCCCACAATAGAAAACTTTATATTACTTTCTTTGTTTTTGTTTTCCCCTGTAAGTATTTTTTCAATAATTGAAAATTCATTATATTGTATAGGGATATTTATTTCATTTATAAAAGCGTGAGTTGGTGTAGCTTCTATATAAGCTTCATACATAATTTGACCATAGCCGTCCGCATCCGCTTCTCTATCCGTTTGAGTTTCACTTTGCTGAAACACATTTGAATAAGCTTCATTATACACGGGCGTTTCATACTCATTATTTGGTACAACTTCAACCGCGCCAACTTCAATTCGTTCAATGACATTATCACGCACCTTTGGATTTTGCCTGTCGTATGTATTTTTACTCGGTATAACAATCGCCATACTAATTACCCCCATTGTAACGGCAAACCACTATACCGTCGATATTTTTATAAATGTGCAGTTGGCATGCTTGACAAAGTTTCGTCCATTGTTGCCAAAGATTTCCGCTTTTGAGCAAAGGATATCGAATATAGGTATTCGTCAATACATTACGAGTCCCCCTGTCCAAATCGCTCAACTTTTTCATTGGGTAGTTTGTGTTAGTAATTCTCCATAAATACTGATACAACCAACTAAAAGGCTTGCTACCAATTTTGCGTGGGTCATAAGGAATTTCGGCAACGTTTATGTCTTGCCATTCTTCCAAATCATCTTTAAGGCTAACACTCACGACTCGATTGTCATTGTCATAATCCCATTGGTCGGTTTCCATTGTCGCTACAAGTTCACTCGCGCCATCAACAAGGGTATTGCTCAATCGAATTTCGCAAGGCAAACCATTTTGTAAAAGTAATTGCTCCGCATATCCCCTAATCGCTCCGTCAAAATCCTTAAACTCAATACGTCCTGTATTAGATATAATCCCAAAACTCGGCAACTTTAAGTCGCTACGCTCAAAAATAGAGCAATCAAGGCTCAAAAGATTTCGGCTATCAATATCAATAGAAACACCAGTATAAATACCCGTAATTACAAGTGGGTGTTTTGGACTATTCCAAGTTCGTATAACTATGGTATGCTCTTCTCTTGGTTCAAGTGTAGAAATCGTAATAACAGGCGCATTTGGAACATATCTTGTATCGTCAACAAATAAGTATTTAGGGTATCTTCCTCCAATTGTATCAAATGCAATAGAAAGGCTTGTAATAGATTTGCTATTGTCCTTTATCTTTATTGTATAAGGAAGCTCAAAAATTCCATTGTTATCGGAAAGCTGCGAGTCAATAAAATAATCGACTCCCTCACTTATAACAGAGCCGTCCCCAATTTCGCTCGCATAGATTATAAAAGGGTCGCCACCTTTCTTTTTAACGCCAACAATAGACGCTAAATCGCTCGAAATGTTGTTCCCCTCTAAGTTCTCCGACGCAAGCTCTAAATTCTTGTTATTGCCAGATAAAAGATTTATTTTCGCCGTTAATGTAATCATTTTGATTTTTTCCATTGAGCATACAAAATCGTATCGCCCATTAAATAATATTCATCGCCGTTTATGTAGTTTATGCCGCTACCGTCGACTTTCGTATTCCACCCATTAAAAATGTAAGTGTTATCAAAAGTAATGGATTGCATAGATATTACATCTTCGCCAACTCGTACAATGGCATCTTTGCCAATGCCAACCGTCGTGTTCCTTGCGACTGCTATGGCCCTTGAAGTTTGATACGCCCAACTAGCATCAGAAGGTACATTCATATTATAGGTCAACAAGTTGTAGTAAACGTCCGTGTTTGTTCCTATCATTTCCACCGTGTAATCTTGCACCCCAAGAAGTTCAACCCATTGCTCTCCGTTCAACGCCCTTGCAATCGCCCACAATTTCGGCATTTCTTCCGTAGCAAAGTACATATTATTCGTAACAAACTCGTTGTTTACAACATCATAGCACTCAACAATATGTTCGTTTTTTTCATAGAGCAACTTCATTAAAACACGATAACTATCAATCGACATCATTGAAAAGTCAATCTTCAAGTGCGGTGTTACAAAAGTTGGGTAGGAGTCGATATTTGTAATAGTCCCATCCGCACTTCTTTCTGGGGATTTCACGTATGACTTCTCCCACAAAAACGAAAATGCTTTGTAATCTGTAAATGGATTCCCATCAATTTTGACAATGCCAATATTTTTCAGGCTTGCATTAAATCGAGAACCTTTTCGGTCTTCAAGACTATACTGTAAGATTCCTCCTATTGTTAAGTTGTTCGTTTCGTTTATTTGTTTTTGCGCCATACTACCACCTTATACTTTTGAGAATGCCAACCCGTGACGCTTTGCATTTTTCTTTGTCGCTTGGAATACTCTTTCGCCGTCAATATACACATCAATCGGTCTATCGTCCGTCCGTCCGCTGTTTGCCATAGCTTGCGACACCGCTTGATAAACGCCTTGCTTGATACCGCTTATGATTTGTTGGTTGTTCGCAACAATTGAAGTGCCGTCGTCAAATGTCCCCATTACTTCGCCCTTGTTCATTGTGAATAAACCATCTTCAACAAGACCGCCTTCCTTAAACTTTTTTACACTCAAACTTCCAAGAGCAGAACTAACTGTAAGTACGCCACTTGCAACAAGACCTGCAACACCAACAGCCCCTGGCCAATTCATATGAAATGTGTTCATTGCTATTGCCGCCGCCGTTATTGCCGCCGCTAATGCAACAACTATGCTTATCATTTTTTGTCCCCAACCCATAGCGTCGTTGGAAAGAAGCAAAGTAAGACCTGCCGTTGCCGCCGCAATTCCGCTCGCCAATAAACCATATCCTTTTGCCGCTTTTGCGGTTTTTAGTGCCGCCGCTTCCATAATAGGATTACCCGTAGCGATAGCCGTGTTATGTAATATAGTTGCCATTGTTGCTTTGGTTTGTGCAATTTTTAATGCAACAAAAGCCCCAACAAGAGTAACACCTATTGCAATAGCTAAAATACCACCCCAAGTACTGCCTGCATCAAAAGCCTCTATTGCTTTTATTATTGCAAATACAACTCCCGTTACCAAAATAGATTGAAAACTTTTTGAAGCAACATTAAGCGTAAATAATGTTGTTGTAAAACTACCTGTTTTTTCAAGTAAATTATATCCAATCAAAATACCAACAAAAGTACCAATATCTTTAATCGCTTTCCCTAAATCTTTTGCTTCTTTTGTAAATTCGCCCGTTTCGTCATCAATCAACCAACTCGTCCACGCTTCCGCAAGTTCTCTTGCCTTATTTATACTTTCATCAAGGTTGAAATTATAATCTTTGAGTGCTTCTAATAGTGCCGTGTCAATCCCAAGAACATTTTCTTCTGCACCGCTTAATGAACGGAACTTATCAAAGCCTAATAATTTCCCTTGCAAGTCGTCAACGGCTTTATTTGTATCTTCTACATTTGACGCCCAACCTTTGGCGAAATCTGGGGTTTCATACCCGAGTGAATATGCAATATACTTAAACAATTCGCCCATAAATATGAGTGCCGCATTTATATATTTGAGAACATCATATTCTTCCAAGATGTATTGGACCGCAACGCCTGCCCATGTCATCATTGTCGCAAAATTTTCTGCAATCATACGACTTTGGTTCGCTGCGGAGTCAATAGTCTTCTCCATATCTCCCAATGCACCACTTGCGTCCATTTGTTTGAAAATTGCTAAAATTGAAAGTAGTTGTTTTTCAGTTCTTGATAATTGCCTTACAGTTTTAGTTCCGCCAATAGATTGATAAAGTTGATAAATTGTATTTTCTGTAATATCATAACCGGAAACGCTACGAATAGGTCTTACTTGTCCCGCCAATGCTGCTTGGAATTTTGTGATTGCGCTATCAATACTTACGTTATACAATGACGAATAGTCAATAGCCATCTTCGTGATACTTTCACTTAAAGCGTATGCCATATCATCGCTAATTTGACCAAGCGAACCTATCATATTCTTGAAAATAGCTTGTGCATTCATTAGTGTTTTTTCACTAACACCATAAGCTTTATTCATTTTTGACACAAAGTCACTTGCCATATTGACATTGCCACGCATAGCAACTTGCCATAAGTTCAATGTTTCGGTATAGTCAGAACCATATTGCAATAACTTTACTGATAGCCTCGTCATTTTCTTGATGCCACCAATTATTGTGCGCACCTTTGTAAACGCAAAGCCAAGATTAAAGTTTTTAAGGGCAGAAGATGCACTGCCACCAGTACCACTACTACCCTTACCACCTTTACCTAATGAGCCTAAACGGTCTTCTAATGCATTAAGGGCAGATAAACCATCAATTTCTAAATTAAGTTTTAAGTCCCCAACATTATACATAATCAATACTCCATTTAACCATTTTTTAAGAAGCCATTAAGCCATTGTTGCTGTTCTATTTGTTCTTGCCTAAATGTCTGCTCACGTTGTTCTTTTGTCAATTCCTTTTTGGGCGCGAGTTTTTCAATAGGGTCTTGCCAATCAATATAATTTTTGGGGCTTGTCCCTTTGTTCGCAAAAGCATTCGCCATAACAGTGCTAAACGCCAAATAATTGTATTTGCCATTAAGCCAACCAGTATATGATACATTCCTTAAATATGCCTTTTGGTAACATTCAAGTAATCGCATATCGCCGTGCCAAAACTCGTGTAACGGCATTCCATATTGTATCGCTAATGGCAATACTTCTTCATAAAAGTAATCGTATAGACTTATTTCGCTCTCTTCAAACCTTTCTTGCGGTTTTCGGCTTTTTGTTGTGCCTTCTTCCGCATTTGTGATAAAAAATCGTCTTCTTCCCGTACTTCGTTAAACAGACATTCTGCCATATAGTTAAGCCATTCAATAGTTTGGTCATTACCAATCTTTTCTACAAATTGTTTCCAAATTACTTCGGCTCTGTTTTCATCTAAATTAAAGTGTTGTTCAGCAAGTCCTTTAATGGCAACCCTTTCAAGTATATCAATGCCCTTCTTTTGAATTCTTGAAGTGCTACCAGTTTGTGCTTCAAGTTTTGCCAATTCTGCGATTGCATTATCATACAAGGACTTCGCCTTTTTATATTTTCTTTCGTCTTCGTCATCGTAGGTCTCTGTAAAGATTTCCCACAATTCTTGTGTCTTTTCGGCATATCTTTGAATATCGCCAAGTAAATTTTGTGCCTTAATGGCATTCTCTTTGTCTTCGGCACTTACATCACTTTCTTTTTGCAATTTATCATATTCTGCGATAAGCCAACGTGTTCTCTTGATTTCAAATCTTTGTTTATTTAATTCAAAATAAGGTGTAATATTACTCATAATTTAATTCTCCTCTACGGGTTTATGATATATTTAATTTGTTTTAGACTGATTTATATAAATTGTAGTCGTCCACGGCGCATAATTCGTAAGCGATGCCGTGATTGAATATAAACCACTTCCAACCGTACTAGCCACGGCAAGTGTACTCCTACCACTTGCTGTACTGCCAGTCAATCCCCCTTCTACTGCCCAAGTTCTTGTTGTTGCATTATACTTCTTGAACACGAAGCTCGGTGTTCCACTAGTGCCAGCTTGAACAACTGTAATATCAACGGTAGCCGTCCCATTCGTTGCATTAGTCGTAATTGTCTCGGGGATAGTTCCCTCAAAGCAAATGGTTTCTTCTACAATACCTCTAACGTCAAGATAAGGCGTAGGGTCAGCAGACATCGGCGTAATCGTATAAGTTCCACGTAAAACATCGGAACTTGCGTCATTAACACGATATTTAAGAGTACCACTAAACTTATAACCAACGAATTGACTATCAACATATAAAAAGTCAAGAACTTGGTCTTTAAGCTCTTCAAATCTATATACGTTATCTCTATGATGCAAAACTTCTACTTCTTTATCTTCAAGTGTAATTTTGCCACCTACTTTACCCTTCGTAGGCGAGTTAAGCAAGTCAAATTCAAAGCTATCTTGCGTACCAAAAACGGAAGGCACTGTTTCGCTCGCAACGAGCAAGGAATATTTTGTTGCCGTTTGCAATTTTACAAGAATGGCAGCTTTATAACCAGATTGTGCTCTGTGTTCTTCATACTTATAAAAAGCATTGTTATCCATATTTTTATCTCCTAATTAAATTATTCTTCTTCTATTTTCGTGTAAATTCCCAGAATATGTAATTATAATATGATAAATCGAGCTATCATTTTCTAATTCAATAACATTCCAAGATATTTGTGTCAACCCTACATAATTAGTAAGGTAATTATCTATTTCTTTCGCTAATTTCCTAGCGATTGTTTGTTTGTCAACATTCCCCTTTGACTTTGCATAAATATCAACACGATAACCAATACTCGCTACTTTATCGTGACAAGAATTATAATTAGGATTAGCTACATTTCTAATTTCACTAAAAACCGTATGCGGATAAGTTGTATTTTTCGTAGGGAATTGAACAATAACATTGCCATAATTTTGTGCAATCTTATCATTATATACTTTCATATCCCTTAACACAATATTGTAAAACTCAATATCCATACAATTACCCTAAATACTTTTTCTTTATTTTAGCCCATATAGTAGCAGCTTCCTGCTCATTCGCAAAATCCATAACAGAATTATAAACAAACATTGTGGATGGCGAACCCCTTGTAATGATTTTAAGGCTACCATCTTTTGTCATCCATTCTTCGTAATAGCCGTCTTGTAAATCTATATCGTTTTTGCTTTTCTTCTTAAATCGCCAAGTATTCTCATCGTGGTAATTCCCCGCGTGTTTATACTCGCTTGGCATATTATATTTATAGCCAGCAATATCCGCAATTTCGTGTGGATTTTCTTGACCAACAATACCTACACCAAATTCAACATATACAGACTTGTCGCTTGAATTTATCAATGCGATTTTATTTGTAGATATTTTTTCCGTGTGCCAATTTATTGCGATTTCACTTTTAACATTATCTCCAATGTCTAAAAGTTGCAACTTCTCATTTGAGCGTCTTACAATTGCCGCACAACAATCATTTAATAAATCCCCAAGCATTTGATTTTGGACAAGGCTTTTTATTTCTTCTATTTTTTCCAAAACCTTATTTAATGATTTTTTATCAACGGTAATTCTTGCTTTCATTGTAATATTTGCTCTTGGTTTCTTTCAAGAGTTATAGCGATTGTGTGATTTACTTCTGCCACATTTTTTACAACAGCGTTAGCCGTAGCACCGTTACCATACATTTCTTCTAATTGGTTGCCAATAGGTGTTTCCCCATCTACCCACATAACAGCACCCTTTTTAATCTTGCCGTCAAAAGCCATAGCATTAGCAATAACCGTCCAAGTGTTTTCTGCCATTTCTCCATATTTTTCAACTTCTAAATAGCCTCTTGTTGTCGATTGCATAACGGTAAAATAATTTGGTCTTGTTATGACTTCAATGGGTGTTTCATACTCCGCCATTTCAGCGTTGAAATCATTTATCCTATTAGCATACCAAATACTTTTGCCAAATCTCATATTTCCACCCTAAATAACACTTGCTATTGGAACAACAAGGTCACAAAGTCTATTACTTAATTGCGCACCATCAAAAGTCCACGAAACACCGTTTTCTTTGTACCCAACCGCCGTGTTAAAGCCAAGCCTTTCGACAAGTTCATCGCAAGCAGACAATATCCAATTTTCCGCAAAAAAACCTTGTATGGGATAGTCGTCCTCCGAAATGGAAGGCAGACAAGGATAACGCAACCCATAATAAATCATTTTAGCCTTGTTCACAATGTGGAAAACATCGTCTACTTTCAACCAAGCATATTTAGTTTTAATTTGAGCTGCGAAATCCATTGTATTTACCTACCTTTTATTTAAGCCGCCGTGAACTCAACAACAGCGATACCGTCAATGTATTCAGCGAACAACTTCATACCCATAACAGCATGCGTGTCACCAGATACTCTACCATATACGCCCTCTTTGTGAACGCCAATCAAATTCGTAGCCGTATTGCCCGTAGTATAGTTCAAACCAAGTGCTTCAAATCCACCATCAGCAGGGTCAATGTAGTAAAGAACAATATTGTCAGCAGGAACTGCGATAACTTTACCTTCGGGGATTTCACTAGATACGATAACCGTAGTAGCGCCCAAGAAGTTCTTGAAGTATTCCATACCATTTTTTGTTTGCATCGTGATATTCGCACTACCAAGATAACGACCAACGTCCATAGTATTTACGAATACAACAACGTTCGAATAGTCAAGGCGCAATTTCTTGAATTTATCTTTAACGAGCGTAACAGCCATAGAAACCGCCATTTGGAAGTCAGTAATAGCTCCGGTAGGTTTAAGAGTACCAGTTTGTGCAAACGTATAGAAGTTATCAAGGACAGTGCCCGTCAACTCATTAAGGAACGCATCGTCCGTTTTCTGTACGGCAACTTCCGCGCCAAATTTAGAAACCGCTTCCGCCGTAACACGCTTACGATATTTTTCAAGAGTAATATCTTCGTAGTATACGGGAGTTACAGTTGCTTTGGAAAGGGGAACTTCATCGCCTTCTGCAACCTCGCCACTTTGCAAAGTTACTGTCGCCTTACTTGCAACAAGCTTCGTGCCAAGTGTTTTTCGAACGGGGCGCATAATGCCCATAATCTCGATAAGACTATCCCAAGTATTATTAAATCTCGAAATAAAGTCAAGTTCTTTAACATTCAAAGAAATGTCAGTAGTAGTTGTAGTGTTTGTTGTAGTAGCCATTTTTTCTATCTCCTTTTTTATTATTTCTGTGTAAATAAGTGAAGATTTGCTGCGATTTCCTTTTGTCTTTCAACAGGGTCTTTAATCGCCATAATATCTTCTTTTGTTTTTGTTGATTTGCCACCTTGTGCGGTAGCTTGTGGATTGTCTCTCATAAGCTGTGCTTTAATTTGTTTTTCAAGTTCAGCTTTATTAGAAATACGCCACGCCTTAAACGATTGCAAAGCCTCTTTAATCGAGCCATTAGCAAATGCTTGCACAATCTTATCTTTTACTACTTTATCCGTAACATCGTCAAGTTCATCTGCGAAATCCCTAATAGCGATTTGTCTTTCAAGGTCGGCATATCTTTTTTCTCTTTCTTCTGCCTCTGCTTGCTTCTTTTCGTCATCGCTCATACGTTCTTTTTCTTTACGCTTGTAATCCGCTACTTCACTTGAAGTTTTATCAAAATTGGATTTAAGTTTATTGTAATTACTTTCCATTTCTTCGAACTTCGCTTTGTAGTCGATTTCAGTAGTGCCTTGTCCTTTCGTTTCTTCTTCCATATTAAATTCTCCTTGCGATTTATGTCTTCTCTGACACCCTTATAGGGAAATTTTGCGCTTATAGACATCTCCGTCTTTTGTGTTTGTTTGTAGTTCTCTCTACTTATAATTACACTTGCGTGTTATTACCATTTATGTTTGTTTCACGTAAAACTTCTTTCGGTTTTAAGTATTCTTCTATTTCCTTGCCTTGCATTTCTGGGTCATTAGACAATCTACATAATGCCAATGCCATAGCAGGGGGCATGTGTTGCATAAATGTACCGAATGCTTGCGATTTTGTAAGAATATTATCTGTCAAGTTAAGAGAGTACTTAATTTCGATTTCACTCGCCGCCAAATTGTCAATTTTATTATTAGGGGTATTCTTGCATATCCACATTATTTTTTCAAGCAATTCCGTGTCTGCCGAAATAAATGTGTTAATATCGTTCAACGCTATGTTATAAGCATTTTCGTAACCATTCGCCACTTCGCTGCCCTGCTTCGTCGTCCCACCACTATTAGTAGCACTAACTTCCATAGGAACGCCACACGTATTATGCAACAATGTATTCACAATCGAATAGAGTTCTCTAACTTCACTTAAACTTAATTTAGGAGTAAGAGTGTCAATTTTAGGTTGCAAACCTTCCTTGCTCGCAATAGCTTGTATCGCACCGCCCTTTTTAGCCTTTCTATGTTGCTCTGCTTGCTCTTCCGGTGTTTTACCTAAAAGGATATTATAATAAACCCATACTTCATTTACAAGGTCTTCTACATTATCAAGCCCATTACTAATAAGTGCGTCAACGGCATCTTGTAAAGTTTCGCCCATAGCGACAATGCCAATGCCATCCGTGTTAGGTCTTTTTTCAACTAATGGCAACGGCTTTTTAAGGTTTCTACTTTTCTCCTTAATAAATTTCCAATCCCCAATAGTCTTTTCGTAAGTATACAACTTATCCGTAAAGTAAACATCTAATACTTTTACTGTTTCTTTTACGTTATTTTTACCTATGCGGTTATAAGTAGTATAAAGAATGTCGAATAAAGGCTTATTACCACCGAAAGAAGAATAAATTTTTGCACAAGTATCACTTTCCCTACAATAAATCTCATAGGGGGATTCTACTTCAATATCGAAATCCCCACTTTTAGGCTCAATAAAATAATAGCCAACACCAGTAGCGTAAGCCCACGTACCTACTTCTTTGTCTATACTTCTTTGCTTCGCACTTCTTACATACTTATTAAGATAGTTAATATCGTCAGTACTTTTAGACTTGCTTTGTGCATATTTGATAGGATTTCCAAACACATAACCAGTTTTCCAATTTATCATAGACCTTAAATCGGGAACTACGACTATATTGTTTATATCCGTGTCATCGTGAGTCCTTGTCTTTCTTAAAATTTTATGGTCAAGACAATACTTATCATAAGCACTACGTATTGTTCGTGCATTTTTCTCAAATTCCTCAAAAATAGTAGGCAAATAAGGCTCAACACTTTTGATAGTTAAGCCTTTTGGGTTAAGTGGTATTTTAATTTGTGATATACATTTATTCGCCATAAACAACCTTATTCTTCTTCTACGGTATATTTAATCTTTCTTTTACAAACTTTACAAATTACCGAACAATTAAATTTGTTTAGAGGCTTGCCCGTTGCGATAATTTTTTTGCTTTTGGGCAAATCCACAGTAATCCCTTTATTACCACACGCGGGGCATTCTACGATTTTCAACATAACAACACCCTTTTCTATTTTATTTGGAGCTCCTGATAGGGCTCGAACCTACAACCTACTGATTACAAGTCAGTCGCACTACCTATTGTGCTACAAAAGCATCTACACACTTAATTTTTAGGTGTTAAAGTGTGTGAATATTCACCTTAAAACGAGGTAGACCGGAGCAAGATTATACAAACCATTTATAATGTAGCACATTTTTTTTTGTTTGTCAAGCGTTTTTCTCTAAATTTTCAATTTTTTCTTCCGTTTCGACATAAATATACGGCGCATTTTCTATATCAATAGCTTCGTCGTAGATTTCTTCCGTCCCAAACTTTTGGATTTTTACACCTTCATTTGAGAAAGTACGATATAAATTAACACCATCTTTTCTTGTTTCGTAAAACTCTCTTACAATCATTCCGCTACCTCTTCCATTACATCAGCGTATGCGCTCCAATTCGTTGCGCTTTTATAAGCTTCTAACGTGCCTTGTGGTACTATAATCTTTTGAATTGTCGCATTATAAAATGCTTTACTATCCAATGACGGGGGGTTAGCACGTAACAGTTGGACCGTTAGATACGAACACCTTGCAAATGCGTATGTACTAATACTCAGTACACTTTCACCGATAACTACATTTCTCAACCCACTACAACTTTCAAACGTTTGACTATTTATAAACGTTACTCCATTTGGAATAGTTATACTCTTTAAGCTCGAACAATGAAGAAATGTTTGTGAATCAAGCGTAGTTACACTTTGGGGAATAGTTATGTTAGCAAGGTTTTTACAGTAGGCAAAGGCATAGTTTCCAATACTCGTTACGGTTGTGGGAATTTCAACACTTACCAACCCCTCACTATAATAAAACGCATAATTTCTAATTTTCGTTACCCCCGCCAAATCCGCTTCGCTCAATTCAACCGTTTCGTTACTTGATAATTCGGAGAGTTTATTTTCCATCACAACATTTACGTTTACTTTATTAAACCCAATACTATCTCCGACGGGTGTATATTCTCCGTTTTCCGTAATTGTGATTTCTTCAAGTTTCTTTTTTGCGCCTTCGAAACCTAAGCTATACCCCGTTTCAATTCCTTCACTTCTTCCTTTCGAGTACCCTTCAACCTCCCCTTTCGAAAATCCTTCTATATGTCCTTGCGAATAGCCTTGCTCGTATCCACCATCAGAAACAACATTTAACTCTTCGAATTTTAACTCAAAAATATTTCGATTAGGTTTCATTGGCGTTCCTCCATTATGTCGGCATATATACTCCAATACTGCGCAACTTTATATGCTTCTAACGTACCCTTTGGAACTATAATGCGTCCAATTTTCGCACCGTTAAATGCGTTTGCGTTTAATGATGGAGGTGTTGTGCATAATAATTCAAAAGTTTCTATTGCCGTGCAATTTTGAAACGCCAAAGTTTGTATTGAATTAACCAACTTGCCAATAACAATATTCTTTAACGAGCTACAATTAGCGAAAGTTCCTTGATAGATAATAGTGACACTATTCGGAATGATAATGCTCTCCAAGCTGCTACATCCGCGAAATGCACCAACATTAAGAGTTGCCAAACTGTCTGGCAAGTTAATGTTCGTTAGACTCTCACACAACTCAAATGCACGAATACTAATTCTATCTACACTATCCCCTATTTTTACGCTCTTTAAGTTATTGCAACTATAAAATGCCATACTATAAATCGCAGTAACATTATTGGGGATAACTATGCTTTCTAACTTGTCACAATCAGCAAATGCATAATCACGGATTTCGGTAACGCCGTCAAAATAGCTTTCGTCTAGATTAACTATATCGCCTCTTAACAATTCGGCAAGTTTTTCTCTCGCGCCATCGTCCACAACACTTAATTCGTTGAAGCTTAATTCTATTTCATCGCCTAAAAAGTCTTCCAATTCTTCATCAAAAATCATTTTAAGACCTCGTCATTTAACACTTCTCCAACAATTCTCAATATTGGGCTACTTGCAACTACATTACCGCCCAAAGTAAGCACCCTAACTTGCATCTTTACAGGTAAAGTATCAGAGAACTTGTTCGTTTCTTCTTGTGTCAATGTAACACACATAAGTCTATCATCTTTAACTACTACATCGCTTTCCGTTTTTTCTAAAACAATTTTATCTCCTTGTTCATACGATATTAAAACCCTAGAAACGTACTTACTATATGAAAAAGGCAACTCAAATCTATGTGTTGGTGTAGTAGCTCTTCTCATCTATAAAATCCCCCTTTTCTTCACTTATAATCAAATATACAATTTTAGTATAACACCAAAAAATCACTTTGTCAATCAAAATCGCAAAAAAAATATGAAAATTCACCAAAAACGCCCACAATTTGGATTTGGTTATGCACGATTGATAGCTTTTCACTTTATTAGAGGCATATATTATCAAAATTAACACCCTTGAACGAGCAAACTTGAAAAAAGGGCAGAAAGAGCCTGTCGATAAAGCTCAATCTACCCTTCAATGAAACTTAACACCCCTGATACTTCGCATTACTTTTCATTTTACCGTTTCCGCAGTCAATAGTTGTATCTACACCTTGCGCCCCGTAGCGACTATTGAAATGGCACATCGCAAGCATCCTATCCGCTTTTAGCGGTTTTGCCTCGCCGACTTTTATTCTTTTGGGCTTTATTTGGCGTCCAGTTCCCAATAACGCATTATATCCAAGAAACGGTGTTGGATATACAACGAGTAGATTTTACGCTTCTTGCGCTCTACTAAACGAACAGTTTATAGTGTTGTAAGTTTGCACTTGTAAAACAATTCCCCACGAATACTCGGTGGAAACAGCACCTTTCTTCGTAGGGATAGTTTAGCGTATTTAATTAGTCAATAACTGCCTGTTTCACAATTATCATAATTATTTTAACATATAAAAATGATAAAGTCAAGCGATTTTGAAATATTTTTTAATTTTTTATTAATTTTTTTTGTTTACCTATAAAAACTTGAAATTGATGCGAATCGCACAGATAAATCCATTATAAATTTCTTTGTAAACAAAGCGAGGCTATCCGGTGCGTCATCGTGATTCACTGTACCTGTATAAGTATACCCATAAACATTCATAAGTGCTTTGCCTACATTATTGCTTGGAGCGTACATACCATATTTAGGGAAAATAAGTCGTGATTTTATATCGCCTTCTGCCATCATTATTCGCCTATCTTTTGGTTCAGTAGAATACACCTCTTCGATAACGCAACTGGTATAACCTTTTTCCTTTAATTTGTCTTGTAAAAGTGTCTCAATGCACTCTTCCGTGTTTCTTTCCACATAAAGTCTAGTGATTTTGTGTTGGATTATCTTTGACACGATTAAGGGGATACAATCCTTCATAGGTCTATCATCATAAAGCCAATCTACCAAGAAGAAAGCGCTGTCTCCTTTTCGTTCTGGGTCGTCCGCCTCGCTAAAAATAGGCATTGAAAGGAAGTCCTTGCCACGCCTTTTAGGGTCGAGTGCTGCAACACAACTATCTAAACGATTATTTTCGCCAATAGCAGGCAAAGAACTATATTGACGGAGCTTTGTAAAATAGAACGGTGAGTTATCGGGGGGCAATGGTCTTTGCATATCCATCGCCCAAAACTCAGTCGGGTTTTCTTCTCGTTTTTTTCTTGCGCTATGCGTTGATATTTTATTCGGATAGGTGCTTTCGTCGGTATCATAATCAAGCAAAGGCACACAAACGAACACAGAAGTGCCACTTGGGACTATATAATCGGAGACTCCAACGTGTGTATACTTATTTACCTTCGATTTCTTCGCATTTTCGCCACCCATAACACGCTTTAAGAAAGATAACAAGTCAAATTGCGAATAAGTAGTGCCGCTTGCGACAATAAAGAAGTCATTTCTATTATAGTTTCTTTCAAACCATTCGTGGGCGAATGAATGAATGTCCTTATTATGTTGGTTAAGGTTTGCCATATCTTTTCTTTGAGTAATATCGTCAAGGAACAAATATTTCGCACGAACACCATTAACATCGCTCAACTTTGTAACAATTCTTAAATTTGTAGACTTTTTACTACCAGTAATAGAGAATTTCAAGTCTTTTCGAGAGCAAAATTGGAACATTAGCCCACTTTCACAATTAAACTGTGCATAGTAAGGGAATGCTTTGGCATATTTAGGCGACAACATAAGCTTTTCCACTACATTTTGGAAACAATCGTCCGTGAATTTATCGTTACCGCAAACCTTTAAGATGTCATTGTCAATGTCAATCCCAAAAATCCAAGACTGCATAAAACAATCCGATAGCGATTTACCATAACCAGTCGGTAATTGCTTTTCAAGGAACTTGACTTCGCCGTCTAAAACCATTTTACTCGCATAATACCAATAGCCCTCAAAGCAATTCTGAGTGTCTTCCCACAAAGTAAACCCAAAACAACTTTGCATATATATACAATAATGCTTAAACGACCTAAAAGCAGCTAATGCCATAAATTTATCATACAATTCCAAGTATCTTTCAATAAACTCCATACTTGTCTTTTTGTCTTTATTTATTTGTGCAAGTTTCGCTTTAATAGGATTTATAGCCCCAATATAAGAAGCTTTCATTCTTTTGTCTACAAAGCCAATAACATTCCTTGCTAATATTTCACGGATTTGCTTTTCACTTTTACTTGTCTTTTGCGGTGCTAGCACATTATGGATTTGCTGATAAATGGCACTATGATAAATGCCTAATAGCCTTGTAACCTTTTCATCATTCTTCCACTCTACACTATTAAACAATATCTGTATTTGCTTTTCACATTCACTTATAAGCTTGGAATAATCACATTCAGTCATTTAACACCCTCCAAGTACTTGCTTACAACCCTAACAACTAATTCATTCCTACTAGTGTCTTCCACTTCCGCAACATAATCGCACTTCTCCCAAAAAGACGTCTCCGCACGTATGCCTTTCACACAAGTAGGAACAAACCCATTCCTCGTCTTCCTTTTAAGTTTCTCTATCTCTTTCATTTAATCACCACTCAATAGTAATTTTTCACAACTATATTGTATCACAACTAAATCGCACTTGTCAAGCAAATCCTCGAAACTATTTATTTTTATAACTTGGAAAGGGTGGGTAACACATATATTTCTCTTCCCCTCCTTTTCATACGGGTGGGGTGTTCGCTTGTCTTGCCCTTTAACGTGCACTTTTATCGCCTTTATTGCCGATGATTCGCCTTTCGCGCTTTCCTTCGCGCTATCGTGATATTATCGCACAAACAACGCCACAACTCGCAAAGCCTTTGAATTTGCTAAAAAATCACCGTCTGCAATGCCACACACGCACACGCGCGCGCACTATATTATTATATCGCTATATATTCGATAAATTTATATCGATATTTTTTTATCGATTTGCTGTTATTTTCCCTCTATATATATATCTATATATATATTATTATATATTATTCATCTATATATATATATATATTATATTATATTTATTATATACATACTATATATTATTATATGGCGTTTTATTGTGTTTTTTTTGGTGATTCGTTCGCTTTAATTGTGAAAAACTTTTTATAAAAAATTGTAAAAAATTATAAAAACATAGTGAAAAGTAGTTGACAAGAGCGCGCAAAAGTAGTATAATAATATCAAGAACGGCGGCAAGGGTAGCCAAACAAAAAAAGGAGATAGAAAAAATGCGAATTATACTAACTAAAAAAGATTTTCAAAAACCGATATCAATCAACGGGGAGCGCGTCGAGCTTGGACACTTTGCGCGATATCTTGCGGAGCTCGGCAACGGGTTTGACCTTTGCGAAATGGTAATCACTTCGGACGAAATCAAAGTTACAACAAGCGACAAAAAACAAAAAAAATAATAACAAACTAAATCGGCGCAACCCTTGCCAACTTTCGAAAATCGGACACCTCCGGCGGCCGCACCGACCAAAGCGACCCCCTACAAGCCAAAAGGCAAAAAATAAAAAAAGAGGTATAAAAAATTATGGAAAAATTCAACAACATTTTACAAGCAATCGCAGAATTGAAACAGCAACACCGCACGAAAGCGGGCGAGGCCTTGACGGCGTTTTATAAAGAGCTTGACGCGCACGGAAGAATTACAGCACGCAAGAACGGCAACGCGGATTTTTTAAGCCGTGAAACGCAGTTATTAACGGAAGCAAGCGCGGAAGAAAAGCGCAACGAAGAAAACAAAATCAAAATTGCAATACTTACGCAGAACGCAAAACGGGCTTTTTTTGCGGAGAATGTCGGCAAGGTTTGCGAGATTTGGAACAGCTACGCGGGGAAGAAATACGGCGAAAAAACCGCCGAAAAGATTCGCGCGGAAGTGGCAACGGCAACGGGCGCGTGTGTTTGGATTCGCGAAAAATACAACGAAACGCAAATAACAATATATTTACAACGGGCGAACGGTTGCGAGATTTTGCCAAACGGGGAAACGACTATAAACGCATATATAAAAAACTGCACGCCGACGGACGACGAAAACAAAATAAAACCGCTTGACGCGGGCGCGGTGGGACTTTATTGGTGCGGGGCGTATGTGGACGACATCGCCGAACACATCCGCAAATTTTACGAGGCGCGCGAGGCGTTGAAAGTGGCAGAAGAAAACGCCAAAAAAGCGCGGGCAATTTATAACGATTTAACGCGCGGAAACATGAAACGCGCAGACGGGGCGCAAGGTTTCCCGACTTGGATATTTTAACGGAGGGCGAAACGATGAGGAAATTTTTATCCGAAGAAATGCGGACGGCGTACAGCGTGGCAGGGTGGCGCGAGCGTTACGCGATGGAACACGGCAACCGCGCAACCATTTACCAAAACGGCGAAAAATGCTACAAATTCACATACAGCACGGAAAAAGAATATCAAGACGCAAACGGGGCGACATATAACACGGCGCGCCGAGCGTGGATAAATTGAGAAGGGGGCGCGATATGGTAAAATATATAAAATATACGACAATACCAGCGGCAAAACACACACGCGAACGAATAAAAACGCTTGACATATTGCAAGACATGAACGAATTTTTGCGAGTTTTCCCCCGTTACAAGGGGACGAGCGCGGAAGAATACACCGCGCAAACGGTTAAAAATTATAAAGATTTTGAGCGATGCGGAATAATTAGAAATTTAAGACTATTAAACGAAAACGGCGACGATGTCGGCGACGACTTCAAAGTGATTTTATGATAATTTTTTACGTAATTATAGCTGCGTTTTTCTTTGTTTATTACATCGCAAAATACAACAAATAAAAACGGGCGCAAGAGCAATTAAAACGGAATACTAAAAAGGACGGGCGAAGAAATGGAAAAAACATACCAAGAACGAAAGGCGCAAGCAATAGCGACGGCGCAAAATGGCAACAAGACCAAACCTCCAAAAGCTGGGGCGAATATGCGGAAGAATGCGCGCGCCTTGCAAAGTTGGCGAAGCGGTACGGACTGATTAAAGAATTTGCGGGAAATGGCATAATATAAGCAACGGGGGCAGGCTTGACGGCTTGCCCCGACAAAATCAAAAAAACGAGGTATAAAAAAATGATTTTATTAAACAAACACTTAAAAAAAGATTATGTATATAATACGATGGCGGAAATGTTTCCGCACCTTTACGACAGCGAAACGGGAACGCAATATAGAAAAATTTGTATATATTTTGACGAAAACGGGGAAAATATTATAGTAGAAACGGACGGGCTAAAAATGCCAGAAATCGTGAAAGCGGTTGACGAATTTATAAAAAAAGAAAGCGAAAAAGCGTTGAAATACCTTGACCGAATAAACAAAGGGCAAAAACGTCTTGAAAACATTATAAAAACCCTAAACGAAGCAAAAGGGAAATAAAACGAAAAGACGGCATCACGCCCGAACGGAAACGAAAACGCCTTAAAAATTGCCCCTAAAACGGGTTTATTGCCTTGATAGATTACACGAGAAAAGGCGAAACGCCCCAAAAAGCCGCCGCCAACGCACAAAAACGCGGGGGAGGTTGGCACGCAAAGCAAAAAACAACCGCCAAAAGAGGGGAAGAGACAAACAAACTAAAAACTGTTGCGAAGCGTGAACTGTTGCAAGGTAAAACTAAAAACTGTTGCATAAATATGTAGGCGAAAACTGTTGCAAAAATTATAAGAAAATATAAAATTGTTGTAAAAAATGTTTGACTTATTGTTTATAATGTGATACAATATAGGAAAGAACAAGGAGGTGTGAATAATGACCGTTAAAGAATTGGCGAAGGCTACAAACACTTCTATATCAAGGATTTATCAACTAGCGAGAACGCTTGGGCGAAAACCTACGATTCAAGAAGTTTTAGAGCGAAAAGGCAAATGCGGAAGACCAGCGAAGTATTTTGACGAAAGGTAAAAGGAGGAGTAAATATGTTGGAGAATTTGGAGCATGGCTGGATAGTAAATGGTTACGAGGACGAATATCGTGGCGAAATTGTTGGATATTGCGAGGACTGTTGCGAGCCTATCTACGAGGGAGAAAACTATTTGATGGTTGATGGCGTTTTTATTTGCGAAGATTGCAGGGAACGTCAAATTGAAATGGAGGATAGTGAAAATGAAAGTTGATTGGAGATATTTTGACCAACAGACGCTTAAATATAAGTTACTTGCAGCAGACGATATGCGATTTTATAACGAGCCAATAGGCGAAAAAGAAAAAAAACTGTTGCAATACTTTACTGAATTAAACACTAATAAAAGCACTCAATACAATATAGACAAATTTTTTGAAACGCTTTGCGAGTTGTTGGATTATGTAAACGAGAAGGGAGACTATAAAGATGGACGGGATTACATTTAGTGGAAAAGCATTTTGCGTGGTTGAAGATTTACGGCGTTTTGCCGAAAAGCATAAAGGAATGACTGTTGCGGAATATTTAAGATTAAGAAAAATACAGAAAGCCGAAGAAGAACAATTCGAGCATAAAATATGGAGTAATTATGAATAAGGCACAATGGAAAGCAATACGTGAGTTCTGCCGTGAGTATGGGTTTGAGAACTCCCAAGAATTGTTGCAAGACTTAAAAGGTTGTGGGATTATCAATAGCCACGACACAGTTGATGATTTAGGCTATTATCCAAACGGCAAAACATACGATGATATGTACCAATGGTTGCAAGAGGGTTTGCTATGAAATCAGGAAGAATAAATGAAACGAATAAAGAATATCACGAATATGTTGCAGCAATTTCAAAGTCAAGGCTTGCAAAAATGTCGGTATGCCCACAATATTTTAAGTGGTGCGAAGATAATCCGCAAGCACCTACGCAAGATTTTATATTCGGAAGCGCATTTCATAAAGCAGTACTTGAACCAGACACTTTTAATGAGGAGTTTGCAATTTTACAAAATAACATTGATAGACGCACGAAGTCTGGGCGAGAGCAATATTCACAATTTTTAGCAGATAACGAAGGGAAAAGCTTGTTAAGTTTTGACGAGTATGGCACAATAATGGATATGGTTGATGCTGTAAATTGCAACAAATACACAAAAGCACTTCTTAAAGGCACGAAAGAGCAATCTATGTACTATGTTGACGATTTAACGAATGTCCCTTGTAAAGTTCGACCGGATTGCCTAACAACCATAAAAGACCGCACCGTAATTGTAGACCTAAAAAGTTGCAAGAGCGCATCGCCGGAAGATTTTATGCGAGACGTTGTAAAGTTTTCTTACGATTTACAAGTGGCGATGTATAAAATAGGCGTCTCAAAAACACTTGGGGTCGACATTGATAAAATCGACTTTGTGTTCGTAGCGGTCGAAAAGAAAGCACCGCATTTAATCGGGATTTACGAGACGAATGAAGACATATTTAATCGTGGAGAAAGCCTTTATCGGAAATATTTAGGGCTTGTAAAGCAATGTTCCGAAACTGGGGATTGGTATAACTATAATGGTTTTACGCACACACCAATTACGCTTGGCTTACCAGAATATCTATTAAAGGCACAATAAGGAGTAGCTATGTTTTACAAAAAAAAGATTAGGGAATTAGACAACCGTATAAAACACTTGGAGCAAATATTAACTGCCACGAGCAAGTTTATGGAGCAATACTTAAATGAGCATAATGTAGATTTGGCACTTGACCACCTTTTTTCAATGGATAGCCCAATAGAAGACATTTATTGCTTTATGAAGAGTATTGACGGTAGAATAAAACGTATTGAGAAGAAAAGAACAATTAAAAGACAAAAGAAAGAAAGTTAAAATTTAAGGAGATATTAAAAATGGAAGAATTAGAACAAAAAAACGAGTTAGTTGAAGTAGATGAGGTGCAAGACCAAGCGTTGGAGGTATTTGAAGAACCGAAAATCGAACAAAATGCAATTACTATGTGGAATGACTTGCAAATGTTTGAAACGACCCAAAGAATGGCTAAATTATTGTCTGTAAGCAATATCGCACCGCAAAACTATCGTGGGAACATTGCCGATTGTGTGATTGCGATTGATATGGCGAATAGAATGAGTGTTAGCCCTTTGACAATTATGCAAAACAGCCAAATTGTGTACGGAAATTTCTCGTGGAAAGGGACGGCGTGCAAAGCAATGATTGATAGTTGCGGTAAATACACAAAGACAAGATATGTTGAAGTTGGCGAACGTGGGAAAGATAGTTGGGGGTTTTATTTGGAAGCCATTGATAAAGATGGAGAAATTATTAAAGGCGTCCCCGTTACAATGGAGATGGCGAAGAAAGAAAAATGGTATGACAAAAGCGGTAGCAAATGGCAAACTATGCCGGAGCTTATGATGAAATATCGTGCAAGTGCATTCTTTATGCGAACGGAATGTGCAAGCTTGGCGATGGGGTTCTTGACGGCAGAGGAAAATGAAGACATATACAATGGCAAAAATAAAAGCAGCCTTTTGAGTGCTTTGGATGAAGAAATTAAAGGAGAATAATTATGTTTGGTGTTAATAGTTATGCAAAAATTAAAGAAGTAGTTGAAACGAAAGAAAATTATACGGTGTGCAAAATTAGCATATCAAAGAAAGACAAAAAAACGAATGTGTACGAAACAACCTTTGTCGGGAAAGTAACCTTCTGTGGGCAAGCTCATTTACAAAGACCTATGGGCGAACAACGTATTAAAATTACAAGCTGCGCCACGCAAAATTGTTACGTAAAAGACAATAAGATAGAATTTCTTAAAGTGCCAAAGTATGTTATTTTTAGTTACGAGTTACAAGAAAATAGTATACCAAATAACACTCCAACCTTAATAGAAGTAGATGACGACGATTTAATCCCGTTCTAAAATGATTTTACTTTGCGATACACGGCAAAAAAAAGGGCAGCATTTGAATATTGAGCGGTATTGTAGTGAAAACAATATCACTATGATACCCAAATATTTGAATGTAGGCGATTATATGCTTGAAAATGGAGCAATAGCGATTGACACAAAGCAAACAGTCGATGAGCTTGCGAGTGACCTTTTTAGAGACAAATGTTCGTTTTACAAGAAGTACAAAAAGGGCCATAAAGAAGGTGTCAAACTAATTGTTTTAGTGGAAGAAAAACTCGAAAATCACAAAGACCTTATTACTTGGAAGGCTAAACATAGTAAGCTAAATGGGCGTTTTTTAGTGGAAATGATAAACGATGTGAAGGTTGGCTATGGTGTAGATTTTTACTTCTGCGATAAAAATGACACGGGCAGGTATTTGATGAAACTATTAAAAGGGGATAAACGGCAATGAAATGTGAAAAGCCATTAGCACAAAATATGAAAGAAAAGGCAAATAAGTTGTATATTTTCTTGAAGGGCATAGGCAGGTATGCGACGAAAGAGGAAATAGGTGCTTATTTGGGGGTAAAAAATGAGCGAAGCGTGCGTGATATAATAGCACTACTTGCCACAAAAAAACCAATAATATCTAATAGCTGTGAGAAGGGGTACAAACTTGCTCAATCGGAAGAAGACTTGGAAGACGCTGAACACACATGGGCAGAATTATCAAGCCGCATGGAAGAACTTGAAAAAAGAATAAAACCCTTAATTGATTTTAGGGATAAATGTAGGAGGTGTTAATTTGGAGGATAAAATTATTATTAAAGCTCTTGGCAAACTGTCGATTAAAACTGCACTATATTGTATAGGAAATATAATAGACGATACTAAAAATTGGAACAACGATTGCGCTTTTACATTCAAAAACCATTATGAAACAATAATAATATTTGGGAAGAAAAACAAAGGGAGTATAACGTTTACTTGTTACTACGAAGGAGATGATATAAATGGAACGTGAAAACCGTGACGGATTTGATGAACGAAGCACAAAAATTATGATGGATATGCCAATAACGAAACTATCTCGATATATTGGGGCTAAGTGGTATTTGCCATTGGAACAGCTTGCCGAGAAATCAGGCGTGCCGTTTCAAACAATCCAAAATGCAATATACGGCAAAGATATTTTACCACGACACGAAAAACGTATACGAGCATTTTTAGAAAAACTTTAAGGAGAAAGAGAAATGGAAGAAAAGAAACTGACAGATGAACAAGAGTCTTTACTCATCGAATTTGACGAATACGGATTTGCACCGACAATCACAATGCCGAATGCGGAAGAATACGCAAAGGCTTGGAGAAATAGCTTGATTGATATGTTTCAACGCTTGAACTTCTTGCAAGCCGAACAAAAGGCAAAAATCGAAGGGCAACGCAAGATTATCGAATATCAAAATAGTGTGGAAGATAGAAACGCCGAACTCCAAAAGCAAATTGAAGCGTGGAAGGCAAAATCACGGGAACTTGACGAAGCTTGGGAAATAGCTTCAAGCAATGAAGAAAAGTTGCAAAAGCAAGTGGACGAGTTGAAAGGGCGTTATTTGGAAGAAAGCAAAGAACGGTGTAAATTTGAACATCTTTATAACAAGAAGTGCCACGAACACAATATCGGTTTAGGAGTACAGCGTAAGCATTGGGAAAATAAAGTACAGCAAGCCGTCAAAGACACGACGAAAGAGATTGAAAAGGAACTTGAAGATAAAGGATACTTTGAGTATGGTCAATTCACTATTAATGGAAATGACTTTATAGAAATTTTCAAAAAGCGTGGCGTGGAGGTGGAATGATGAGAATAGGTTTAATAGACCGTGATAAAACAAATTTTCCAAACCTTGCTTTAATGAAAATATCAGCGTACCACAAGCAACAGGGCGACGATGTATCTTGGTATGAGTGGTGGACGGGGCATTACGATAAGGTATATGTTTCAAAGGTTTTTGGTAGTGAATATAGCGAAGAAGATTTAACGGCTATTCAAGCGGACGAGGTTGTTTATGGTGGTAGTGGGTATGCTATTAAGATTGAGGGTGGTAAAGAGGTTTACCGCAAAGAGTTGGATAAGGATTTACCACCCGAAATTGAGCATAGCTACCCCGATTATTCTCTATATCCCGAACTAACAAAAGATACGGCGTATGGGTTTTTAACGAGAGGTTGTCCTCGTGCTTGTCATTTTTGCATAGTTAGTTGTAAAGAGGGTAGGGCAAGCAAAAAGGTTGCGGATTTGAGCGAGTTTTGGAAAGGACAAAAAAACATTAAGTTATTGGACGCTAATATTCTTGCGAGTAAAGACCATTTAGACCTTTTAAGGCAGTTGGCTGAAAGCGGTGCAAGCGTTGATTTTACACAAGGGATAGATGCAAGACTTATAACCGAGAAAAATATACAATCCTTGCTTGCTGTAAAAGTAAACGGTATGCACTTTGCGTTTGATTATATCGAAAACGAAAAAGCGATATTAAAAGGCTTGAAAATTTATGCCGATAATGTCGAGTTGAAAAATAAGCCCGATAGTCATAAAGCGGTTTACATTTTAACAAACTACAATACAAATTTTTTAGAAGATTGGTATAGGATAGCAAAGGTAAGGGAGCTTGGCTTTTCGCCGTATGTAATGATATATCGTAAGCCTACCGCACCAAAAATAACGAGATATTTACAACGTTGGTGTAATAATCGTATCTTGTACAATGCTACGGAATTTATAGACTTTGCGCCGACATCAAACGGTAAAACGATTAGAGAAATGTTTTTTAAGGAGTTACAAAATGGATAAGCAAATTGAAAAAGTAAAAGGTAGATTGCGAAGAAACGGAGAATACGCTTTGTTTTCTTCAAAAGCTGATAGAGAAATAATAATGCAATTTTGTAACAACCTTGCCGATAAGATTGACGAGGTTATAGAAGTTATAAACAAACAGGAGAAAGGAAATGGATAAGCAAAAGCAAATTGAAGAAATGGAAAAAACTCTTTACGATTATAGGTTTAGTTATGACGATTGCATTGCGGGTAGCGAGTCAAACCTTGCGAAACACCTTATCGAAAAAGGTTGGATAAAACCCACCGAAAATGCGGTGGTTCTGACAAGGGAAGAATATGACATAATCGACCACAACATAAAGCATTTAGAAACTGTTTGCAACAACCTTGAAAAAGAAAGGAACTCGCTTGAAGAAGAACTATCAAAATACAAAGAAAGAGAATCATTTTCGCAATCGCTTACTGAAAGAGAGTGGGTAACAAAAACTTTACTATTTGATACCGTTCAAACTATTGTAAGAAACGAAAGACAGCAAGCACGCAAGGAAACGGCGGAGAAGTTTGCGGAAAGAGCAAAAGAAGAAGCGTTCGTAGAGTTTATGGGTGAGCCTATTATTAGGGCAAGCAAGATTGACGAAATTGCAAAGGAATTTACGGAGGGCAACAATGGAAAATAAAGATATTGCATATAAGGCATATAAGATAGGGGTTCAAGACGGAGTAGCCACATTTGCTGATATTTTGAGAAAAAAAATAAAGCAAGACGATTCGGACAATATCACACTTAATCTTCAAGATATTTATGCAACCAAGAAAAAAATACTTGACGAAATTTATAAATATTAAATATAAAAAATAGTTGAAAATCGCTTGCATTTAATGTAATTATGTGATATAATAGTATTACGATGATTATGGGTCAGATAATTATTGTAAATCATAAACTATGCCAACTTGCCTTGCAATGAAAAGGTGCTGACCCCACCGAAGTAATTGCAGGGCTTTGTTATTTAAGGTGGATTTTATATGTCTAAACGAATGATTGATACAGGATTGTGGAACAACGAAGATATAATAGAAAACTTCACGGCAGAAGATAAGTATTTTTGGTTATACTTGCTTACAAACCCACACAACAATATATGTGGCATTTTTAAGAATACACCTGCCCTAATAGCAAGAGATACGGGGCTACATAAAGATACTATCGTTAATTTGCTTTATAGGTTTGAGAATGTACACAAATTGATTTCAGCCGATAAAGGAACAAATGAAGTGATTATTCTTAATTGGTACAAATTTAATTGGACGAAAAGTCCAAAGATTATGGCGCTTATAGAGAAAGAGTTGTGCAACATAAAGAGTGTATACATTAAAAGCCTTTTAGAAGAAAGAATTAGTAATATATTTAGTGATAAGGATACGGTATCGATAGGGTATCGATACCTCCCTAATACTAATTCTAATAATATAAGTAATATAAATAATAATATAGATAATAATATAATAGATATAGATAAAATAAATGAGTATTTCGATAAAACTTATTTGTTATATCCACGTAAGGTAAGCAAAATACAAGCAAAGAATACTTATGAGCATAAACTTCGTGGACTTACAAAGGAAGAAGCAAAAGATAAGGCTAATAAGATTTATATACGCCTTAAAAGGCAAATAGAGTGTTGGTCGAAAGAGAATGATTATGATGGAAGAAAGATAGAACATATTCCATATTTTAGTTCATGGCTTAATAGCGAAATAGAAGATAGTGCAAAATTCAAGCGAGGTAAAAAGTAAGGAAGGTTTGTTATGGAGCAATATTACAATATATCCGACGTGCCATATAAAAGGGAAAGCAAAGAAAGGGTGCTAACGGGATTTAATGACCTTGACTATTACACGAAAGGGCTTGAAGTGGGAGTTACATTATTAGTAGCAAACACAAATGCTGGTAAATCGACTTTTGTACAAGGTGTTATATCGAATGCAATTGAGCAAGGCTATAAGGTGTTTTCGTTTGCGGGAGAACATACAGCCCAATCATTTTTGCAACTACTATATCATCAAAATAGCGAAAAGAAAGATTATGTGCCGATTGCATATAAGAATTGGCGTGGGGAAGATACAAATATCGCAGATTGGTATATTACAGAGGAACGAGAAAGGCAAATAAAGAAAAAGTTTGATGGAAATCTATTCATATATTCAAATAAAGCCAAACGTGATATAGAAAGTATGATAGACGCTATGGTGGCTTGCCACAAAGAACAAGGGGCAAGGGTGTTTGTAATAGACAATATGATTAGCATTGACAATATATCAAGTAATGTATTCGCCGAGCAAACAAGAATCACGGAAGCAATAAGAACATTTGCACTTAATTATAAAGTAATCGTTTTATTAGTAGCACACCAAAGGAAAAACGAAAAAGGAAGTTTCCTAATAGACATACAAGACGTAGCCGGCTCTCAAAATATTAGCAATAAGGCATATAATGTAATTGCTCAATATAGAACAGATATGTTAAACAAAGAAAGCAAGGACTACGAAAGTTTAGGGAAACAACTTGCAAAGTGCGGATTTAACATTGAAGAATGCGATGGTGTACTATCTGTTATTAAGACAAAAGGGAATAGTAATGGTGTTGTTGGGTTAGTATATGACGCAGATAGGAAAACTTATAGGCAAGCACGAAAGATAAGTCAAACGGAAGCAGATAAAATATTCAAAACAATAACAAAAAAACAAAGCATTTTCGATAGTGGCTCATGGGAAGACATTGACACAGACGAAATACCATTTGAATAATAATGAGAAAGGCAATGAATACATTTAATTCGCGAATAAGAGAGATGCAAATTGAAAGGCAAAAAAAAGAACTTGACCACTTAAAAAGGGAAGAACGTAATGGTGTCTATATTTACACACGGTTTTGCATTTGGTGTAATGTTTACAAAAATGGGCAAGGAAAGCACGATTATAAACTTTTCGAGGAATACGTCAAGAAAAACAATATCGTTGCAAATTGGTGGCAAAGAAAGCGAATTTACGAAAATTACTTTGGGTTTGAGTTCGAGTTCGAAGATAATAAATGGATAAAAGTGAAAAAAGGAGGCTTAGCATGAAAGAAATTATGTTGGACGAAAATGGGAATGTGATTGACTATTTAGCCGTTCGGAATGATGAAATCAAAGAAAAACTGCAACCAGCTCTTGATATGTTTTTGGAAGAAAATAAAAAAACAAATAAAATGGGGTTTAAGAAGTTTGGTTATAGGCTATCTTTGCAAATTGATAACGCTTTAAGGGCTTATGGTCTTATGACGGCGGACGAAGTAGCAAGTCTTGATTATGATAAAATCGAGGATAATTGGAACAAGTTTCGTGATTTAATAGCATATTATAACCTTTATTTTGAAATCGTAGCAAATAAGCAATTGTTTTGTGCTTTTTTACGTATCAATAATAGAATTTATTCGCAACTTGAAAAACACCAAGATGACGATATTCGTTCTCTTATGATTTCTATTAACGATAGCTTTGTTGGGCTTGGTTTTACAGCGAGTGAAAGCGGGAACGCTGATAGTAAGGCGACTAAAATTAGGCTTGGGGCAAAAGACGTTGGGCATAGTGTTGTAAGTGCGAGTGAAGAATTGGCAGTACAAGCAGCAACAGGTAAAACTCCTTTGGAGCTTGAAAGAGAAATGGCACAAATTCTTGGTCTTGATGGCAAGAATGTAAAGGCAATAAGAGGTAAAAAATGACAGAAAACGATATAATAATGATAAAAAACCTTTGGGAAAGTAGACAAACAATAAATAATATTGTGCAAATGCTTCCATACGACGAAAAAACTTCGCTTAATATTATAAAGCAATTAAAAAAGCAAGGTGTACTATCAAAAAGGCAATCAAGT
>JAZRAI010000025.1:0-45723 GCA_045634455.1 Acutalibacteraceae bacterium
TTGATTTTTCGACCGTTCCGAACGGTTACGAAAAATCTGCGTTGCTCGAGACTTCACAGTGCTAAAAGGCTATCGCGCCTTTTAGGCTGCTTCGACGAACCCCACGGGGTGCTCATCCCATAAAACAATAAAAACCCGAAACACCCAAAAGGGTATTTCGGTTTTTTGGTGATCCATCGGGGATTCGAACCCCGGACACCTTGATTAAAAGTCAAGTGCTCTGCCAACTGAGCTAATGAATCATCTGCTTTTAGACAGCTTTAATATTATATCAAGTAGAAAGCCAAATGTCAATACTAAATTTAAAAAATACCATATTTTTTAACAAATAAAAGCAGAAAAATGAGCTCGATTACTATAATTAAGGGGATACCGAGCATAAATTTGGTTTTTCGGGTTTTGTGTCTTGCGATTTGCATCGTAAAAAACATACCAATACCCCCGCCGATTAAAGACAAAAACAATAGTGCGGCTTCGGGAATTCTTTGTTTTCGAGTTTTAGCGGCGTGCTTATCGGATACTGTTATTAATATGGAAATTATATTGATAATTATTAAATAAATTATAAAATTTTTAATCGGCATTAAAATCACCCATGAAAAAGTATACCACTATTAAAATACCTTTTCAATCTGTTTTTTTAGTTTAACAATAATTCTTTTTTCAAGACGGGATATGTATGATTGTGAAATGCCGAGTGTATCCGCAACCTCTTTTTGAGTATATTCATCATATCCGTTCATTCCAAATCTCATTTCCATAATTTGACGTTCTCTTGGTGGTAAATCGCGCACAAAAGAATTAAGCTGACTTTTTTCATCCTCAAGCTCTATTCCGCGTCCTACATCATCAGGGTCGCTACCCAAAATATCTGATAGCAAAAGCTCATTTCCGTCCCAATCAATATTAAGTGGTTCCTCTATTGAAATATCATTTTTATGTGAAGCAGTTTTTCTTAGATACATTAAAATTTCGTTTTCTATGCAACGGGAAGCATAGGTTGCAAGCTTAATGTTGCGTTCTACCGAAAATGTATTTACAGCTTTTATTAGTCCTATTGTGCCAATAGATACCAAATCCTCTATACCAACGCCCGAATTATCAAATTTTTTTGCAATATAAACTACTAATCTTAAATTATGAACTATAAGTGTATCACGCGCAGCATCGCAATTATTTTTAAGCAGTTCGTTTTCTTCGGCTTGCGATAATGGGGGAGGGAGCTTCTCGCTACTGTTAATAAAATAAATCGGTTTTATAATCCCGATTTTAATCATAAGTTTGAGTAAAATATTTTTAATTTTCATCAAATTACCTCATATTCAAGTATTTTTGGGTTTAGTATAGCTTCATAATCATCGCACATCTCAGTTTTTGAAATTGCCAAAATCGGTTTTTCAAGAATGATTGTTTTTTCATCAATATTAATTGTTGCGCTATCAAGTCTGTAACCTTCAAGACAACCGCTTCCGCCCACCGTATTATACGGAATAATTCGGTAGCGATTTTTTATACTATCTTTGTTATTTGATTTAAAAAGTTGATTAGCTGTATTTTTATCAACTATAATTATTTCGCTTTTTGAAAAAACATCTTCGATCGAATTTCCGCTATCAATTATTGCGGTTAAATTTGTTTGATTATTTTCAATGTTTAGACTGATTTTGGCTCTTTTTGAAAATTTTGCTTCCGTTTTAAATATTTTTCTTAAAAGTATCAGAGTAAAGTAAATCACAACGGTTGCAATTACCAAAAACAGTGGCGAAATATTGAGGTAAACAACCGAATTATGAATTAATATTCCGTTAGCGGTGAATAATTTATGTATTAAAAACATTAATCCTGCGTAAAGACAGGAAACGCCGTATATCAATATAGTTCTTTTTAAAAAAAGTTTAATATTTTTATATCCAAAACCGATAAGACAGATAGTTAATGATATAATTAAGTTTATCAACACCTCTGAAAATTTGTATTTTAAGTTTAGAAATATGTAAATTGATGAAATCCCGCCAAATAGGGAAGCTAATATTAGACTTTGTATTTTATAATTTATATTTTGAAACTTTGAAACAAGAAGTAAAATAAAATAATCTACCAAAAAATTTAATAATATTAAAACATCAACATATACTATCATAAAATCAACCCTTATATATTATACAAGTGATGCTTTAAAATAAATGTCGAAAATAAAAAGGATTGCCAAAAAATTGAGCAATCCTTACTAATTTGCAATATTTAGTGAAAAATCCTTTAATTTGCCGTCAAAAATTTTTGTAACACCATCAATTTCGAGAAAGTCAACAGGCTTTGATACTGTTGGTAGAGTGTTTTCTTGTAGCACTCCGTTTTTTTCTAAAATATCTTTTACGAATTGTGAACAGTAAAAGGAGTGTTTTGTATGTACATTGATTTTAAACGGCGAGAACAAAACACCTAAATAATTATAATGAAAACGATATTGTTTTTTGAGCATAGAGGAAATTTGACTTTTTATTTTCAAATAGTTATCTTCATTAACGTCGAGACTTAAAACAACAGCACGTGTGTTTTGAAAACGCTTAAAGGTGCCGAAATTTGAAGATTCAACAACAAATCCCGACCAAAAGGGATAATAACAAAAGCGTCTGCCAAATGAATACATAACCTGCGGTTGCTCGTTAAGAGCTATTGAAACATGGTTAAAATCATCTTTGGTAATAAATTTTAAAAAGCGGGAAACCAAGCTGTCGGACTGCGAGAGCACAATATAAACCTGACCGTCGCATACCGTTTTCATTAAGCCACCTCCCAAAAGTGTTTTTATTAATTATACCTGATTTTAAGGCGATTTTCAATATTTTCTTTGACACTTGATAACAAGTGTGATATATTAAAATAAAAAGGTAAGTGATTTTATGCAAAATATATGGCACGATATGCCGGATAATAGGATTAATCCCGATGATTTTATTTGTGTTATTGAAATTTCAAAGGGAAGTAAGAAAAAATATGAACTTGACAAGCAAACAGGTTATATAATTCTTGATAGAATTTTGCACACATCAACTCATTATCCTGTTAATTACGGATTTATTCCCCGTACCTATGGTGACGATAATGACCCGCTTGATGTTTTACTGCTTTGCACCGAAAAATTAGACCCGTTAACACTTGTAAGAGCTTATCCCATCGGTGTGATTTCTATGCTTGACGGAAACGATTCTGACGAAAAAATTATAGCCATTCCGTTTACCGATCCTACTTATAACGGATATAAGGATATTACTGATTTGCCTAATCATATTTTTGAGGAGATGCGTCACTTTTTTGAGGTTTACAAGACGCTCGAAAATAAGCATACCGCCGTTAATGAGGTTAGCGGCAGGGAAGTGGCTATAAATATTATAAAAACTGCTATTGAAAGCTATAATGAGCATTTCAACAAAAAATAAAACTCCGCTTATGCGGAGTTTTTTTATTTTTATTTAATCAACGCTTCCTGAAGCTTTTTGTTTTTGGCAAGTATTGGAGCAAAGCTTGTATAAGATAGAGTAAAATGACTGTTATCTTTTAGCATACCTTTAATTTTTGTATCAATATCAGGAGTTTTATAAGCAGATGCACAAAGTACGGCAATGAGTATATTTACGGTTTCCATATTGCCCTTAGTATAAACATCCTCTAAAACATCGTAAAACTTTTTTATTTGCTTTGCGGTGCCGTTTGTAAATAAACCTTTGATCTGAGGAACAAGTGCTTCACCAAAGAAATTAATATACAGAAAATTACCGTATGTTGAAATGTGGAGCTTGTATTGGTCTTTTAAAACAGGGAAAAAGTCAAGCATTTTTTTGGTAAAGGCAGTAATGTCCATCGAGTCGGATTTTGAAGCAGTCGGCAAATTAACACCAGACATTGCATTTCTTATTGATTTAATTCCAAGGTCACGCTTTAAAGCGGTTGTAAAGCCGATACCAACAGAAACCGCATCCTTTTCGTTTTGTGAGTCATCGAAAAGCCAAGAAGTAATCTCAGCAAATTCACCGAGATTTTTTTCCTCATCAAAAAGCGCGGTTGATAGAACATACATCTGTCTTTCATCATCGAATGCAACTTTAACAACTTTTTTTTCGTTTGCAAAACTGCCGTCTGACATTTCTTTAAAGCCATTTTCATCAAAAAAAGGCTTCATTTCATTAATCACTGTAGAATAATATCTGTTATCCAATTAAAATTCACATCCAAAAATCATATTTAATTTATGATAACACATTTTAATTGATTTGTCACCTGTTTTTTTGAAAATTTAAAATTTTGATAAATTTACCAATTTATCTCTTGACTAAAACAAAATTTAAAGATATTATAAATTTGATAAATGAATAGATAAGGAAGTAATATTATGAAAATTGCATTAATTGCACATGATAAGAAAAAAGATGATATTATAAAGCTCGCTATTGAGTACCAAGATGTTTTAAGAAATCACGAATTATTTGCTACAGGCACTACAGGAACCCTTATTATGGGTGAGACGGGACTTAGCATTCACAGAATGAAAAGCGGTCCGTTAGGCGGTGACCAACAGATAGGAGCTATGCTTGCTGACGGAAATTTGGATTTAGTAATTTTTCTTCGCGACCCTCTGACCGCCCAACCGCATGAACCTGATGTTTCTGCACTTTTACGCCTTTGCGATGTGCAAAAAATCCCGCTTTCTACAAATACCAGCAGTGCAAAAATAATGCTTGAGGCACTAAAAAGCGGAATATATTTTGAATGATTTTCAGGGGGGTATAATTATGCCAGATAAATTTTGCGGTCATTGCGGTTCTCCGATAGATAATTCAACAGGTTTATGTCCAATGTGTAAACAAGAAGAATTAAAGCCTGCTTCAAAAATAGAAGAGAATATTTCTAACAACAAATTTATTAATAAGTGTTCCGCTTCAAAAATTATAATTACTGTCTTACTATCAATTTGTCTTTTTATTACATCGTTAACCGCAACATTGATTTTTGATGTCAGATATTCATTAAAACCAAACAATGCACGGTATTTGCTAAATAACATAAATGTAGCCGAGTTATTTTCGTACGCCGAGCTTTCCACTGAAAATGATTTAGAAGATTTCTACAAATACATGAGTGAAAATTATGATGTAGAAATGACTGATCGTGGTTTAAATTCTTTTGTTAATGATTCTACTGTTAAAGATTTTCTTGCAGAAAAAGTTTCTTATTTTTACGAAGATATAATTGACGGCGATGCAGAAATTAAAATTACTAAAAATGAGGTTTCGGAATTAATCGAAAACAATTTGGAAGAATTTGAAAATGAATTTGATGTGCAACTTAGTCCTTATGATGCAGAACAAATAGCTACATGGATTTTTGGTGCGGAAACTTCTTTTTTTGTTGATTCGACTGCAATACTTCAAGAAACACCGGCTATTTATTACATATTTACTATCGGATTTTCATATGTTACGATGCTTGCCTTTATTATACTAAGCATTGTTATAATTTTCTTTATAATTAAAAACAATTATTTGCGTGCCTTTTATGCTATTGCAATAGTTTATATTTCTTTGGGAGGATTACTCTCATTAATCGCAATGCTATCTGCTTTGATTCCACCGCTTTGGAAAATAATTTGTGCTGATTCCTTTGTGGGTATACTGGTAGGCAATATTTTCTCTCAAAATGCTTTGTTAAGTATTTTGCTTTTAGTTTTTGGTATAGCTGTTTTAGTTTCTCGGTCTTTGTTAATAAAATACAGAAAAAAGTCTACGTAAACTAATTTATAAAACAAAAAGCTTGCAATTTTGCAAGCTTTTATCTTTATAAAATGTTTTTTAGATCACTTAATTGTTTGATTTCGTAAGTTGATTTGTATTGAGGAGCAGTATTTTCTGTGTTAAACCAGCAGGTGTCAAGTTCGGCATTTATACCACCTAATATATCCGAGCTTTGGCTGTCACCGATTACTAATATTTCACAACGGTGACAAGGTTTGATGTGATTAATCACATACTCAAAATATTCACGCTTTGGCTTTTGAAAACCAACCTCTTCGGAAACAAAAACTCCGTCAAAATAAGGCTTTAAACCCGAATGTTCAATTCTATTAAATTGAGTAAAGGAAACACCGTTTGTGGTGGCATATATAAGGTAGCCTTTTTTCTTTAAATATTCTAAAATTTCGATAGCACCGTCAACAGTAAAATACCCCTCGGCTAAATTTTTAAAGTATTGTTTTGCGATTGCCGGTACATCTGCGGTTAGACCATAATGGTTTAAAAAAGTGTGAAATCTGCCCTCGAAAATTTCTTCTTTTTTAATTTCACCTTTTTCATAACTTTCCCAATAACTTTTGTTGATTGCAGAATATGTACGTACTGCGGTATCATCAAATGGCAAAGAAAACTGCTTCAACACAAGCTTTACTGCCTGTTTTTCTGCTTTAAAAAAATCAAGCAGGGTATTATCAAGGTCAAAAAATAAGACTTTATACTTCATAATGTGAACTTAATTTCCTTAAAATAGCAGTACTATAAAATTTGAAATGTAATCGAGCAACAAATAAGCAATGAAAAAGATGAAGATATTCACTCCGCCTTTTTTGCGGTATGAATCGGCAATATCATCCGAATACTTTTTAATGTTTTTGATAGAAGATACAGTATAGTTCTTATACCAATAATCCGCAAATATGCCGAAAACAACACTCACACTAATTGACAATACTACCGACGCTATAAACATAATTAGTGCCGCAGGATTAAGCGTTGAGAGGGTATCAAATATGGCGTTGGCAATTTCAGGATAGTTAATACTGCTTGAAATACCAACAGTTGAAAGCTTAATGTTAAAAGGAATAGCCAGAATTGTAGAAAGAATGCCTAAAAGCCCTGAAATTATGCCTAGCTTATACATCTTTCTCGAAAAAAGCCAAGGGCAGGTAAAAAGAAATGCCGCCCAATTCCATGAGGTTTTTTTACGTTTTGAAAGTGTTACAAATTTTGGAATATAACGCTGTGTATTTGAAAAAACAAATTTTCTTGCATCCTCAGCAGTTACATTTTCATCAAGCTTAAAATCTTTAGGAATACCGCCCAAAAGGTCAAACATAGGGAATGGCTGACCATTAAACTGTGCGCCGAAAGGGGGAGTGTTGTTAATAGGTTCTTTCTTTTTTTCTTCGGCTTTTGCTTCATTAATATCGGGCTTTTTGTATTCGTTTTCGGTGCCGTGAAGTTCTTCTAAAGCACATTTGCCGATAGAATCGTAGCAGGTTCTGTGGTGCGGAGCTCCGCAAACGGGACAAATTACAACATCATCCTCTTCAAACAGATATGCTTTACAATGTACACAGCTAAGGCCTTTTATATCATAGCTCATACTGTAGCTCCTTTAAGTTCATCAATTTTTTCAAATATTTTTGAAAAATACTCATTGCCGTAATTGTGGAATGTTCCTTTTTCGATCATATCAAAAAGTTGTTTTCGGGATACCCATTTTGCTTCTGCAACTTCAGATTTTTGAAGCTTTAAATCCCTTACAAAAACATTTTTTTCAATAAACCATACATCTAAAAAAGAATTTCGGCGCTTAATCCTTAAAAGATTTTTTAAGGTTAATTTATCTGACTCAATACCTAATTCTTCAAACAATTCACGACTGGCGGCTGTGAAAGAATCCTCACCTGAAATTGCGGCACCACCGGTCGCAGCCCATTCGCCGGGCATAAGCTTTTTTGTATCTGAACGGCGCTGAATAAGAATATTGCCCGCAGATGACAAAATCCATATGTGAACGACAAGGTGAAATTCACCTGCACGCAATGAATCTTGACCGCGAACAGTAACCTTACCTGTGTTTATGCCGTTTTCATCATAAACGTCCCATTTTTCAAGATTCATATTTTTTCTACAACCTCTCCAAGCCTCTTATATATACTATTTTCGGGAATATATCCTCTTACAAAGGAAAGGGGATAGACATTACTGTTTTTACCGATAACTGTTCCCGGATTTAAAACAGAACCGCATCCAACCTCTACATTATCGCCGATAATTGCACCAAATTTTTTGAGACCTGTTTTTACAATTTCATCATCAGTTCTAATGGTGACAAGTGTTTTATCAGATTTAACATTTGAAGTAATTGCACCGGCACCCATATGAGAAAAACTGCCTAAAACTGAATCGCCAACATAATTATAGTGGGGAACCTGCACTTTTTTTATAAGCACAACATTTTTTAGCTCTGTAGAATTTCCAACAACCGAATCGGGTCCTACAAAAGCGTTTCCGCGAATAAAAGCACAATGTCTTATCTCGGCGTTATCGCAAATGATACAAGGTCCTGTAATTGAAGCGGTAGGAGCAACTTTTGCGGTTTTTGCAATCCAAATGTTTTCACCGATTTTATCATAGTTATCACTTTCAAGCAAATTGCCTAAAGCTATAATAAATTCACCGATTTTAGGAAGAACCTCATAAGCATTCTCAACCCCATCGAAAAGAGGAGCAACAACACTGTTTTCTAAATTGAATAAATTTTCAGGATTAAATTTCATTTTTATCACCTTTATATGCTTAAATTTAGTTTTATTATACTATTATATCAGTATTATTAATTTTTTTCAATATTTTATATCTTTACTATTGTAAATTTTTTTATAATGTGTTATTATATAAATGTTCTTGTTGCGTACTGTAGTGTGCGAATGGGCGGGTCCTGTGCGACAGGGCGCTACGAACCATGTCAGGCGGGGAACCGAGCAGCATTAAGTAGTTTTTTCTGTGCGCCGCAGCAAATCGGTTCATTCGTACACTTTAGTACGCAACTTTATTAATTTTTTAGAGGTGCTAAAATATGGCATATCAGGCATTATACCGTAAGTACCGTCCGCAAACCTTTTCAGAGGTTTATGGTCAGGAGCATATAACAGATACCTTAAAAAGCGAGCTTTCAAAGGGTACCTTTGTTCATGCATATCTTTTTACAGGCACTCGCGGTACAGGTAAGACAAGCTGTGCTAAAATTTTGGCTAAGGCGGTAAACTGTCTAAATTCAAAAGATGGCGGCCCTTGTCTTTCATGTGAAAGCTGTAATGCTATACAAAACGGCGAGAATACTGATATTATTGAAATTGACGCTGCTTCAAACAACAGCGTTGAAAGTATCAGAGAACTTCGAGAACTTGTTAATTTTACTCCGTCTGCTTCTAAGTACCGCGTTTATATAATAGACGAGGTGCATATGCTTTCTATCAGCGCTTTTAATGCGCTTTTAAAAACCCTTGAAGAACCACCTGAGCACGTTATTTTTATACTTGCTACTACTGAGGTGCATAAACTCCCCGCAACAATTCTTTCCCGTTGTCAGCGCTTTGATTTTAGACGAATTGATAACGAAAAAATTTGTGAGAGACTTCAGTATATCGCAAACAATGAGGGGTTAACCCTTACTGATAGTGCAGCTACGCTAATTGCCGCTGCTGCTGACGGCGGTATGCGTGATGCTTTATCGATACTTGATTTGTGTGCTTCAAGCAGCAAAGAAATTGATGAAGCTACCGTTGAAAGCGTTTGTGCTATGGCGGGTAATGAATATCTTTTAAAGCTTGCTGATAAAATAAAAGAAAAAGATGTTGAATCGGCTCTTGTTTTAATTGATGAACTTCACAATTCATCGGTTGATATGTTGAGACTTTTATCAGGTCTTATCGAGCATTTCCGTGATTTAATGATTATTAAAACTGTTAAAAACGGTAAATTACCTATTGTTGCAACCGAAAAGCATTTATCAAGCCTTAAATTTCAAGCAGAATCTTATGATATAAGCAATATTATATATTGTCTTTCAATTTTGCAAAATGCAGGTGCAAATATGTCTTCCGGCAACCGCAGATGCGAAATGGAAATGGCTATAATTAAGATGTGTATGCCAAAGCTTTCAAATGATTTAGCATCGCTCGAAAGACGCATTTCTGCTTTGGAAAAAGGTATTACTGTGGCGCCTGTTAAACCGCAGGAAGTAATCAATGATAATATTGAGGAAACTGTTAATGTAAATGAAATACCCGAAATACCCGAGGAAAATGAAAGTTTTGCTTCTGTTAACGATGGTTTACTTGAAAAATGGGACGAAATTCTGCATTTGCTCAAAACAGAATGTCCACTGATTTGCGGAGTTCTTAACGATTCAAAAGCTTATGTCAGTGGTGATTTTCTGCTTATTGATGCACCAAATCCGCAATTTAAGTCAATGATTAACAATACTGCGTTCAATTATAAGGATTCTATCAGAAAAGCGGCTCAGTCGGTACTTGGCAGAACTTATAAGTTAGGTCCTTATACAAAGAAAAAAGCTAAAATTGAATCTGACCCTTTGTCAGAACTTGCTGATAAACTTAAAAATTTTGAAATCAACTAAAGGAGATAATTAATATGAAGGTAAGAATTCCAAATCAGGGTGGCCCCTCTAATATGAATCAGATGCTTAAACAGGCTCAGAAAATGCAAGAGGATATGCAGGCTTTGCAAGAGGACCTTGAAAACCGTGAGTTTACCGCAACCTCAGGCGGAGGTATGGTAGAGGTTACTGTTGACGGTAAGCATTTAATTAAGTCTATTAAAATTAATCCTGATGCTGTTGACCCTGAGGATATTGAAATGCTCGAGGATTTAGTAACTGTTGCTGTAAACGAGGCAATTTCAAATGCAGCTAAAACCTCAGAGGAAGAAATGGGAGCAATTACCGGCGGTCTTAATATCCCCGGAATGTTTTAATTATGAGTAATAATAACATAGCTTCTTTGACAGAGCTTATTTCCGAGTTTGAGCGTTTACCCGGAATTGGTAAAAAAACTGCTCAGCGCTTGGCTTATAATATTTTAGAGCAACCGCCTGAAAGGGCAGAAAAATTTGCCGAGGCTTTGGTAAATGCCCGTCGCAAAATTCATTTTTGCAAAGTTTGTCAAGGGCTTACCGATAAAGAAATCTGCAATATTTGCTCCGATAATGAACGTGATAAAACTGTAATTTGTGTAGTTGCCGAGCCTAAGGATGTAATGGCTTTTGAACGCACACGCGAATATCGTGGTCTTTATCACATTTTACATGGCGTTATTTCTCCACTTGACGGAATAACACCTGATTCGCTGCGTATTAAAGAACTTATGTCGAGGCTTTCTGACGGAACTGTTACAGAAATTATAATGGCCACCAACCCTACTGTTGAGGGTGAAGCAACCGCAAGCTATATATCCCGTCTTGTAAAACCGATGGGTATTAAAGTTTCGCGTCTTGCTTATGGTATTCCCGTTGGAAGTGACCTTGAATATGCTGATGAATTTACATTGGCTCGCGCGCTTGAAGGCAGAAACGAAATTTGATTTAAGGATATTTATTTATGACACAAGAAAAAATTGACAGAATTAATGAGTTAGCCCGCAAAAAAAAGACTGTGGGACTTACTGATAGCGAACTCCAAGAGCAAAATGTTTTAAGACGCGAGTATATCGAAAGCTTTAAGGCTTCGCTTGTTTCTCAACTTGAAAACACTTATATTGTTGAGCCTGACGGCACTAAACGAAAGGTGAAAGCCAAAGATGAAAATACTAATACCTGATGTAAACACACTTGTAAAGGATAATGATGTCAGCTTAGAGATTTTTGACAGTCTCGCTGATATTGTTGTCCTTTATTCTAACATTACCAAAAAAGAACTGCTTGACGAAATTGTTGATACTGACATCGTTCTTTGCAATAAGGTTGTTATTGATAAAGAAGTGATGTCTTGTTCTAAAAAGCTTAAATATATAGGCACCTTTGCTACGGGCTATAATAATATAGATATAGATTTTGCAAAGGAAAAAGGAATTACAGTTTGTAATGCACCCGAATATTCTACCAATGCTGTTGCACAGCAGGTATTTGGATATATTTTAGCTCATTATACCAAGATATCGCAGTATGATACCTTCGTAAAACAAGGCGGTTGGGTAGCTTCACCCACTTTTTCGCCATTTGTTTTTAATTCGTTGGAGCTTGCGGGCAAAACCTTAGGAATAGTAGGTTTTGGCTCGATTGGAGAAGCGGTTGCAAAAATTGCGCTAAGCTTTAATATGCAAGTTTTGTCTTTTACAAGAACACCTAAAAATTACGATGCTGTAGAGTTTTGTGATTTTGAAACACTTTTGAAAAAAAGTGACATTATAACACTTCATTGTCCGTTAACTGATGCTACCCGTGAGCTTATGAACGAAAACTCCTTTAATTTATGTAAAGACGGAGCATTTTTCATAAACACTTCACGCGGTGGTACTGTTAGTGAAATTGCTTTAAAAAATGCCCTTGAAAGTGGTAAACTCTCGGGTGCGGCGGTTGATGTATTAACTGTTGAACCTATGGATAAGGATTGTCCGTTGCTTAATGCTCCAAATATTATTATTACTCCGCATACTGCTTGGGCGCCGCTTGAAACACGAGAGCGCCTAATAAAGCTTGTGGCGGATAATTTAAAAGCATTCCTTAGCGGTAATTCTCAAAATGTTATTGTTTAGGCGGTGAATTTGTGTTTTCGAGAGTAAAAGGAATAGGTATTTTTGGTATTGATTCTTATATGATTGAAATTGAAGCCGATGTATCAAACGGATTGCCCGGTTTTGATATTGTAGGTCTTCCTGATGCCGCAGTAAAAGAATCACGCGACCGAGTTCGCGCAGCTATTAAGAATTGCGGATTTAAATTTCCTGTCAGCAAGATTACGGTAAATTTAGCTCCTGCCGACCGTAAAAAAGAAGGCTCTCTTTATGATTTACCCGTTCTGCTCGCGATATTAAAAGCATCGGGACAGTTAAAATCAAATATTGAAAATGCAATTTTTATTGGTGAGGTTGCCCTTGACGGTATGGTTCGTGCCGTTAACGGTGTTTTAGCACTCACTATAACTGCTAAAGAAAACGGATTTACAGAGATTTTTGTTCCCGCCGATAACGCAAAAGAAGCCGCTGTTGTCGAAGGAATAACTGTTTTTGGGGTATCTGATATTAAGGGACTTCTCAATCATTTAAATGGAAATTCACCCATTCAACCGACAGAAGCTTCAAAAGATTTTTTTAATAAAGAAATATACTATCCTGATTTTTCTGAGGTTAAGGGTCAGATTGCCGCTAAAAAAGCATTAGAAATTGCGGCCGCGGGCCATCATAATTTGCTGATGGTTGGCCCTCCAGGGGCAGGCAAAAGTATGCTTGCAAAACGTCTACCTTCAATTTTGCCTGAAATGACCTTTGAGGAATCTATTGAAACAACTAAAATTCACTCTATTGCAGGACTACTAAATAAGGATAATCCTTTTATTAAATCGCGTCCTTTTCGCTCTCCTCATCATACTGTATCTGCGCCTGCGGTTGCCGGAGGCGGTACTATACCAAAGCCGGGCGAAATTTCCTTAGCTCATAACGGTGTTTTGTTTTTGGACGAGCTTCCTGAATTTAAACGTGATGTTATGGAAGCACTTCGTCAACCTCTTGAGGATGGCAAAGTAACAGTTTCTCGTGTATCGGGTTCGCTTACATATCCAAGCTCAATAATGTTGGTTGCGGCTATGAACCCATGTCCCTGCGGATTTTACGGACACCCGACAAAGCAGTGTACTTGTACGCAAAATGCGGTTAAAAAATACTTAGGCAAAATTTCCGGGCCAATGCTTGACAGACTTGATATTCATGTTGAGGTACCACCCGTTGATTTTACTGCTCTTTCTTCCGAAAAAACTGAGGAAACCTCTGCCCAAATCAGGGAAAGGGTTAATCGTGCCCGCAAAATTCAAACAGAACGCTATAATGGTACGGATATCGCTTGCAATGCAAGGCTTACTCCTTCATTAATTAAAAAGTATTGTATTTTGAGCGACGAGGCAAAAAAATATCTTGAAATTTCCTTTGAAAGATTAGGATTATCTGCACGAGCTTATGACAGAATTTTAAAGGTATCAAGAACGGTTGCTGATTTAGAGGGAAGCGAGATTATTCAGAAAAATCATATTTTTACCGCTATTTCTTTTAGAAGTCTTGACAGAAAGTATTGGGGAGAATAATGACTGAGCCGCAAATTATTTATGAGGATAGTGAAATTATAGTCTGTATTAAGCCTATCGGTGTTCTTTCTCAAAGCGATGAAAAGGGAAGAAGCAGTATGATTAGTATTTTAAGCGAACATACAGGCACCGATATTTTTCCTCTTCATAGGCTTGATAAAGATGTTTCAGGTGTAATGGTTTTTGCTAAGACTAAAACAAGTGCCGCGTTTTTATCAAAAGAAATTGCCGAAAATCGCTTCAAAAAAGAATATTTGGCAATTATCCACGGGATTCCACAAAAACAAAGCGACCGACTTGAGGATTTACTCTTTAAAGATAGTACCAAGGGTAAATCGTATGTTGTAAAGCGTGAACGCAAGGGTGTTAAAAAGGCAATACTTGATTACGAACTTTTAAAAACAATTAAGTATGAAAACTACACGATTTCGCTCATTAAGATTTTATTACATACCGGCAGAACACATCAGATACGAGTTCAGTTTTCATATAGAAAAATGCCCCTTGTTGCCGACAAAAAGTATGGCGCATCTGATACCTTTAAAGAAATTGGACTTTATAGTCATTCTATTTCCTTTACGCACCCTAAAACCAAAGAAAAGGTTTCCTTTAAGGTTGAACCGGGAAACTGTATATTTGATTATTTTAAATAAAAAAGCTTGCAAATTAATGCAAGCTTTTTTAGTTTTTTAAATTTATTTTGTGCCGAAAATTCTGTCACCCGCGTCACCGAGACCGGGAACAATGTAAGCATGGTCGTTGAGCTTTTCATCAAGACCTGCACAGTAAACAGGAACATCAGGATGAGCTTCTGTAAACTTCTTTATACCCTCGGGTGCTGCAATAATGCAGAGGAACTTAATTCTTTTAGGGTTAAAATCCTTAATTCTTGCTACGGCATCAACAGCACTTCCGCCTGTTGCGAGCATAGGGTCAACAACAAATACATCACGCTCTTCAAGGTCAGCGGGAAGCTTGCAGTAATAGTCAACCGGCATATGAGTTTCGGGGTCACGATACATACCAATATGTCCAACTTTTGCAGCAGGAATAAGGGTTAATATACCGTCAACCATACCAAGTCCTGCACGAAGGATAGGTACAATTGCCATTTTTCTTCCGGCTAAAACCTTTGTTTTTGCTACTGTTATGGGCGTTTTGGTTTCAACCTCTTTTAGCGGAAGGTCGCGTGTAGATTCATAGCACATAAGCATAGCGATTTCACTTATGAGCTCGCGGAATTGCTTAGAGCCTGTTTTCTCATTTCTGAGAATTGTTAATTTGTGCTGAATCAGTGGATGGTCCATTACAAAAACGTTGTCATTCATTTTGGGTTCTCCTTATCTGTTTTCTATATCCATAATTTTATTTACTCTGCGTAGATGTCTATCGCCCTCAAACGCGGTATCAACAAATATATCGGCAAGTTCGATTGCAGTGCCTACACCGATTACTCTGCCACCAAGACAAAGAACGTTTGAATTATTGTGAAGTCTTGTGTATTTTGCGGAAAAATGCTCACTGCAAGCGGCGGCACGAATGCCTTTTACTTTATTTGCGGCAATAGACATGCCAATTCCTGTTCCGCAAACTAAAATACCAAGCTCATTTTGACCAGAAGTAATACTGTCGCATACTTTTACAGCAATGTCAGGGTAATCAACCGAGGCATATTCGTAAATACCAAAATCCTCTACTTCAAAACCTCTTTCTTTTAAATGCTCGGCAATGGCATTCTTGTGTTCGATACCTCCGTGGTCGCAACCGATTGCAATTTTCATTTTAAATTCTCCTTCTTTAATTTTAATTCTCTTTCTGCTTGGGGCAGTCTTAAATAAACAGGTAACAATTCCTGATAGGACTTAATATTGCCTGCATTAATTATTTCTATAGCACCGTATGCAACTCCTACTGCATTTTGGAAGCGATTAGTAATGGCCGATAACTGTATATTTTTTTGTTCTGCAACCGTGTTGTAAAAAATTTCGGCACCGTCACCCACAATGATTATTTTTTGGTCGGAATATTTTTCTAAATCGGCTTTGAGTTCATCGAATAGCAGAGCGCGGTCTTCACATAGTCTTTCAATTTTTCCGTCATTTATTTTAAACAAAGCATTGTAAACCTGATTGCATCTTGCATCCATAACTGAACAGATTAAAGCATTGCTATCTATGTAGTTATAAGCCATTGCAAGCAATGTGGAAACGCCGACACAAGATTTGTTAAAAGGCTGAGCCATACCTTTTATTGCAGAAATACCAATACGAATTCCCGTAAAAGAGCCGGGACCCTCTGCAACTGCAAAGGTATCAATATCGCCTATTGTAAGCTTTGCCGAAGAAAGCGTGGCTTCAACCATTGGCATTAACGTTTCAGAATGGGTAAGCTTAACATTTGTAAAGGAGGAAGCTATAAGCTTGTCATCCTCAAGAATGGCAACAGAGCAGGGAACTGCCGAACATTCAATACTTAAAATTTTCATCTTTATAAATCTTCCTCTTTGGTGTAAATCTTGATTTTGCGTGTATTTTCATCTAAGGCTTCAATTTCTATATAGGTAGTGTTTTGGGGTAGAGCATTTTCGATATTTTCACTCCACTCTAAAACCACAACTCCGTTTTTTTCAAGATATTCAAAATAACCACTTGAATATAGTTCTTCCCAAGAAGTAATTCTGTACATATCAAAATGGTAAATATCAAGACGTCCGCCCAAATATTCATTTATAAGAGCAAATGTGGGGGATGTTACATCACCTGAAAATTTAAGACCGCGAGCAATTCCTCGTGCAAAGCAGGTTTTTCCCATGCCGAGATTACCGCGAAAAGCAATAACCTCACCGCCTGAAAAATCGCTGGCTAAATTTTCGGCAACACGTTCAGTTTCCAAAGGACTATATGTTATAAATTCTTTCATAAAAGTACCACCATCTCATACATATTTGTATTATATCACATATATTTTAAAATTTAAAGTATTTACTTGAATATTTATTAAAAATAAAATATAATATATACATAATATTTTCAAGGCAGGTTTAATAATGAAATATTTGCTTTCAAAAGTTGCCGATTATATCCGAGAAACGGACAAGCTTTTACTGATTTTATGCTTCATAACCGCTGCATATGGTTGCTCGGCGGTCTATTCAACTACATATTATATGGAAACCGTAAGACCGTTTCTTGTTCAATCGTTATGCTTGTTTTTAGGTTTAGGTGCGGCAATATTTATTTCTCTTTTTGATTACGAAAAGTATTTTAAATATTGGTATTTGATTTTGGCGCTCGGTATAATCCCCGTAATTTTAACCTTTTTTATTGGTATCGCGCCTGAGGGTACTGATGATAAGGCTTGGCTCGATTTGGGTTTTACCACCTTTCAGCCATCTGAATTATTTAAAATATGTTTTATTGTTTCTTTTAGTTATCATCTTAGATACGCTAAACCAAATATAAACAAGCTAAAATACTTGTTGCCTGTTTGTGTTCACGCTGCTTTACCGATTTTACTTATACATTTTCAGGGTGACGATGGTACGGCTCTCGTGTTTGCTGTTATTGTTTTATGTATGATGTGGGCAGCAGGCGTCAGTTGGAAATATTTTATTTCCGCTTTAATTGCGGCAGCAGTTGCTTCTCCGCTTGTATATTTCTTTATTATGAATGAAGACCACAGAGAGCGAATTAAAAATATCTTTGATATTGAAAGCGATATTAAGGGTATAGGTTATCAGCAGTGGCGAGGCAGAGTAGCGCTTGCTAACGGCGGTCTGTTCGGTCAGGGATATTTAAAAGGTGACCTTACGCAAGGTGGATTAATTCCCGAAAGTCGAAACGACTTTATATTTGTATGTATTGGCGAAGAGTTAGGTTTTATTGGTTGCATGCTCGTTATTTTGCTTTTAGGTGCTATTTGTTTCAGATGCATAAGAGTTGCAAGAATATGCAGTAACGATGGCGGAAAATTTATTTGTGTCGGAATTTTTGCAATGTTATTTGCTCAATCTTTTATTAATCTTGGTATGTGCACCTCGGTTTTGCCTGTTATTGGCGTAACATTACCGTTTTTTTCATCGGGTGGTACATCGCTTTTGTGTTTGTTTATGGGTATAGGACTTGTTATTAGTGTTTATAAAAACCGAAATTCACGCACTATTTACTTGCACGATTAATATTAATTGTTACTTTTTAATAAAAATATTTATATTTTTGAATATATTATGTTAACAAGGTCAAAAATTAAAAAAATATAAATATTTCTTGCATATTTATTCAAAATATGGTATCATATATGCATAGAAAATAATAATTTTTGCATATTATGCGAAAACGGAGGAATAAAAATGAATAAAAAAGACATTAAGAAAGTTGTTCTCGCTTATTCGGGCGGTTTGGACACATCAATTATCATTCCTTGGTTAAAGGAAAACTATAATTATCCTGAAATTATTGCACTTTCCGGTAACGTAGGTCAGGCAAGCGAGCTTGAAGGCCTCGAGGAAAAGGCTATTAAAACAGGTGCTTCAAAAATTTATATTGAAGATTTAACCGAGGAGTTTTTAACTGACTATGTATTTCCTTGCGTACAAGCAGGCGCTTTGTATGAGGATTATATGTTAGGTACCGCATTTGCCCGTCCTCCTATTGCTAAGAGAATTGCCGAAATTGCTTTGGCTGAAGGCGCTGATGCTATTTGTCACGGTTGCACAGGTAAGGGTAACGACCAGGTTCGTTTTGAGTTAGCTATTAAGGCTTTCGCACCTGATATGGCTATAATCGCTCCTTGGAGAGAGTGGGATATCAAATCACGTGAGGAAGAAATTGAGTATGCAGAGGCACATAATGTTCCTCTAAAAATAAGCCGTGAGACAAACTATTCTAAGGATAAGAACATTTGGCACTTATCTCACGAAGGTCTTGACCTTGAGGACCCGACAAATGAACCACTTTACAATAAAGAGGGCTTTTTGGAAATGGGCGTAAGTCCCGAGATGGCTCCTGATAAGCCCACCTATGTATCACTCCATTTTGAGCAGGGCATCTGTACCGCAGTTGACGGCAAGGAAATGACCGCTACTGAGCTTGTTACATATCTTAATAAGCTTGGCGGTGAAAATGGTATCGGTCTTCTTGATATTGTTGAAAACAGACTTGTTGGTATGAAGTGTCGTGGCGTTTATGAAACTCCCGGCGGTGCAATTCTTTACAAGGCACATTCTGTACTTGAAAGTATTTGTCTTGATAAGGATACTGCTCACTATAAGTCACTTGTAGCTCAGAAGTTGGCAGAAAACGTTTACAATGCACTTTGGTTTACTCCTTTAACGCAGGCAATTTTAGCTTTTGTTAAGGAAACACAAAAAACCGTTACAGGCGATGTAACCCTGAAACTTTATAAGGGTAATATGATTAACGCTTCTGTTTCATCTCCTTATTCTTTGTATGACCCCGAAATTGCAACCTTCGACGAGGACGAGGTTTACGACCAAAAGGATAGCGCAGGCTTTATAAATCTTTACGGACTTCCCACAAAGGTTTATGCTAAGATGAAGGCTAAAAACGGTTTAAAATAAAATTTCAGGGTGGAGTATATCTCCACCCATTAATCAATTTATAAAGTAGGTATAAAAATGGATAAAATGTGGGCGGGCAGGTTTAGTAAAGCCCTTGACAAAGAGGCAGACGACTTTAATTCTTCTATTCATTTCGACTGCCGTATGTATAAGCAGGATATAACCGGCTCTATGGTACATGCTATGATGCTGAAAAACAAAGGTATCATAACCGCTATTGAATATTCTCAAATTTTAAATGGTTTAACTTCTATTTTAGAGGATATTGATAACGGCAAGCTTTCTTTTGATATGGATGCTGAGGATATACATATGTTTGTTGAAGCCGAGCTAACCAAAAGAATTGGAGATGCAGGTAAAAAACTACATACCGCAAGAAGCCGTAATGACCAAGTAGCTCTTGATATCAGGCTTTATTTGGCTAATGTGTGCGAGGAAATTGGCGCGCTTTTATTAAACCTTATTAAAGCAATTAATGATACTGCAAGCAAAAATACCGATGCTATAATGCCCGGATACACACATTTGCAACGCGCTCAACCTATAACTTTTGCACATCATATTTTAACTTATTCGTTTATGTTAAAGCGCGATTTTGACAGAATAAATGATGCGGTTAAAAGAATGTTAAGTCAAAGTCCCATCGGTTCTTGTGCATTAGCCGGCACAACTTATGACACTGACCGCTGCTTTGAAGCAGAAAGACTTGGTTTTACAGGCATTAGCCTTAACAGTATCGACGGTGTTTCTGACCGTGATTTCTGTTTGGAACTTTTATCCGATTTTGCAATTATTATGATGCACTTATCCCGTTTTTCTGAAGAAATTATTCTTTGGTCAAGTTGGGAGTTTAAGTTTTGCGAGCTTGACGACAGTTATACAACAGGCTCAAGCATTATGCCGCAAAAGAAGAATTCCGATATGGCAGAGCTTGTGCGCGGAAAAACAGGCAGAGTATACGGTGATTTAATGGCTTTGCTTACCACTTTAAAAGGATTACCACTTGCTTACAATAAGGATATGCAGGAGGATAAGGAAGCAATATTTGATGCTGTTGATACTGTTAAGAAGTGTCTTTCTATATTCGCGCCTATGGTTGCTACCATGAAGGTGAACAAAGACAGGATGTATAAAGCAGCAGGAGAGGGCTTTATTAATGCTACTGACCTTGCTGATTATCTTGTTAAAAAAGGCTTACCTTTCAGAACCGCTTATAAAAATGTTGGTGAAATTGTTGCGTTTTGTATAGAACATGGCTTGGTTTTAGAAAATATGCCTTTAAATGACTATAAAAAGTTTAACGATTTGTTTGATAATGATTTATATGATGAGATTTCCCTTGAAACTTGCGTAAATAAGCGAATTTCTGCAGGCAGTACAGGTCCTCAGTCGGTCAAGAAACAGATAGAATATATAACGGAGTTTTTAAATGAAAAAGATATTCATTGACGGTAGTGTAGGCACTACGGGTCTTCGCATTAAAGAACGACTTGAAAGTCGCTCAGACATAGAAATTATAAAATTACCCGAGGAACTAAGAAAAGACCTTGATGCCCGCAAAAAGGCTTTAAATGAAGCGGATATTGCCTTTCTCTGCTTACCTGATGCGGCGGCTATTGAAGCGGTATCTTTAATTGAAAATGATAATACCGTTGTTCTTGATACCTCTACTGCACATCGCACTAATGAAAGTTTTGCTTACGGATTTCCTGAATTATCTAATGAATTTGAGGAAAAAATTAAAAATTCAAAGCGTATTGCAGTGCCAGGTTGTCACGCAAGCGGTTTTATAGCGCTTGTTTATCCGCTTATAGAAAAAGGAATTTTGCCCAAAAATGCTTTGCTTTCAGCAACATCGATCACAGGTTATTCGGGCGGCGGAAAAAAGATGATAGCCGAGTATGATGATAATAATATAGACAAATTGCTTTTAGCTCCGCGCCAATACGGAATTTCTCAAAAGCATAAGCATTTGCCTGAAATGAAAGTTATAACGGGTATTGAAAATGAGCCTTTGTTTTTACCAATAGTAAGTAATTTTTACAGTGGTATGGAGGTTACAATTCCCATTTTTGTTTCACAACTAAACGAAGGCTTTTCTGTAACTGACATTAAATCTGCTTATCAGGAAAAATATAACGGTCCTATTGTTAAATATGTTGAGGAGTTTGACGAAAACGGCTTTGTAAGTGCTAACAAGCTTTCTTTTAATGACGGTATGGAAATTTCTGTTAGCGGTAATGATGATAGAATTTTGCTAATTGCACGTTATGATAATTTAGGAAAAGGCGCTTCGGGTGCTGCGGTTGAATGTATGAACATTGTCCTTGGAGTTGATAAAACCACAGGACTTGAAATTTGAGGTTGTTAATATGAAAATTATTTCAGGCGGTATTTGTGCCGCAAAAGGATTTACCGCAAACGGAATTCATTGCGGTATCAGAAAAAATAAAACGAAAAGAGATTTATCTTTAATTTACAGTGAGACATTAGCTAATACTGCTGCTGTTTATACTACAAATCTTGTGAAAGGTGCTCCGCTTATTGTTACAAAAGAGCATATTTCAAACGGTTTTGCTCAGGCGGTTATCTGCAATAGCGGAAATGCTAATACTTGCAATGCAAACGGTATTGAAATTGCAGAACAGATGTCTTTGCTTTTGGCGAATGAGCTTAAAATTGATGCGAGCGATGTAGTTGTAGCATCGACCGGTGTTATCGGTCAGCCACTTGATATTGCTCCTATAAAAAATGGAATACCATCACTTGTTAAAGGTCTTGGTGTTGAGAACAGTCTTATTGCCGCAGAAGGTATTATGACTACTGATACTAAGGTCAAGGAAATTGCTGTTGAGTTCTGCATAGGCGGTAAAACTTGTAAAATCGGCGGTATTGCAAAGGGTTCGGGTATGATTCATCCCAATATGGCAACAATGCTTGTTTTCATTACTACTGACTGCTCAATCTCATCCGAAATGTTGCAAAAAGCTCTTTCATCTGATATACAAAATACCTTTAATATGGTAAGCGTAGACGGTGATACCTCTACAAATGATATGGTAACCGTTCTTGCAAACGGCATGGCAGAAAACGAAGAAATCGTTTCTGAGGGTGAGAGTTTTGATATATTTATGAAAGCTTTAAATACCGTTACTGTTCACCTTTGCAGATGTATTGCCGGTGACGGAGAGGGTGCTACAAAGCTTCTTGAATGCAATGTATCGGGCGCCGAAACTTTGGAAATTGCAAAAACAGTTGCAAAATCTGTGATTTGCTCTTCTCTTACAAAAGCGGCAATGTTTGGCTCTGATGCTAACTGGGGTCGTGTTCTTTGTGCTATTGGTTATTCGGGCGCAGAGGTTGATGTTAATAAAATTGATGTTTCTTTTAAATCCGCAAAAGGCGAAATTTCAGTTTGTAAAGACGGTTCGGGTGTTGATTTTTCCGAGGAAATTGCAAAAGAAATTTTACTTGAAAACGAAATAGAAATTTTAGTTAACCTTAATAGCGGTGAATTTTCTTCAACCGCTTGGGGATGCGATTTAACCTATGATTATGTAAAAATCAACGGTGATTACAGAACATAAAAGGGGAATTTGTTTATGCCATTAAGTAATATTACCAATGCTCAACGTGCCGAGGTGCTAACACAAGCACTGCCTTACATACAAAAGTATAACGGTAAGATAGTTGTTATAAAATACGGCGGTAACGCAATGATTAACGACGAACTTAAACATCAGGTTATGGAAGATATTATTCTGCTTCGCCTCGTTGGTGTTAAGGTGGTTTTAGTTCACGGCGGCGGCCCTGAAATTACTGATACACTCAAAAAAGTCGGTAAAGAATCGGTCTTTGTAGATGGACTTCGTGTTACAGATAAGGAAACTGCCGATGTTGTTCAAATGGTTTTAGCGGGTAAAATCAATAAAAGTCTTGTAAACTTGCTTGGCACTTTTGGCGGTAAGGCGGTTGGTATTTCAGGTATTGACGGACATCTTATTGAAGCCGAGACCAAGGACGAAAGATTGGGCTTTGTAGGCAAAATTAATAACGTAAATGTTGAGCCAATAATGGACCTCTTGGCTCACAAATATATACCTGTTGTCTCAACAGTTGGTTGCGATTTTGAGGGAAACGTTTACAATATTAATGCTGATACAGCTGCTGCATATATTGCGGGTGCTTTAGGTGCAGAATGTCTTATTACTATGACCGATATTGCAGGCATTTTAAAAGATAAGGATGATCCCGAGTCATTAATTCCGCTTATCGATTTAAATGACGCTAAGGAGCTTTTCCGTGACGGTACAATTTCAGGTGGTATGATACCAAAGGTTGAATGTTGTATTGAAGCTATTAACCGCGGAGTTAAAAAAGTATTTATAATGGACGGCAGAGTGCCGCATTCACTGCTTGTTGAAACTCTTACTGATGAGGGTGCGGGTACCATGGTAATTGAGGATAAAAATAATGAGCTTTAAAGAAATAGACAAACAATACATTGCAAACACTTATGCTCGCTTTGATTTGGAATTAACAGAGGGTAATGGCTCAATTGTTAAGGATATAAGTGGAAAATCTTATATAGATTTGGGCACAGGAATTGCAGTAAATACTTTTGGTTACTGTGATAGTCTTTGGGCAGAGGCGGTAACTAATCAGATTAATACACTGCAACATACATCAAATCTATATTACAGTAAGCCTTGCTGTGATTTAGCAGAATTACTATGTACTAAAACAGGGCTTAAAAAGGTGTTTTTTTCAAATTCAGGTGCCGAGGCAAATGAATGTGCTATAAAAGTGGCTCGAAAATATGCTGCCGATAAAAAGGGAAGTGAATGCTATAAAATCATAACCCTTAAAAATAGTTTTCATGGCAGAACAATTACTACGCTTGCAGCTACGGGTCAGGATGTATTTCATACAGAGTTTTTGCCCCTTACAGACGGTTTTTTGTACTGTGAAGCAAATAATATAACTGAGCTTGAAAACCTTGTTAAGAATGAAAATATTGCTGCTATTATGTTCGAATGTGTTCAGGGTGAAGGTGGAGTATTACCGCTTAATAATGATTTTGTTGCAAAAATATTTGAACTTGCAAAAGAGTATGATATTTTAACTATTTGCGACGAGGTACAAACGGGTAACGGTCGTACAGGTACACTCTATGCGTACGAGCAATACAGCGTTTTACCTGATATTGTTTCAACCGCAAAAGGCTTAGGCGGCGGACTACCTATTGGTGCTACTATGCTCGGCGAAAAGGTTAAGGATGTTTTGGTTCCATCGTCTCACGGTTCAACTTTTGGCGGAAATCCTGTTGCGTGCGCAGGTGCAGTAAATATAATTAACCGTATCGATAATACACTTTTATGCGAAGTAAAAGCAAAATCCGAGTATATTATTTCAGTGCTCAAGAATGCAGACGGCGTAAAAAGTGTTAGCGGTTTAGGTCTTATGCTTGGTATAGAAACTGAGAAAGACGCATCAAAAGTAATTGCAGAATGTCAAAAGAATGGCGTTCTTGTTATAAAGGCTAAGAATAAGGTTCGACTTTTGCCGGCACTTAATATTCCTTGGGATTTGCTTGAAAATGCAATTGATGTACTTATAAATGCTTGTAAATTAGGAGAATAATTATGGATTTTAAAGGTAAAAGCTTTTTAAAACTTCTTGATTTTAGTTCTGAAGAAATTGCTTGTCTCATTGATTTTGCAGCTGAATTAAAGTATAAGAAAAAAGCGGGTATTCCGCACCGTCTTTGCGAGGGTAAAAATATCGCGCTAATTTTTGAAAAAACAAGCACACGCACTCGTTGTGCTTTTGAGGTTGCGGGTTATGACCTTGGTATGGGTGTTACTTATCTTGACCCTACAGGCTCTCAAATTGGCAAAAAGGAAAGTATTGCCGATACTGCACGTGTTTTGGGCAGAATGTATGACGGAATCGAGTATCGCGGTTTTGGTCAGGAAATTGTTGAGGAGCTTTCAAAATATGCAGGTGTTCCTGTTTGGAACGGACTTACTAACGAATTCCACCCGACACAGATTTTGGCAGACTTCCTTACAATTAAGGAAAAGTTCGGCAAACTTGAGGGAATTAACTTTGTTTATATGGGCGATGCCCGTTATAATATGGGTAATTCTTTAATGGTTGGCTGTGCTAAAATGGGACTTAATTTTACCGCTTGTGCCCCTGAAAAATATTTCCCTGACAAAGAGCTTGTAGAAAAGTGCAAGGAAATAGCTAAATCAACAGGTGCTACCATTAACTTTGAAACTGATCCTATCAAGGCTACTAAAAATGCCGATGTAATTTATACTGATGTTTGGGTTTCTATGGGCGAACCTGCCGAGGTTTGGGAAGAAAGAATTAGGGAGCTTTCTCCTTATCAGGTTAATATGAAGCTTATCAATAATGCTTCCGATAATGTGGTATTTATGCATTGTTTACCCGCTTTTCATGACCTTAAAACTACTGTCGGCAAGGAAATCAGCGAAAAATTCGGTATTACTGAAATGGAAGTTACTGATGAGGTTTTTGAAAGCAAATATTCTATTGTTTTCGACGAAGCCGAAAACCGAATGCACACAATCAAGGCAGTTATGGCTGCAACATTGTAATTTATAGTTTAATAAAAATTTATAAAAAAAGAGATGCATAAATAATGCATCTCTTTAAATTTTACTATTTAGAAAAGACCGGTAATTTTTCCGTCGGCATCAATATCGATTCTTTCTGCCGCAGGAACTTTAGGAAGTCCGGGCATTGTCATAATATCGCCTGTAAGGGCTACTATAAAGCCGGCACCGGCAGAAACCTTGATATTTCTAACAGTTACATAAAAGTCCTCGGGGGCTCCTAATTTTGTTGGGTCATCTGAGAAACTGTACTGTGTTTTTGCCATACAAATTGGTAAATTAGAAAGTCCCATTTCGGTTAGCTTTTCCGCCTGTTTTTTAGCGTTAGGTGTAAGGATAACACCGTTACCGCCGTATACCTTTTTAACAATCGCATCAATCTTTTCCTCAATAGAGCCATCAAGGGTATAGGAGAAGGTAAAGTCATTCTTTTCTTCGCAAAGACGTACAACCTCTTCTGCTAACTCAATAGCACCTTCGCCGCCCTTTGCCCAAACATCAGAAAGGACAACATTAACGCCAAGTTCCTTGCATTTGTCAATAATAAATGCTATTTCATTATCGGTATCGGTCGGGAATTTGTTTACAGCTACCACACAAGGAAGCTTGTAAACATTTTTAATATTTGAAACGTGACGGATAAGATTTGGAATACCTTTCTCAAGTGCTTCAAGATTTTCCTCACCCAAAGATTTTTTATCAAGTCCGCCATGCATTTTAAGGGCACGAACTGTTGCTACCATAACAACTGCCGAAGGGGTAAGACCCGCCATACGACACTTGATATCAAGAAACTTTTCAGCACCTAAATCAGCACCAAAGCCTGCTTCTGTTACTGCATAATCGGCAAGCTTTAATGCAAGCTTTGTAGCGGTAACAGAGTTACAACCGTGTGCAATATTAGCAAAAGGTCCGCCGTGTACCAAAGCAGGAGTGCCTTCGAGTGTTTGAACCAAATTAGGTTTGATAGCATCTTTAAGTAAAGCCGCCATAGCACCTTGAGCATTAAGGTCGCCTGCAGTTACGGGCTCGTCCTTAAAGTTATAAGCTACAATTATGCGAGCAAGTCTTTCCTTTAAGTCGGTAATATCAGAAGCTAAGCATAAAACTGCCATAATTTCGCTTGCAACAGTAATATCAAAGCCGTCCTCACGGGGAACACCATTAACCTTTCCGCCGAGACCATCGGTTACAAAACGGAGCTGACGGTCGTTCATATCAACACAGCGTTTCCATGTAATGCGTCTTACATCAATTCCCAAGGCATTGCCCTGATGAATATGGTTATCAAGCATAGCGGAAAGCAAATTATTAGCAGCACCGATTGCGTGGAAGTCACCTGTAAAGTGGAGATTAATATCCTCCATAGGTACTACCTGAGCGTAACCGCCGCCTGCAGCACCGCCCTTAATACCGAAAACAGGACCTAATGAAGGCTCACGCAAGGCAACACATACATTCTTGCCGATTTTCTTTAATCCGTCAGCAAGACCGATGTTTGTTGTGGTCTTGCCTTCACCAGCAGGAGTAGGAGTAATAGCGGTAACTAAAATCAGTTTACCGTTATCATTCTTATTTTCTTTCATAATTGAAAGGTCAACTTTAGCTTTATATTTGCCGTATTGCTCTAAGTATTTTTCATCAATACCGGCAGTTTTAGCAATTTCTGTTATAGGTTGCATTTTTGCACTCTGAGCAATTTCAATATCTGATAAATAAGCCATTTTAATTACTCCTTATTTAAAGTATTTAACAGCAGATTTAAACATCTTGATGTCATATTCACCGTAAACGTTCTTGTAAAGTCCTGAACCGATACGTTCACTGTGTCCCATTTTACCAAAAACTCTGCCGTCGGGAGAGGTGATACCCTCAATAGCGTACATTGAATCGTTAGGATTAAAGTGAACATCGCTTGTAGCATTGCCGTTAAGGTCAACATACTGTGTAGCAATTTGTCCGTTTTCAGCAAGCTTCTTAATAAGCTCCTCAGAGCATAAGAAGCGACCCTCACCGTGAGAAATCGGAACATTATAGATATCGCCAACATTTGTATCATAAAGCCAAGGAGATTTATTAGAAGCAATTCTTGTTCTTACAATTCTTGACTGATGGCGTGCTATTGTATTAAATGTAAGGGTTGGACAATTTTCGTCGGTATCAATAATTTTGCCAAAGGGAACAAGACCTAACTTAATAAGTGCCTGGAAACCGTTACAAATACCGCAGATAAGACCGTCTCTGTTATCAAGAAGGTCGGTAACTTGTTCTTTGATAGCGCCGTTACGGAAGAAAGCAGTAATAAATTTACCGCTACCGTCGGGCTCGTCACCGCCTGAGAAACCACCTGGAACAAATATCATTTGTGAGGTTTTAAGGCTTTCTGCAAACTTTTCAACAGAACGTGATATACCTTCACTTGATTGATTGTTGATAACAAAAATTTCGGGCTCGGCACCGGCATCTCTCATTACCTTAGCAGAATCAAATTCGCAGTTAGTACCGGGGAATACAGGAATCAATACCTTAGGCTTTGCAACCTTAATGGCGGGAGCAATACGCTCACTTGCTGTATATGAGAAGTTCTGCATAGGAGTCTTATTATCTTTGATGTTGCACTTATAAACAGATTCCAATTTATTCTCATATATACCAAGCAATTCGCTAAGTGCGATGCTTTCGTCGTTTAGAGTAAGCTTTGCATCATCAGTTACAGTACCAATAACAATAGCATCCTCAACATCCTCCGTCACCTCTAAAATAAAGCTACCGTAGTTATAACCGAATATTGCGGAATTGCACATATTATCGTCAAACTTAAAGCCTAAATTGTTACCGAAGGACATCTTCATAACGGCTTCACCAATACCGCCCATACAAGGAGTATAGCAAGAAGCAACAATGCCCTTACGCATAAGCTCGGTTACCTTATTGAAGGTCTTAATTTGAGATGCAGTATCAGGTAAATTGTTTTCATCATAAAGAGGGCAGAGGAGAACTACTTTATTTCCTGCCTTTTTAAACTCAGGCGAAACAATGTTCTGAACTTTATCGGTGGTTACTGCGAATGAAACAAGTGTGGGAGGAACGTCTAAATCCTCAAAGCTACCACTCATTGAATCCTTACCGCCGATAGAACCGATACCATAGTCCTTTTGAGCCTTAAATGCACCAAGTAATGCAGACAAAGGCTTGCCCCAACGCTTACCGTCTTTACCGGGACGCTCAAAATATTCTTGGAATGTAAGATATACATCGTTAAAGTCAGCACCGGTAGCAATAAGCTTTGAAACTGATTCAACTACTGCCAAATAAGCACCGTGATAAGGGCTTTTTTCGGTAATGAAGGGATTATAACCCCAAGACATAAGTGAGCAGTCATCGGTATGTTTTTTCTCAACAGAAATCTTTTGTACCATTGCCTGGATAGGAGTTAACTGATGTTTACCACCAAATGGCATAAGAACAGTTCCTGCACCAATTGTTGAGTCAAACTGCTCTGAAAGACCACGCTTAGAGCATATATTAAGGTCATCGGCTAAAACTTTAAGGTTTTCTACAAATCCGCCCTCAATAATCTTGTTATAATCCTCAGGGTTATTTGGAGTAATTGTAATATGCTTTTCAGCACCGTTAGAATTTAGGAATTCACGGCTTATATTAACAATAGTATTACTATTCCAATTCATTACAAGACGAGGCTCTGCAGTAATATCTGCAACCTTTACTGCCTGCAAGTTTTCACTATGGGCTAATTCTAAGAATCTGTCGATATTTTCTTTTTCGATAACAACAGCCATTCTTTCCTGAGATTCACTGATTGCAAGCTCAGTACCGTCAAGACCGTCATATTTCTTTGGAACTGCATTAAGGTCGATTAATAGTCCGTCGGCTAATTCACCGATAGCAACCGATACACCGCCTGCACCAAAGTCGTTACAACGCTTAATCATACGGCAAGCTTCATAGTTTCTGAAAAGTCTTTGAAGCTTTCTTTCTTCGGGAGCATTACCTTTTTGTACTTCGGCACCGCAGGATTCGAGCGATTCAAGTGTATGTGATTTTGAAGAACCAGTAGCACCGCCGCAACCGTCACGACCGGTAGAGCCACCAAGAAGTATTACAACATCACCGGGAGCAGGAACTTCGCGACGTACATTTTCGGCGGGAGTAGCAGCAATTACTGCACCAATTTCCATACGCTTTGCAGCATATCCGTCGTGATAAATTTCATCAACAATGCCTGTTGCCAAACCGATTTGGTTACCGTATGAAGAATAACCGTCTGCTGCGGTTGTAACAATTTTTCTTTGGGGGAGCTTGCCCTCCATAGTTTCTTTAACACTCTTCAAAGGGTTAGCGGCACCGGTTACACGCATAGCACCGTAAACATAGCTTCTACCTGAAAGCGGGTCACGAATTGCACCGCCTATACAAGTAGCAGCGCCACCAAATGGCTCAATTTCTGTCGGATGGTTATGTGTTTCGTTTTTAAAGAGCAATAACCAAGGCTCACTTACACCGTCAACCTCAACATCGATTTTAACAGTACAAGCATTAATTTCCTCTGATTCATCCAATTTGTCAAGCTTACCGTGTTCTTTAAGATAACGGACTGCCAATGTAGCAATGTCCATAAGGCAGATTGGTTTAGTTCTGCCAAGCTCTTTACGGGTAGCAATATAATCATTATATGCGTCCTCTAAAAGCTTGTCTTCAAACTTAACATCGTCAATATTTGTAAGGAAAGTGGTATGACGACAGTGGTCTGACCAATATGTATCAATCATACGAATTTCTGTAATGGTAGGCTCGCGGTTTTCGGATTTAAAATAATCCTGACAAAAAGCTATATCATCTGCATCCATAGCAAGTCCGTACTTTTTAACAAAATCTTCAAGACCTTTTCTATCAAGCGAAATAAAGCCGTTTAAGGTTTCAACAGTAGTAGGAATTTCATAATTTATTTTTAGTGTTTCGGGTTTCTCAAGAGCAGCTTCACGAGCTTCAACGGGGTTAATTAGGTGCTTTTTGATAGCGGCAAGCTCGGTTTCGGCGATATTGCCATAGAGCATATATACCTTGGCAGTACGAACAGTAGGTCTGTCCTTTTGAGAAATAATTTGTATGCACTGAGCAGCAGAATCTGCGCGTTGGTCAAACTGTCCGGGCAAAAATTCAACCGCAAATACAGTAGCACCGTCATTTTCAATTTCTTGATATGTAATATCAAGTTGTGGCTCTGAAAATACAGTGTTTACAGAATAATCAAACAACTCTTTTTCAATATTTTCAACATCGTAACGGTTAAAAATTCTAATATCTTTAACACTGTCAATCAAAAGAAGCTCATTAATTTCCTTTAAGAGACCTTTTGCTTCATTTGCGAGTTCTTTTTTCTTTTCGACAAAAATTCTATATACCATTAGTTTTCCTCCTGAGCTTTAAGTGCCTTGGCACCAATATCACTTCTCATATATGCGTTTTCAAAGCTTACAAGTTTTGTGTTTTCATAAGCTTTTTCAAGTGCGGTTTTAAGAGTATCAGCCGTAGCTATTACGCCCAAAACTCTGCCACCTGCGGTTTTTAGCACATCACCATCAAGCTTTGCACCTGCAACATAAACCTTATCTTTAACACTATCTGCTATTTGTAGTGGGAAACCGCTTTCGTATTTTTGTGGATAACCATTTGATGCCATTACAACACAAGCTGCGGCACCGTTACTAAACTTAACATCAGTTTCAGCCAATGTACCATTAGTACAAGCAGTCATAACAGTCAGTAAATCACTTTCAAGTAAGGGGAGAACAACCTGAGTTTCAGGGTCGCCAAAGCGACAGTTGTACTCAATTACCTTAGGTCCGTCTTTTGTAAGCATTAATCCAAAATACAGACAGCCTTTAAAGGTTCTGTTTTCGGAATTCATAGCGTTAATTGTAGGAATAAATATCTTATCCATACAGATATCGGAAATTTCTTTTGTGTAGTAAGGATTAGGAGCAATGGTACCCATACCACCGGTATTAAGTCCCTTATCGCCGTCAAGCGCACGCTTATGGTCCATAGATGACACCATCGGTTTTACAACCTTACCGTCTGTAAAGGCAAGAACGGAAACCTCAGGACCCTCTAAAAATTCCTCTATTACGATGTTGCTTCCGCTATCACCGAAAACCTTATCTTCCATCATTGAGATAACTGCTTCTTTTGCATCATCGCGTGTTTCAGCAATAATAACACCTTTACCGAGCGCTAAACCGTCTGCCTTAATAACAGTAGGAATTGGTGCAGTTTCAAGATATTTTAATGCCTCATCTTTATTTGAAAATACCTCGTATTGTGCAGTCGGAATATTATATTTTTTCATAAGATTTTTTGAAAAAACCTTACTACCCTCAATAATAGCAGCATTAGCCTTAGGGCCAAAGCAGGGAATACCAACATTTTCAAGCGCATCAACCGCACCTAAAACAAGCGGGTCATCGGGTGCTACAACAGCATAATCAATTTTATTATCAGTTGCAAATTTTACAATATTTTCAATATCCTTTGCGCCGATGTTTACAAGTGTTGCATCATCTTTCATTCCGCCGTTTCCGGGCAGAGCATAAATTTCGGTAATAGTTTTATTTTCCTTAAGTTTTTTTATAATTGCGTGCTCACGGCCACCGCCGCCTACAACCATTACTTTCATTAAAAATACATCCTTACTTTAAATAATTTAACGCAGTAAATCAGCAGGAGAAAAAATCTCTTGCTGATTTATAAATTAATAAATAGGGAACTTTTCGCAAAGCTCTTGAACTTCTTTTGAAACAGTTTCCTTGTTAGCTTCAAAGTCGTCAACTATAAGACGAATCCAATGAGCAATTTTAACCATTTCAGCTTCTTTAAAGCCACGAGTGGTTACTGCGGGAGTGCCAAGTCTTACACCGCTTGTAACAAAAGGACTTTGTGGGTCATTAGGAACTGTATTTTTATTTGCAGTAATATGAACCTCATCAAGTCTGTGTTCAAGTTCTTTACCTGTAATACCTTCTTTAACAAGCTTTAAGAGCATAAGGTGGTTATCAGTACCGCCCGAAACAAGTTCAAATCCTTCATCAGTTAATGCTTTTGCAAGCGCTGCTGCATTCTTAACAACCTGCTTCTGATATTCCTTATATTCGGGAGTTAATGCCTCGCCAAGAGCTACCGCCTTAGCAGCAATAATATGCATTAAAGGACCGCCCTGTGTACCGGGGAAAACAGCCTTATTTATTTTAAGGTAGATTTCCTCGTCGTTGCAAAGAATCATACCGCCACGAGGTCCGCGAAGAGTTTTGTGTGTGGTAGTGGTTACAACGTGTGCATAAGGAATAGGTGACGGATGCTCGCCTGCGGCAATAAGACCGGCAATATGAGCCATATCTACCATTAAATATGCGCCAACTTTATCTGCAATTTCACGGCAACGGGGGAAATCAATAATTCTCGAATAAGCCGATGCACCAACAACAATAAGCTTAGGCTGACACTCAAGAGCAATTTTTTCCATTTCATCATAATCAATTGTCTCGGTTTCGTTAGAAACACCATAAGGAACAATATTAAAATATTTACCTGAAATATTAACAGGTGAGCCGTGCGATAGGTGACCGCCCTGTTGTAAATTCATACCCATAACGGTATCGCCGGGGTTAACAAGAGCAAAAAATGCTGCAAGGTTTGCGTTTGCACCTGAATGAGGTTGAACGTTTGCAAAATTGCAACCAAAAAGTTTTTTAGCTCTTTCTCTTGCAATATCCTCAACAATATCAACACACTGACAACCGCCATAATAACGTTTTGTCGGATAACCTTCTGCATATTTGTTTGTAAGAACACCGCCTGCTGCTAACAAAACTGCTTTTGAAACAATATTTTCAGAAGCAATAAGTTCGATATTATGTCTTTGTCTTTGAAGCTCTTTGTCGCAAGCTTCTGCTACTTCACTGTCAAAGTTTTTAAGTTCCTCAAAAAAGTTCATTACGTTTACTCCTTAATATTAATGGTGGAAAAGTCGCATACCGGTAAATGCCATTGCAATACCGTATTTATTGCAGCAACCAATAACTGCATCGTCACGAATAGAACCGCCGGGCTCAGCGATGTAGGAAACACCGCTTCTGTAAGCACGTTCAATGTTGTCATCAAACGGGAAGAAAGCATCAGAGCCTAATGAAACACCTTTAATTGTTGAAAGGTATTCTTTAATTTCTGCATCTGTAAGAGCTTCGGGTTGTGTTTTAAAGTATTTTTGCCAATTACCGTCTGCGCAAACATCCTCTTCGTTACGATTAATATAACCGTCAATAACATTGTCTCTTGTGGGTCTTGCAATGTTATCGAGGAAGGGGAGATTTAACACTTTATTGTGTTGGCGAAGGAACCATGTATCAGCCTTAGAGCCTGCAAGACGTGTGCAGTGGATACGTGACTGCTGACCTGCACCAACACCGATAGCCTGTCCGTCAACCGCAAAGCAAACAGAGTTAGACTGTGTATATTTAAGTGTGATAAGTGAAATTATCAAATCGCGCTTTGCATCATCAGGTAAATTTTTATTTTCAGTTACAAGGTTAGAGAGCAATTCGTTGTTAATTTTAAATTCATTTCTGCCTTGCTCAAAGGTAATTCCGTAAACCTGCTTATGCTCAATAGGAGCAGGAACAAAATCAGGATCGATTTTTACAATATTGTAATTACCGTTTCTCTTAGATTTAAGAATTTCTAATGCTTCGGGTTCGTAGCCGGGAGCAATAATACCGTCTGAAACCTCGCGCTTAATGAGTAATGCGGTGGTAACGTCGCAAACATCGGAAAGGGCAACCCAATCACCAAAGGAGCACATTCTGTCAGTACCTCGAGCTCTTGCATAAGCACAGGCAAGGGGAGATTCGTCAAGACCCTCAATATCATCAACAAAGCAAGCTTTTTTAAGCTTTTCGGGAAGTATTGTACCAACTGCGGCAGAAGTAGGACTAACGTGCTTAAAAGATGTTACAGCAGGAAGTCCCAAAGCTACTTTTAATTCTTTTACTAATTGCCATGAATTAAAGGCATCCAAAAAGTTAATATAACCGGGTCTGCCACATAAAATTTCAATAGGCAACTCGCTACCGTCTGCCATAAAAATTTTAGCAGGTTTTTGGTTGGGGTTACAACCATATTTAAGTTCAAATTCTTTCATAGTTTTCTCCTTAAATTTTCATTAGTTCTTTTGCAATATAATCAGCTAAAATTGCTTGTCCTTCATTATTGGGGTGTAACCCGTCGGGCAAGAAGTTTTTATCATTTGGGTTAAATATGTCGCTTCTAAAAAGGTCAATAACGGGGACATTATGTTTTTTAGTAACATCGATTACGGCGTTGACATAGTCTTCCAATATTTTTCCGTTGTGATTACGGTTTTGTTCGCCGGATCTTCTGATCGGCGTCATAAAAATGATTTTTGAATGAGGAAAATCATTTTTTAAATCGGAAATTAATGTGTTTAATGCACCGTAGAAGGTGTGAATATCCGTACTGTTTATATCGCCGATTTTACTGTCGCCGGTGCTATAATCATTTGTACCGCCAAAAACTACAACTGCATCAACATCCTTAGGAATTACCTTTACACGTAACCCGAAATAGTAATCAAACCTTATGGGTGTAGAGGGGTTAGTTTGCTTGGCAATACGGGTACCACCAAGACCACAGTTATTTGCAGATTTTAGGTTATATTTTTCCTTAATAATTTCAACATAGGATTTATAACCTTGACCTTCGGTAATGCTGTCACCAAGAAAATTAATTTTTGAATTTTCAAGTTGCATAACTAACCTCAAATGTTCTTGTTAATAATAATTTCTGTAGGCTCACTACCGTCAAGCGGAACCTGACGAACAAAGAGTGAAACTTTATTATCCTCATTTAAGTTATTCCAGCAAAGGTCAGCAAGCTCTTTTGCAGTATTTGGCATAGCAACCTCTTCAGGCTCGCCGTAAAAAGAAGGAATTGGATTGCCATCACACTTATATGTATGAATAAAATGACCGATTCCATCAAGTGGACAATAGCTGAAGAAATATCTTTGACATGCGTCAGGATTTCCGTTATTGCTTTTTAATATTGATAACTTATAATGGAAAAGCTTTGCTTCAAAACCATATTGTAAAATACCTGAAATACGAGGAGTAAAGTTAGGAGCATCAGGCTCAAACTCGCGAGTATGGAGCGACTCTTCAAAGGTAACTCCTTCTTTCATTAAATCGTAAATTGTATCGGTCTGGTCGCCGTTGGTGATAATATCACTGTCACCAAGCTTTAAATACGGGTTATAAATAATGAGACTTGGGTCAGAAAGCTTAGATTCGTCAAAAGCCTTTGTTCTCATACCGCCATCAAAGCGCTCAAAAATACGGTTTCGGCTATTTTCACTTCTACCCATAATAAAATAGGCAAATAAAGCGGATTTTCCGTCAGCACTTTTACCGATAACAATACCTCTGCCGGGGTAGGAATTTTCACTCAATAGTTTACTTAAATCAAACAAAGCCATAATTATTCTCCTTAATTTTCGCTGCAAACTTTTTCAAGAGAAAGGGGTAAAATTTTCCACTCTGCCTCTTGCATAACACGTTTTTGTAATATTTCGGGGGTATCATCGTCTCTGATTTCAACAGCTTTTTGCATTATAATTTTACCGCCATCGGGAATTTCGTTAACAAAATGAACAGTAGCGCCTGTCACTTTTACTCCATACTCCAAGGCCGCCTCATGAACACGAAGTCCATAAAAGCCTTTTCCGCAAAAAGAGGGAATGAGGGAAGGATGTACATTAATAATTCTGTTAGCAAAATGCTCGGTAAATTTTGCACTTAAAATACACATAAATCCTGCAAGTACAATAAAATCGATATTATGCTCGTCTAAAACAGAGATTAATGTATCCTCAAAGTCAGAACCGAGTTCCTTTTTATTGCAAACAACTGTTTTAATATCAGCATCTTTTGCTCTTGTTAAAGCATAGGCATCGGGATTATTGGAAATAACAAGTGTAATTTTACCTGATTTTACAATACCTTCGGTCTGAGCATTGATAAGTGCTTGTAAGTTAGTTCCGCCACCCGAAACCAAAACTGCAATATTTTTCATTTTCAATACCCTTAAATAAAGCTGATTTTATTATCAGACTTAATAATTTTGCCGATAACATAAGCATCTTCGCCGTTAGCTTTAAGAATTTCAATAGCTTTTTCAGCATCCTCTTTTGCTACAACAACGCTCATACCAACGCCCATATTATATGTATTGTACATATCTCTTTCAGGAATATTACCTGTTTTCTGAAGTAAATCAAAAATAGGTAATACTTTAATAGAGCTTTTAACAATTTCCGCACCAAAACCATCAGGAATACTTCTCGGAATATTTTCGTAGAAACCACCGCCGGTAATATGGGAAACCGCACGAACCTTAACATTATCGAAAAGAGCAAGCATAGGCTTTACATAAATTTTTGTAGGAGCGAGTAATGCTTCTCCTAATGATTTACCCTCTAACTCTGCACGAGGAGTTGTAAGGTCGCAATTTTCAACATCAAAAACTTTACGCACAAGTGAAAAACCGTTTGAATGAACACCGGTAGAGGGGAGAGCGATAACAACGTCACCCTCGCACATTGTCTTATTATCAAGAATTTTCTTTTTATCAACAATACCTACTGAGAAGCCTGCAAGGTCGTAGTCATCCTCAGGCATAAGACCGGGATGTTCAGCAGTTTCACCGCCAATAAGAGCACAGCCTGACTGAACGCAACCCTCAGCAACACCTTTAACTATCTCAGCTATTTTTTCGGGATAGTTTTTACCGCAAGCGATATAGTCGAGGAAAAATAAGGGTTTTGCGCCAACACATATAATATCGTTTACGCACATAGCAACCGCATCAATACCGGTAGTATCGTGCTTATCAAGTAACATTGCAATTTTTACCTTTGTACCGCAACCGTCTGTACCCGAAACCAAAACGGGTTCTTCCATACCGGTCGGAAGTCCAAAGCAACCGCCAAATCCGCCAAGGTCATCAAAGCAACCGTCAGTTTTGGTTCTTGCAATATGCTTTTTCATAAGCTCAACTGCTTTATAACCTGCAGTAATATCAACCCCTGCATCTGCATAAGACTTAGATTGTGAGTTATTCATAATTAAAATTCCTTTTCAAATTATTCTTTACCGTTCCAACAATAAGTGCAAAGCTCGTCCTCGGGAAGACCGATTGCTTCAATTATGCCCTCAAGAGATTGGAATTCAAGAGATGCAAAATTGAATTTTTCTGCAATACTTTTGCGAAGCTTTTTACCACGCTCGGTTTTACAATCGGCATATTGGTCGATATATTGGAAGCCTGCGTCACCCTCAAGCTCAAAAATTACACGGCGTGCAATAAGCTCCATATCGCTTGTAGCCCTTGAAAAATTAAGGTATTTACAACCGTACATAATAGGTGGGCAAGCAGAACGCATATGAACCGACTTTGCTCCGTTGGAGTACAAGAAATCAACAGTTTCCTTAAGCTGTGTACCGCGAACAATAGAATCATCAACAAATAAAAGATTTTTATCAGTTATCAGGTCGTGTATGGGTATTTGCTTCATTTTAGCTACACGTCTACGCTCGGTTTGCTTTGTGGGAGTAAAACTACGAGCCCAAGTAGGCGTATATTTAATAAATGCACGCGCAAAATCTTTATGGCTTTCGTTAGCATATCCGATGGCGTGCGGAGTGCCTGAATCGGGAACACCGCCAACGTAATCAATATCCTCAGCCAAATGCTCGTCCATATCGTGACGTGCGATAATCTTACCGTTTTTATAACGCATTATTTCAACGTTAACGCCCTCATAACAAGAGGTGGGATATCCGTAATAGCTCCAAAGAAAAGCACATACCTTCTTTTTTGTGCCAGCTTTTTCAAGCACGGTAAAACTATCATGTGTAAGCTCAACAATTTCGCCCGGGCCCAATTCTTTAACCTGCTCATAACCAAGCTTTAAGGAGGCAAAGGATTCAAATGTTACGCAGTAACCATCTTCACGCTTGCCAATAATTACGGGAATTCTGCCAAGCTTATCACGTGCTGCAATAATAGAACCGCCGTCCTTTAAAATAAGGATAGAAGCAGTGCCGTCTATAACATTTTGCGCAAATTTTATACCCTCGGTAAAACTGCTTTTTTGATTTATTAGAGCTGCTACAAGCTCTGTAGAATTTACTTTGCCACCTGTCATTGCGTCAAAATGGCCGCAACTTGTAGTTAAATATTCGTTAATTAGTGCCTCATAATTATTAATAAGACCAATTACGCAAATCGCATAGGTACCGATATTTGAACGAATAAGCAAAGGTTGCGGGTCATAATCACTAATACAACCGATCGCAGAATTGCCCTTCATTTCGTCAAAAATATCATCAAATTTAGTTCTGAAAGGAGAGTTTTCAATATTGTGAATTTCTCTTTGCAGACCTATTTCTTTATCGTATGCCGCAATACCGCCACGACGAGTACCTAAATGCGAGTGATAGTCAGTACCGAAGAAAACATCGGAAATGGCATCCTCTTTACTGACAACTCCAAAAAAACCGCCCATTATTTCACCTACAAATTAAGCAAAGAAAAGCTTAGAAAGAGTCATGGGGTCAATATATTCGCCATTCTTATAAACACGCATATTACCTGAAGCGATTTCGTCAATAAGCATAACATCGCCGTTTGCATCATAACCAAACTCAAACTTGATATCATACATATCAAGACCCTTTTCTTTAAGGTCGTCAGCAACTATTTTGGTAATATCCTGTGTCATCTTCTTAATATCATCATACTGCTTTGCAGTCATAACGCCTAAATCAACAAGACCGTCCTTAGTTACAAGGGGATCGCCCTTTTCATCGTTTTTAAAGGTCATTTCAACATAAGCGGGTAAATCCTGACCCTCGGTGCAATAATCACTATAACGACGGAAGAAGCTACCAACTGCTTTATAGCGGCAGATAACTTCAAGACCTTTACCGAAAACCTTAGCAGGGAGAACTTCCATAGTTGTGTTATCAAGGTCTGCACTTACATAGTGAGTTTTAATGCCTGCGGCATTTACTTTTTCAAAGAAATAAATAGACATACGTAAATTTACGTCACCAACACCATCAATAGTAAGACCAACAGAATTTTCACCGGGATCAAATACGCCGTCTTTACCGGTGCAATCGTCTTTAAATTTTAACAAACAGTTTCCGTTTTCTAACGCAAAAACATCCTTTGTTTTTCCTGTGTAAACTAACTTCTTTTCCATTTCTATTACTCCTTTAAAATTATTTATTAAATTTATTTTCAATAACCGCATTTTTTTCAAGTACGGCAAGTGAATCAGATTTGCGCTTGGCATCAAGCTTTTCTGCTAATGTTTCATCCTCAATGCTAAGCATTTCAATACATAAAAGTGCGGCATTAGCAGCACCATCAACAGCAACAGTTGCAACAGGAATACCTGTAGGCATCATAACAGTGGAAAGCAAAGCATCCATACCGTCAAACTTTCCGCAATTAATAGGAATTCCAACAACGGGAAGGGTAGTATTAGCGGCAATAGCTCCTGCTAAATGTGCGGCCATACCGGCAGCGGCAATAATTGCACCAAAACCGTTTTTGCGAGCATTTGCACTAAATTCCTTTGCTTCAACAGGGGTTCTGTGAGCAGAAAACACGTGAACCTCATAAGGCACTTCAAAGCTTTCTAACATCTTAACAGCTTTTTCAACAACGGGTAAATCACTGTCGCTACCCATTATAATACCAACTTTTTTCATAGCTACTCCTTACTGCCAAACTAAAAATGGGCGCACAAATCCAAAGGATAAGTGCGCCCAGACGGTCGGCGTTAAATTGATTCCTTAGTTCATGTGGTGCTCCACTTATCCGTCAGTCCTAAAGAACCGTATATATTGTATGTAATTATTTTATCATATACCTCATATTTTGTCAATGAAACATTTTAGTTTTTAAGAAAGAAACATATATAATAACTTTTAAAAAAGTTTTTTTGTTAATTTTGATAAATTGTAAAAATTTTTTTAACATAAATTAAATAAAACATTTTTTCAAAACCCGCTATTGACTTTTCCTGACTTTTGATATAAAATTACATTAACAAAAATTTTCCAAGGAGGAATTTTAATGAATATTAAACCATTGGCTGATAATGTGGTAATAAAGCCGACACAGGCAGAGGAAACCACTAAAAGCGGCATTGTTTTAACTTTAACCGCAAAAGAAAAACCTCAAATTGCAGAAGTTGTAGCTGTTGGTCCCGGCGGAATTGTTGACGGAAAAGATGTTGTTATGACTTTAAAGGTTGGCGATAAGGTAATCGCCGCTAAATATTCCGGTACAGAAATTAAAATCGACGGCGAGGAATACACAATTCTTAAACAGTCAGAAATTTTAGCTATTGTTGAATAAGGAGAAAAACTGTTATGGCAAAAGAAATAATTTTTGGTGAAGAAGCAAGAAAAGCGCTTCAGGGCGGTGTTGATAAACTTGCAAATGCAGTTAAAGTAACTCTTGGTCCCAAGGGAAGAAATGTTGTTCTTGATAAGAAGTACGGTTCACCGCTTATCACTAACGATGGCGTAACCATTGCAAAGGAAATTGAGCTTGACGACCCCTTTGAAAATATGGGAGCACAACTTGTTAAGGAAGTTTCTGTAAAGACTAATGATGCCGCAGGTGATGGTACAACTACTGCTACTGTTTTGGCTCAGGCTCTTATTAATGAGGGTATGAAAAACGTGGCCGCAGGTGCAAATCCTATGGTTGTTAAAAAAGGTATCAGTATCGCTGTTGATACCGCAGTAAAAACTGTTATCTCTAACTCTAAAAACGTTGAAGGAACTGCCGATATTGCCCGTGTTGCTACTGTTTCATCAGGTGACGAGGTTATAGGTAATCTTATCGCTGAAGCAATGGAAAAAGTAAGTGCCGATGGTGTAATCACCGTTGAGGAATCCAAGACCGCTGACACCTATTCCGAAGTTGTTGAAGGTATGCAGTTTGACAGAGGATATATCACTCCTTATATGGCTACTGATACAGACAAAATGGAAGCAGTTTTAGATGATGCACTCATTCTTATCACTGATAAGAAAATTGCTAATATCCAAGAAATTTTACCCTTACTTGAACAGCTCGTTCAGTCAGGTAAAAAGCTTTTAATTATTGCCGAGGATATCGAGGGTGAAGCACTTTCAACCCTAATCGTTAACAAGCTTCGCGGCACATTTACATGTGTTGCCGTTAAAGCTCCCGGCTTTGGTGACAGAAGAAAAGAAATGCTTCGCGATATCGCCATTCTTACCGGCGGTGAAGTTATTTCCGAGGAATTAGGCCTTGACTTGAAGGAAACAAGTATTGCACAACTTGGTTCTGCACGTCAGATTAAGGTTTCAAAGGAAAATACAATTATTGTTGACGGTGCAGGCGATAGTCAGCTTATAAAGGACCGCATCGGTCAGATAAGAAATGAAATTGCTGTTACCACCTCTGATTTTGACCGCGAAAAGCTTCAGGAAAGACTTGCTAAGCTTGCCGGCGGTGTTGCAGTTATTAAGGTAGGCGCCGCAACTGAAATCGAGATGAAGGAAAAGAAACTCCGTATAGAGGATGCCCTTTCTGCTACCAAAGCTGCTGTTGAAGAGGGTATTGTAGCAGGCGGTGGTGTTGCATTAATTAACACTATTCCTGCCGTTAAAGCTTTACTTGAAGAAACCGAGGGTGACATTAAAACAGGCGTTAATATTGTTCTTAAAGCTTTGGAAGCACCTATCCGTCAAATCGCTTACAATTCAGGTCTTGAAGGCTCTGTAATTATTGATAAAATCATTTCAAGCGGTAAAACAAATTACGGATTTGATGCTTACAAAGAAAACTATACCGATATGCTTGAAGCAGGTATTGTTGACCCTACAAAGGTTACACGTTCGGCACTTCAGAATGCAGCTTCCGTGGCATCAATGGTTCTTACAACCGAAAGCTTAATCGCCGATAAGAAAGATGATTCTGCCGCCGCAGCAAACGCAGCAGCTGCTGCCGCAGGCGCAGGAATGTATTAATATTTATAAAATTTTTGCCCGAGATATTTTCGTCTCGGGCTTTTTTTGCATATTTTTATGAATTTTCCTTGAAATTATGCATATTTCATAGTATAATATATTAAATATTAATTTTTAGCCAAAGGTGGTTATATTTATGACTCGTAAACAGGCAAGGGAAGAGGCGTTTATTTTGGTTTTTGAAAAGCTTTTCAGCCAAAGTGAAGCAGAGGAAATTTTAGATTTAGCCTGCGAGGTTAGGGATTTAATTCCTGATGACTATATAAAATCTGTCTTTTTGGGTGTATATTCAAAAGTTGATGAAATCGATGAAATTATTTCAACTAATGCTATCGGTTGGAAAATAGAACGTATTTCAAAAACTGCTCTTGCAGTTTTAAGACTTGCAATTTTTGAAATGAAATATTTAGACGAAATACCTGTTTCAGTATCTATTAATGAGGCGGTTGAACTTTGCAAAAAATATGCAACAAAAGAAGATGCTTCCTTTGTAAATGGTATTCTTTCAACTGTTGCAAAATCATAATTATGCAATCTGTTAATTCATTATCCGTAAAACAACTCAATTTTTATGTCCGTTCTCTTATTGAAGGTGACGCAATACTTAACAATGTAACAGTTTTGGGTGAAATTTCAAATTTCAAAAACCATTACCAAAGTGGACATTTTTATTTCACACTAAAAGATAGCGATGCTGCCGTTCGATGTGTTATGTTTAAAGCCTATGCACAACAAATTAAGTTCAAGCCTTCTGACGGTATGAAGGTAATACTTAAAGGCAGAGTTTCGCTTTATGAAAAAGACGGTCAGTATCAGTTTTATGCTGAGGAAATGCTTGAAGACGGAATTGGTGACATTACACGTAAATTTAACGAAATTAAGGAGAAGCTTTCTAAGGAAGGTTTGTTTGATACATCCTCAAAAAGACCAATACCTAAATTTCCAAAAAGGATTGCAGTTGTAACTTCTGATACCGGTGCTGCGGTTGAGGATATTTTAAACATTCTTTCAAGGCGTTGGAAAACTTCTGAAATTATTATGTGTCCTGTTGCCGTTCAGGGTAAAAGCGCAGTTCCTGAGCTTTGCGATGCACTTGAAAGACTTTACTGCCTTTCTGATATTGACGTTATAATTATCGGTAGGGGCGGTGGCTCTATTGAGGATTTGTGGGCATTTAATGAAGAAGCATTAGCCCGTAAAATTTATGAATCTCCAATACCTGTAATTTCTGCTGTAGGTCATGAAACCGACTTTACTATTTGCGATTTTGTAAGCGATTTGCGTGCGCCTACGCCCTCTGCTGCTGCCGAGCTTGCTACGCCTGACGGCGCGGAAATTTATTCATTGCTTTTGCGTTATGAAAATATTCTGAAAGCAAATTTAATTTCTCGTTTGAATTTTTATAAAATGCGCCTTGAAAAAAGTCTTTCAAGTCTTTATTTAAGACAACCGCAAGATGTAATCATAAACAATAGGGCAGAGCGACTTGATATTTTAACTGACAGATTAAATTCCGCTTTAAACACTAAAATCAGTTCACTTAATCAGCAACTCAACGCTAACGTTTTGAGATTGGACGCTTTAAGTCCGCTAAAAGTTTTATCACGCGGTTTCACCTCTGTTACTAAGGATGGAAAAACAGTGACATCTGTTGACCAAATATCAAATAACGATATAATAGACCTTAAATTTGCAGATGGAAATGCAAACTGCACCATAAACCGTGTTACCAAAAATTAATGAGGTGAATATTTTGACCAAAAATAAAATAGATTTTGAAAAATCTTTATCAGAACTTGAAAATATAATTTCAAAATTAGAAGCAAGCGATACAACACTTGAAGCCTCGATTGAGCTTTTTGAAAAAGGAATTAAGCATATAACTGAATGTAAAACAGCGCTTGAAAACGCCCAAAACAAAATCATTTCATTAACCGAAGCCGAAAAGGAAAATTGATATGCCGAAAGAAATTTTAAACAATTATAAGGTGTATATTGAAGAAGAAATTGATAGACTTTTTGCTGAAATTTCTACACCGTATCGAAAAGTTTCTGACGCGGCACGATATAGCCTGACACTTGGCGGTAAAAGGTTAAGACCAATCTTAACATTAGAACTATGTAAAATTTTTGGTGGCGCACCGCAAAAAGCCATAAATTTTGCCGTTGCACTCGAAATGATTCATACCTATTCACTTATTCACGATGATTTACCATGTATGGA
>JAZRAI010000026.1:0-32798 GCA_045634455.1 Acutalibacteraceae bacterium
CGAAAGTAACTATTTTAGCCATTTATTTACCCTCCATTTTGTCAAGTGCTTCTTTAACGAAAAAGCTACCGCCGATTGCTTCAATTTTATCGAAAGCTAAAAATTCATCAATATTGCTTCTGTCAACACCGCCGGTAGGTATAAATTTAATCTGCGGGAATGGTGCAGAAAGTGCCTTTAATGCTTTAAGACCGCCGTAAACATTAGCAGGGAAAAACTTAACTGTGGTAATGCCTAAATCAAGCGCCTGCATAATTTCGGTAGGAGTTACGCAACCGGGATAATAAGGAATGTTTCGTTCTTTACAAAGCAAAGCCACATCAACAGAAAGACCGGGGGAGACGATAAACTGCGCGCCTGCCTTTAATGCGTCCTCACACTGAGCTTTATTGATTACAGTGCCTGCACCGATACTCATATCGGGATAGTTTTTGCAAGCATACTCAATAGCTTCCTTGGCGCAAGCTGTACGGAAGGTGATTTCTGCACAGTTGATACCGTTATTTTTTAATGCGGTTAAAATTTTGTCCGTTTCGGATAGTTCCTTAATAACTACTACGGGTACATATTTTTCCATAGTGAATTCCTCCTATATTTCATATTTTAAGAATAACACAAAAAAATTGCAATGATAATTGCATAAATTGTTTGACATATTGTGATAATTGCTGTAAAATTTGATAGGTGATTATTGATGAGTACAAGAATACAAAGATTTGACCCAAGACAGAATATGAAGGGTAATACATACGAAATTTTTCATTATTTAGATATAAAAACCCGTCATATGGACGTGCATTACCACGATTTTTACGAGGTATTTGTATTTATCGACGGCGAGGTGGATTATTGGGTTGAGGGTAGCATTTATCATTTAAAGCCGGGGGATATTTTACTTATAAACCCGTTCGAGCTTCACAAACCGATACCGAGAAGTGATACTGAAAATTACGAGCGAATCGTTTTATGGATTAATAAGTCGTATATTTCGTCTATAAGCGAGGGACTTTTGGAAACTTGCTTTGATAAAACGGCAGAAGGGTACAAGAACATTATTCGTCCGTCACATTCACAAAAAAAGGAGATTTTAGAGCTTTTTGATGCAATGCTTAAAGAGTATCATTCCGAGAACTTTGCAAACGTGCTTTGCACATACGGAGTTTTCTTACAGATTATGGCAAGCCTTAACAGAATAGCGCTTACCAAAACTGATGATTCGGCTGATAAGTATCGTTCAACCACGCTTATTTCTGATGTACTTGATTATATTTCCAAGCACTACAACGAGGAAATCACATTGGATATAATAGCAAAGCACTTTTTTGTAAGCAAGTATCATTTATCTCACGAATTCAGCAAAAACATCGGTACAGGAATACACAGGTATATTACTCTAAAAAGGCTTAATGTTGCAAAGGATTTGCTTTTAGATGGTGTTACCGCAGGTCAAGCAAGCATACTTTGCGGTTTTTCGGATTACACAAATTTTTTCAGGGCATTTAAGGCGGAATTCGGTGTAAGCCCACGCGATTTCGCACAAGGGAAATAGATATAAAAAAGGCACAGGTGAATTTTACCTGTGCCTATAATTTATGCTATTTTACAGTTTAGTTAGCGGATTAATAAGCGTACCACTCGTCAAATCTGTAAGAAACGTATGCGATATAGCTAACTTCTTCAGCAACCTTCTTAAGCTTGCTGCCCTTATATATTGATAAGGTACCCTCGTTATCATCGGAATCATAGTCGTGGAGAACTGCCAATGTGCCCTTAGGAGTGAAGCGGATAGAGCTTACATCGTTAGCGATGGTCTTGCCCTTACCACCCTTAACTATATTAAGAGTTGCGAGGTTGGTATCCTCATCGCGGTCGGTGTAGTAGTAAATATCGCCCTTTTCAGATTCGAATCCATAATCTACGTCGTCACTAATCTTCTTGCCGTCGTAGTACATGGTATAGGTTTCGTCCTCATAATCGGTGTAGTAGATAAGCTTATTCTTTTCGGTTACATCGTAGTCGTTAACGTCCTTAGCAACCTTTTTCTCAGACTTAATCTTTGTGCCGGAGATTTTAGCTTCATAAAGAGTGCCGTTTGAAGGAGTCCAATTATCGTCCTCATCATACTCGCCCTCTTCAATATCAGCAAGATAGAAAATCTTTGCGCCATCAGTAGAGATTGTGATGTTGCCTATATCAGCCTTAAGGTTTGTCTTTGCAGACTTAGCTTCGTTTACAAGGTAATACTCTGCTTCGTAGTCAGCATCTTCAACGTGGTCCTCAACATCGTAGTAAGATTCAATCTTAGACATCTTGAGCTTTGTTACATCGTCACCCTTCTGAAGAGCATAGAGAAGAACTGCCTTTTCGTAAGAATACTCAACAACATCAGCAATGTCAGATGCTATCTTTGTAGACTTAGAACCGTTGTAGAAGTAAAGCTCATAAGTAGTGGTTTCGATTTCGGATTCCTTTAATCTTTCACGAAGCTCGTTACGGTTTTCTACCTCGTACCACTCGTCCTGAAGCTCATAATACTTATCGCGTGCTTCCTCATATTTAAGGTCAGCCTCTTCATAAGCTGCACGGTAAGCATCATAATTTTGATAGCCGTAATCGCTGTAATCAGGATAGTAATCGTCATAATCAGGATACTCGGGCTCTTCAAAGTCCTTATCCTTAGAAGCCATATCGTCCTCTACATAATCCCAAAGAGAAACAGATTTTGTATCGCTCTTTGTGTAGAAGCAATCGCCATTTTCATAAACGTGAACAACTTCAGCTTCGGAAGAAATCTTAACTCTGTCCTTACCAACAGTGATTTTGCAAAGGTCATCTTCTCTCTGATAGTAGAATTCCTTTAACTTTTCATCTGCATAGTAGAGGTTTGTAACCTTGGAATCAACCTTTTCCTTATCTTTGCCATACTGTTTTACATAAAGGTTATTATCGTCATCAATATAAGCTACCTTTTTACCGTTAAAGGTGGTGAAGAAGGTTCTGATATCGTTGTCAACCTTTTCGGATTCTTTAATATTGCTCTGATAAAGCTTGCCATCGTTGGTTAAGTATGTAACATACTTACCGTCTTCGCTGCATTCAAATCTTGTAACATCGTCATCGATTTCAACAGCAGCATCCTTGCTCTTGATTTCTTTACGATATAATGTGCCGGATTCTGTATCGTTCACATAATCAATATCACCTAAGAAGAAGAGATATTTCTCGTCTTTTGTGATTTGGAAAGATGTGTCGGCATCGTCAATTTCAGTGGGCTTTAACTTTGAAAGGTTTACAAAGTAGTAGTCGCCGTCTGCTGCGTAAACAATGCTGTTAGGAGCCTTTGCACCGGCAAAAATGCTGATAACAATGGACAAAACAACAATGAGTGCTACAACTGCTATTGCAGCTTTGATGAAAGTTTTGCTCTTAATGAAGCTTTTGGTCTTTTCTAAATCGATAGAATCCTTAGCTGCATTTAGTGCATTTACAACAGATGCTTTAACATCAGTTGCGGGGGCAGCAGCCTGAACAGGAGCTGCTTCGACGGGTGCTGATTCAATCTTTGTTCCGCAGTTGCTGCAGAATAAAGTGCCGTCTTCTAATTGATTTTTACAATTTGGGCAAATAATCATAGTTTCAAACCTCCTGATTTTTTTTGTTTTTTGCCACAAAACAAGGAATTCTCTTACCCCTTGCAGTTAATTTAATAATAACATAAATCGCAATGAAAAACAAGTGTTTTTTAGTAGAATTAAAGCGATTTTTCGGGTTTTTCTTGACAAGGATTTAAATTGATAGTAAAATACTTACGATATTGCTTATGGAGTGCGTAAAAATGAGTATTATTGAGCTTTTTATATTGGCAATAGGGCTTTCTATGGACGCTTTTGCTGTGGCAATTTGCAAAGGCTTGTCGGTTGGAAGTATTAAATCGTTACATATGATTAAAACAGGACTTTGGTTTGGCGGTTTTCAGGCACTTATGCCGCTTATCGGTTATTTTTTAGGCTCTGCTTTTGAAAAATATGTAACTAAATTTGACCACTGGATAGCCTTCGTATTGCTTGGCGCTATTGGTGTAAATATGCTTAAAGAAGCATTTTCAAAAGAAGAAAGCTGTACCGACTGCGATTTCGGCTTTAAGACAATGTTTATTATGGCAATCGCAACAAGTATTGATGCGCTTGCAGCGGGAATATCGCTTGCGATGGACCTGAAAGGCAACAACTTATATGCGTATGTTGCGGTTTTATTTATTGGCATTACAACATTCACATTATCGGCTTTTGGTGTTAAAATTGGAAATCTTTACGGCGCAAAATACCGATTTCCGGCAGAAATTTTGGGCGGTGTAATTCTTATTTTGCTGGGGCTTAAAATTTTAGTGGAGCATATGTTTTTTTAAAAAGAAAACGCTTGACAGTTTTTGTCAGGCGTTTAATTCTTTTTCTAATTGTTTTACTGTATTTATTGAAGGCTCGGGCAAGTTTTTAAACTTGAAATCAAGCCCCAATTTATCGTATTTTACCGAGCAAAGCTTTTTAAAAGGTAAAAGCTCGGTTTTAACAATATTTTTATGCGCTTTTACAATTCTTTTTAAAGCAGATATATTCTCGCTGTTATCGTTAAGGGTAGGTATTATTACCTGACGTATAATGGTGGGAATATTTTTTTCGCTTAAATAGTCTAAAAAACGAACAGGCTTTTCGAGTGAGCAACCAACATATTTCTTATAATCCTCATCGGTTGTATATTTAATGTCAAGCAGTACTGTATCTGTAAGCTCTAAAAGTGATTTCACATCATCATTTAAGATACTTCCCGAGGTATCAATACAAGTATTTATACCACGCTTTTTGCACTCTTTAAAAAGTTCTTTTACAAATTTTGCCTGCAAAAGCGGTTCACCGCCCGAAACGGTAATCCCGCCGTCTTTTCCAAAGTATTCTTTATAGCGAGCGCACTTTTCGGCAAGCGCTTCGGCGGTGTATTCGTTTTTTTCTGTCATTTCCCAAGTATCAGGGTTATGACAGCAACCGCAACGCAGATTACAACCCTGCATGAATACTATAAACCGAACGCCCGGCCCGTCTACGGCACCGAGCGTTTGGATGGAATTTACATATCCTTTTATTTCTGCCACTTATATTACCTCGTGGAAGGTACGGCTTATAACTTCGCGCTGTTGCTCGCGGGAAAGCTTGTGGAAGTTTACCGCATAGCCCGAAACACGAATTGTAAGATTGGGGTAAGAATCGGGGTAGTTGTAAGCGGCAATAAGCGTTTCGCGGTTAAGCACATTTACATTGATGTGATGAGCTTTCTTTGCAAAATAACCGTCAAGAATGGAGACTAAGTTATCATATCTTTCATCATCTGTTCTGCCGAGCGCATCGGGAGTGATAGAAAATGTATTCGAGATACCGTCACGGCAATCGTCGTAAGAAAGCTTTGCAACGGAGTTAAGAGATGCAAGCGCACCGTTTTCCTCACGGTTATGCATCGGGTTAGCACCGGGAGCAAAAGCGGCACCGGCGGGTCTGCCATCGGGTGTAGCGGCAGTGTTTTTACCATACATAACATTTGATGTAATAGTGAGAATAGAAAGTGTATGAACAGCATCGCGGTAGGTAGGAGTTTTGCGAAGCTCGGTTATCATCTTGTGGGACATCTCTTTGGCGATTAAATCAACCCTGTCATCGTCATTGCCGAATTTCGGGAAAGGACCGCTCGTTACAAACTCGGTGATGAATCCGTTTTCATTGCGAATAGGCTTAACGTTGGCGTACTTTATAGCGCTTAACGAATCGGCAACAACCGAAAGACCTGCAATTCCGAATGCCATAAGACGTTCTACCTCGGTATCGTGAAGAGCCATCTGCGATTTTTCGTATGCATACTTATCGTGCATATAATGAATAACATTCATTGTGTTAACATAGAGATTTGCAAGCCATGGCATATAAATATTCATGCGCTCCATAACCGCATCGTATTCGAGCTTATCACCCGAAAGCGGTTCCATCTGAGGGCCGATATGCACAGCGCTTGAGGTATCATAGCCACCGTTAATTGCTATAAGCAAAAGCTTTGCCAAATTGCAACGCGCACCAAAGAATTGCATCTGCTTGCCAACCTTCATAGCCGATACACAGCAAGCAATAGCATAATCGTCACCGTAAATGGGACGCATTATATCATCGTTTTCGTACTGAATAGAGTCTGTATCGCAGGAAACCTTTGCACAATATTTTTTAAAGCCCTCGGGTAAGCCTTGCGACCAAAGAACAGTAAGGTTCGGCTCAGGAGATGAGCCCAAGGTATAAAGAGTGTTGAGTATTCTGAAGCTCGATTTGGTAACAAGTGTTCTGCCGTCCTCGCCCATACCGCCGACAGCTTCGGTTATCCACATTGGGTCGCCACCGAAAAGGTCGTTGTATTCGGGAGTTCTTAAATGACGGGCAATACGAAGCTTCATAACAAAATCATCAATAAGCTCCTGTGCGTCGGATTCGGTAAGGAAGCCGTTTTCAATATCACGTTCAATATAAATATCAAAGAATGTACTTACTCTGCCAAGCGACATTGCGGCACCGTTTTGCTCCTTGATTGCGGCAAGATAGCCAAAATAGGTCCACTGAATGGCCTCTTTTGCGTTTGCGGCAGGTTCGCTTATGTCAAAGCCGTAAAGCTCTGCCATTTCTTTCATTTTTTGGAGGAAGGAAATCTGCTTGTAAAGTTCTTCTGATAAACGCATTGTGTCAGCATCGAAAAGCTTATTGTCAAGCGCCTTTTTATCCTTTTTCTTTTCTTCGATTAGTCTGTCAATTCCGTAAAGAGCAACACGGCGGTAGTCACCGATAATTCTGCCTCTGCCGTAAGCATCGGGAAGACCTGTTATTACATGGCAATGGCGAGCCTTACGCATTTCGTCGGTGTAGGCTCTGAAAACGCCCTCGTTATGGGTGGTTCTAAATTCAAATTGGTCCTCTATTTTGCGGTTAAGCTTATAGCCGTAAGCCTCACACGCCTGCCTTGCCATACGCATACCGCCAAAGGGGTTAATACCGCGCTTTAAGGGACGGTTTGTCTGCATACCGACAATAAGCTCATTCTCCTTATCTATATAACCAGGAGCATAAGCTGTAAGCGAGGTTACGGTTTCGGTATCGATATCAAGCACGCCGCCCAAATGCCTTTCAAGCGCAAAAAGAGCATTGAGCTTTTTCATAAGCTCATCAGTTCTTTTGGTAGCCTTTGCTAAAAAGCGGTCGTCTCCTGTATATTGTTTGTAATTGCTTTGGATAAAATCACGGACATTTATTTCGTCCTGCCAAACTCCGTTTTTAAACCCATTCCAATTAGAGTGCTTCATCTTTTTTCTCCCTTATATATAAACATCCTGAAAAGATAATTTTTCGGTAAGAACATTTTAACCTATATTATGCGTTTTGTCAACTATATATTGTGTTATTTTTTTCACAAAACACTAAATATGTACATTTTAATCACAAATCACAAAAAAAGCACAACTACTTGTGTAATATTTATATACTTTTTATTTGATATTTACTGTTTTTTATGTTAGAATGTCTTTGATATTATGATTTGGAGGATATCTTATGAGAACTGTAGTTTCTGTAATAGGCAAAGACACTGTTGGAATTATATCAAAGGTTAGCACTATATGCTCTATGTGCAATGCAAATATTCTTGATATTACGCAATCTGTAATGCAGGATATGTTCGTGATGGTAATGCTTACCGAAATTAAGGATTTAAACTGCTCTTTTGCAGAATTTTCTGATAAAATGAAGACACTTGCAAAGGAAAATAATCTTGATATCAGGGTTATGCATGAGGATGTTTTTAACTCTATGCACAGAATTTAAGGTGATATATAATGATAAACATTAACGATATAATGGAAACCATTAATATGATTTCCGAGGAAAATCTTGATATTCGTACTGTTACAATGGGAATATCGCTTCTTGATTGTGCAGACAGCGATATTGATAAATCCTGCGAAAAGGTTTACAACAAGATTACCCGTCTTGCAGGCAACCTTGTAAAAGTTGGCGAGGATATTGAAAAGGAATATGGTATTCCGATTATAAATAAGCGTATTTCGGTAACGCCTATTTCAATGCTTGTGGGTGTATCGGGCGGCGACCCTGTTAAGTATGCACACGCTTTGCAAAAAGCGGCGGATGCTACGGGTGTAAACTTTATTGGCGGATATTCGGCACTTGTACAAAAAGGCTTTTCCGCAGGTGACGAGGAGCTTATCCGTTCTATTCCGCGAGCTCTTGCAGAGACTAATAATATTTGTTCATCGGTAAACGTTGGTTCTACAAAAGCGGGCATTAATATGGATGCCGTAAAGCTTATGGGACAAATTGTGCGTGAAGCGGCTGAGATTACCGCTGACCGTGACTGTATCGGTTGTGCAAAATTAGTGGTATTTTGCAATGCGGTAGAGGATAATCCCTTTATGGCAGGTGCTTTTCACGGCGTGGGCGAGCCTGACTGTGTAATCCACGTGGGAGTATCAGGTCCCGGTGTTGTTCAAGCGGCTCTCAAAAAATGTCCTGATGGCTCTTTAAATGAGCTTGCCGAGATTATTAAGCGCACAGCTTTCAAGATTACCCGTATGGGACAGCTTGTAGGTACAGAGGCTTCAAAGCGTCTTGGGGTTCCTTTTGGTATAGTTGATTTATCATTGGCTCCTACTCCCGCAATCGGTGACTCGGTTGCCCATATTTTAGAGGAAATGGGACTCGAAACCTGCGGCACACACGGTACAACAGCAGCCCTTGCTATGCTTAACGATGCGGTTAAAAAGGGTGGCGTTATGGCATCTTCCTCTGTTGGCGGATTATCGGGTGCATTTATCCCTGTTTCTGAGGATGCGGGTATGATAGCCGCTGCGAAATCAGGTGATTTGGAGCTTTCAAAGTTAGAAGCTATGACGGCAGTTTGCTCTGTTGGTCTTGATATGATAGCAATTCCTGGCGAAACCCCCGCAGAGGTAATATCTGCAATTATAGCTGACGAAGCGGCAATAGGTATGGTAAATACCAAAACCACCGCAGTAAGAGTGATTCCTGCAATCGGTAAAAAAGCAGGCGAAACCTTGGAATTTGGCGGTCTTTTGGGAAGCGGTCCCATAATGAAGGTAAACCTTACAAAAAGCCCCAAAAAGTTTATAGACAGAGCCGGCAGAATACCTGCTCCTATGCATAGCCTTAAAAACTAATGGAAAATTTAAAGTTTTATCGTAAAGGCTTAAAGGACGGAATACCCATAGCACTTGGCTATTTTGCGGTTGCGTTTACCTTGGGTATTGTTGCTAAAAATGCAGGTCTTTCAGCCCTTGAAACAATGATTGCGGCAGCGCTTACCAATGCTTCTGCAGGGGCATATGCGGCTTTTTCGGTAATTAAAGAGGATTCCGGTTTTTTGGAAATGGCGCTAACACAGTTAGTTGTAAATATCCGTTATCTTTTAATGGCGGCGGCATTAAGCCAAAAGTTAGCTCCTAAAACCTCTACCTTGCACCGAAGTCTTGTGGCATTCGATGTCACCGACGAAATTTTTGGCATTTCCATAGCACAAAAGGGAACACTTAATCCCTTTTATAACTATGGCGCCGCTACCGTTTCAATTCCCGGATGGGCGTTGGGTGCATTTTTCGGTGTTATCATGGGAAATGTTTTGCCGTCAGCAGTAGTCAGTGCTTTAAGTGTGGGACTTTATGGAATGTTCTTGGCAATAATTATACCGCCTGCAAGAAAAAATAAGGTTATAGCATTGCTTGTGATAATTTCAATGTCGGCAAGTCTTGTTTTTGCAAAAACACCTATTCTTATGAATTTGAGCGAGGGTATGCGCGTTATAATTTTGACAGTTGTAATTTCGCTTTTAGCCGCCGTCCTTTTCCCTGTAAAGGAGGACGATTATGAGTAAGACTTACATATATATACTTATAATGGCGGTTGTGATTTACCTTATACGTTGGTTACCGCTTAATGTAATAAGACAGAGAATAACAAATGTTACAATACGCTCGTTTTTATTTTACGTGCCTTATGTAACCCTTTCTGTTATGACCTTTCCTGCTATAATAGAGGCAACAAATTCTCTTTGGTCGGGACTTTTAGCGCTTATAGTTGGCGCTGTTTTGGCGTTTTTCGGCTTGGGACTTTTCCCCGTTGCAATAAGCTGCTGCGCGGCAGTTTTCATAGCCGAGTTGTTTATTTAATTGAATATTTTGATTAGAAAAAGAGTGCTTGTCTAAAACGACAAGCACTCTTTTGGTATAGATAGTTTTAGGTTTTGAATTTGCTTAATTTGACAGCACCTTTAACACTGAATAGCTAAATGGGGAAATTTTAGTTTTTATATCCTCGCCTAACAGAAGCTCGGTGGTTTCAGTTATTAAAACCGGTCTTTCGCTATGGGTAGCGTTTACAAATATAAGCAATTCCTGTGTTTTGCTTTTGCGCTTAAAGGAGAATATTCCGTTCTCGTCGGTAACGGGTAAGAATTCACCTGTTTTAAATGCTTCGTTCTCGATTCGCATTTTACCGAGTGCAGTATAGTGGTTTAAAAGCTCCTGATTTTCCTTGCCCCAAGGGTATGTTCCTCTACAAAACGGGTCGGAAAATCCTTCAAGCCCTGCCTCGTCGCCATAGTATAAAGAGGGAACACCCGGGAGTGTATACTGCAAAACGGAAGCTAATTTTAGAAGTCTTATACCGTAGTTTCGTTGCTCCTTGCTTAATTCGAACTTAGATTGAGCCTCTCTGTTGTTACCGAAATCGGTATCGGTTGAAAGTCTTGTTAAAATTCTTGTAGTATCGTGTGTGCCGATATGGTTCATAAGGGTATCTACCGCGCATTTCGGGTAGTTTTCGCAAATGCTTAGCACGGTATTCATAATATTTTTTGCATTAGCAGATTTTATATAATTTATAATTGCGTTGCAAAAGGGGTAATTCATAACCGAGTCGAGTTGTTTTCCCCTTAAAAAGCGACGTCGTGCGCCATAGCTTATTTTGTTTGTGGCATCCTCCCAAACCTCGCCGAGCAAGAAGTTGTCCCGACTATCACGCTTAATGCTTATGCGGATTTTGTCGAGTATACTGTCGGTCAGCTCGTCTGCCACATCAAGGCGGAAGCCTTTTATACCCTTTTTAAGCCAATAAGCAATAACACCGTTTTCTCCTGTAATAAATTCAGAAAAAGAGGGGTCATTCTCATTAGTTTCGGGCAGTGTCGTAATGCCCCACCAAGACGAATATTTTTCAGGGAAATTTTGGAAATTGTACCAAGAGAAATATTTTGAATTTTTATCTTGGTAAGCACCCAATTCGTTATAGCGGTTATATTTATTGAAATAAACACTGTCATCGCCCGTATGGGAAAATACTCCGTCAAGAATAATGGAAATTCCAAGCTTTTCGGCTTTCTTTACAAGCGATTCCAAATCTTTTTCATTGCCTAAAAGCGGGTCTATTTTCATATAATCCGCCGTATTATAGCGGTGGTTTGAGTGTGCCTCAAATATGGGATTAAGATAGATACAGCTAACGCCTAATCCTTTAAGATATGAAAGCTTTTGTTCAATACCCTTTAAATCACCGCCGTAGTAGTCGTTGCCAAGACGCAGTTTATCCCACTGCGGTTGGCGGAATTCGGGCTGTTTTTCCCAATTCTCACAAATGTAGCGGTCGTCGGGCACGTTTTCTTTAAGGCTTCCCGAATTATAAAAGCGGTCAGGGAAAATCTGATAAATTATACCGCCCTTTAAAAAATCGGGTGTTTCAAAATCCTTGTCGTATACGGTTTGTTGCCAAAAAGCTCCGTCAGTGGAGACAATGCCAAGACTTGTTTCGGTTTTTCTGATGAAAAACTCACCGTGGGCGCTTGTGTACCTGAATGCATACCAATAAAGACCCTCTGTAAGTGTAATCTCACATTCGTAAAAACGGTAGTCCTCTAAATATTCACAAGCGGTCATTTCGGTTTCGCTGAAAAATTCCGAGTTGTCATTCTTGATTTGCAAATACACCTGATAGGGAAGAGCATCTTTATGTAACAAAACCCTTAGCCGAAGGGTTTCCCCCTCGGCTAAGGCTCCAAAATGGTTTTTGTAAATTGTATTTCGTGAATCAAAAGGATAATAGTTCATCTTTACTCAACAGGCTTAATATGCCAAATATTCTTTGCGTAATCGTCAATTGAACGGTCGGATGCGAAAATGCCCGACATAGCAGTATTTGTAAGCGACATCTGGTTCCATCTGTCACGGTCGTTATATAGCGCAGTTGCTTTTTTCTGTGCTGCATTGTAATCGGCAAAATCAGCAAGAGCCATATATTGGTCATTATTTTTCAGAGTATTATAAATGTTGTCGAAGGATTTGTCCAAAATACCCTTACCGATAAAATCAAGTGCTTCGCGCAGATTTTGATTATTGTTATAATATTGCATTGGGTTGTAGCCACGCTTTTGAAGTGATAAAACCTCGGGTGTCTGCAAGCCGAAAATAATGATATTATCGTCGCCTACTGCTTTGTGGATTTCAACATTTGCGCCGTCCTCAGTACCAAGTGTTACAGCGCCGTTCATCATAAGCTTCATATTACCCGTACCGCTGGCTTCGGTAGATGCCAAGGAAATCTGCTCGCTTATATCGGCAGAGGGTATCATAAGCTCTGCAAGGCTTACTCTGTAATCTTCAAGAAAAACAACCTTTATTTTATTGCGTACCGCGGGGTCGTTTTCAATAACCTTGGATAGCTTGTAAATCATTTGTATAATTTCTTTTGCGAACAGATAGCCTGATGCTGCCTTTGCGCCAAATATATAGGTCTTTGGTGTTACATCGGCATTTGGGTTATTCTTGATAAATAAATATTCACTGATGATATTAAGCGCGTTAAGATGCTGTCTTTTATACTCGTGAAGTCTCTTAACCTGCATATCAAAAATCGAATTAGGGTCTAAGATTATTCCGTTTTTCTCCTTAATATAGTCAGAAAAACGCACTTTGTTATTGTATTTAATCTGAGCCAATTTATCTAAAACAGACTTATCGTCCTTGAAAGCCATAAGCTTTTCAAGCTGTGAAGCATCTTTTATAAAACCGTCACCTATAAGTTCGGTAAGATAAGCGGAAAGCTCAGGGTTTGCCTGACACAACCAACGGCGATGGGCAATACCGTTTGTAACATTTGTAAACTTATTAGGATAAAGGTTTACATAATCCTTAAAGAGCTCGTCCACCAAAATCTTGCTGTGAAGCTTTGAAACACCGTTTACGGTATGGCAGGTAGCAACACAAAGGTTAGCCATTTTTACCATTCCATTGCTGATAATTGCGGTGCGCTCAGCCAAGGCATAATCGCCTGTTTTGTAAATAACTTCTTCTCTGTATCTGCGGTCAATTTCCTTGATAATTTGGAAAACACGCGGGATTCTGTGTCTGATTAAGCTTTCGGGCCAGCATTCAAGAGCTTCGGACATAATGGTGTGGTTTGTGTAAGCAACGGTACCTTTTACCAATTCCCAAGCCTTATCCCAACCGTAACCGCATTCATCAAGCAAGAAACGCATAAGCTCGGGGATACAGAGTGTCGGGTGGGTATCGTTAATATGAATAGCCACCTTTTCAGGTAAATTTTCAAGTGTATTGTATTTATTGAGGTGACGCTTTAAAATATCCTGCACAGAAGCGGAAACCAAGAAATATTGCTGACGAAGTCTTAAAGATTTACCCTCGTAATGCTTATCCTCAGGATACAAAACCTTGGAAATGGTTTCGGTCATAGCGCGCTGTTCAAGAGCTTTTACATAGTCACCCTCGTTAAATGCTGACATATCAAAATCCTGACATTCAGCACTCCAAAGTCTTAACGCGTTTACTGTTTTGCCGTCGTTACCTGCCACCATCAAATCGTAGGGAACTGCACGGACAGTTTGGTAATCAGTATGCTCGATATGATGGTAGCTTCCGTCCCACCATTCGTTGATTTTGCCATCAAAGTTTACATCAACTGCGCTTGCAGGCTTTGCTTCAAGCCATACACCGCCGCCGGGCAGCCAAAAATCAGGCATTTCAGTCTGCCAGCCTTCAACCAACTTTTGACGGAAAATACCGAGTTCGTACTTAATACAATATCCCATTGCAGGATAGCCGGCTGTTGACAAACCGTCAAGGAAGCATGCTGCAAGACGGCCGAGACCACCGTTACCAAGACCTGCGTCCGGCTCAAAATCGTAAAGTTTATCAAGCTTTACATTGAACTTTTTAAGAGCCTTTTCCATATTAGAGGTAAGATCTAAATTGAAAAGGTTATTTTTAAGAGAACGTCCCATAAGGAATTCCATACTCATATAATAAACAGTTTTTGCTTCTTGCTCTGCGGTTTTCTTTTTGAACTGTGCTCTGCGCTCGTTCATAATTTCGAGCAGTACCAAAACGCAGGCTTTATAAAAAAGCTCGTCGGAAGCGAGCTCGGGTGTAACACCGAAATTGTGAGAAAGTTTTTTCTCTATCATAGTGGCTAATGTGGATGCCTGATAATTTGCCATAAATATCTCCCCAATTAAAATATTTTTAATAATATTATCTGTATATTATAATACAATATACCACATAAAAATGCAATATATCATCTATAATGAAAATGAACCGATTTTTTGTATATATTTCACAAAATGTTTTTATAAATCTATCAAAATAAATAACTTTTCGTCATAAATCACAAAATATCATTGATTTATTAAAATAATAAACGCCTTAAATTAAAAATAAAAAGGCGTTTTTTATATAATTTAAAGAATATTTTTCATTTTCGTCATCTTCTGCTTTGACAGTAACCTCTGCAACATCAAAACGGGGTTGCAATTTGCATTCGGTTTTTGCTATAAAATCGTTTGCAGTAAGCATAATTCGGTGACGCTTTTTTATATCAACCGCTTCAATTCCCGAAACCATAGAATTTTCTTTTCGGGTTTTAACCTCTACAAAGAGGATTTTATTGCCGCTTTCTGCAATTATATCTACTTCACCAAACCTTGACTGATAGTTGCGCTTGATAACCGTACAACCCTTACTTCTTAAAAAGTCAGCTACTCTGCTTTCTCCGCTTTTACCTGTTTTGCCTATGTTCATAGGTTTTCTCCCAAAAGCTTTTTAAGAAAAGATTTTCTGTGAACGGGAGAAACACCATATTTTAATATAAGGTCGGTATGTTCTTTTGTGCCGTAGCCTTTGTGCTTTTTAAAATTATATTCGGGATATTGCTTGTCATATTCTAAAAGCAGGCGGTCACGTGTTACCTTTGCAAGAACGGAAGCGGCGGCAATGCTTTGAGATTTGGCATCCCCCTTAACAACTGTTTCACAAGGGATTTTTATGTTTTTTGGAACTCGGTTTCCGTCAATTAGTGCAAAATCTGCAGGAATTTTAAGTGTTTCAATACTTCGGTTCATGGCAAGAAAGGTAGCTTCTAATATATTAAGCTCCTCAATTTCTTCTAAACTGCCGTATGCCACACTGTAAGCTATGGCTTTTTCGCAGATTATATCGAAAAGCTGTTCGCGTTTTTTCTCGCTCAATTTTTTAGAGTCGTTAAGCCCATCGATTATAACGTTTTCGGGCAGAATTACCGCTGCCGCACAAACGGGGCCTGCAAGCGGACCTCTGCCTGCTTCATCAACACCGCAGATAAATTTATAACCTTTTTGTCTGGCATTGTTTTCGAATTCAAAATCAGGCATTTTTTACACCCTTTCAAGCGAAATCAAACCGATTTTACAGTTTCTATACTCTTCAAGAAGCATATTTGCGGCACGCTCGGTATCGGTTTCGCCGCCGCGGATTACCATTCCTCTTTTTTTGCCGATTAAACTTAATAAATCGTAAGAATCGAGGGAAAAATCAAGCTCGCCGTAGCGGGCAGTTAAAAGCTCGGGATAGTTTTCGGATAACACTTCAAGCAATCGCATTGCAAGCAGTTCTACATCTAAAACCCTGTCTTTCACAGCGCCTGTAAATGCCAAACGTTCGCCGACCGCCTTATCCTCAAATTTAGGCCATAAAACACCGGGAGTGTCAAGTAATTCGAGCTGTTTATCAATGGTAAACCATTGGTTACCGCGTGTAACACCGGGACGGTTTTCAACCTTTGCTTTACCGCCACCTGCAATTTTATTTATAAAAGATGATTTTCCAACGTTGGGTATACCAACAACCATTACTCGAAGCGGTTTTCCAACCATGCCTTTTTTTGCGTAATTTTCCAACTTTTCCGCCAAAACAGTTTTAACGGTGGTTTTAAAATTCTGCAAGCCTTTTCCTGATTTACAGTCAACCGCAATGGCGGTAATACCTTCGGATTTATAGTGCGCAATCCATTTATCGGTAATTACTTTGTCTGCCATATCACATTTGTTAAGCAGAATTATATGTGGCTTGCCTTCAATAAGCTCCTTTATTTCGGGGTTTCGGCTACTTAGTGGTATACGTGCATCTACAACCTCGGCAACGGCGTCAATAAGAGGTAAAATTTCCTTTATTTTACGCCTTGTTTTCGCCATGTGCCCGGGAAACCACTGTATGCTTTGTTCGTTATCACTCATTTATTATCAAGCCTTCCTGCTTTTTCAAATGGAATAATTCTAAATAATGCCTGACCTAAAATGTAGCGCTCGTCAATTAGTCCGTCCTCGCCGATTTGGGAGGAACGGCTGTCAAGCGATACCGCACGGTTGTCACCCAAAACGAAAATGTAACCCTCGGGAACATATTTCGGGAACTCAACATCGTAATGCCCGGTAGTAGGTGAGGATGTGTACGGCTCGTCAAGTGCAATACCGTCAACAAAAACTGTACCTGTTTTAAAATCTATATCAACCGTTTGCCCGCCAACCGCAATTACACGCTTAATAATAGGAGTATTAAGCTCGGTCTGGGCTTCGGAGGAGTTTTCAACGTTACGTGAAATTACAACTATATCTCCCTGCTTTGGGGTATAGCCTAAGGATGAAATAATAATTCTTTGTCCGTGGCCCAAAGTGTTATTCATTGAATCACCGTCTATTGTGGCAATTCTGAAAATCAAGGTAAATATAACTACAACCGCAATGATTGCTATTACCAATATTTCAAGCCATTCAAGAAAAGCCTGAGCCGGAGTTTTTGAAGGCGTTACGGTAGTATCCTCAAAATCCTCAGCGATGGCGGTATCTATTTGAAAGCCATCTGATAGCGCGGTATTTTCTTTTCGGCTGAAATTGAAAAGTTTTTTCATAAAAAACCTCCCTGCCGCAAAAAATGTGCGGCGGAATTGAAATAGTGAATAATAAAACAAAAAAGGAGACAGATTTTATTCCGTCTCCTCTCTCTTGTCTTTACTTAGATAAGCTCCTTAACCTTAGCGGCCTTACCTACGCGGTCACGTAAGTAATAAAGCTTAGCTCTGCGAACCTGACCCTTACGAACAAGCTCAACCTTAGCAACATTAGGTGAGTGAACGGGGAACACACGCTCTACACCGCAGCCGTAAGCTACGCGACGAACTGTGAAGGTTTCTGCGATACCGCTGTTGTTCTTAGCAATAACGGTGCCTTCGAAAACCTGAATTCTTTCTTTTTCGCCTTCCTTAATTCTTACGTGTACCTTAACAGTGCTACCGATAAGAATTTCAGGAACATCTGATTTAAGCATATCAGAAGTTAATTCCTTGATTACGTCCATTTCAGTTTTTCCTCCTTAATTAATTTACCAGATGTTCATACCCGTAAAACGGCAGAGGACCATCCGCTTCAATGTCGAAATTTCGGCAATGAACCCGCTTAGTAAGGTCTAAGCGAAATCAAATGCTCATATATTTTAGCACAACTCTTCTCAAAAAGCAAGCATTATTTTTATTTTTTAAAAATTTTTAAAAATTCCTATAATTTTATCGCAAAGCACCTTTAAATATTACAAAAAAGTTAAAAAATACCCCTAAAAGTTGACAAGCAGTGCTATTATTTGGTATAATACAATGAATATTAAGTTGGAGTAGTGTCGAATATTTTATTTGGATGTGAATTAAATGATTAGAAGTATGACCGGTTTTGGCAGAGGAACCTATACAAGCGAAGCCTTAAATGTTACGGTTGAAATAAAGTCTGTAAACCACAGATATTTTGAATTTTCTGCCCGTATGCCACGTGCTTATCAATTTTTGGAGGAAAAGCTTAAAGCTTACTGCCAAAAAAACATCAGCCGCGGTAAAATTGAGGTTTCGGTTCAGGTTGAAGAATTGAGCGAAAACTCTACCGAGGTAGTGATTAACCATACCTATGCGAATGCGTATATTAATGCTTTAAAGGAGCTTTCTAAGACCTATAAAATCCGCAATGATGTAAAGGTATCCACATTATCGGGTAACCCCGAAATATTCAAGCTTCGCAAGAATGCTTTACCTGATGAGGTTGCTGAGGAAGCGGTTCTTTCGGCACTTGATGAGGCCATAAGGGCTTTCGTTGAAATGCGTAAGACGGAAGGTGAAAGGCTCAGGGCAGATATTTTGTCCCGTGCAGACTTTATACTTTCTAAGGTAGCACTTGTGGAAAAGCAGAACCCCGAAACTGTAAAACAGTACAGGGAAAGGCTTGAGGCCAAAATCCGAGAACTACTTGACAATGCACAGGTGGACGAGCAACGTCTTTTAACTGAAACTGCAATTTTTGCCGATAAGGTAGCGGTAGATGAGGAAACTGTAAGGCTCAGAAGCCATATCAAGCAGTTGAGTGAATTGCTTAACAGTGACGACACTGTCGGAAAAAAACTTGATTTCATAGTTCAGGAAATGAATCGCGAAACAAACACGATAGGCTCTAAGGCTCAGGATGTTGAAATTGCCCATATTGTAGTAGATATAAAAGCAGAAATTGAAAAAATCCGCGAGCAGATACAGAATATTGAATAGGTGACATTATGAAATTAGTAAACATAGGCTTTGGTAATATGGTATCGGCAGAAAGAATGGTTTCAATTGTAAGCCCCGATTCTGCACCGATAAAACGTATCGTTCAGGATGCCAAGGAAAAGGGTACTTTAATAGATGCTACCCACGGCAGAAGAACGCGCGCAGTAATTATTACTGATAGCGACCATATAATTCTAACCTATTTACAAGGTGAAACTTTGGCTAACAGAATAGCTGAAGAAAACAGTATTGAAGCGGAGGATGAGGACGACGATGAATAAAGGTTTAGCGTTTATTATTTCAGGTCCGTCCGGTTCGGGTAAGGATACCTTACTTGTGGAACTGTTTAAAAAATGTCCTCAAATTAAGTTTTCGATTTCCTCTGTTACAAGAGATATGCGCGAAGGCGAAAAAGAGGGCGAAAAATACAATTTTATATCCCGAGAAAAGTTTGAGGATATGATAAAAAACGACCTTTTGCTTGAATATAACGAGTATGTCGGCAATTATTACGGCACACCTAAATTGCCCGTCTTGGAAGCAACCGAAAAGGGCGAGGATATTATGATTGAGGTAGATGTAAACGGAGCAAGCAACATTCGAAAAAAACTACCTGAGGTAATAAGCATATTTATAATGCCCCCCTCTTTTGAGGAGCTTGAAAGAAGACTTTCAGGCAGAGGAACTGAAACAACAGAAGTAATAAAAAAACGAATGGAAAATTCCCTTAATGAAATAAAGCGTGCCACAGAGTATGACTATATTGTTGTTAACGATGATATATGCGTAGCTGTTGACGATATAATATCTATCATTAAGTCAAATCACTTAAAAGTAGAACAACAAAAACATATTATTAATGAGGTGCTTAAAAAATGTTAAATCCCAATATTGGAAAGCTTATTATGAACTCAAATAACCGCTACCGTCTTGTAATGGACGTAGCTTATGAGGCTCGCAAAATTTCAGCAAAGGCTGAAAAGGACGGCGAAATTATTATTGAAAAGCCGGTTAGCATAGCTATAGATAAGTTGGCTAACAAGATTTAATTTTCTTTAAATTTTACTGAACGGGGTGTGGGTGTATGACAGGTCTTACGGCAAAAGTTGCATTAAACGGCACTACCTTTGCGTTTGACAAGCTTTATACCTATGCCGTACCCACCGAGCTTCACAGTAATTTAAAAGCGGGAATGCGTGTCTTGGTTCCATTTGGTAAAGGCAATGTCAAAAAGCAGGGTATGGTTTTTGAGGTCTTGGATGGGGAGCTTGAAGGACTAAAAAATATTACTGCCGTAATAGATGATGAGCCGGTTTTAGAAAAAAATATGCTCGCACTTTGTGAGTATATGCAAAAAACGGTTTTTTGCACCTATTACGATGCGGTTAATGCCTGTCTGCCGACAGGACTTTCCTTTAAGCTTGTGGATATGTATTCTGCCAATGCGGAGTTTTCGGATGAACTTTTAACCGAAACTGAGCGAGAGATTTATTGTTATCTTTTGCAAAACGGTGAAAAAAGTGCTGATTTTCTGAAAAAGCAGTTTGGTGTAACAGATGACAAGCTTTCTGTTATGACTGAGAAGGAGGCACTTTTAAAACTTCGCGACGCCAAGCGCAAAATGAACGATGCTTCGGAAAAATGGGTGAAAATTGCTACCGAAGATTTACCCGAAAAGCAAACCCCGAGACAGAGAGAGGTTTTAAATCTTTTATCTGATATAGGCTCTGCTTCTGTAAAAGAAGTATGCTATTTTACGGGTGCGTCGCAGTCGGTTATAGATACCCTCGTTAAAAAGGGTGTGCTTTGCTACTTTGCAAAAAAAGTTTACAGAATTCCTTTTAGAGAGGATAATATCTCTAAATCTCAAATAGCGCTTACCGATGAGCAGGAAATAGCATATAACGGTCTTTTAAACGATTATAATGCCGAATCGGGTAAGGTAGCTTTGCTTTACGGAATTACGGGTTCTGGCAAAACGCAGGTTTTTTTAAAGCTTGCGGATAAGGTAGTGAGCGAGGGCAGAGGGGTTATTGTAATGGTGCCCGAAATAGCACTTACTCCTCAGCTTATAGGTATTTTCAGTAAACGCTACGGCAATAAAATTGCAGTTTTTCATAGCGGACTGTCCCTTGGTCAGCGTATGGACGAGTGGAAGCGGATTAAAGAGGGCAAGGCACTTATCGCAATAGGTACACGCAGTGCGATATTTGCTCCGTTTTCCGATTTAGGACTTATTATTATAGACGAGGAGCAGGAGCATACCTATAAATCCGAAAAAGCTCCCCGTTTTCATACAAGAGAATTAGCAAAATTTAGAATAAACCAAAGCCGTGGACTTTTGTGCCTGGCTTCGGCTACTCCATCGGTTGAAAGCTTTACGAATGCCTTGAAAGGCAGATATTCACTTTATAAGCTTACTCACCGCTTCGGAAACGCTTTGCTTCCTGATGTGGAGATAGTTGATATGAAGCAGGAATTGTTAAACGGTAATAATTCCGCATTTTCAAACACACTTTATGAAGCAATAAGTGAAACATTAAAAATTGGAAAACAGGCAATACTGCTTTTAAACCGCAGAGGGCATAATACTTATATATCCTGTCCCGAGTGTGGCTATGTGGCAACTTGTCCTAATTGCAGTATTAGTCTTACTTATCATTCAAAAAACAACCGAATGATGTGTCATTATTGCGGTTATTCATTAGAAAAGCTGACAAAATGCCCCGAGTGTGACGGCGAGCAGATGAAATTTATGGGTCTTGGCACACAAAAAGCGGAGGAGGAAATATCCGCACTTTTCCCGTCGGCGCGTGTTTTAAGGCTTGATGCCGACAGTACGCTTACTAAGGATTCGTACCAAAACTATCTTACCGCCTTTGCAAATGGTGAGTATGATATTCTTTTGGGAACGCAAATGGTGGCGAAAGGTCTTGATTTCCCGAATGTTGCCTTGGTTGGTGTTTTGGGAGCAGATGCCGCAAATACAAGCTCCGATTTCAGGAGCTTTGAACGCACCTTCTCATTGCTTACTCAGGTTGTGGGCAGAGCCGGCAGAGGCGAGATAGAGGGCAGGGCAATAATTCAGACCTCTACACCCGAAAGCAATATAATTGACCTTGCTCAAAGGCAAGATTACGATTCTTTTTATGATGAGGAAATAAAGCTTCGCTCGCTTATGATTTATCCGCCATACTGCGATATTTGTGTGGTGTCATCGGCATCGGTGAGTAATGATTTGGCAATAAAAGCTATAAATAAAGCTTTTGATAATATAAAAGCGCTTATATCGTCAGAATATAGTGATGTAAAGCTTATAATTTTAGGTCCCGCCCCGTCGGCAATACCTAAGGTTAATAACCGTTACCGCCACAGAATGATGATAAAGTGTAAAAATAATGAAAAGTTTAGACAAATGTTAAGAAAAGCACTTGATTTAAAGCAAGTAGCAGATGTATCGGTTTCGGTTGACATAAACCCTGAAACAGTGATATAACGGAGGATACAAATGGCTATAAGAAACATAGTTAAAATTGGCGATGATGTGCTGAGAAAGGTTTGCCGTACTCAGCTTACCTTTGATGAAAAGTTAGCACAGACGCTTGATGATATGGCAGAAACGATGTATAAAGCCGAGGGTGTAGGACTTGCAGCACCTCAGGTAGGCATTTTAAGACGCTATTGCGTTGTGGATGTAGGCGACGGACTTATCGAGCTTATAAACCCTGTAATCACCGCTAAAAGCGGAAGTCAGGCAGGGAATGAGGGTTGTCTTTCTGTTCCCGACAGATATGAAGAGGTAGTAAGACCGATGAAGGTTACGGTGCGCGCACAAAACCGAAAGGGCGAAAATTTTGAAATTACTGCCGAGGGCTTTAAAGCAAGGGCTTTTTGCCATGAGATAGACCACCTTGACGGTATACTTTATATAGACAGAGTTGGTAAGAAATGAAAATAGTTTTTATGGGTACACCCGATTATGCGGTGAAAACTCTTGAAAAAATAGCTGAAAAGCATGAGATTCTGGCGGTTTTCAGTCAGCCTGACAAACCGGTTGGCAGAAAGCATATTATTATGCCAACTCCTGTAAAGGAAGCGGCATTAAAGCTTGACATTCCTGTTTTTCAGCCTCAAAGTATGAGGGACAGTGCTACGATAGGTAAGATTAAGGCACTTAATCCCGATGTAATTGTGGTTGTAGCCTACGGCAAAATACTTCCAAATGAAATTTTAGAAATTCCAAGATTTGGCTGTGTAAACGGTCACGCGTCATTATTGCCTAAATACCGTGGAGCTTCCCCGATACAGTGGTGTATTGTGTGCGGAGAAACGATAACAGGTGTTACCACAATGCTTATGGATGAGGGTATGGACACGGGCGATATTTTGGAAACTGTGGAGACTGCAATCGGCGAAACAGAAACTGCCGAACAACTATTTGACCGCTTGTCGGTAATCAGTGCAGATTTAATGGTTTCTACCTTGGAAAAACTTGAAAAGGGTGAAATCACACCCCAAAAGCAGAACGGAGCAGAGGCTACCTACGCTCCTATAATAAAGAAAGAAATGGCTCTGCTTGATTTTAAAAACAAAACCGCTATGGAGCTTTATAATGCGGTCCGCGGATATTATTCGTGGCCGTGTGCTTACTTTTTCCTTGAAGGAAAGCGTGTTAAGGTTATAAGCGCCAAGGCAATAGATAATGTAAAAGCCGAGCCTTCAAAAATAATTAAAAACACAGATGAGCTTGTTATTTCCTGCAAAGGCAATACCGCATTGTCGTTATTAGAAATAGCCGTTGAGGGCAAAAGCCAAATGACCGCAAAGCAGTTTTTGTGCGGTAAAAAGCCCGAAATCGGCACTGTAATCGGTGAAAACGATGATTAATCCGAGAAAGCTTGCGGTAAACATTTTAACTAAAATAGAGAAGGATAACGCTTACTCTAACCTGACGCTTAGCGCATATTTTAAAGAAAATGAATTGTCTGTTGAGGAGAAAGCTTTTGTTACGGCGCTTGTTTACGGTGTTCTTGATAGAAAAATAACCCTTGATTACGTTCTTTCAAGGTTTATGAAAACCTCAATAAAGAAAACCGCACCGTTTACCCTTAATACATTAAGAACGGCACTTTATCAAATAATGTATATGGATAAGGTTCCCGAAAGTGCCGCTGTGAATGAGGCGGTAAAGCTTATAAAAAAATCGAGCGAAAGCCGAAATCAGGGGTTTGTAAACGCGGTTTTGCGTGAGGTGTTAAGGCAGGATAATTTATTGCCTGAGGGAAACGGTATCCAAAGCCTTTCTGTAAGATATTCTGCTCCCGTTTGGTTGGTAGAGACTTTTTTAAAGGATTACGGCGAGCAAACCACTATTGCTCTTTTAGAGGAAAGTTTAAAAAAGCCACCGTTTACGCTTAAAGTAAACACCTTAAAAACCACTACTCAAAAACTTAAAGAAAGCCTTGAAAAATCGGGTGTTACAGTATGCGAAACCGATCATACTGATGCGCTAATTCTTTTAAAGGGTATAGATTTGTTAAAGAACAGTGATTTTAAAAATGGTCACTTTCATATAGAGGATATGGCTTCGCAAAAGGCTATATCTGTGCTTTCTCCCAAAAAAGGGGAGCGCGTGCTTGATATTTGTGCGGCTCCCGGCGGAAAGACCTTTACAATGGCGGAAATTATGCAAAACGAGGGTGAAATTATCGCCTGCGATTTGTACGAACAGCGCGTATCGCTTATTGCTGACGGTGCAGACCGCCTTGGCATTGATATAATAAAGCCTTTTGTTGCTGACGCCACAGAATATAACGAAAAATTGAGTTTATTTGATGCGGTGCTTTGCGATGTGCCTTGCTCAGGGCTTGGTGTTATCCGCCGTAAGCCAGATATAAAATATAATGCTGCGGCAGATTTTACAGAGCTTGAAGCTATACAGAGAAAAATTCTGCGAAATGCCGTAAAATATCTTAAAAAAGACGGCAGAATTCTTTATTCCACCTGTACATTAAGGAAAGCTGAAAATGAGAATATGATAAAGGATTTTTTGGCAGAAAATAAAGATTACAGTCTTATTACTGAACAAACACTTATGCCGCATATAAATAATACCGACGGCTTTTACTACGCACTTATAGAAAAGCACTGATAAAAGGGGGAAACGACGCGTTTGGCTTTTATTGATATAAAATCAATGAATATTGCTGAAATTGAAGCTTTGTTGCAAGAGTTTCACGAGCCTAAATTCAGAGCAAAACAGATTTTTGATTGGTTGCAGTCAGGGATAGATAGCTTTGATGAAATGACAAATATTCCAAAGTCCTTGCGCGAAATTCTCAAAAACAGCTGTTACATTGCAAATGTAGAAATCGAAAAACGGTTTGAATCGAAAGTAGACGGCACAGTTAAGTATGTGTATCGCCTTTTTGACGGTGAATATATTGAGTCAGTATTTATGAAATACGAACACGGCTATACCGTTTGTATATCCACGCAGGTGGGTTGCCGAATGGGTTGCAGTTTTTGTGCTTCGGGTCTTAACGGATTAAAACGAAATCTCACCGCTTCAGAAATGCTTTCTCAAATATCTATGGCGGCAAAGGATAACGGCGTAAGGATTTCTAATGTGGTTATGATGGGTATGGGCGAACCGCTTGACAACTTTGAAAACTCCATTCGGTTTTTGGAACTTGTCGCTTACGAAAAAGGTTTGGGGATAGGTCTTCGCCATATTTCCCTTTCAACCTCGGGAGTGGTTACGGGAATTGAAAAATTAAAGGAATACAATTTGCCGATAACACTCTCTATATCGCTTCACGCACCGAATGATAAAATCAGAAGTGATATGATGAGGGTAAACAATAAATGGAATATAAATGCTCTTTTAAATGCGTGCAGAGAATATCAAAAGGTAACAACTCGCAGAATTTCGTTTGAATACGCTTTGATTGAGGGTGTAAACGATAGTGTAGAGTGCGCAGATGAGCTTGCGAAAATACTTAAAGGCATAATGTGCCATGTGAATTTAATACCTGCAAATCCGGTTAAGGAAAATTCCTTTAAAAAGCCGGATAGAAATAAAATTTTAAAATTCAAGGCAGAACTTGAAAAAAGAGGCTTAAACGCTACTGTAAGGCGTACCTTGGGAGCAGATATCGATGCTTCCTGCGGTCAGCTTCGAAGCAGAATAGAAGGTGAAAAAAGTGCAAATTTACAGTAAAACCGATAAAGGTCTTAAAAGGGAAACCAATCAAGACGGATTTTTTGCAGCAGAGCTAGCGGAAAACATCGCTTTTGCAATAGTTTGTGACGGTATGGGCGGTGCTAATGCAGGAAATATTGCAAGTGAAACTGCAATTAAGATGATTTCTGATTATGTTATTCATTCTTTCAGAGTAAATATGGATAACATAGCGGTAGGCAAATTGTTAAAGAATGCACTCGAAAGCGCTAATATTGAAATTTACGATATGGCACTTAAAAACAAAGATTTAAAAGGAATGGGAACAACCGCTGTGGCGGTATTGTTAAGAGGAAATCAAGCGGTGATAGCTCACGTTGGTGACAGCAGGGCTTATCTTGCAGGCGATACTCTTACCGCTGTAACGCGCGATCATTCAATAGTGCAGTCCTTAATCGAAAGCGGTAAAATTACTGCCGAGGATGCAAAGGTGCATCCGAGAAAAAATGTTATTACGAGGGCATTGGGTGCAGAGGAAAGCGTAATGCCTGAAATTAACGAGATTACATTAAATGATGGCGAAAGCCTGCTTTTGTGCTCGGACGGTCTTTGGGGATATGCACAGGAAACAGATATTTTAAACTCTTTAAATGCAGAAACAACTGATGTCGCAGAAAAACTTATTACTCTTGCGAATGACGGCGGCGGCGGAGATAATATTACCGTTGTTGTTATAAAGCCGTAAGTATTGCTGAAAGGAATGAATTAGTATGGATAAATTTGTTGGCAAGCGCATTGACGGAAGATATGAAATACAGGAAATAATCGGTGTTGGCGGTATGGCGGTAGTATACAAAGCACGCGATAATCAGGAAAATCGCACCGTAGCCGTTAAAATTCTTAAAGAGGAATTCACCTCTAACGAGGAATTTTTACGCCGTTTTAAGAATGAGTCAAAGGCTATCGCAATGCTTTCGCATCCTAACATCGTAAACGTTTATGATGTAAGCTTTGGCGACCTTATTCAGTATATTGTAATGGAATATATTGAGGGTATCACACTTAAAGAATATATCGAGCGTGAGGGCAGCCTTCGTTGGAAGGATGCGGTGTACTTTACTACACAGATATTAAAGGGACTTCAACACGCACACGATAAGGGTATTGTTCACCGCGATGTTAAACCGCAGAATATTATGGTTTTGGCAGACGGCACAATAAAAGTTACCGATTTCGGTATTGCCCGATTTGCTCGAAGCGACCAAAGAACTATTACAGATAAGGCTATCGGTTCCGTTCATTATATAAGTCCTGAGCAGGCACGCGGTGAAAAGACCGATGAAAAGGCAGATATTTATTCTGTTGGCGTAATGCTTTACGAAATGCTTACAGGCAAGCTTCCTTTTCAGGCAGACAGTGCTGTATCTGTAGCTATTATGCAGCTTCAGCGTGACCCTCAGCTTCCTACCGAGATTAACGGTTCTATCCCGCAGGGACTTGAACAGATTACCATGCACGCAATGCAAAAAACTTTGGAGCGCCGTTATCAGTCGGCAGCAGAAATGCTTTGCGACTTGGTGCAGTTTAAAAAAGACCCCGCCGTTACATTTGATTATCCTTACTTTGTGGATAACTCTCCCACAAAATTCGTGTCGGGCATCGCTAATGCGGATGAAGAAACAGCAAGTTCAAATGCAGAACCTACAAAGGAAAAGAGCAGTATTATCCCGATTTTAGCGGGTGTTGCTACAACACTTCTTATAACTCTTGTAGTGCTTGGTATAATCTTTATACCGCGCCTTTTCTCTGATACAGGTGCAGAAATAGAGTGTCCTGATTTTATTGGTATGCAGTATAAGGATGTAGTGGAAAGCGATGTTTATACTGATGATTTCGATTTCGAACTTAAATGGAATATAGACGAGGATTACGACTACGGTGAGGTTTACAAGCAGTCGGTTACCCCCGGTAAAAAGGTTAAAGCAGGCGCTAAAATTGTAATTTATGTAAGTAAGGGCCCTGCTACCGTTAAGGTGCCTGATGTTTACGAAATGACCTCTCTTGAGGCTAAAAGTCAATTAGAGCTTGAAGGCTTTAAGGTGGATATCAAGGAAATTACCGATGATGAAATTGCTGAAGGCTTGGTTATAAAGACCGACCCGCAACGTACAACTGTTGTTTCAAGCGGAGCAGAAATTGTTATTTACGTAAGTAAAGGTAAGCCGCAAAAGAAGGTAACAGTACCGGATGTACTCAATTTTAAAAAGGATGCTGCTATAAAGAAAATTGAAGACGAGGGCTTGGTAGCCGTAGTTGAAGAGCAATATCTGAACCTTTCTGAAAAAGGCGAAAGTTTAGGATATGTAAATAGTCAGGAAAAATCCGGCGAATCTGTGCTTGAGGGCAGCGAGGTTAAGATCCAAGTTCCGGTTGGATATATGTTTGACGTGGAAGTTGATTTTACAAAGCTTACAGGTCTTACAAAAGGATTATATGATATAAGACTTTGGTCGGGTGATACCGAGCTTACTGATTATGCAACCGAGGTTGATACAAACAAAAAGAAAAAGCATACATTCAGTGGGCTTACTACTACTGCCGAGACTACTGAGTATGAAATAAGAATTTATTCCGGAAGCAATTTTGTAATGTCTATACCTGCAAAGGCGGTAGTGGGCGAGGAAAAACCCGAGGTAGATTACAAAAATATTGCTACTGATTAAGGAATTGGTGTATGACAGGCAGAATAATAAAAACATTATCAGGTTTTTACTATGTCGCCACAGATAATGCACTTTTTGAGTGTAAAGCAAGGGGAAGCTTCCGCAAAAGCGGAGTTTCCCCTTTGGTAGGTGACATTGTTGAGTTTGAAACAACAGAAAACGAAAAGGGTATCATAGATGAGATAATGCCCCGTAAAAACTGTCTTGTAAGACCTCCCGTTGCAAATATTGATAAGTTGTTCATTATGTCGGCTTTTGAGTCGCCCGCACCTAATACCTATTTGATAGATAAGATGACCGTTATTGCCGAGTTTAATAATATTGAGCCAATAATTATTTTCAATAAAAGTGATATGGGTGATTTTAGCGAGTTTTCGGCTATTTATAAAAATGCCGGTTTTAAAACCTATGTGGTCTCCGCTAAGGAAAACATCGGCGTAGACGCTGTTCTTTCGGAAATGACGGGATGTGTTTCGGCATTTACGGGTAATTCGGGTGTAGGTAAATCAAGCCTTATTAATGCGCTTTTCGGTAACAACAACATAAAAACAGGAGTTGTCAGCGAAAAATTAGGCAGAGGAAAACACACCACAAGACATACAGAGCTATATGCTTTGTCGGGCGATACTTATGTGGCAGATACTCCCGGTTTTTCATCCCTTGAATTAGAACTTAATAATTATGAGCTTAAAGAACAGTTGGAGTATCTTTTTCCTGATTTTTCCGACTATTTAAGCGGTTGCAAATTTGCTTCCTGTTCCCACACAAAGGAAAAGGGCTGTGCGGTTTTGGAGGCTGTGAAAAACGGTTTTGTAGAGCCCACACGTCACGAGTCGTATTTGCGACTTTTTGAGGAAATGAAGGACCTTAAATCATGGGAAAGTAAAATAAAGTAACCTTTTTTAATAATCTCAATATAATGTATTGAGGGCAAAAAAAGGGGGAATACCTAATGCGCCGAAGAAACGGATTTAATAAAGGCGTTTTGGCAATGACTTTTGCAATAGGTCTTTTGATGAGTTGCTTTTGTCCGCCTAAAATTTTAATTGGCGTTTTGGGTATTTGGGTTATAATACTTTGCTTGCCCTGTTGTAAATACAAATAAGGGGTGCACTTTATGAAAGTTGTATTATTTAAGAGTCCAAAGTTTTTAAGCGGTATTTTAAGAATGATTTTTAAAATTAAAAAGCAAACTACATAAAGATAAAAATAAACGGCTGAAATCCTTTTTGGTTTTCAGCCGTTTTTAACAATATTTAGTTTTTATTTTTACTCACTCAATTCTTTTTAGACTTTTTTCCGTGTTGTAACGGTTAATTGATATTTGATTTTCTTATTTTAATCGGATTTGAACCGTATAAGAAGCACATAATACACATTCACTTTAAGCCATCGGTTTAAACTGAGCACTCACCAAGAGAGTACATTGGAATCACCCTTCATAATTTATTTGATAGCGTATAATCTCGCTTTCATATAAATCACCTTTTATATATTAAATTTTCCGAAAATTCAGGAAACCTTGTGATATCAGATTAAATTAACTGTGCATTGGATTCACCATAAATTATATTTTTTGGTTTCTTACTTCTTACTTCTTACTTCATTGGAATCACATCTTTCTTAGTATTTTAGAAAACTTGCAGGTGGAGTAGCCTCTTTCATTTTTTAGAGTCCTCCTTTCTTTCTGTGTCTTTATTATAAGGCATAATACACACTTTGTCAATAAAAAGTTGATAACTTTTATATAATTTGTACAAATAAACAATTTGAAATCTTTGTTTTTATATAAAACACAGAAAAATCGTTAGCATACTAATAAATGTTTTGCGTTTTATGAAAAAATATGGTATAATATATTTTGTAGTTTTGGATAAGGAGAATGGTATGCGACCAATGATGCCACCACCTCCGGGAATGCGCGGGCCTATGCGTATTGGCGGTGGACCTCGCGGTTTTTTAACCGAGGAAGAAAAAAAGAACAAGCCAAAGCTTACAAAAAAGCTTTTGTTCAGAATATGTAGTTATTTAAAGCCTTATAAATGGCATTTTGCATTAGTTTTTTTAGCTCTTGTAATTTCTGCCGTATTAGGGCTTTTTCCGTCCGTTGTAACAGGTAAGATAGTAGATTCTATTATCGATAGCACCACCACAATGGCATATATTTTAAAGCTTATTGCGTTAGCCTTTGTAATACTTACCGCATCACAGGTGATAAGTGTTCTTGAACAGTACATAAACTCATGGATTTCGCAAAAAATAATTTATGATATGCGCAACGAAATGTATGACCATTTACAGCATATGCCACATTCCTTTTTTACCAACGAGAAGCAGGGCGACATTATAACCCGTATGAATAGCGATATCGACGGTGTAAGCTCGGTAATATCGGTTATGCTGACTTCGCTATTCAGCAATTTTTTAACTGTTGCGGTATCTGTTGCATATTTGTTTTATATTGATTGGAGATTGGCAATAGTAGGTCTTTTGGTTTTACCGCTTTTAATTTTTCCGACGCGAAGCGTAAGTCTTAAAAGGTGGAAATTAGCGTCAGAGTCACAAGCAAAACACGATGAATTAAATCAGCATATTAATGAAACACTGTCGGTAAGCGGTTCGCTTCTTGTAAAACTTTTCACCAAAGAAAAAACGGAATATGAGAAGTTTAAAAAAACAAACGATGAAACTACCAAAATTACAATAAAGGAACGCAGGGCTGGCAGTTGGTTTCACGTGTTGCTCGGTATGTTTATTCAGGTAGCGCCTTTAATGATATATTTTGCGGGCGGTTTCCTTATAATCTCTAAAATGGATACCGGTCTTACGGTGGGTGATATTACAATAGTGGTAGCGCTTGTAAACCGTCTTTATCAGCCGGTAAGAAGCCTGCTCGATTTACAGGTGGATTTTGTTCGTTCTTTGGCACTCTTTACCCGTATATTCGATTATCTTGACCAAAGCCATGAAATCGAAAATCCCGTAAATCCGATAACTCCCGATATGAGCAATCCGTCGGTCGAGTTTAAAAATGTATATTTCTCTTATAACAAAGAAAAGCAGATATTAAACGGAATAAACTTTAAGGTGCCAAGCGGTAAAATGTATGCAATAGTCGGCACTTCGGGTGCGGGCAAATCTACTATAATCGGTTTAATTCCGCGTCTTTACGATACAAAAGAGGGAAGCGTTTTTGTAGCTGACTGTAATGTAAGGGATTACGATTTATCCTATTTGCGTAAAAATATCGGTATGGTAACGCAGGACACATATCTGTTTAACGGAAGCATACTCGAAAATCTTTTGTATGCAAAGCCTGAGGCTACGATGGACGAAATAATAGAAGCTTCAAAAATTGCAAATATTTATGATTTCATTATGTCACTGCCCGAAAAGTTCGATACCGTTGTCGGAAATCGCGGATTAAAGCTTTCGGGCGGAGAAAAGCAAAGGGTTTCCATTGCCCGTGTAATTCTCAAGGACCCTAAAATACTTATTTTAGACGAGGCGACCTCGTCGCTTGATTCAGTTTCCGAAAGCCTTATACAGTCGGCTCTTGACCGTGTAATGCAAGGCAGAACAAGTATAGTAATAGCGCATAGACTTTCAACCGTTATGGCAGCGGACAAGATAATGATTATAGAAAACGGCGTTATCACCGAAACAGGTACGCACGATACACTTTTGGAGCAAAGTGATGGGTACCGTCTGCTTTACGAAACTCAATTCAGGAAAGTAATCGATTACGAAAACAGTAAAAAATAAATTTTAGTTGACTTAAAGCACGATACGTATTAAAATTAACAAAAAGCGAGGTATAAAAATATGAGCGAAATTAATAATAATGAGTACAATCCCGATTTAGTAACCCTTTCCGATGATGATGGTAAGGAATAC
>JAZRAI010000027.1:0-2375 GCA_045634455.1 Acutalibacteraceae bacterium
TAGCGCGCTACCAATCTGCGCCACACCCAGATAATAAGTGTTTTTAAATGGGGTATTATTAAATTTATATGTACTTGGTTTCTCAACCGAACAAATGATATTATACCAATAAAAAAACCATTTGTCAATAGAAAAATGAGCCAATATTAAAAAATATTGGCTCATGCAAACAAATTAATCTGCAAAACCGGATTCAACCAAAGCAACAAGACCTGCAAGAGCTTCTTTTTCGTCGGAACCATCAACTATAATCTTGATTGAAGTGCCACCAACGATACCGAGTGAGAGGACACCCAAAAGGCTCTTAGCGTTTACTTTTCTTTCATCCTTTTCAACCCAAATGGATGACTTAAACTCATTAGCTTTCTGGATAAAGAAAGTTGCGGGACGAGCATGAAGACCTACCTGATTTTTGATTACTACATCTTTAACGCACATATTGTTTACTCCTTGTTTAAAAGTTGAATTTTGGTGTAACTTTTATATTTGTATTATACCACATTTAATGCCAAAGTCAATTATTTGTTAATAAGTTCTAATAATTATCCAACAAACACCAATTAGTTTATGACCTATTTGTGCAAAATTAATAGTTTTTTATAATTCGAACAAATTTTGACGATATTTGTCGAGCAATTTTTTATCTTTTTTCGAGAGATCATTTTCGTTAAGCATATCGGGACGTCGCTCAAGGGTTGTCAAAATGGATTTCAAGCGCCGCCAATCATTGATTTTTGCGTGGTTACCCGAAAGCAAAACTTCCGGAACCTCCTTGTCTCGCCATACGGCTGGCTTTGTATATTGCGGGTATTCAAGCATACCTGCGAAATGGCTTTCTTCCTCAAAGCAAAGGTCATCAGAAAGTACTCCCGGAAGCATACGGCAAATCGCATCGGCTACGGTAAGCGCCGGTAATTCACCGCCGGTTAGGACAAAATCGCCGATAGAGAGTTCCTCATCCACAATTTCCTCAATTACGCGTTCATCAATGCCTTCATAATGTCCGCAAAGCAAAACAACACGGTCAAGCTTTGAAAGCTCGATAGCTTTTTGCTGATTGAATGTCTTACCTTTTGGTGACATATATATAAGGTGTGGCGGTTTTTCGTCCGCAGAGAATAAGCTTTTATATGCATCATATATAGGTGCCGCCGCCATAACCATTCCCATTCCGCCGCCGTAGGGAGTGTCATCAACCTTATTATGCTTATTGCCCGCAAAATCACGGATATCCGTGCATACAATTTCCACTTTACCAGACTTTTGAGCTCTGCCGATTATGCTTTCATTCATAACGGTTTCGCACATTTCGGGGAATAGTGTTAAAATATCAATCCTCATCGTCAAAAATCCCCTTTAACGGTCTGATTGTAAGCGCTTGATTTTCAATATCTACCGATACTATTACCTCATCAATAGCGGGAACCAAATATTCTTTTTCGTCTTTCTTAATGTGCCATACATCATTAGCACCTGTCTGAGAAACATCAGATAAAGTTCCCAAAACCTCGCTACTGTCGGCATCGTAAACCGTACAACCGATAAGGTCATCAATAAAATACCTGTCGGGAGGAAGTTTTACGTCCTTACGATTAATATAAATTACTTTATTTCTAAGCGTTTCTGCTTTTTCAATGCTATCGATATTTTTAAAGGTTATAAGCACAACTGTGCCGTGAGGAATAACCGATGTTGCGATTAGCTTTTCTTCGCCGTTTTTATCAAGATAAAAATTCTTAAATTTTTTGAGAAAATCGCCATCATCGCTCCATGCCTGCACACGCACAGTGCCTTTAACTCCGTGAGTTCCGACAATCTTTCCTGTTTCTAAAAAATTCTTCAATATTAAGTCCTCCAAAAGGAATTTTTAATATTTTAACATAAAACCAATGCTTTTTCAAGAAATTGAGATGAAAAATACTGTAAAAATTTGAAAAAAATCGCAAATTTTTGTTGACATGAAAATAAAACAGTAGTATTCTTATATAATAAAATTATTTTATTGGAGGTAATTTAAGTATGTTTAAATCTGCATATTTAGAGAGAGTTTACAATGATGTTGCTACAAAGAATGCAACCGAGCCTGAATTCTTACAAACTGTAAAAGAGGTTTTAGAATCATTGGAGCCTGTAATTGAGCAGGAGCCTAAGTTTGAAAAGTATGGCGTTATCGAGCGTATGGTAGAGCCTGAGCGTTTGATTTCTTTCCGCGTTTCTTGGGTGGATGATAACGGCAAGGTACAGGTAAACCGTGGTTACAGAGTACAGTTCAACGGAGCAATTGGTCCTTACAAGGGCGGTCTCCGTTTTCATCCATCCGTAAATCTTTCCATCATGAAGTTCCTTGGTTTTGAAGTCGGAGGCCAAGCGGTCTT
>JAZRAI010000028.1:0-90429 GCA_045634455.1 Acutalibacteraceae bacterium
AAAATACTATACCTCGGCAGAACAACTTATCGGCAACACTCCCCTTTTAAAACTTTGTAATTTAGAAAAGAAGCATTCTCTTTCTGCCAATTTATTTGCAAAGCTCGAATATTTAAATCCTGCGGGAAGTGTTAAGGACAGAGTTGGTAAAGCAATGCTTGACGATGCCGAGAAAAAAGGACTTATTTCAAAAAATTCCGTAATTATAGAACCCACAAGCGGTAATACAGGAATTGGTATTGCAGCGGTAGCTGCCGCAAGAGGATATAAGGCGATTATCGTTATGCCCGAAACAATGTCTGAGGAACGAAGAAAGCTTATGAAAGCGTTCGGTGCAGAGCTTGTTTTGACCGACGGCACAAAGGGTATGTCGGGAGCCATTGAAAAAGCAAAGGAATTAAAAAACGAAATTGCAGGCAGTATTATTGCGGGGCAATTTGAAAATATTGCGAACGCAGAAGCCCACTATAAAACAACCGGTCCCGAAATATATTCACAGCTTGACGGAAATGTGGATATTTTTATTTCAGCAGTAGGGACAGGAGGCACCATTACGGGCTGCGGTAAGTATTTAAAGGAGCAAAATCCCAATGTTAAGGTTGTTGCCGTAGAGCCTGAAAGTTCAGCAGTTTTATCGGGCAAAGAACCAGGAAAACACGCAATTCAGGGAATCGGTGCCGGCTTTATTCCAAAGGTTTTGGATGTTTCCGTAATAGATGAAATAATTACGGTATCTGATAATGACGCAATAGCAACAGCTCGCTATTTAGGTCATACCGAAGGTTTTTTGTGCGGTATTTCGTCAGGTGCGGCGCTATTTGCCGCAATAGAAATAGCAAAACGGCCTGAAAACAAAAACAAAAACATTGCTATAATTCTGCCCGATTCCGGATCACGATATTTATCAACAAATTTGTATAGCTATTAAAAAAAGACTGTTTTGCATTAGCAAAACAGTCTTTTTTGTTTACTTAAAGAAATTATAAATTCCTATTACAAACAATACAAATATTATGACGGGTAAAATATAGGTTATATAAAACCTCATCCAATTTTTCACCTTTAAGCCTTTTCCCTCGTTAGCTTCGGCAACAAAGTTTTTCCAACCCCAACCATTCTTAAAGGTGCAGAAAAGCACAAACATAAGCGAACCTAATGGAAGCAGAACATTTGAAACCGCAAAATCCTCTAAATCCATAATGTTACTGCCCGCACCGAACGGTGTAATATCCTTTAAAACATTAAAGCCCAAAATACACGGGAGTGAAAGAACAAGCATTGCCACACAGTTTACGATTGCCGCCTTTTTTCTTGAAAAACCGTATTTATCCATTGTGCAGGCAATTATATTTTCAAAGGTTGAAAGCACAGTGGTAAGTGCAGCAAAGCTTAAAAACAAGAAGAAAAGTGCTCCCCAAAATCTACCCATAGGTATATCCTTAAATATATTGGGAAGTGTTTTAAAAATAAGACTTGGACCTGCATTTACTTCAACATTATAAGCAGAGCAGGCGGGGAAAATAATAAAGCCTGAGCAAAGTGCCACAAATGTATCCAGTAAGGCTACATTTACCGATTCGCCCAAAAGAGAACGTTCTTTGCCGATGTAGCTTCCGAAAATAGCCATTGCGCCAAGTCCTAAGCTGAGTGTGAAAAACGACTGATTCATAGCCGCTACAATAACATTAAATATTCCTATTTCCTTTACTGCCTTAATGTTTGGCACTAAATAAAATTTAAGCCCTTCACTTCCGCCTTCCATAACGGCACTGTTTATTGCCAATACCACCATAATGCCAAGCAAAAACAACATTAAATACTTTGTAATGCGTTCAAGTCCCTTTTGCAATGAAAAAGAGCATATAGCAAAACAACCAATTATAACAATAAACGTATAAATTATAAGGCTTGTATAGTCTGAAAGCATACCGTTATACAGCTTATCAACCTGAGTGCTTGTAGCCCCTATAAAATCGCCCTTTGCGGTATCGATAAAATATTTTACCATCCAACCGGAAACTATTGTATAAAACATCATTAAAATATAGTTACCGGCCACCATAAAATGACTGTGTATATGCCACTTTTTGCCCTTTGGTTCAAGTTCATTATAAATTTTAGCAGGACTTTTCTGACTTGCTCGACCGAGTGAAAACTCCATAGTCATAACCGGGATACCAAGTATCGCCAAAAACAGCAAATAAAGCACAACGAATATTGCGCCACCGTTTTGTCCCACCATATAGGGGAACTTCCAAACGTTTCCTATGCCTATTGCACTTCCTGCGCTAAGTAGTATAAAGCCTAAACGGCTTCCAAGTCTTTCTCTTTGCATAAAATCTCTCCTTCTCTAACAACTTATATATAATAACCGATTTTGCCAATTAATGCAATAAAAAATATTTGACCTTTGTATTATAGTTTGGTATACTTATGTAGTATTATTTTATAAGGAAGTTTTTTTATGACAGAAAAAAGAAGTAGTTTTTCAGGAAAAATCGGCTTTGTCTTGGCAGCAGCTGGCTCTGCTGTGGGGCTTGGTAATATTTGGCGTTTTCCTTACCTTGCTGCAAAGCACGGTGGCGGTATTTTTTTACTGACCTATATTATTTTGGCTATTACCTTTGGCTTTACCTTACTTTGTACAGAAATTGCCATTGGCAGAAAAACGGGCAAAAGTGTTATTGATGCCTTTGCTTCTCTTGATAAGCGCTTTTCCTTTGTTGGTTGGATTGCGGCAATTATTCCGGCTCTTATTCTGCCATACTACTCCGTAATAGGCGGTTGGGTTACAAAATTTATAGCTGTATACCTTACCGGTGAAGGCACTGCCGCCGCAGGAAACGGATTTTTTGATAGCTTTATCGTAAAGCCTATTGAACCGCTTGTTTGGTTTTTTGTATTCATAGCACTTACTGCCGTTGTTGTACTTTTAGGTGTTGAAAAAGGCATTGAAAAAGTAAGCAAGTTTATGATGCCGGTTTTAGTAGCGCTTAGTCTTTTTATTGCGATTTATGTTATGTTTATGCCGGGCGCTATGCAAGGCGTTGTGTATTATATCAAACCGAACTTTAAGGAATTCTCATTTACCACAGTGCTTGCTGCCTTAGGTCAGCTTTTCTACTCTATGTCAATAGCAATGGGTATTATGATAACCTATGGCTCTTATATGAAAAAAGATATTCACCTTGAATCATCTGTTCGAAATATAGAAGTTTTTGATACCGGAATTGCTTTCTTGGCAGGTTTAATGATTGTTCCTGCTGTTTTTGCAGGTGGCGATTTAACTCAGCTTAACAAAGGCGCAAGCCTTATGTTTGCCACTTTACCCAAGGTTTTTGCCGAAATGCCTGCCGGCAATATAATCGGCGCCGTATTCTTTATTTTAGTGTTCTTTGCGGCTATTACCTCATCAATTTCACTAATGGAAACAATAGTTTCTATTATAAGAGATAAACTTGGTTGGAGCAGAACCGTAGCATGTGTTTCTGTGCTTGTATTTTCTTTAATACTTGGTGCGCTTTCATCTCTTGGATACGGCACACTTTCCTTTATTTCAATTAAATCTATCGGATTTTATATGCTTGAAATGTTTGACTTTGTAACAAACAGTGTGCTTATGCCGATAGTAGCCCTTCTTACCTGTATTTTTGTGGCATATATCATTAAGCCTAAAACTATAATCGAAGAAATGAATGTGGGCGGAAAATTCAAAAGCGAGAAGCTTTATACTGTAATGGTTAAATATATAGCCCCCGTTTGTATTGTAGCAATTCTTGTTTTCTCAATATTAGAAGGCTTCCAGATTATAAAGGTGTAAAAAATATTAAGGAGAGACTTTATGTTTAATGCCGAAAAGGTTAAAAACGACTGTGTGGAATGGATACGTGATTTTTTTAAAGCAAACGGTCCTGACTGTAATGCAATAATCGGAATTTCTGGCGGAAAGGATAGCTCCGTTGCAGCTGCCCTTTGCGTTGAGGCTCTCGGTAAGGAAAGAGTTATCGGTGTGCTTATGCCCCAAGGCGAGCAGGGCGATATCGATATGGCGGAGCTTCTTGTTAAAACCCTTGATATCAAGCATTTTGTGGTAAATGTTAAAGATTCTGTTGATGCGGTAATAAACAGTATGCCCAGCAATTTACTTTTAACCCCGCAAACACTTCAAAACGTTCCGCCAAGGATTAGAATGACCACACTTTATGCAGTGGCACAAAGTACAAACGGACGTGTTTGCAATACCTGTAATCTTTCGGAGGACTATGTTGGCTACTCTACAAGATACGGTGACTCGGTAGGCGATTTTTCACCTATGTCACATTTAACCGTTACAGAGGTAAAGGCAATAGGCAGGGTTTTGGGACTTCCTGATGTGCTTGTAGATAAAACCCCCATAGACGGACTTTGCGGCAAAACCGATGAGGAAAACTTAGGCTTTACCTATGCCGAGCTTGATAAATATATCCGCGAGGGTGAAATAAGCGACCCCGTTAAGAAGTCGCTTATAGATAAGAAGCACCAAATGAATTTGTTTAAATTACAGCTTATGCCCTCGTTTGAATACGAACCGTAAAAAAAGCAAGCGTTAAAACGCTTGCTTTTTATTTTTACTCTTCATCCTCTTCCTCTAAGGGAAGTTCTTCAACAAGAACCTTTTCAATTCTTTTCTCGTCGCCTTCTTTGATGGTAAGACGCAGATTTTTGTAAATAAAGGAGTCTCCCTCCTCGCCCTCACCTTCAAGCATTGTAGTGACAAATCCGCCTAAGGTTACCGTGTCGGCATCAAAATCCTCATCATTCTCAATATCTATATCAAACTCATCAAAGAAATCGTAAATTCGCATATCTCCGTCAGCTTCATAGTGAGTTTCATCAATACAGATGAATTCCCTTTCTATTTCGTCGCTTTCGTCAAATATTTCGCCTACCAACTGTTCAAGAACATCCTCCATGGTAAGTATACCCATTGTGCCGCCGTATTCATCAAGCACTACAACCATATGGGATTTTGTTTCTTTCATTCTTTCAAGCACATCGGGAAGTGGCATAGTTTTATGAATATTAACCACCGGCAATAAAAGTTCCCTTATATTTACCTGTTTTTTACAGTCAACAAATTCTTTATAAAAATGGTTAAGGTGAAGTATACCGATTATATTGTCAGGTGTATCCTCAAAAACAGGAAGCCTTGAATAGGTTGCTTCTTCTATTTTCTTGATATTAATTTCATATGGGTCTCTGATATCAAGAGCCTCCATATCCACGCGGGGAGTTATAACCTCATAGGCTAAAACCTCGTCAAAGCTCAGTGCATTTTGTAATAAATCACACTGTTCCTCATCAAGCACTCCCTCATCCTCTACAATATCTATAATATTTTCAAGGTCGTCCTCCGATACGGAATCGCTGTCGGCAACGCTTTCTTTCCAAAATCTTGAAGAAAGCTTAACCATACCATTGATAATAATGGTTATCGGCTTTAAAAGAACAGACAGAATATATATCGGGATAGCGGTAATAATGCAGAACTTTTCCGCCATTTGCTTTGCCAGAACCTTGGGAACAATTTCGCCAAAGGTAAGAACAATAAGTGTCATACAAGCGGTAGCAACCCAACTTGGTAAGGATAAATGAAGCACTATCAAGGTGGCTATTGAGGAAGCCGCCGTATTCGCTAAATTGTTGCCTATAAGTATGGCTCCAAGTGTGCTGTTATAATTATCAGCAATTTTTATAGCCAACATTAATGCCACGCTGTCCTTTTTTTCGCGCTTAGATTTAAGCCTTGCCGTATTAACCGAGGCAAAGGCAATTTCTGTTGCCGAGAAAAAAGCAGATATTAAAACAAGAAACGCTATTGCAGTGTATTGGAAGGTATTACTCATCTGTGCTACCTCCCCTGTCATCCTCATCGTAAATTTCGCCGACTAACTCCTCTAAAATATCCTCAACAGTTATAATTCCAACAATTTCGGAATTTTCGCCTCTGACTATCGCCAAATTGCGTCTGTGATTGCTCATTTCAGTTAAAGCTTCATCTATAGGGTCGGAAAAATCAAGATAATACGGATAATCCACAACGCCTGCCAAAATAACAGTTTTGTTTTTTTGGCGTGCGTATACTTTCAAAAACTTTCTGATTTGCAAGATACCTTTTAAATTGCCGTTTCTGTCAACCACAGGCAGTCTTGAATGAACGGAATCTTTAACAATTTCAAGTATTTGTGGAGTTTTAAGCGATGTAGAAATTTTTTGCACACTTTCCCAAGGTATCATAACCTCGCCAACAGTAGAATTGGAAAATTTAAGCGCAGACTTTACAAGCTCACCTGTGTCTGCATCAAAGCCGTCCTCCTCTGATATGTTCTCAACTATATCGGTAAGCTCATCCTCAGTCATTGTTACCTCGTTTTCGGTATGCTTTCTGAAAGGTCGCGATATAAGATTTGAAAGCGCCGTAAATAACAAAGAAAAAGGCTTTAATAACTTCATCAAAGCAAGCAACGGAGCCGACGAAAGCTCGGCAAATCTTTCATTGCAGGAATGTGCAAAGCTTTTGGGCAACATTTCCCCAAAAATAAAAATAACAACAGTTGTAACAACAGTAGAAAGGGCTATTACACCTTCACCCCAAATATCTGCTGCAATAACAGTTGCCAATGTTGCGCAACCGATATTCACAATATTGTTACCAATAAGCAACACCGACAAAGCCTCATCAAAATTGTCGAGAATTTTAAGCACACGCTCGGCACTTTTCTCGCCCTTTGAAGCTTTACTCATCATATGAATTCGATTGACTGATGCAAATGAAATTTCTGTGCCTGAAAAATAGGCACTCAAGAGTATAAATACTACTAACAGAATAATACTCCCGGGACCCGCGTCCACAAAACCAACTCCTTTTAAATATTATATTATACATAATACAATAAAACTTTCCGAATGTCAAATAAATCCTATAATATATTTGCCTTGAAAACAAATCGTTTTTTTGATATAATATCTACAGTTACATTTACTGAGGTGTAATAATGGAAAAGCAATGTGATATTTTAAATAAAGCGCAGATACTAAAAATGTTAAATAATGAGATTTCAGTTGAAATTTTAGATACCATTGATTCAACCAACAATTATCTGAAAGAAAAAGCAAGGCAGGAGCTTAAAGTTCCTACTCTTGTAATAGCCGAAAATCAGACGGGCGGTCGCGGAAGATTTGACCGCAAGTTCCATTCACCTAAGGGCAACGGAATTTATATGAGCTTGCTTTGTTTTCCGAAACTTAGTGCCGAAAAAAGTGTACTTATAACCGTGGCTTGTGCGGTAGCTGTGGCAAAAGCCATTGAAAAGCATTGCGTAAAAATACCGCAAATCAAGTGGGTAAATGACCTTATTTTAGAAAATAAAAAAATCTGCGGTATTTTAACCGAGGGCTCCATAAATCCTGATAGTTCCTGCTTTGATTGGGCGGTTGTAGGAATTGGTATTAATGTCTACGAACCGCAAAACGGCTTTAACGATGAAATCAAAAACATTGCGGGCTTCATCGAAAGCGAGAAAAAAGAAAATTTAAGAAATTCTATTATAGCCGAAACGGTTAATTTATTTACATTCTACCTTAACAATTTAGAAAGCAAGGTTTTTTTAGAGGAATACAAAAAACTTTCACTTGTTTTGGGTAAAGAAATAACAGTTATGAAAGATATACCAACTAAGGCTTGCGCCATTTCTATTGATGACGATTGCCGACTTTTGGTGAAATATCCTGATAACTCTACCGAATATTTAAGTTCGGGTGAAATAAGCATAAAATTATAAAGGAGAAAAAAATGTACAATTACAGAAAAATAACAGATGATGTTTATTATATTGGCGCTTCCGACCGCCGTATTTCAATTTTTGAGGGTGTTTATCCCGTACCGTACGGTATGTCCTACAACTCATATTTTGTAGACGGTGACGAAACCTTGGTGCTTGACACTGTTGATAAAGCCGTAAGCGGTGTGTTTTTCGAAAATATTGAAAAATTGTTAGGTGGCAGAATGCTTAACTATTTGATTGTAAGCCATATGGAACCTGACCACAGTGCTTCTTTGGGACTTTTAACCGAAAAATATCCTGATGTGAAAATAATTTGCAGCGCCAAAGCAAAAGCCTTAATAGAACAGTTTTGCAACAACATAAATTTAGATAATATCAAAACCGTTGCCGAGGGTGAGGAATTAACAATCGGTTCTCATACTTACAGCTTTGTTATGGCTCCTATGGTGCATTGGCCCGAAGTAATGCTAAGCTATGATAAGACTGCAAAAATCCTTTACACCGCCGATGCTTTCGGTACTTTCGGTGCGCTTTCGGGCAATATTTTTGATGACGAGGTTGATTTCATTAAAAATGAAGTTACCGAAGCAAGACGCTACTACACAAACATTGTAGGTAAATACGGTGTTCAGGTTAGTGCGCTCCTTAAAAAGGCAGAGAACCTTGATGTAAAAATGATGTGCCCTTTGCACGGTCCTATTTTCAGAAGTCAGTTAGCAGAAATTATTGAATTGTACGATAAGTGGTCTACCTACACTCCTGAGCAAAACGGTGTACTTATAGCCTATGCTTCAATTTACGGAAACACCGCAAATGCCGCCGATATTCTTGCCACCTTACTCGCCGAAAAAGGTATAAAAACCGCTACTTACGATATTTCGGTAACTCATTTCTCAGAAATAATTTCAGAAGGCTTTAAATATAGCCATATTGTCTTGGCAGCTCCTACCTATAACGGTTCCATATTCACCAATATGGAAACCCTGCTTTCCGAAATAAAGGCGCACAATTTAGGCAACCGCACCTATGCTTTCATAGAAAACGGCTCTTGGGGTCCGCTTTCGGGTAAAATTATGAAAGAAACAGTATCAACCCTTAAAAATGTAAATATTATAGAGCCTCAGGTTACATTAAAATCAGCTGTAAAGGCAAATTCACTCGACGAACTAAACGCCTTGGCAGACGCGATAGCACAAACATTTTAATTGAAAGATGTATAAATATAAAAAACAGAAACGAAATTCGTTTCTGTTTTTTGTTTTACTTATTCTTATTCATTTCCACCTCAGGAAGTCCTGCCACACTCATAAGAATGGACAAGACACCTGCTAACAGGGCAGTACTTAAAACTGTAAGCCAATTAACCGCGCTGAACATTGCGGCAGAACCGATTGTAGCAAGCGAAGTTTGTGCCATTGTTTTTACTGCCCTTATTAATGCTGCCTTTAACCAAAGCCTAAAATTTTCTTTCATCAAATCACCCTTTTAACATACTGTTTACTATTGACTGCACCTTAGAGTAATTATACCCCGCCGCAGTAAGCTTTGATTTGCGCTCGGCTCCATTACCCCAAAGTCCTTTTATAACTTCTTTTGCAATTTCTGTATCGCTCTTTTTGTTCTGGACAGGCTTGTTAGAAACCAAGCGGTTAACCTCATTTTGAATTTCGGTATAATTATATCCGGCAGCAGTAAGCCTTTGCTTGCGCTCTGCACCGTTACCCCAAACACCTTTTATTACTTCATTCGCAATTTCAGTGTTGCTTTTTAACACTATATTTGTTTCCTTGTTTTCATAAGTTCCTTTTACATTTGGAATACCGCTTATTGCAACAATGTCTCTGATTTGTGATTTAGAACCATTTCCCCTTGCACAGTAATGACAGTGCGAGCCGAAGGAATAACCCGTATTGCCCTCTATTCCTATAATATCACCAACCGAAACTCTCTGACCTTTTGTAACCGATATTTTGGAAAGATGGCCGAAATAGTATTTATCAACAGAATTATCCTCTTTAATTCTTACATAAAGACCGAATCCCTGTTTTTTATCGCCACTGTTTTCCCAACCCGCTTTTTCAACAACGCCGTTTATTGTAGAGTGAACGTTTTTGCTGTCAAGACCTACAATATCAAGTCCGTCGTGTTTAGAACCTTTAAATTCCTGAGTTACCTTAAACTTTCCTTTATATGGGCATTTCATATTTTTATCCTCCTTGCTTTATTTGATTTATATTCCCAAATGCAGTTTTTATCGTTATCGTAAATATTGCATTTGTGTTTAATAGCCGTTTTTAATGCGGCCTCAAAAATAAAATATGCGCCTACTTGTTTCCGCAAGTTATGCGGACTTTTTCTTACTCTGAAAATTGTTATTTCTTTCATTTTTATACTCCGTAATAATTTTTAAGTTCTTTAAGGCCCCTGTTTTTAAGCCTGTTTACCGACTGCCTTGTTATAGAGAGCATATTTGCTATTTGGCAGTCGCTTAGACCGTATATATACTTATACACTATTATTTTCCGCTGCCTTTCGGTCAGATACTGAAGTGCCTCCTCAACCTGAATTCGCTCAATAAAACTGTTTTGTTTTATGTCGCTCTCATAAAGTTCTAAACAAAAATTATTTTCTCGGGATTTCTTTTTGGAAAGCTCTATATACTTATTTCTTATTGCTACCGCTATGTATCTGTGGAGACTATCGGTTTTATCATAAGAAAATTTCGTTAGTTTTACGCCGTAAATCAGCTCAATTAAAAATAAGGTCAGCTCCCCTATTGCATCCTCGTAAGCCAATTTGCGAGCATAATAATTCATAAGCCCTTTAAATTCTTCATAAATCATTTCAAAGGCGGAAATTTCCTGCTTTTTAAACCTTTCAATCAGTTCCTTAAGCAAATAATTGTACATTTTCAACCCTCCTTTCTTTCATAAGAAAGAAACAACCCTCGGTTTTTGTAAACCTAAGGTTTAAATTCCTCTAAAGGAATTTATCAAGAGAGTTCCATTTGTTGTACTTTTAAGGAGTAAAAGGTCGAAAAAACAGAGCGAATAGCAAAAATTATGGTTTTTATTAATATTTTTTGTTATTTATTGACATTTAATAACAAATATTGTATAATTATTTAAAATAAAAAAACAGCCTGCTGTAGTAGAGCAGACTGTTTTTATTAAGGGTGCCGCGCAAAATACGACAACCTTTTCTAAATTAAAACAGTAATAGAAAGGTTTGTCAACGAAAATGGAGCAAAAGGTAATATTTAAGGAGCAAAAGAAGGTTTTCTTCTCGTATAAGGATGTCAAAATGAGAATTTGTGTTTGCAGCAAAAATGAAGATTTATTAAAGCTCGTTAAAAGATTAATATATGAATATTCCGAAAATCATAAATTAGAGCTTGTTGTGGATTGTTATAAAGAAGCAAAATTTATGCTTAAATACCCTAAAAATTATTCGTTGCTTTTCTTAGAGCTTGAAAGCGAAAATAATTCCGAATTCTGCATATCAGAGCAGTTTAAAAAGAGTAATCGGTCAGCTTCGGTGATTTTTATAAGTAAGCGGGCAGAATACGCTGTAAAAGCGCTTAAATACTCACCTGTTGATTTTTTGCTTTTACCCATTCAAAAAACTGCATTTTTTGAAACCCTGAGCCTGTTTTTCGAACAGCTTGGAAATAATTATCCCGTTTGGATTAAAAGCCGTGATGATACAGTGTGCCTGAAAATATCGCAAATAGCCTTTTTAGAAGCTAATAACAAGCACTCGTTTATACATACTTATAACGAATCTTTCCCCTGCAATAAAACAATGGCGTATGTATCAAGATTATTGCCTTCTGAAAATTTTATAAAAATTAATCGCGCCTTTATAGTAAATTTCGATGCGGTTTTAAAATTTAACAACGAATTTTTGAGTCTGAAAAACGGCAAATCCCTACATATCAGCAGAAACTATTTAAAAAACTTTAAAACTGAATATCGCAAATATCTAAATCCTTTAGAAATATAAAGATAAATGAAAATTTTTGAAATTTGCTATTGACAAATCCTCAATTTATGATATAATAATTCTTGCTTGTTTGGAGCATTAGCTCAGTTGGTTAGAGCAACCGGCTCATAACCGGTTGGTCCGGGGTTCGAGTCCCTGATGCTCCACCAAACAAGCATTATATTTTAATGTGCCTATTACCTATTCACTATTACTTATTACTTCAATATAGGGGTATGGTGTCAACGGTAGCACACCGGTCTCCAAAACCGTTTGTGAGGGTTCGAATCCTTCTACCCCTGCCAAAAATCGACAAGTTTCTGTGGAAACTTGTCGATTTTATTTTTTCACTATTAACTCAACTCTATTCACTTTTCTCGGTCGAAAAAGTGTTAACACCCCACACGCCGAGTATTATTACCGCGCAGAGTATATACTCTAAAATCGTGAATTTTTCTTTTAAAATAATCACCCCTGCAAGCACTGTTACAACCGTAATTATATTTGAAAAAGATGATGCCCTAACAGCACTTATTGCGGTGGTCGAATAATTGTATAAAAGGAATGCTGCCACCGAAGAAAGCACCGCAAGATATGCTATTGATATTAAGAATTTCACATTAGTAACTGCACTTAAAACAAGCGGTATATATTCGCCTTTTAACACAGCTATCGCTATTATATTAAAGCCTATTGCCGCCAATAAAAACATAACATACGTACGCTCTATGGGGGTGAATCTTGCCGATTCACTGCGGCTTAAAACGTTGAAAACTGCCGCACAAATCACAGCTCCGATAAGGAGTATTACACCTAAAAAATAAGTTTTTGAACCATCGTTTGAAATTATACTTACAGCCGATACTCCGATAATTGAAGCAACTGTACAAGCAACCTGCACAGAGGTTGCTTTTTCTTTTAAAAACACGGTTGCCAAAAGCATTACCACAACCGGAACTAAGGCTATAATTACACCCGATAATGCTGAGGAAACAAGTGATAGTCCGTACAGCTCGAAAATAAAATACAAAAGCGGCTGCATAAAGCCCATAAGAATTAAATTTCTTTTGGGTTTGCCTTTAAACTTAGGTTTTTTCGGCAGAAACAATATAACTAAATTCAGTGCCAAAAAAGCCACCGTAAATCTAACACTTAAAATTATAAGCGGGTGTGCTACGGCTAATGCAGATTTTGAAAAAATAAAGCTAAGTCCAAAAATTAAATTTGCTATAAGCGCCGCTAATGTGCCAATAGTCTGTTTTTTAATATTCATAAATTAATTCACCTTGATAAATTTAGCAATTTTTCTTTAATTTGTCAATCAAAATTGCCAAAATATGCTTTTATCATCTTTTTTGTAATTAATTTGTAACTTTTTTTCGCAAATTTTGTTTTACCTCTTGAAAAATGAGTGAAAATTGTGTAAAATGTATTTGTATTATTTTATCTAATTATATTATATAATTTAAGGATGTGTTTTTTACTATGTCAAACAGACTTTTTCAGGGTGTAATTCATCAGATGAAAGATTCTATCGACCGTACCTTTGGTGTAATCGATGAAAACTTCACCATTATTGCCTGTACAGAGCTTAGCCGTATAGGCGCTACTGTAGAAAGTTTTTCCCCCATAGGCTCAGATGTCTTTGTGAATGACGGGTATACCTATAAAGCATTAAATGCGGTTCAGGATTCAAACTATATAATTTTTGTTGAAGGCGATGACCTCTTAGCCTCCAAATATGCCGCAGTATTAGCAGTTTCTTTCGCTAACATAAAATTCTATTATGATGAGAAATACAACCGCAGCAACTTTATTAAAAATATAATTCTTGATAATATCCTTCCCGGCGATATTTACTTAAAGGCTCGCGAGCTTTACTTTAACAGCGATGTTATGCGTACAGTAATCCTTATCCGTGCAGTTGAACAGACCGATATTTCTCTTTATGACATTATCCAGAATCTTTTCCCCGACAAGTCAAAGGATTTTGTTATAAGCATTAACGAAAATGATATCGTGCTCGTAAAGGAAACAAAGCCGGGTATAGATTCAAAGACCGTAGAAAAGCTTGCTTCTTCTATCGCTGACACAATTTCGGGTGAATTTTATGTTCACGCGGTTATCGGTATCGGTACTACTGTTGATAACCTTAAAGATTTGGCTCGTTCATTCAAAGAAGCTCAGACAGCTCTCGAGGTTGGTAAGGTATTTGATACCGAAAAAACTATCGTTTCTTACGATAACTTAGGTATTGCAAGACTTATTTATCAGCTTCCCACTACCCTTTGCGAAACCTATCTTAAAGAAGTATTTAAGTTAGGCTCTATTGAAAGTCTTGACCAGGAAACACTCTTTACAATTCAACGTTTCTTTGAGAATAACCTTAACGTTTCAGAAACCTCGAGAAAACTTTTTGTACACAGAAACACATTGGTTTACAGACTTGAAAAAATCAAGAAGATTACCGGTCTTGACCTCAGAGAGTTTGACCATGCTATCATATTCAAGATAGCTCTTATGGTAAACAGATACTTAAAGAGCAACCCCATCAAATATTAAGGAAGATTCTACTTAAATGGAACAAAATTTAAATATTAGCGGGCTCAACACTCAGCAAAATTCAGTTATAGAATTTCGCGGTGTTTCAAAAACCTATCAAACAGGTACGCATGCCCTTGATGATGTAAACATAACTATAAATCACGGTGAGTTTGTTTTCGTGGTTGGCTCCTCAGGTGCAGGTAAAAGTACCTTTATGAAGCTTATTATGCGTGAAGAAAAAGCAAACACAGGAAAAATCACCGTAAACGGATTTAATTTGGGTGCAATGAAAAGAAAGCAAATTCCTGCCCTTCGCAGAACAATGGGCATAGTTTTTCAGGATTTCAGATTAATTCCCAATATGAACGTTTTTGATAATGTTGCTTTTGCAATGCATGTTGTAGGGGCCAGCAACAAAGAAATTCGCCGCGAAGTACCTAAGGCACTTGCCCGTGTGGGTCTCGGCCATAAGGCTCGCTCTATGCCTAATCAGTTGTCAGGCGGTGAGCAACAGCGTGTAGGTCTCGCACGTGCGCTTATCAACTCTCCCGAAATAATAATCGCGGACGAGCCCACAGGTAACGTAGACCCCAATATGTCTTATGAAATCGTTTCAATGCTTACTGAAATAAACAAGCAAGGTACCACTATTCTCATGGTAACACACGACCACAATTTGGTGCGTGATTTTCAGCACCGCGTAATTATGCTTGATGGCGGTAAGATTGTAGCAGACAATGCCGGAGGTACAGCACAATGAAATTAAGAAGTTTCAGATACCTTTTAGGCGAAGGTCTTAAAAACACTTGGGCTAACCGACTTATGACCTTGGCGTCAATAGGCGTTTTGGTTGCCTGTATGGTAATCATCGGTCTCGCAATACTGATAGCAGAAAATGTAAATCTTGCTCTCGGAAATCTTGAGGAGCAGAACGTTGTAATGGCATTTATGAAGGATAAAAATTGGGCTATGTACAGCGACGAGCTTGACCTTGACGATTTAAAAACCGAGGATACCGATAAAGAGGATGAAACCGAAAACGAGGAAACCTCAAACCCCGAGGAAATAGAAATTCCCGAAAGCGCTTATGTGATTCATAGTGAAAAGGAAGGCAAAGCACTCTGCAGAAAAATCAAAGAGATTGCTAATGTTAAGGATGCCGATTTTGTTTCGGCAGAAAAAGCACTTGAAATTGCCACAAGCGGTATGCAGGATGAACAAAAAGAATATTTCGGTTTCCTTAAAGAGGATGGCGAAAACCCCATTTCCTGCGCAGCTAAGGTTACTATAACCGATATGTCCAAATTCAAGGAAACTGTCAAGAAAATAGAAAAGCTTGACGGGATAAGCGCTGTGCGTTCCCAAAGCGATTTGGCAGATAAAATAAATGCTATTGAAAAAGGTCTCGGTGTTGCAGGCGTTTGGATTATAGCAATACTTATAATTATTTCACTTGTTATCGTTTCAAATACAATTCGTGTTACTATGTACACAAGAAAGCTTGAAATAAGCATTATGAAGGCAGTAGGCGCCACAAATGCGTTTGTCAGAATTCCTTTTGTTGTCGAAGGTATGACCATAGGTCTTATTTCTGCCGCCATTGCGGAGGGACTTATTTACTTCTGCTACCGAATTGCTACCGAAACAATAATTAAAACTCTCGGAACTCAGGATATCGTAAAATTCTCAGATATGGCACTTCCCCTTCTTTTAGTCTTTGTTGTAATCGGCGTTTTTGCAGGTGCAATCGGAAGTATTATTATGATAAGCAAATATCTGCGCCGTGAAGGCAGCGAATTTGCCGCTATCTGATTTTTCGGTTTCTAAAACTTAATTTCTTAGGAGAAATTTATGAAAAAAAGATTAATTCAGTATGTATCCCTTATTTTAAGTGCGGTACTGCTTGTAACCTTTTTACCTACCGATACATTCAAAACTTCTGCAGCAACCGCTTCCCAGCTTAACAGCCAGATTGCGGCGCTTGAAAAGCAGTCTCAGGAGCTTGAAAAGGAAATCAATAAGCTGCAGGGTCAGATTAATGCTCAGGTAAAGCTTAAAAAAGCGGTTGAGCAAAAAATTGCTGTTGTTCAACAACAAATCAACCTTTGTAATAGCGAAATTGCTAAGCTTAACGATGAAATCAGCAAAAACAATGCTGCTATAAAAAAATCTAATGAGGATATTGAAGCCGATAAGCTCTCCTTTAAGAAAAGACTTCGTGCTATTTATATGACAAATTCGGGCAATAATCTCCAAATTCTTTTGGGTGCCGATAATTTTGCCGATTTCTTATACTTGGCACAGCTCACTTCAAGTATGTCAGCCAAGGATAAGAAGCTAATTGAAGGTCTTATTGCGGAAATTAAAAAGCTTGAGAAAAAGCAGGAAGAAAACAAAGTTCTTCTTGAGGCTCAGCAAGCAGTTAAGTCTATTGTAGCGGCTAAGCAAAAGGAATTGCAGGCTGAGGGTAACAAAATTCAGTCACTTATTAATAGTATCGACTCTGACCAGTCTCAGCTCGAAGCTACTAATAAGCAAGTTGAAGCCGATATCAAGGCTTATAAAAAGGAATTGGCTTCTATGACCTCTTCCGGCGGCACTTCCTTCGTGTATGATGGTGGTGACTTCTTGTGGCCCGTTCCCGGTCATTATAAAATTTCTGCATATTTCCAAAGTAACGACTCTATTCATAAAGGTCACCACGACGGTATCGATATTGCGGGTGGCGGTATTGCAGGAAAACCAATTGTTGCTATATCTGATGGCGTAATAATTAAAGCCTATAACTCATGCAAGCATAACTATGGTAAAAACTCAAGTTGTAAAGATTCAAGCGGTAACCGTTGCGGCGGCGGTTTTGGTAATTACGTGCGTATTAACCACGGTACTAAGGACGGAAAAACCTACGTTGTAACCTATGCACATATGTCCTCTGCGGCGATTACAAGCGGTACAGTTAAAAAAGGCCAGACCATCGGCTACGTTGGTACTACCGGTTGGTCAACAGGCTATCACCTGCACTTCGGTATAGCTGTAAACGGCGTTTGGAAAGACCCATTCTCATATTATAAAAAGGTGTAAAATTTTAAGCCGTCACCGGCAAAGACGGTGGCGGCTTGTATTTTAGGAGTATGTTTTGAAAGCATTCAGAATTATAACGGTATTATTAACCATTGCACTTTGTGTTACAATTTTCTGCCTTTCTGCAGAAAATGCAACCGAATCATCTGCTACAAGCCGCGGTATAATTAAAAAGGTAATCGCCTTATTTATTGATGATTTTGAAAATCTAAGCGAAGCTAAGCAAAAAGAAATTTGTGCTCCATTTCAGTTTGTTGTAAGAAAATCTGCACATTTTTGTCTCTATTTCCTGCTTGGCACACTTGCCTTTTTAAGCGTGCTGACCTATGATAAAATTGCTTCTTGGCTTAAAGTAAGTATAGGCATATCCTTTGCTTATCTTTATGCCGTAAGCGATGAAATCCATCAACGCTTTGTTCCCGGCAGAAGCGGTGAGCTACGGGATACTTTAATCGACCTTTCGGGAGCCATTATTGGTGTTTTTATAACTGTGTTTATTGTTAAAAGAACGAAAAAATATAAACATTTCTTAAAATAAGAAGGTGTAAGGATTATGAAAAAAAAGGAACTGTCAGCTTTGAATGAAAAATTATTCGACGAACGAAATGAAGCTCGTGAAAATTATAAAAATGCCTTGTCAGAGCTTGAAACCCTTAAAATTAAAAATCAGGAGCTTTCTGCCGAGCTTGAGCGGATAAAAAGTGAACAGACCGCAAGTGAAGCACTCAAAAAGCTTGAAAAAAGCGTCAAGCTTTCACTTGGCGAAGATAAACAGTATGCCGCAGAGACAATCGGAAAAATAGTGCTTGATGCTGCGAAAAAGTGCAATTCCCTCACCCAAGACGGAAATAAAAATAATTTAGAGCTTGTGAATTTAATACTCGGCAGAACAGAGGTTGCAAAGGCAGAAATTCTGCGTGCTTGCAAAAAAGAAATTCCACTTGATGAGAAAAAATTAATAATAGATAACGAAAAAACTGACGCAATGGATTACTTTATTAGCGTTTTAGCTCAAAATGACTAAAACTGTTAATTTTTTAACTTTTCCTATTGTTTTTTAAGTCGTTTTTTGGTATAATGTTAAAGGTTGATTATATGATTAAAAATCATATTTCCAAATTTTGAAAGGAGTACATAAAATGAACTATTCAAAAGAAGTTGAAAATATGTGCCCACTCGCTAAGGGTGCATATCACGGTCCCGCTCCCATTCCGGAAGAAGGAAAATGGGTACAGGTTAAAGAGGTTAAGGACGTTTCCGGTCTTACTCACGGTGTAGGCTGGTGTGCACCTCAGCAGGGCGCCTGCAAACTTACCCTTAACGTTAAGGAAGGTATTATTGAGGAAGCTTTGGTTGAAACCCTCGGTTGCTCAGGTATGACTCACTCTGCCGCTATGGCATCTGAAATTTTGGTTGGCAAAACCTTGCTTGAAGCTCTTAATACTGACCTCGTTTGCGATGCTATCAACACAGCAATGCGCGAACTTTTCTTGCAGATTGTTTACGGCCGTACACAAACTGCATTCTCAGAAAACGGTCTTCCCATCGGTGCAGGTCTTGAGGACTTGGGTAAAGGTCTTCGTTCACAAACAGGTACTACCTATGCTACAAAGCTAATAGGACCCCGTTATCTTGAACTTGCTGAAGGCTATATCACAAAAATCGCTATCGATAATGACGGCGCAATCATCGGTTATAAGTTTGTTCATCTCGGCAAGATGATGGATATGATCAAAAAGGGTATGGATGCTAACGAAGCTTTAACTAAGGCTTCAGGTCAATACGGTCGCGTTGATGATGCTGCAAAGCTTATCGACCCCAGAGAAGAATAATTAAGGAGGAAATGAACAATGGCTTTATTTGAAAGTTATGAGAGAAGAATTGACCAAATCAATGCAGAACTCGCAAAACATGGCATTTCTTCCATTGAAGAAGCAAAAGAAATCTGCGATAAGGCAGGCGTTGATGCTTACGGCATCGTTAAGGGCATTCAGCCTATCTGCTTTGAAAACGCTGCTTGGGCTTATGTAGTAGGCTCTGCTATCGCAATTAAAGAAAACGTTAAATCCGCTGCTGAGGCTGCTGAAAAAATCGGTCTCGGTCTCCAATCTTTCTGTATCCCCGGCTCTGTTGCTGATGACAGAAAGGTAGGCCTTGGTCACGGTAATTTGGGCGCTATGCTCCTTCGTGACGAAACAAAGTGCTTTGCATTCTTAGCAGGTCACGAGTCCTTCGCAGCTGCTGAAGGTGCTATCGGCCTTGCAAAAAGTGCTAATAAGGCTCGTAAGGAGCCTCTCCGCGTTATCCTTAACGGTCTCGGTAAGGATGCCGCTAAGATTATTTCCAGAATCAACGGCTTTACCTATGTACAGACTAAGTTTGACTACTACACAGGTGAATTAAAGGTTGTAGAGGAAATCGCTTACTCTAACGGCGAGCGTGCTAAGGTTCGCTGCTACGGTGCCGACGATGTTCGCGAAGGCGTTGCTATTATGCACGCTGAGGGTGTTGACGTTTCTATCACCGGTAACTCTACCAACCCCACAAGATTCCAGCATCCTGTTGCAGGTACTTATAAGAAGGAATGCATTGAGCAGGGCAAGAAGTACTTCTCTGTAGCTTCCGGCGGTGGTACAGGCCGTACACTTCACCCCGATAATATGGCTGCAGGCCCCGCTTCCTACGGTATGACCGATACAATGGGACGTATGCACTCTGACGCTCAGTTCGCAGGCTCCTCATCAGTTCCTGCTCACGTTGAGATGATGGGTCTTATCGGTGCAGGTAACAACCCAATGGTTGGTATGACTGTTGCTTGCGCTGTTGCAGTTAACGAAGCGCTTAATAAATAAGGATTTTCAAGCCTTTTTAAGACTTTCGGGCAACTTGTAAAAGACCTATTTTTAAAAATCGAAAATTAAAAAGTTAGACACATCATTTTGAAGTTTTCTTCGATGATGTGTCTATATTTTTTTGTATGACAATCGGGGTATTTACAAATCATTTTCAACATGCTATAATACCTTTGGATACACCTAAACCACAACTATGTCATGTGGTTTTTAAGCGGAGGTTTTTATGTTTGACAAACAATGGTTTAAGAATGCCAAATTTGGTATGATGATTCATTTTGGTCTTTACAGCCTGCTCGCAGGCGAATGGAAGGGGCAGCGGATGGATATGATCGCTGAATGGGCACAATCCTGTTTTCAAATTCCGATTAAAGAATATGAAAAACTGATGCAGGCTTTCAATCCTATTTATTTTAATGCTGACGAATGGTGTAATATAGCTGTTGAAGCCGGAATGAAATATATAGTAATTACAGCAAAGCATCATGAAGGATTTGCTCTTTTTAATTCTAAGGTTGATGAATACAATGTAATGCATACACCTTTTGGAAGGGATATTATAAAAGAGTTGTCTTTTGCATGCAGAAAAAAAGGTCTAAAATTCGGAATTTACTATTCGCAGGAACTTGATTGGCACGAAGAACACGGCGGTGGGTACACTGAAACATCAGAAACTAATTCAGGTAAACCTTGGACAAATTTTTGGGATTTTCCCAATACCGAAAAAGATTTTGAAATTTGTTTTCGCAAAAAAACTATTCCGCAAGTGATAGAATTACTTACGAATTACGGTGATATTGATTTAATCTGGTTTGATACTCCTCAAGATATTACAAAAGAGCAATCGATTGAACTGTATAATCTTGTAAAAAAATATCAACCAAATTGTATGATCAATTCACGCATTGGCAATGGAATGGGAGATTATGGTTCATCAGGCGATAACGAAACGGATGCTGTAAGCAACAATATATTTTATGAAGTACCGGCAACGCTTAACGATACGTGGGGCTATAAGGCTTATGACCAAAATTGGAAAAGTGCTGAAAAAGTATTAAAAATTAAAAATGATTTAAATAGTAAAGGTATTAATTATCTTTTAAATGTTGGTCCCGACCATCTTGGCCGAATACCTGCACCCTGTGTCGATATATTAAAAAAGGTTGGAAGTGTTTTTTAAAGAATAACACCCCATAGTCACTTTAATTATTGCTTGCGCAGTTGCAGTTAACGAAGCACTTAACAAATAATCTGCGATTATTTGTAATGAAATTTGCCTTGCGGCAAATGAAATTCACATAGTGAATTAAATGCTAACGTATGAAATGTGCCGTATCTTTCGATACGGCACATTGTTTTTGATAAACTATTGGGCAAATTTTATTTCATTCAACTTTGGTTGAATTTCATGATGAAATCATTTCATTAAAGGAGAATTAAAATTTCTGATGTTTGGCTTTTTTCATTTCTCTTCAAGTCGCTATTCTATTTGACGCTTACTTTTTTTACAAAAAACAAAGCCCCTTTCGGGACTTTGTCTACAAACTGACAGCACGGCTAATTGCCGTGCTGTAAAGTTTTATACGGTTTTACTGTATTTATACTGCCAACCGTTTTTTGTTGTTACTACTGTAGTTTCACTTGCACTCCAACTTCAATAATGAATATGAATCCATATAATAATCGCTTTTTCCATCAACCCAGCTATTAGCCAAATCAAAGCTCCAAGGAGATACACTTTTATAATACTCTTTATCATTAAGATGATGCGGACCAAGCAGATTACGATTACTTAAAACAAACTCAACTTCAATGATATTTTCGCCCTCTTGTGCAAAATCGCTTATGTTAAGTACACGCTCATAAATGAGTTTTCCTGCATATTTGCCATTAACAGTTAAATACAATACCGACCAGGTACCATTAAATCGCAATCTCACATTTTTGTTGTTCAAAAACAATTTTTGTTTCAATTTAAGTTTATCGGCAAGAAATGGAAATCCTTCTGTCACAGGTTCGGTAACTGCTTTCGGCAAAGTGTCTATATAAAATTCATTGCCTAAAACAAAACCCTCAGCCAGTCCATCCGTATATCCACTTTTAGGATAAACGCCAAAGTCCCCCGAAAGATAAATAGCTTCTATCTCGCTGTCATAAACCAAGCAATTTCTAAGACTTTCGGTTACATTTTCCCCAAACAAAGCATAATAAACCATATCATTTTGATACCAATTGGTCTTAACAATGTATTCATTGATTCCGGGTTTTACCAAGTCGGTAACATCAGATATAAGTATATTCTTTTCAATCTCTGAATTCTCATCAAAAACAAATTGACTGCCATTTACCCATTGTTTTAAGGCATTGCACTTCTCTACTGCCAACTTGATTCTTGAAGGAACAGTTTTTACCTCAAACTCGTATTTGAAATATATTTCGCCTTTATAGTGTTCCTCCAAAAGTTTAGCAAATAAAGCAGGACACGGATATTTTTCCGAAAAATCAATTCCGTTTTTAGAATAGCGGACATAATCCACAATCATTTTATTTGAAACTTCACAAACCTCGGCATTGTCAAGACAAAAAACTTGTTCAACCGACAAGAATTGTTTATCGGGATATTCTTCATCCAAAAACAACAAAACAGATTCGCCCGGTTCGAGTGTTACATCAAGAGGAATATTCTTTTCTTCATAAGTTATTAAATCAAGTTTTTTAAAAGAGTTGATTTTTGCCCCGAAATCAAATGATTGTGTTTGTTTTTTTGTACGTGAAGCATTCATTGCAAAAAGGAATTTTTTCCCATCAATCTCACGCAAAGTGGTATAAATTTCACTGTTATGATTCTTGATTTTAAATTCCTGTGCATTTTTAAGTTCATCGAAACTGCAATTTGATTTAAGATAGGAAAAATCAAAAGGTTCGCCTTCAAGGTAAGCGGGTACATCACCTAATATCAGTAGCTTGCCGCCATTCTTTACGTACTGTGCGACTAATTTTTCAGTAGAGGCATCCATTACATTTACGTGCGGCAAAACAAGGTAACTATAGCTGCAATTTTTGCAACCAATCCTATTTTTCTCTACAAAGCCATCCTCTGAAAGTAGAGTTTCATCTAAAAGATGATATGTAATTGCCGACTGTGATAACTTGCGACAGTCACTGATAAATGTATCAGACACTTTTTTAGTAGCTGACTCATCATCTCTCTTGTATTCGAAATATATGCTTCGTATCGGATTAAGCACCGCAACATGCACCTTTTCTTCACTTTCAGAAAGCAAGTGTCCAAGTCGAGTGTAATATAAATTAAAATCTTTAAATTCTCTTCTTACCCATGGGTTAACATCGGAATAATGCGCAGGGTGATCCTTTTTTCGTTGACCATATTCCGCATAAGGCAACAAGTGGTGACACAACATATTTACGCCATTTACAAATTGAAAATCGGCAATTCTCTTGGCATTTAAAGGTGTAAGTTCCCAACCGCAACAACCAAAGGTTTCGGTCAATGCTTGCTTTTTACCGTACTGTGCGGCAACACTAACAAGCTGTTTAATTCCCGTTTCATTATCAGCTTCATTACCTAACCAATCTATTCCGGGCATAGTCATATACTTATAGAAAGGCATTATTCCTGCACAACCAAGCATTTGTCCGTTAGGAGAATTTTCCTCAACATAATGACCGGTGAAGCTCATATTATTTTCATTGCACCAATTATATATTTTCTTAGCAAAGGATTCGAGCATAAGATGCTGCAATGCTTTCCAATAACGATATCTGAAAAGCCTATATCCTTCCTTTTCGACAAATAAAAGTCCAAGAAAATCAAGAATATCAACTTTATAGTTCTCTTTGAAATATTTTGCCACCATATCTGTATATGGAGTTTTGTCACGGTAATACTGAGGTTCATCAGTAAAAAATCCCTTGATTTTTTTAGCAAAATCTTTTCCAAAGTGTTCCTTATATTTTTCGTGGGTAAGAGCTATAAACTTATCCACTACTTCAGGATTTAAAATATCCGCAGTAGAAACAGATGTGTTTATAAATAAGTTAAGATATTCTCCTTCTTTTTCGCCGCTATTTACCCTCACAATAGCGTTTTCCGAGAGCAAATAACTTACTGTTGCAGTAGTGTCAAAAGCCCCTTGGGTATAAAGAATATATTTATCGCAATTTTTGGGATCTTCTAAAAGTTTGCTGCCTGCAAAACCACTTGGCCAACCGTTTTCGTCGTAAATCCAAGCATCCATACCTAATTTTTGGGCATAATCTGCGCAATCAGATATACAACTCATCCATTCATCAGAAAGATACTCGGTTTTAAGTCCTCCCCTTGCGTGCATAAAAAATCCGCCTATTTTATTTTTATACATCCAATCTATTTGGTGGCATAGTTCTTCCTGATGCAACTCATCATTCCAAGACCAAAACGGTATAGGCTGCCACTTAACAAGATTTTCATTAAATCTTGCTTTTATACTTTTTAAATCCATCTTGCTTATATCTCCCTCCGGGAACTCTTTAAAATACAATTTTAAAAATAATTTCGAGTTTTTAGTAAGTTTACTATAAATAACTCCTTAATATTTTACATTATAGCTTACTCCACTCACAAACTCAATTATTTTTTAATACATCAATAAATGGCAGCATCTTTTGATTCACGAATTGTTTTGCCGTTATAAATAAAGGTTTTAAATTCATACTTTTTAAACCTTATTTCTTTTAAAATTCCATTTATCTTAACGGTTGTACAGGTGCCGGATTTGTAATTATTATGCAACCGTAATAGATATGTTTCGTTTTTTCTGCGCTTGAAAGCAGTTATTACAACATTGTTGTTCGAAACTGTAACTAAACCCTTTGGAGCATTATTATCACCGTGAGGGAAAGTTAACAAACTATAAAGCGGTTGGTTAAATTCTTGTGCGAGCTTTTCACACTCACGTACATCATTAACACCTATACGGAACTGGAAGTCATGAGTTCCAATTTCAATAAAACCTGTATAACGAGTTTCATCCTTAATAATAGGTGTTTCTTCATAAGTAGGATGAGCGCAATAAGCAGAGCCGTTAAGTAATGTCATATACAAGTTTCTTTTCTCCATAGAGTAGGAGTGTATTCCACTACGATTATAAACAACAAATGCTTTGTCGCCTTTTTCTACGCCGACAAATCTATTTCCGGGCTTTTCATCCCCATCATTTTTGTTATATTGTGTGCCGTATGCTGCTTGTGTAAAGAAGCCTTGCTTTCCACAAAGAGGCAATTTAATCTTTAAACCTTTAGACCTACCGTTCCAAATAACGTGGAGATTTACATCCATATAAGGCAGGTCGTGATAAAATTTATAATTTATAACAACATGTGAGTCATCAAGACTGAATAGTGCCTCAACCTGAGTAAGCAACGGTCCTTCCTCTATAACAGTTACACCCTTTAAATTTTCGAACAAGCCCTTTCCGGTTTTATCCAAAATCATATCACGGTGGTTACTGCCGAGCTTGTTCATTCTCCAACCCCACGGATCTTCGTTATCATCGAACATAACGGGACTAAACATGCCCTTATGAGCATATTCTACGCCATCCTTGATGTAACTTTCAATAAGACCGGTTTCTCGACTTATTTTCACCTGCTTATACTTGTCTTTTAAAACTATATCGCCATTTGCGGTATCACCTGTAAATCGCGGAATTTCTTCTTCAGAAGGTGTAGAGTGAATACCAAATTGTGTAACCGACATAGCAGGATATGTGTACTTATAAATCAAGCGCATTCTACGAGTGAAGTTGATTATAGATTCTTCCAATATAACCTGACAATCAACAGCGTTACCATTAGAATCATACATATTAAGCTCATAATTACCGGGTTTTGGTTGGAACAACTCGGTTTCAACAACAGTGGTTACATCATAAGGATGTGGATTAAGCACTACAAAACAATCATCGCCATCCTTAGCCTTTGGAAGCATTGCGCTAAATTTGAAAAATCCGTTGTAAAATTCAGCATTTAGTTGCTGTATTGCAGACATTACCGCTCTAATAGAGGAATCATTGCCTGTTTTAATTGAGGTTCCCGAAAGCACATCGTGAAACTCTATTTGGCAAAGAGTACGCTCGGCATCCTTAAATACTTCTTTATTGTACTTGTAAATACCTGCTATACCTAACATTGATAAAAAGCGTTCTGCGCGGTACAAAGCATTTTCAAGTTGGTCATGCGCTTGTTTAATAGCATTTACCGAAGAATAAGACTTTATAAAAGCAATAATTTCTTCGGAAAAGTCTTGAGTGGGAGTAACAGCACTAAAGTAATCATCAGGTGTAGAGTGCACTATTTCCCATGTTCCTTTTTTCTCATCCATAAGAGTGATAATATCATCTAAATCCTTAGCTGAGTTGACGCCACCATGGTTGCCAACACCCCAAAGGATAATCATATCATCTTCCTTATCGTTTTCATAAGCACTAGCTTTTCTAATAATATCATTTTTCGCACATCCGGGCTGACTTAAATAAATATCCAAATCCTCCTGACGCAAAGCCTTGATTTTACTGCCGTCATAGCCTTCCCACATAAATGGACCATGCGGAAGCTCTCTAAGCCATGTGAACCACGGCAACGGACGGCAGAAAAGATATGACTCGAATCCACATTTTTTAAGTATTTGCGGTAAGCCTCTTGTATGACCGAAAGCATCAAAGTTTATACCCGTTTTAGGATATGTATTGAATTTTTCTTTAAAATATTCCTTACCCAAAGTTATTTGACGTATAAAAGATTCACCCGAAGGCACCAAACAGTCGGGTTGATCATACCATCCGCCCATTATATGCCATTTGCCTTCTTTTACTAATCTTTCTATTTGAGCAAACAAATCAGGGTCATATCTTTCTATGTATTCATAAAGTATTACTTCATTATGACAAAATATATAGTCATATTTTTCTGCTAAACAAACCGCACTGTAAAATGTTGCAAGTGCAGCTGATGCACCTTCATCCCAATCCCATTGCCAAACAGGATCTAAATGAGAATTACATACAAGATGAAGCTTTTTCATTTATATTCCTCTTTTCGAATAGTCTCTATTTATACCCAAAGGTAACGCAACAAGCGTTACCTTTGGTGTAAGTACAATTTAAAATGATGATAAAAATCTATTATTCTGCTATTTGCTTATTTTTCTTCTTTTTAATTAAAACAATAAGCAATACCACTGCAGCTGCTGCAAGAAGTAGAACACCGCCACCGATAGCCACAGGGATTATCGGGAATTCGGATGTTTCTTCAACAGCAAAGGATTGTACTGGTTTCTTTGTAACCTTAATTTGAACCGTTCCCTTTGATTTACCGTTTAAGAAACCTGTTACAATATAAGTACCTTCTTTTGTAGCGATAAACACACCATTTTTGATTGTTGCGCCATCACCGTCAACGGTATATTCTGTGCCCTCTAAAATTGCAGGATAGGTTGCAGATACACGAACCTGCTCACCTATAAAGCACTCGGTTTTACTTGCTGACAATGTATCTAATTCAACCTCAGGAGCATAGAAGTGTTGAGGACAAGAAGCATATATACGGAACTCACCGCCATTGTAAACAGGATCCATTGGATCATCTGTACCATGGTCAACAACACGCATTACCAATTTATCATTACAATAAATTTCGATAATACAAATATCCTCCGTAATATTATAAATTGATATGGTGAATTTATACTTTTTGTCATGTTCAAAGAAAGGATGGTCTTCCTTAATCCAGTTATAAGTCATACGATATTGATCCACAAGCGCACCGTTAATACCGTTTTTCCAAACTGAAATTTGTTGGCTATGTGCACCCCAAAGTTCAGGATTATCAGGAACATGATCTTTAGTCAATTCAATATAATTAAATGAAATATTATAACCATAAAGTGCGGTTTCACTTACATCCATACCTTCGGTTAGAGGTTTACCACGAAGAATTATACTGTTTGTGGGAAGTTCTTCATTATTAAACAACATCTTGGTTGTTTCAAAAGTAAATGTAAAGTCTTTTGCATCTTCTATTGACTTAATAACATTAGTAGGTTCAACATTTGTGAATATTATACCTTTGTCTTCTTGAACAGGGATATAATTATCAATTCTTGCATTTTGCCAAATAGATTTATAAGCCGTTGGAGCTTTTACATTACTCGGATAATATTCAAACCAAGTTCCGTTTATATATTGCAAGTAGAAATCGCGTGTAATGTTAATTCTATAACCACCGCACTCACCATAAGAACCCTTTGGAAGGTGCATTATGTCGCCTTCCTTGAACTTGCCGAATACAGATTCATCAAAAGCAACATACATACATTTATTATTTGCACTTTCAGACTTTTTAAGATAAATTGTATGTTTCTTGCCATTCAAGTAGAAGTTTACGCCTTCGTATTTTTCATACCAGTGTGTGCCGGGAACTTCCTTATCAGTATTCAAGTATATATCCCAACGCTTAGCTTCAGTGTTATAACTTGCAAAATTAAGATGTGCCATGTTCAAATCAGCAGAAGTTTGCTCTGTGAACTTTTGGTCACTCCATACTTTGTTAAACAAATAAACTGATACAGAATTCTTTATATGAATACCATTCCAACCGGAATTTGTAACAGCCTTTGCTCCATTATCTATGGTAAGAGTTGCTGTTTTAGCATCCTTTGGCAATACAGATTCAGGAATAACAACATATAAATGTTTGCCACCGCGATATACACAAATATCTTCGTATGTTTTACCGTTTAACTTAACAGGCAAATCAAAATATTTAGCACCATCATCAACATCGAATTCTTTATCTATTTTAAACAATAAACTCCATGACTTGCTGTCTTCGTTAAAGGTAAATGTTTCAAGTAATCCTGAAACATTAAGTTCTAAATATTTAGTGTTATTTGCCGGTTTCTTATCAGATACACCCTTATGGAAAATATATGCAGTACAATCTTTTGTAAGTTTAATATCATATAAGTCGTATCTGTCAGATGCGATACCTTCCTTAATTTTAATAGCAGTACCATCTTTTGAATCCTTAGGTAATACAGTATCAGGTATATAGAATACAAGACTATCTTCTACTCTATATGTACTAGCTTCATAGCTTACGCCATTTATTTCATACTTAATAGTTCTGAACTCGTAATTGTTGTCTCCCGGAATTTTTTCATTGATTTTAATGAAAATTTCCCAAGCATTTCGATCATTTTTATAACAAGACTGAGACTTAATACCTGTAGGAGTCAAGTTTACTGTTTGCTTCGGAATTGGATCCTTATAAGTCATAGCCCAACTTTGACCGTTGTAGTAAAGAGTTATTTCTTCGTAAGATACACCATAACTACCTAATGCAAATGTGCCCTTTATGGTAACTTGGTCTCTATCCTTAGCAACAAATCCAGCGGATAAAATGTCTAAATATATTTTGCCTTCACTATATTTCTTAAAAAAGGCATTACTTTTCACACCATTGTAGAATATACCGCTATTATCATCGTAACTAATTGCACGAATAGGTGTAGACCAGGTTTCATCTACATCAAAATGGTCTTTTGTAAGAAAATAGACACCGGAATCATTACCACCTGTCCAACCAGGTGTAACTGTATCTAATGTGAGGGTCATATTATTTTCTTTAACCTGTACAGGAGATAGATATCCATCCATAGAAACGCCATATTGGTTAACATAGAATTTGAATTTTTGAACATCCATACCGATTAAACGGTCATTAGATTTTGCTTTACCGTAAACCTCAATAGTAGCTTTTGCATTCTTTGGTAGTGTGATATCATCAATTAAAACAAGGAACAAATCCTTGTGAGCCGAATGATAGCAAGGCAAATTATATACGTCATCATTTATTTTTACATTAACGAAATTAAATACTTGATCACCGTCACCGGGAAGCATTTCTTTAGTAGTAAAATAGAAATGCCATCTGTTTAAATTGCTGAAATATCCACTTACAGCACTATCATAACCTGTAATTTGAACCTTTTTATAATTTGTTTCGGGTTCTGTGCCATCTACCCATGCGCCTTCTTTAAAGGTTAAAGTAAAAGCCTTGTAAGAAGAAAGGTAATTATTTGTTTTAAATACGCCCTTAATTACAATAATGTCGCCTTCTTTGGGCACCACATTAACGTCTATTAAGCAAACATAATACTTATTAGAATCGTACTTTTTAAAGAACGCATCGGTTTTTACTCCATTAAGAAAAACACCGTTTGCTTTGCCATCATAAGCTAAGGTTTTTGTATTCCAATTTCTGTCGTAAGGAACGTTATCGTTTGCAATGAGGTAAATACCATTACTTGTGCCGCCACCTTCTGTATCTCTATCAAGAGAGAATGTAATGTTTTCCTCATCAACTTTAAAGTTGGCAGATGTTAAAGATACATTGCCGTTTGCAAAATAAAGAAGAATATTAGACTCAAGTTTGATTTTATTGTTTTCACCATTAATCTTGTATTTACCGGCTCTTATTGTAAGAGAAATCTCACTTGTGGGATTTTGCGGAATAACAGATGAATCAATTTCAAAAGCAAATGAATGTTCTATCGCAGATTTTTTACATCTTATAGTTTTGTCCCTGTTACCTATTTTCATTAAAACATCAAAAGTAGTTGTTTCATCTACACCGGGAATAGGTTTTGTGGTAGAAAAATAAATCTCCCACTTTTTAGATTCAGTATTGTACTTTGAAGATGTTAACAAATCAACAAGATCAAAAGAAACCACTTGTGTATCTACTACTTCTTCCCAATTAGTACCATCATAAACAAGATCTACCTTATTGAATGCAATTTTAACTTTTCCGTGTGTAAATACACCCATAATAGTAATCTTATCATCTTTTTTAGCGGTGATATTTGCTTCAGTTAAACATACATACCAGCTTCTATCCGATATTTTTTTCATAAATACTTCGGTTTTAACACCATTTAAGAATACACCGCTATCAGTAGCGCCGTCATTATATATTTTTGTTTCCCAACCGGGAGCTACAAGAGAGTCATCGCCTTTAAGATAAATACCGGAAGCACTGTTTGGAGCTGTTGGGTCAAAAGTAAGAGTTCTGCCTGTTTCAAGGTTAGGATCATCAGTCAAGCCCCAAGTTGTACCATTAAATACAAGGCTAATCTCTTCAAATAAAACTCTGCTTGACTTGTGAGAAATGTAACCCTTTACTGTAATAATGTCGCCTGTTTTTGCAGTTATATTTTCTTCGCTTAAACATACATACCATTCAGTTGCGGTGAATTTCTTCATTTTAGCAGATGTTTTTGTACCGTTTAAGAATACACCGTTATCATTACCGGCTTCGAAGGAAATATATGTTCCCCATGAAGTATCGTGTTCGATGCTGTCGTTACTTTTTAAATAAATACCTGTTGCTGTACCGTATTTTATTTCCTCGTTGGTATAATTCAATTCAAATGCACATTTTTCAACATTTACATTAACAAGCCATGTATTACCATCAAAAACAAAGGAAGCTACGTTAAATACAGCAGTTTTTCCCTTATGGGTAATCGCACCCTTAATAGTTATAACGTCATCCTTTTTAGCAGTAATATTTGCATCAGAAAGACAAAGATACCAATTGTGTTCGCCGATTTTTTTCATTTGAACATCTGTTTTTGTGTCGTTTAAGAATACACCGTTATTTTCACCCTCATCAAAAGAGATAAAAGTGTTCCAAGTTTCATCATATTCTAAGCTATCATCACCAGTAAGGAAAATACCGGCAGATGTGCCATATTTATTTTCGTCATCAACATAATCCAAAGAAAAAGAACGATTATATTCGGTATTGGTAATATTAGGGTTCTCTGTAACAAACCATGCATTACCGTTATACTTTAAAGTAATTGTAGCAAATCTAACCGAAGTAGTTCCATAGGTAAAAGTACCTAAAATAGTTACGGTAGTATCTGCAACAGCGTTCTCTGCTAAGAATAAATACCACTTGCCTGCGCTCTTATAGAATTTCAACTCACTGTTCATAACCGAGTTGACTATAACACCGTCGCTTTCCGTTGCGGGTACAAATTTTTTACTGATACCGCTAACAGATACAGAATCAGTACCTGTAAATATCAATCTTCCAGCAGTTGACGAAGCGTCTAATGTCAAAGTGCTATCAACAACAGCTGCAGAAACAAATGTTGTTACATAACAAGCACTAAACACTAAAATCATTGCTAAAATTAACGAAATAATTCTCTTTTTCATTTTTATCTCCTTTTAAAAAAATTTAATATATTTTAAGCGATTTATTGCTTTGATAAAAAAACAGTATTTCCTTATCAAAACAATAAAACGGGATTAGTTTCCCGAAGGATTACCTTCGGGAAACTAATTATAGTAAAATTATGCGATATAAGGAATCACAAATATACCTTGACCGGGAGCTAAAGTAGCACTGAAAGTACCGTTGCTTAATTCAACAATGTTTTCTACACCATCAATGTAAACCTTAGCATGGTCAGCATTTTTGAATGTTACAGAAATTGTTTCTGTAACATTGTCAGACGGGTCAGTTGAGTTAACCAACATAAAGCCGTCATAACCCTTGCTATCCTTTAAGCAACCAATGATGGCATCGTTAGATGCAGTTGCATTAGAAATACGCTTTGAGCTATAAGCATCTACGTAATTCATAATCTTATCGTTATTTGTACCGGTAATTCCAATTGTACCTTGCCAGTTGAAGTTAAGAAGTACATTGTCAAATGCCTTGATTTCATTATTTACGCTTTGTACAGCATAATAAATGTCAGTCTTTTGACCATTGTAAATCATAGAAGAGGTTGTTCCTACATTAGGATCCCAGTGTTCGCCGTATGTGAAGTAGTTGATAGACTTCATACCATAAGCGAGTGCTGAATAAACTTGGAAAGAAACATCAGCCTTTGTAACAGCACGATAATGATCTTTCGCGTTAATGGCTTCAGAGTAGCTTTGTACTGTGATACCGGTTGTGTATTTGCCCTTTGCATTAGCAGCAGCTAATGTTAAGTTCTTGAACCAGTCTGAACGCATATAATCTTTTTCATCATACTTGTAACTTAGGATTTGCTTATAACTATGTTTAAAGGGATAGAAGTCATAAGTAAAGTCACCAAACAAATTACCATAAGCATTTGCATAAGCTGAATACTTTTCATCAAATGACAAACTGTTGTTAGTTGAAATAAGACTTTCATCAGATACGTAAGTAGGTAAGCATGAAGTTAAGAAATCAATGTTAGGATTTAAAAGCTTCAATACATTGGTAACCTGAGTATATGAGTTGAGATGATTGATTGTAGGTTCGTCACTCATAAGCAATCCACGGAAATTGTTATATTTAGCAAGATCGTTAGATATTGCTTGTAACAAATTCTGATCCATTGCATTCAAACCGAGAAGCATTGCATTCAACTCATCGGAGTGAACTATTACGTCAAGACCCTTTTCAGCAGCAAGGTTCATGTATTCGTCGAATTTATCAGAACCATAAGCAGCTATTTTTTCGGAAATAAGTGTTGTAAAGCCGGCAGCTTTATAATCATCAAAACCTTCTTCAATAGTTGGGCTTACATAAGCAGAAAGACGCATTTCGTCATCATCAGCATAAGTGGGAACACCTGTGATGTTAGCACCGTTTTCAAATCTTACAATGCCGAGTGACATTTTGGTTGCTAAAACGATATCGTTTGAATTGATTTTTCCGTCGCCGTTCAAATCTGCATCAACCATATTAATTTTATCAACAATACCAAGAGCAACTTTCTTCATACGGATAAGGTCCATAATATTAAATTTGCTGTCGCTGTTAGCATCTCCGCTAACTCCGGTTGAAGGTTGTTCAACAAAAGCTGAAAATGTTTCCCATTTGCCATTAGTAAAGATATATTTAGCAGTTTGGAAGGTAACTGTGTTTAAGCCTTGCTCATCTGCAAATGTACCTTTGAGCATTACTATTGTGCCTTCTTGAGCAGCATGGCCCTCATCAACAAGACATACATAATACTTACCATTGTCGTATTTCTTTATAAATACGTTTGTAAGTACGCCATTTACATATACACCGTCTTCAGCGCCAAATTTAACTACCTTGTTCTCCCAACCGGTTACAGGGAAATCGTCAGTAACTGCGAGGTAGATACCATTTTCTGTACCGCCGTTGCCAACTAAATAGTCAACAGCAGGAGCAGAAGCTTTATAATCGCCACCAATAACAAATTGATAATCTTTTGTTAATCTGATAGCGCAAGATTGAGCTTCTTCAGTACCATTGATGCGGCCTTGACCTGTACCTGCTCTAAGAGTAATTACATATTCTTTATCAAGATCCTTGGGAAGCTGAGGCATAGGAATATAAAGATTATGATATAAATTTTCACCATCAAAAAATGTAGTGCTGGACTTGTACCAGTGTGCGGCATATTCAACACCATCGATTTCATAATTCAAATATACGAAATGAATGAGGTCTTCCTTACCGGGAATTTCTGCATTTAATCTAAAATACATATCCCAACGTTCTTCAGCATCATTATAAGCAAAATGAGGATAGTAAAGACCCAAAATTTCAAATTCGGTTATATCTACTCTGCCTTGAGCAAAGTGTTCACCTAAGAATTGGAAATCAGTTTCAGTGAAAGTAACGATATCGCCATTAGGATAAACAAAGTCACCCTTAATAGTAATAACATCGTCAGTATTAAGTGATACTTGAGTATCATAAGCAATATCTACAAACCATGTGTTTGCATTGATTTTCTTAAGAATGATGTTTGTCTTTGTGCCATTTACAAATACACCGTTATCATCACCGGCAGCAGCTGTGATTTTTTCTTGCCAGGTAGAATCATGAGGTGCACCATCTTCAGAAGTGAAGTAGAACGATATATTACTACCGTATTCATCACTTTCTTTCAATACAGGAGTACCTGTATAAGTATTAACAGTAGGTGCAACTACATAGGTATAGTCATAGTCACCGAATGTGATTTTGTCAGTGCCGTAAACGAATGCACCTGAAATTGTTACAACATTATTGTTTTCGAGTGAAAGTCCTACGTCTTTAATACATACATACCAGCTAGTAGCGTCAATTTTTTTGAGGAAAGCGTTAGTTAATTCACCGTTGATGTATATACCGCTTGCCTCATCATTAAGGGGGTGAATTTCTGTATTCCAACCGGTTACAGGGAAAGTATCTGTTTCATCAGTATTGAAATAGAAAGAACCATCATCTACCGGGATTGAAGAAACGATAGTACCTGTGTGTTCTGTATAGTCGATTTCTCTAGCCAAACTCCAAGCAGTACCATCATAAGTAAATGTAAGCTCGTTTAGGTATAAAGTGCCCATTATTGCCCAACCAGGTTCTGAGGAAGAAGCAACAAAGTAACCTCTTACAGTAATGGTGGTGCCTTTTACAGCATTAAAGTTTTCATCGCCAATATAGTAAGCACCAGCGCCCACATTTTTAAATGATATTTCATTAGATAAACCCCAACCTGCAAAGTTCATCGGTTGACCATCAAGATATACGCCACTGTATGTGGTAGCCCAACTTTCAGGTTCCATTCTATAGCCTAAGCTTGTAGAAGGCACAAGGAATTTATTCCAACCTTCAAAACCGGTAGAAGTTGGAACACCGTTAGCATCCTTTAGATCGAAACGAAGTGCATTTGCGCTTGATTCGTTATGAATAATTTCAACATTGGTATCATCAATCACGGTTGGAGCTAAAATCTCGTTATCGTGAATAATAAGTTCAAAATCTTCAGTAATATTTAAGCCGTAGGTAGCTATATTTTGAATATCTTCATTATCTGCATCGTAATTGCCTGCTTTAATTGTAATGATTTGTCCATTTATTGCAGGAACTGCGCTTGCAGGAATGGTGAAATATATCACATTGGTTCCGGCAGATGAAACCTGTGTGGTTGTACCGGTTACACCATTATATTCATAGGTGAGACCCTCGTATTTATATTTCCATTGAGCATTACCTCTATAACCGTTTGTATAAAGATATGCTACCAAATTATCACCGCTGAAACCTGATGGATCAGTCGATACACCAGCCAAAGTAATTGGTGAATATTCGGGTGTTTTTACAGCTGACCAGGTTGAACCGTCGTATGTAAAGGTAACCTCTTTAAAATAATATGTAGCAACGGACGTCCAAGAAGAGGTGCTAAGAGTAGCCATTAGACCTCTTAGGGTAACAGTAGTACCTGCTACCGCATTTAAATAACCGATGTAGTACGCTGCATCTGTAATATCCGGATTTTTAAAACCATCTTGTTTTGCTTTTTCCGTAAAAATAGATAGACCATCTTGGAATACACCACTATATGTGTTATTGAAATCCGCAAGGGTATAAGTATCGCCATTTGGTCTTGCAGGACAGAGGTATTGACCATCCCAACCTGTATAGTCGGTATTGATTCGATTACCTTCTAAATCAGTGATAGTAAAGTAAATACCACTTGCACCAGAAATAGAATTAACTATTGTAATATTCGAAGTATCAATCACCTTGTCAACGTATGCAAGACATCCGTCAACAGCAGCAATTTCAATATCGCTGACAATGTTTATGCCTGTTGTTGTGTTGCCGGTAATAGGTTCAAGCTGACCTGCTTTGATAGTAATAGTACCACCCTCAGCAGGAAGCACGCTTGTAGGAATTTGGCAGTACAATTTGTTTTCAATGTCAGTAGATTGAACAAAATCTACTGTGAATTCAACATCATTGTACTCATAGGTGAAACCTTCGTACTTATAATCCCAAGTGGAACTTTCATAACCGCTTGTGTTTAAGTAAAGGTTCCATTTATCTCCGTCTACAGTAGAAACTTCTGCCCAAGTGCCTGTAATTGTGACATCTTGGTACGCCTCAGCGGCAAATGAAAGAGTACTAAAAGGAACCAGCAATAGTGCGAAGGTTAGAAGAAATGCTAAAAACTTTTTCATTTAAATCCTTCTTTCGTAAATTATTTTTTTTACAAAAAGTTAATCAAAGCAACATTTTTTAGGCACAATCAAAACATTGATTTATATTAACTTTTTTAAATTTGCTTACTTTAGAGCTCCTATATCCTTACTATTAAATATGTTCTTTGAAATAAAACTAAACACAATAAATACAGGAAGCATGGTTAAGATAATACCCGCAAACATAAGCGGATAGTCCGAACCGCGAACGTCAGCCGTACGTTGAAGTTGTTGCAGTCCAAGCGCTATTGTTGGGTGAGACGGCAAGAAAATATATGCCGTCATATAGTCATTCCAAACAGCAATTATCGAAGAAATAACGTTTATTGACAAAAGCGGCCAAGCCTGCGGGTAGTATATCTTAAGGAATACCGTAAACTCGCCTGCACCGTCTATATAAGCAGCTTCCGCATAGGTTGACGGCAAGCCCCTAAAGAACGAAGTAAGTATAAGCATTCCGGCGCCAAAAGCACCTGACTGTAAGATAAACATACCTATATATGTATCATACAAATTTAAGGCACTTAAAAACTTTAACTGTGCACTCGCACCACCGATAATCGGAATAGTCATAAGTATATAGAGAAAGGCTTCAAATTTTGCACGGCCTTTAAATTCCATACGGCCAAAGACGTAACCTGCCATAACCGGAAACGTGAGTGTACAAATAACCGAGATGGCAATCATAATAACTGTGTTAAGAAGCATTTGCAACAAGTTATTACCCTTATATTGGAAGTCGAATATGTCTATATAGTTTTGGTAATCCCAATCACCTTTTGGTAAGCCTAAAGCATCCATCATAAATCCCGGTGACGTTTTAAATGAGTTTATAAGAACCCACACAAATATTGCAACAAAGGTAATTGCGAAAAACACCATAAGAGTATATATAATACCTTTTACAATATTCCATAAAAGTGTGGTGGGAGTAATCTTGTTTTTCATAGTTTATACCCCCTTAATATTCCACAGCGTTCTCAAGCTTGTGAGAAAGCTTTCTGATACCAATCATAATCGGACAAGCTACTATGGTTACCAAAATACCGTATGCGGCAGCGATACCATATTGTCTTCCGGTTGTGAAATTAAGTATCGAAAGTCCCATAGTACCAACGTTGTAACCGCCAATATTTTGAGGTACAAACAACAATGACGGCAACGCCCAACTAAATACGCCTGCAATACCCAAAGAAATCATAGTGCAAATTGTAGGAGAAGCAAGTGGAAGAATTATAGAGAAGAATATTCTCGGTTCACTTGCACCATCTAATTTTGCGGCTTCGATATAACTATCGGGTACACGTCTCATACAAGATAAGAAATAGATAATATTTGTAGAAATACCTGTCCAAATACTGAACACTATAATACTGGTCCACGCAGTGTTTGCAGAGAAGAAGCCTTCGATAGGCCACTCAATACCCAGCATATTGTATAAGTAATTCACAGGACCATCGGGTTGGAATACTTGACGAAATGCAAGTACCAATACAACGGCAGATGTAATAACAGGTATATATAATGTGTATCGTAAAACCTTGTATCCTTTTACCTGCAAATAAAGCAAATATGCAAAAGCCAATGAAATAGGTGCGTTAATAAAGATAACCAATATCATTAATTCTAAACAGTGCAATAAAGCATAATATTCAGGTACGGTACTATTCGCGGGGTCAAAAAGATTAAATATACCTTCAAAATTGTTCAACCCCACGAACTCACCATTGATAATATCAAAGGTATAATCTCTAAACGCCATCCAAATAATATCAAAATTAAGATACCATTCTAAGAACAAATGAAGTACCGGCCACGCAAGCATAAGAACAATAAATATTTTCCGCTTGCGTACAACCTCCTTCATGCCTTGCGATTTTTTTTCGTTTACCATATTATAAAATTCCTAACTTTTGTTTAAATTCATGCCAATGAGAAAGTTTATTATTATAGTTCCACTGTACATAATTATAAACATTTTCTGTAATGGCCATACCCTTTGCATCCTTTGCAGAAGAAATGGGTTTTAAAGTTTTAGAATCATAATATTTGTCAATGCTGCCGTAACCACCTTGAGATAACTTAGCGTAAGGTGATACATCAGAATCAAAGTGTAATGCACCTACACTGAACATAGGATTTGTTGAATATGTTTTACAAAGTGCCTTTGCTTTAACTGCTCTGTCAACAAAATATTTTACTTGCTTAGCCCAAGCATTGAGTTTGATGTCTTTATCGTCACACTCAAAGCATACAGGAGCTTGGAAGTTTTCCTCAACAGTTGCAAGTACTTTTTCAGAATACATAAACTTCAAGAATTTCTTACCTAAGTCTTGCTTTTGTGAACGCATAGGAATAAACATAAAGTCTTGGTTGTTAATACCTAAGTATTGAACATATTCACCGTCTTTATCAGTAGGAACTGTAGCGCCGTCTGCACAAAGAGCATTGCCTTTGCTATCTGTCAAGGTAGGAACAGGCATAAAGCCCCAGTTATCAAGATCAATCATAAGGTCAGTAGATTCTGAATAGAGCCAGCTGCCTGCAGGAATAAGTAAAGAACGACCTAACAAGAACTGTGACTGAGACTCTGTGTGGTTGTAAGAAAGACAGTTAGGAATTGAGTTAGTAGAGGTAATACCATTTTTACCCTTTTCTAATTCCAATAAATCGATTATCTTTTGATATGTTACATAAAATGCTTCATCATTGAACATATCGGGATTATCTTGTTGTGCGAAGAACTTTTCAATGTTTTCTTCACCCATATATTGTTGAATCCAAGCCTTGAACAAAAATTCAAGTGTACCGATACTACCGGACCAAGCCCAAGCTTCAACATTTGCTTTTTTACCAGCTGTTTCGTATGTAAAGAGGTCTTTTTTCTTGCCTTCCTTAGTTGTTTTTTCAAGGGCATCAATAACCTGCTCTAACTCAGCAGTGGTAGTAGGATAGTCATGACCTTTTTCCCACTTTAAAACTTTATGGCAAAGGTAATCCATCATATCTTTGTTATAAGCCATACCAATTGGGCCCATTGAAAGAGGAAGCATACCATATCTCTTAGTACCGTCAGCTTCTAAAATGTGGTAATCCTGAACGATACATCTATCTGCTAAGGATTTACCATCTTTAGAATCGGTATAAATATCAGTAATGTCAACAATAAGATCATTCTTAAGCCAATCTGCCCAATAAAGTGTTTGACCGAAGTAAACGTCTGCACACTCCATAGTATCAGTTGTAAGTATTGTTTCTAAGTTTGAATTAAGAAGTGCGTCGAACTGAACGTTAACAGCAATACCTGTTTCATAGGTAAACTGTTCAGCAACATCTTCAATCCACTTAGTACCAAGACCGTTAGTTTGAACTACAACATTAATGCTCTCACCTGTAAGCTTTGCAGCACCCTTTTTTCTGCCACAACCGGCAAAAGACAAGCACAAACTTAAAATGAGCACGATTGCAATGATTTTCTTTAAGGTTTTCATTTTGCTTTGTTCTCCTTTTTAATTAAAATTTATACTTTAAACTATCGGAATCACAAATACACCTTGACCGGCACCGATATCAAATGTATAGCTACCGTCTTTAAGTGTAATTGTTTTTTCCTCACCGTTTATATAAGCCAATGCTTTTGATGCTTTATAGAAGGAAACTGTTACCTTATCGGTTTTCTTTTCGCTGGGTTCTGTTGAGTTAACGATCATATAACCGTCAAATCCCTTGCTGTCTTTAAGGCAACCGATAATTGTTTCTTCTGAAGCGGAAACACTTTTAATTCTCTCGTTTTTATAATCGCCGATTTTGCTGAGCAATGGACTCTCAACTTTTCCTTTGGGAACTACAGCCATAGTGCCCTGCCAGTTAAAGTTAGCGATTACGTGGTCAAATTTATCGAGTTCTTTATTCATTGCTTGAACAGCGTAATAAGCATCTGTTTTAATACCTGGCTCACCACTCTTTTCAGGTGACATAACCATTGCGTCATAGAATGTTTCTACCTGAAGGTCAGGCGCGCCCCAATGTTGCCAATAAGTAAAGTAACCTATTTCCTTTACGCCATAAGCCAAAGAACTATATATTTGGAAGCCAACATCTTCCTTGGTGGAAATTGTTCTTGCGTGAACTACTGCATTCTGTTTTCCGGGAGGGCCAAAACTACTACTTTGAATAGTAATACCTATCGGTGCATTTTTATGATTTTTAGCACTTTTTGCAACTATTTCTAAGTTTTCGTACCAACCATCTAATATAAAGTTTACCTTTCTGGCGGGATCCACACGAAGCGGATAATAGTCATATGTAAACGCACCTGTGGCTTCAATATAAGTATCTACATATTTAATATAGTTTTCAGTAGTGTTATCAAAGTTTGTTGTGGTATTTAAGTACGGGCTACCATAAACAGGGAGATAACTAACAAAAAACCTTAAATCAGGTTTCAAGCTTAATAAGTGGTCTTGATATGCCTTGAATGTTTGAGCATATTCTACTTTCGGTTCATCTTTGAAAGAAAAACCTTTGAACATTTTATATGAAGAAAGCGTTGAAATCAATTTCTGCATATATTCTTTAGCATCAGATGAAATTCTAAAATCGTTAGTGCCGGTATAACGCACTAAAGGACTTGTATTAATAATAACCGGAATTCCAACCTTTTCTGCTAACTGCATTGTAGTATAAAGGCTCGTATCGGTGAATTTTTCATTTTGCTCCCAGTCTGCGCTATATTCAGTAATCATAAAAGTAAAACCGGCGTCTTTATAATCTCTGAATTCTTGCTCATTTATGTGACTTTTGAAATTGGATTTAGACGAATCTAAACCGCCGTTTACAGTGTCAGGATACGCATAATTCTCTTTCGGAGGCATACAATATGCGCCACGTTCAATAACGCCGTTGTCCGCGTAGCTGGGCATACCCTTCGTTACCTTAATATCAGGCTCTTTTTCGCTGCCTTTACAACCGGCAACTGAAACCATTGCTGCTATTGATAACAATAAACAAATAATCTTCTTCAAGATGCTTCTCTCCTTCTTATTTTTTAATCTTTTCATTTTTGCTCATAAATTATTGGTTAAATTATCAGAAATGACCTTTTGTTATGCAAAGAACTCTAAAATTTATCCATAATGTAAATGTTTTTTGATTTTCGTGTGTGATTTTTTAAATTAAACTATCGGAATAACAAACACGCCCTCGCCTGCGCCAATATCAAATGTATAGCTGCCATCTTTAAGTGTGATTGTTTTTTCCTCACCATTTATATAAGCTAATGCTTTTGATGCTTTGTAGAAAGAAACTGTTACCTTATCGGTTTTCTTTTCTCCGGGATCTGTTGAGTTAACAATCATATAACCGTCAAATCCCTTACTGTCTTTAAGGCAACCGATAATTGTTTCTTCTGAAACGGAAACGCTTTTAATTCTCTCATTTTTATAATCGCCGATTTTGCTGAGCAATGGGCTCTTAACTTTTCCTTCGGGAACTACAGCCATAGTGCCCTGCCAGTTAAAGTTAGTGATTACGTGGTCGAATTTATCAAGTTCCTTATTCATCGCTTGAACAGCGTAATAAGCATCTGTTTTAATACCTGGCTCACCACTCTTTTCAGGTGGCATTACCATTGCATCGTAAAATGTTTCGCCTTTAGGATCGGGATTACCCCAGTGTACCCAATAAGTGAAATAACCAAATTCCTTTACACCATAAGCCAAGGCAGAATACATTTGAAAACCAACATCTTCCTTGGTGGAAATTGTTCTTGCATGGTGAGAGGTACCTTGCATTCCGGGCATACCGTAGCTACTGCTTTGAATAGTAATACCTATAGGTGCATTATTATGCCTTTTGGCACTTTCTGCAACTATTTCCAAGTTTTCGTACCAAGTATCCCACATATAATTTTCGTTTTTTTCATCATCCACACGAAGCGGATAATAGTCGTAAATAAAGTAGCCTGTATTTTCTATGTAAGTATCTACGTAGTTTATATAATTCTCACGTAAATTTTTAAGTTCTGAATTGAAGTTAATATTCAAGTGCGGAGCGCCATAAAGCGGAAAATAACTTACAAAAAAATGAGCATCCGGCTTTAAAGAGAGCAAATAATCTGTATATGCCTTAAATGTTTGAGCATATTCTAACTTCGGCTCATCCTTCAAAGAAAATCCCTTGAACATTTTATATGCAGAAAGAGTTGAAACCATTTTTTGCAAATACTCTTTATTTTCATCCGGGATTGTTGGGTCTGCGGTTGCGGTATATCGCTCTAAAGGACCTGTATGAATAATAATTGGAATTTCTAACTTTTCTGCCAACTCCATTGTGGTGTAAAGGTTGGTATCCTTAAATTCTTCATTTGTATCCCAGTTTGCATCATATTCAGTAAGCATAAAGGTAAAGCCTGCATCCTTATAGTCTTTAAACTCCTGCTCGTTTATGTTGCTTTCAAAATTTGCTTTGGATGTATCAAACGCTCCATTTACAGCATCAGGATACATATAGTTTTCTTTAGCCGGCATACAATATGCGCCGCGTTCAATAATGCCGTTATCCTCGTAACTCGGCATACCCTTTGTTACCTTAATATTGGGTTCGGCACTTTTTCGACCTAACTTAAAAAACATAGTCATCATCCTTTTAAAAAGATATATTTACTCTATTTTTCTTAATTATAACAAAACGGAAATCGTTTATCTATCTTTTTTTTACAAATATGAACGATTTTTTTTAATTATTCAAAATTTACTTTCCATTTATTGTCTTTTTTGATAAAAATAATCAAGATTATCTGTGAATGATTATGCTTTTTAGAAAAAGAAAGAAGCAAAAACTATTGACAAAAAAATTCAAAAGACATATAATTTACTCAGGCTATAGAAAAGGAAGTGAATTTTTTTGGAATATAGTCAGAAAAAGGACGAACAAATTTCTTATATGGATTTTGAAGCATGTTTATTATCAATTGAGAACCAAGTAGGATTTCATTTTAGTGATGCTGACTCCACACCACACTTTCATAATAAATTTGCTGAATTTTCTATTATAGTTTCGGGTGAATGGGAACATACTTTTGAAGGTGAAACACAAATTCTAACAAAAGATACCTTGATTTTTTTAGGCAGCAACACTGTTCATACTTTGAAGCCTCTTTCAAAAAGTTGCAACCACTTCACCTTCTTCTTTAAAGAAGAATATTTCAAAAAAATATTGACTAATCTTTTTCCAAATAATATTAGCATTATTTCAACAAGATTCAAAAAAGCTACGCTTTCAACAAATGTTTCTACTTTTTTACTTTACGAAGCGCATAAAATGATTGGCAGCCGTACTTCACACGATCACAAAATCGAGTTCCAGAACTATATACATAACTTGATTTATTTTATGTTTTTTAGTGATAACTCTCTATCGGAAACATCAGATTTTAATAAACACGGTTATTCACTCAGAAAATATTTTGATAATTACTTACTTTTGACCGATAACCTAAAAGATGTTTATGATATGTTCCCTGTAAGTCCCGCTACACTAATCAAGCAATTTGAAAAAGAAACAGGTAAAACCATTGTTCAATACCGCAATGATAAGCGTATGGAATACGCAGCGATATTGATAAAGGATTGGAGATTAACGGTTATAGATGTAGCAAATAAGGTAGGAATCTCATCTCCCAGCCATTTTGCCGCAGAATTTAAAAAGAAATTCGGAGTTTCTCCGAAAGATTTTTCTAAACGTCACGGAAATTAAATACTAATCACAAATTATTTCTATATCTTAAGGAGCAGTCCACTCGGTTTTTATACTTCCGTCTTGCTTTTTAACACAGCTAACCGAGATTACACCGAGCGGTGTGGGATATTCGCCCTTTGCAAAATTTAAATTTCCAAGTCCTTTGGTTTTGTAGGGACAGGCGTCCTCGACTGTCCTTTTTTTGAGCAGAACAACCATTTACAAATATCTTTCACTACCTGAAACTCAAAAGGGAGCGGCACAAAACCGCTCCCTTTTTTGGTGTTAAATATTAAAATGTTATGTGGTATGCCCTTATTATAGCACCGGTGCAAATAAATATCAATAATTTAATTTACTTTTATTTTTTACAGTTGACGAAGCGCTTAATAAATAATCTCTACGCATATTTAAAGAGCTTGAGAATTTTTTCTCAAGCTCTTTGCTTTACGGTTTATTTTTAGCTGTTTCTCTCGGCAATGCGCATGGAAGAACATAATGCTGAGGGATACCGTTTTTTATTCTGATATTCTGCTCGCCTTGTATAAGCGGGAGGCAGTACTCAATAGCCTCTTTTGTTACGTCATTTCCATTTTCACAAATCCACTCTTTAGGGAAGTATTTAACCTTATTTGCCACTTGGTTTACATTAACAAAATCAATTCTAATATTATAAGGCTGATTTGCCACTCTATAATATGTCATCATAACACCTGAATTTCCGTCAAGCGCGGTCTTAACGGCGGCTCCGCCTATTCTTTCAGCCTCGGTTATATCTCGCTTTGAACTAAGATGTGAAGAACATCTTTGCATAACATTAAGTTCTATTGACCTTACTTTGCAGTTGATTTCTTTTGTTACTATCTTTTCGAGCGCCTTTCCAACACCTGAAAGATATTTATGACCAAAATTATCAACAGCGCCTGATTGAAATTCCTCGCCGATATCTGCAGGGTCAAGAGAAATACCCTCCGAAACGGCAACAATAACTGCAAAATGTTTTTCCTTTGCCCGCTTAACATCTTCTATAAACTGCTTTACAGAAAAAGGAGTTTCAGGAAGATAAATAAGGTGAGGAGCAACTTCGCCGTTAGCTCTCAAAACGGCGGTAGAAGCGGTAAGCCAGCCCGTATCTCTACCCATAATTTCAACAATTGTAACAGATGAAATGGAGTAAACACTGCTGTCTCGCAAAATTTCCTGCATAGTTGTCACAACGTATTTTGCTGCTGAACCAAAACCCGGTGTATGGTCAGTGAGAGGTAAATCATTATCAATTGTTTTGGGAATTCCGATTACCTTTATATCAATTTGTTTTTCCTTAAAATAGCGGTCAAGCTTCATAACAGTATCCATAGAATCGTTTCCGCCTATATAAAAGAAAGCCCCGATGTTATGTTCTGTTAAGGTTTTAAGTATGGTTTCATAAACCGTTACATTATCTGAAAAATCAGGAAGCTTGTAGCGGCAAGAGCCAAGAACTGTTGACGGTGTCTGTCGGATGAGTTCAACATCATCATCACATTTAATAAGGTCGTTAAGGTTTACAAGATTATTATAAATAAGACCTTCTATTCCATTCACAGAACCGTAAACGGTTTCAATTTCATCATATTTTATAGCGTGCCTAAAAACACCTAAAAGAGAGGCATTAATAGCACACGTCGGTCCGCCGGATTGGGCAACAGCAATATTCATTTTTAAAAACTCCTCCGCATAAAATCTTATATAATTATAGCATATATTATTATCTCTGTAAAGCCAAAAACAAAAATATAGTTCTTAAGTAAGAACATTATTTTTTTACGCTTCCCTTCAAAACCTTAAAAGACTAAAAGTAAATTGTAACAGTCATTTCTGTGTCATAGCCATTTAAAATATCTTGCACCAAGTTTGCACCAAAGCAAAAAACAAGGCAAAAGTAAAACCCCGAAAACCGTGATGGTTTCGGGGTTTTTGAATACTCTGTAAGATAGGTGATTATCTCTTTGAGAACTGAGGTTATTCCCCACGGTGTGGGGAAATGTCGGCAATGCCGACAAAAGGGACGGGCGCCGTCAGCGCCACGACGAGCGCGAGGAGTGCAAAAAAACAGACCCCGCAAATGCAAGGTCTGTAAATTTTTGAAATAAACGATTAACGCTTTGAGAACTGAGGTGCACGACGAGCGCCCTTTAAGCCGTACTTCTTTCTTTCCTTCATACGAGGGTCACGAGTTAAGAGGCCTGCCTTCTTAAGGGTTGAGCGAAGCTCACCATCAAACTGTAAGAGTGCACGGGAAATACCGTGACGGATAGCACCTGCCTGACCGGTAACGCCACCGCCTGCTACACGGCAAACGATATCGAACTTGTCGAGTGTGCCGGTAAGGTTAAGGGGCTGACGAACGATAAGCTTTAAGGTTTCAAGACCGAAATAATCGTCAATCTCTCTATCATTGATAACGATTTTACCGGTACCGTTGTAAAGACGAACACGGGCAACAGAGCTCTTTCTTCTGCCTGTACCGTAAAAATAAGGCTTTTCATTAAACATAACTTCTGTCTCCCTTCTTAAAATTCAAACTTTTCGGGCTTCTGTGCTACCTGAGCATAGTCAGCACCGCTGTAAATGTGTAATCTTGTAAGTGCCTTGCGGCCGATTGTAGTATCGGGAACCATGCCCTTTACTGCAAGCTCCATAGCAAGCTCAGGACGGGTTCTCATAAGAGTTGCATACTGTACCTCTTTAAGACCGCCGATATAGCCTGTATGACGACGATAGTACTTCTTCTGTAATTTGTTACCTGTTAAAACTGCCTTATCAGCATTGATGATAATAACATGGTCACCGCAATCTACATGAGGTGTGAACTCGGGCTTAATTTTGCCACGGAGAATCTCAGCAGCCTTAGCAGCAGTACGGCCGAGTGCTCTGTCAGATGCGTCAATTATATACCATTTACGCTGAATATCAGCAGGCTTTGCCATAAATGTTGACATAATTTTTTCCTCCAATAATAATTTTACTTGTGGGCATAGGACATAATATCCCCCACAGTCAGCTTGAATATAATAACACACAAAATTCCCGTTGTCAACACTATTTTTTGAAAATTTTAATTTAAATTTTAAATGCTCTCGTTTTCTCTTGTTTTCTCTTGTTTTCTCTTGTTTTCTCATTTTCGATTTTTAGTTTTTTACATAAAAAATACCCTTTTGCAATAAAAAACTGCAAAAGGGCAAGATTTTTATTATTTACTTTCATTAGCTTTATCAAGCTTTTTGTTTCTGAAATAAAGTATTAAATCGATACCTACCATTATGAGATTTAAAACATAGAACACCAAAACATACCATTTCTGAGCAAAAGCTGCCATATAAGCCTCGTTCACAAGCTTAGATGTAATTCCTGCAATATATCCAAAGAAAATAAGCAACAGAAAAGCTATACTTTTGCCCTTGGCGGTTCTTGCTTTGTATGACTTAATAACATTAAGCGGCCAAGAAGCACCAAAAGATACAATCATTACTATTTCCAAAAATTCTGCCATTTTTTACACTCCTATTTTTTACTATTTAGCATTATAGCACAACCGTGCGCTTTTGTCTACAACAAAATGCAAACCAAACCGTTGCAGCCTTCATTAATTACGCGCTCCACCGTCTCCTGAACACGCATTCTTGCATCCTGAGGCATTCTTGCAAGCTTTGTATGAAGTCCCTCATTAACAAGGTCGTGCAATGATTTACCGAATATATTGGAATCCCAAATTTTTACGGGGTCCTCCTCAAAACCGCTTAAAAGATACATAACCAAATCCTCCGACTGCTTTTCGCTGCCGACAATCGGACTTACCTCGGTGGTTATATCCGCTTTCATCATATGTATTGAGGGAGCCGACGCTCTGAGCCTTACACCGTATCTGCCACCCTGCTTTACAATTTCGGGTTCCTCGAGTTTAAGCTCAGAAAGTTCTGGCATTATTATACCGTAGCCGGTAGCCTCCACCTCATCGAGTGCGCCTTTTATACGGCTATATTCTTTTTTAATTTTTGCCATTTCTGCAATATTTTCCATAAGCTCCTGCTCATCATTGATTTTAATTCCCGTAGTTTCGGCAAGAATTTTATAGAAAAGACCTCTGCTTACATCCAAATCTACAACCGCACTACCCTTACCGAGGTCTATGCTTTCTACCACAGTTTTTTCAACATTATGGCTATCCTTAAAGCAGGTTTCAAAGGAAATTATATCTCTGATATGCGAAAGATTTTCGGCACATTTTTTAATTGTACCTGTAAGCTCAGCACGAAGCCAATGTTCGAGTGGCAGAGAGTTAATCCAACGCGGGAAACAAATACTTACCTCCTTTATTGGGAACTCATAAAGTATTCTTGCTAAAATTGCCTTGATATCCTCTATTTCAAGTTCCAAGCAATTAACCGGTATCACCGGCACTGAGTATTTTTCGGTAAGCTCCTTGGCGGTATTGATAGCCTCATCGCTATCGGGATACATACAGTTAAGCAGTACTACAAAAGGCTTATTTATAGCCTTTAACTCATCAATTACCCTTTCCTCTGCTTCAGAATATTCCTGACGCGGTATATCACTTATACTGCCGTCGGTGGTAATAACAAGGCCTATTGTAGAATGTTCGTTTATAACCTTTCGTGTACCGATTTCAGCCGCCATATTAAACGGAATAGGCTCGTCATACCAAGGTGTCATTACCATTCTTGGTGCGTCACCCTCTATATAACCCAAAGCGCTTGGTACTATGTAGCCTACGCAATCAATAAGCCTTACATTCATAACCGCCGAATCATCAATGGTTATCTCTGCTCCCTTTTCGGGTATGAATTTTGGTTCTGTGGTCATAATAGTTCTGCCCGAGGAGGACTGTGGAAGCTCATCATTGGCTCTTTCCTTTAAATAATCGGCAGAAATATTAGGTATTACCAATTTATCCATAAACTGCTTTATAAAGGTCGATTTACCCGTTCTTACAGGACCTACCACCCCTATATAAATATCTCCGCTTGTTCGCTCGGAAATATCCTTGTATATATTAATATCGCTCATAAATGCTCCTCCTTGAAAACTTCTGTTTTTCTTTTTGTACATAATATGAGCCGTGAATTTTAAATATTCCGAAACCTTTTATATTTCCCTCTTTTTGCACTTAAAATAAAAAATAACAAAAATCGCTATATTTTGTTATTTTAATTTGACAAATACACTAAATAGGTGTATAATACTATTAATTGATTTAAAATATAAGTATTGGTAATAATATTATTATCTCTAATTCTTTGATACCAACGGTTCCAAATTTTTTTGATTGGAGTGCCTTAATTGGATAAATTTGTAATTAACGGCGGAAAATCCCTTAAGGGTGAAGTCAGAATAAGCGGTGCTAAAAACGCAGCCGTTGCTATTCTGCCTGCTGTCCTTTTGGCTGATAGCCCTTGCATAATTGAAAATTTGCCCGACATTTCCGATGTTTCGGCTATCATTCAAGTTATGCAGGATTTGGGTGCTACTGTTCGCCTTATCAATAAAACAAGTGTAGAAATCGACCCTCGCCGTGTTAACTCATTTGTAGTTACAAAGAAAATGGCAGAGGGTATGCGTGCTTCAAGCTATTTTTTGGGAGCACTGCTCGGCAGAATGAATAAAGCACGTGTTGCTCCTCCCGGCGGATGCGATTTTGGTGTTCGTCCGATTGACCAGCACATAAAAGGTTTTGAAGCCTTAGGCGCTAAGATGGCTATCGAAAACGGTATGGTGGACGGCAAAGCTATGCAGCTTAGAGGTGCTTCGATATACCTTGATGTGGTTTCCGTGGGTGCCACTGTTAATATTATGTTAGCCGCCGTTAAGGCAAAAGGTCTTACTGTTATAGAAAATGCCGCAAAAGAACCTCACATAGTTGACCTTGCAAACTTCCTTAACAGTATGGGTGCCAATATTATGGGCGCCGGCACAAGTATGATTAAAATTCGCGGTGTGGACAAACTTTACGGCACAAATTACAGTATTATTCCCGACCAGATAGAAGCAGGAACATATATGACAGCAGCCGTTGCCGCAGGCGGTGATGTTACAATTACCAATGTAACACCAAAGCATTTAGAATCCATTATTGCAAAGCTTCGCGAAACAGGTGCTAAAATTGAAGAATATGATGAATCTGTAAGGGTTATAATGAAAACCCGCCCTAAAAAGTGCAATGTTAAAACAATGCCTCATCCCGGTTTTCCCACCGATATGCAACCTCAAATTGCAACACTTTTAACTATTGCTGACGGCACAAGCATTGTGACCGAGGGTGTTTGGGATAACCGATTCAGATATATGGAACAGCTAACACTTATGGGTGCTGATGTTCAGGTTGACGGTAAGGTTGCAGTTATTACGGGCGTTAAAAAGCTCACTCCTGCTCCTGTAAAGGCGGTTGACCTTCGTGCAGGTGCTGCAATGATTATTGCAGGTCTTATGACTGACGGCATAACCGAAATTGAGGATATCGTTTATATTGACCGCGGATATGAGAATGTTGTTGAAAAATTCTCTGCCCTTGGCGCAGATATAAAGCGCGTGCCCATTAAGGATGACCGTATAATATTAAAGCAAGCATAAAATTTAAGCTGTGGCAGTATGTCACAGCTTTTTTAAAAGTTAAAGAATAAAACTTTGACTATGGAAAGGATTTATTATGGCAATAATTTGTCCGCTTTTCAGCGGTTCTACGGGTAACAGTACATATATAGCCTGCGAAAACACTTCTATATTGGTTGATGCAGGTGCCTCCTTTAAAGGTATAAATGAAGCTATAAACCGCATAGGCGGTGACGTTACAAGCTTATCGGCAATATTTGTAACTCACGAGCACAACGACCACATAAAAGGGCTTAAAACTTTGCTTAAAAAAAGCGGTGCCACGCTTGTGGCTTCTGAAAAAACGCTTGAAACCTTGATTAATGCCGATAATGTTCCCGAAGGCACAAAGGTTTCTCCAATAAATGAAAACGGTTTTTTAGCCGGCGATATTTTTACAAACCGTTTTTCTACCAGTCACGACTGTGAAGGCTCAAGCGGATTTACCTTTGTCCTTCCTGACGGTAAAAAAATCTCTGTTTGCACCGATTTAGGAATTATAACAGACGAAGTAAGCAATGCTCTAAAAAACAGCGATGCGGTATTGCTCGAATCAAATCACGATATTGATATGCTTAAAAAAGGCCCTTATCCACCGCATTTAAAGGTAAGAATTTTGGGTGATAAGGGGCATATATCAAATAATGTCTGTGCAACAGAAATTAAAAGGCTTTACACCCTTGGCACAAACCGTTTTATTTTGGGGCATTTAAGTCTTAATAATAATACACCTCTTCTTGCTCGTTCAGCGGTTGAGGCGGCACTTATGGATTTAAACGCAGAAAACGGCAAGGATTATATACTTAAAGTAGCATCACCTTCTAAAAACGGAGCTTTGGTATTATGATAAAAATCACACTCATCACCTTGGGCAAATTAAAGGAAAAATACTTGAACGAAGCCGTAAAAGAATACACAAAACGTCTCTCGGCTTATGCTAAGCTTGATATCATAGAATTGGAGCCTGTAAAGCTTCCCGACAAGCCTTCGCACTCGGAAATAGAAAACGCTCTTTTAAAAGAAAGCGAGCTTATCCTTAAAAAAATTCCTCAAAACAGTGAAATTATAACCCTTTGCGTTGAAGGTCAAGAACTTTCAAGCCCTGATTTCGCTAAAAAAATGGGAAATCTTGAAGCTATGGGAAAAAGCATTACACTAATAATAGGCAGTTCCTACGGTTTATCCGAAAACATAAAAAAACAAAGTCACCTGCGACTGTCACTATCGCAAATGACCTTTCCGCACCAACTTTTCAGAGTGCTTCTTTTAGAACAAGTTTACCGCGCCTTTAAAATTAACGAGGGCTCACAATACCACAAATAAACTTAAAAACGCTCAGACAAAAGTCTGAGCGTTATTTTTTATTAATTAATTTTTCCGTAAAGCGGAATGTCGCTGTCTTTCTTGGGTTCCCTTGCAGGAGCAGAAGCCACTGTATTATTAGGCTTTTGTCTGTTTTTGTTGCCACCGTTTTTTCTGTTTCTGCGGCGGTTATCATTCATTCTCGGAGGTTTTACCTCAACGCCTTCTTTTGAAACTACTACTCGGCGGTTGTTGCCTTCTCCAAAAGAAACAGATACAACACCTTCAATATTCTGAATAGCAGTATGAATGATTCTGCGCTCATAAGGATTCATAGGTTCTAATGTGCGAGCTCTGCCGGTTGTTAAAACCTGCTGTGCTATACGCTCTGCCAAAGAGGTCAAGGTTTCCTCACGCTTTTCTCTGTAACTGCCAACATTAAGCGAAATCTTATAATGTCCGCCACCGTTATTAGCAGCAAGTGAAGCTAAGTACTGAAGCGCATCAAGGGTTTCACCTCTGCGTCCGATAAGTATGCTTACATCGTCGCCATCAATAATTATAAGTGAAGCATTTTCTCTGCTTGCAACCTTGATTGTAATATTTTTGCAATTAAGTGCGTTAAGTGCAGATTTAATATATTCAACCGCCTTTTTAGCAGGTGAATTTTCAGGCAAGTCAGCTTCCGCTACAGGCTCGCCAAAATCACTATACTGTCTGCTCTTTTCTGCCTTTGCCTCTGCTTTTTTATCAGTTTTAAGCTCTGCTTTCTCATTATTTTGAGCCTTTTGTGCCTGTGGTTTTTTATTAGGTTGCTTTTTAAGGGGCTTCTTTTCCGGCTTAACATCAGGAAGCTCAATAAAAGCTTTTACCTGAGCCTTTGCTCCGCCAAACATACCAAGCACCTTTTTCTTAGGCATTGCCACTATATCATATTGCACATCGTCAAGCTCGGAAGCACCCAAACTTTGGAGCGCATTTTCTTTTGCTTCGTCAATTGTATTACCGAAGCCTATTGCTTCTCTAATCAAGTAAATCTCTCCTTAAATTATTCTGCGAACTTATCAAGCTGTGTTTTCTCAAATATAGCCTGTTTCACAAGTTCCTTTGCACGCATAGCGCCAAGCATTCTGTGAGGTCCGTAAAAATACTGAACCGCAACCTGTATAACACCGCCGATAATAGATGAGCAAGCCCAATAGAATGATACACCGCCGGGGAGCGTAAAGCCTATGATTAATGAAATTATAGGCATTGTAAGCATCATACCTGCCATACTCGGAGCATCAGGGTTGTTTTTCTTATTAACTGCCATAGATAAAAGACTTGATAAAATCTGTGACATAAAGGCAATTATAGGCATAATCCAAATAGGTTGCCAATCGCCGAAAATATTAAAGGAAAAATTGGGCTTTTCGGTAAGATTAATCTTATTGCTTATAAAGGTATAATCTATATTGGTTTCCTTATCCTTTTCAACTATTGCATCTAAATCATTTTCGATTTTAGCAAAGGTCTTTTTGCCAACTAATTCCTTAACAGCGTCCTTGCCGTCATCAGTTCTGACTAAACCTACAAGGCTTAACTCGGGACGGGATACATCCCAGTTATATTCATTAACAAAAGCCTCATATTCCTTTTCGTTATCTTTTTTAAGCTCTGTTAAAGAAGATTTAATTTCATCTGTTACGTTGGTTACTTTCTTGTGGTCTGCGCCTGCCATATAGGTAAGGGGTGACAAAATAAGAGTATAAATACTCATCATAATAACAAGACGCAAAATCATAGGAAGACATCCGCCCGACATTGAGACATTTTCTTCCTGATAAAGCTTCTGCTGAGCTTCGGCAAACTTTTGTCTGTCGTTGCCGTAGCGCTTTTTAAGTTCATCAAGCTTAGGCTTGATGCGGATTTGCTGTACCGTAGATTTCTGACTTTTAATTGTAAGCGGAATTAAAATCAAATTAATTACGAGTGTAAAAGCAAGAACAGCCCATGCAAAGCTGTTGCCCATTAAATCAGCTAATTTTTCAAGTATAAAGCCCAAAGGCTTATTAATAAAATCAAACATATATGCACCGTCAATTCTGAATTTAAAAAATTCAATGGTTATTTTTCAACTTAGTGTTTTTTTCTTTTTTGAGGTACGGGGTCGTACCCTCCGCGACAAAACGGATTACACCTTAAAATGCGCCAAATAGATAGCGCCAAGCCCTTAAATGCACCGTGAATCTCGATTGCCTCAATAGCGTAGGATGAACAGGTAGGTGTATATCGGCAACAGGAAATTTTAGAGGGTGAGATATTTTTTTGATAAAATCTTATCAGTTTAATTAATAATCTACTCATCATTTTCAGTTGAAACCAAAAGGTCTGCTTCACCTAAAAGCTTTTCAATTTTTTCTTGTAAAACCGTACTTTTTACGGTCAAAATACGTGTACGGGCTACTATCACAAAATCGTAGCCTTCTTTGATGTTGGGTAAAAGCTGTCTGAAAGCGGCGGTAATAACACGCTTTGCACGATTTCGTTTTACTGCTTTTCCTATTTTTTTACCCGCTGTAATGCCAAGCCGAACTCGGCTGCCCTTTGTTTTGAAAACATAAATTACCGCATAAGGGGAAACCAAAGCCCCTCCCCTTTTATAGGCACGCCTGAATTCATAATTTTCTTTAATTTTTACGAATTTTTCCATAAAGACTCCCATATAAAAGGAAAAGCCACAAAACAGTGGCTTCTAGTATGTGAGCTGCTTTCTTCCCTTAGCTCTGCGACGAGCAAGTACCTTGCGACCGTTAGCAGTAGCCATTCTCTTTAAAAAGCGGTGCTCTTTTTTACGATGAAGCTTCTTAGGCTGATATGTTCTTTTCACAGTAAACCCTCCTTAGTTTAGACAAATAAACAATTTTAAAAATCAAGCGGAAAGACAAAACAAAAATAATGCCTATCCCATCAATTTTAGATTATACCCCAAAAGGCACCTTATTGTCAACAAATTTTTTTGTTCTTGATTTAATTTTGCTAAATATATATAATAAAATACAGAAAGGATGTGCATTTTATAATGAATATTGCAGTAATTACCGGTGCTTCCTCAGGTATGGGAGCTTATTTTGCCGAATGGACAGACAAACTCCGCGACGATATAGATGAAATATGGCTTATAGCCCGACGCGAGGATAAGCTTAAAGAAGTTTCAAAAAAGCTGAACAAGAAAGTAAAAATTGTTCCGCTTGATATAACCCTAAAAGAAAGCTACTCCGCTTTTTCAAGGCTTCTTGAAAGTGAAAAAGCCAATGTCAGGCTTTTAATAAATAACGCAGGATACGGAAAGCTTGGCGTATTTGACGATATCGCGACCGATGACAATATCGGTATGATACGCCTTAACTGTGAAGCCCTGACTGTTATGTCAAGCCTTACTCTGCCCTATATGACAAAGGGTGCTGAAATTATAAATTCCTGCTCAATCGCTTCCTTTGCTCCAAATACCCGTATGGCGGTTTATTCCTCAACAAAGGCTTATGTTTTATCTCTATCACGTGCAATGCGTGAGGAATTAAAGAAAAGAGAAATTAACGTGCTTGCCGTATGCCCGGGACCTATGGATACCGAATTTTTAGGTGTTGCAGGCATTGACAAAGGCAAAAGCCGTACATTTGATACTCTGCCACGTGTAAACCCGTCGGTTATTGCAAGAAAAAGTATAATTGCCTCTAAAAACAGAAAGGCAGTTTATACAAACCGCCTTTTCTACAAATTTTACCGTTTGCTTGCAAAACTTTTACCACACAGTCTTGTTATGAAAATGTGCGGAACCTGATTTTCTTATAAAAAATTAGCTTATGGATATCGATGAAATCATCATATCCATAAGCTTTTTTATTTCTTAAAATTTAAAAATACCTTTAATTTTCGGGTGTAATACCGTCATATACATCATAGCCATTCTCGATACCGCAATATCATAAAGCACAAATACGGCATTCCCCATAAGCCAAAGAGCTACAGCCCCGTATTTCCCGAAAGCACCAAGCTCATCCAAAGAGAAATTAACAGCCTTTGAGAAAACAAAATAAACAATAACAAGTGCTACGTTAAAGCTTATCACCTTTAAAATCCACTCAAACGAGTGTTTTCTAATCCTTTCGATTACTGCCTTTAAAACAGGATAGTAACCTAAAAAGCAGATGTATAAAAACTTGCTTTCAGGTTCAGGCAGAATAAGAAGTGATATTATAGCCGACGAAAGATACGAAAGCATTGCCCATTTTAAATCAACTTCGATTACCACTACCATTATAAAAAGTCCTGCAACCGCAGGAATTGCATAGGTAAGGTAGGGAAAAAATGAGAGCAGCATTGTAGCCGTAGCCAATGCCGCCATCATAGCACTAAGTGTAATTTTTGATGTTCTTTTCATAAAATCACCAAAAGCCTTAACAACATGAAATCAAATCGCCGCCCATACATTCGCAGCAGCAATCCGCGCAAATAAGATTTGAACAGCAGTCGCAAGCACTCATTCCGCCTGCGTTTCCGTATGAACGGTAAGGGTTATATTGTGCGCCCGACTGTCTTTGTGCTTGGTTTAAAGCGTTTCGGTACTCGGGGTTAGCAGGGTCCATACGGCAAGCAGTTGCAAAGCTCGTATATGCCTGGTCAAACCAACCGCGTCTGTAAAGAACGGTACCGTTAAGGAAATACCACTCGGCATTTCTGTTAAACGGAGGCACGCCGTCAAGGACTTCCTGTGCCTGTTCAAGTCGGTTTTGATTTATAAGCGAACGCACCTCGGGAAAAGCCGAAGGACCGCTGTTATTGTGAGCCTTTGAGCTGTGCGACTTTCCGTGCTTTCTGCTATTAACGATTTCATCGTAAGCCTCGTTAATTTCTTTCATTTTCTCTCCCGCTAAATCAGAAAGCGGATTGTCCGCATAATTATCGGGGTGATATTTTCTGGCAAGCTCTCTGTAAGCGTTTTTGATTTCCTCGTCCGATGCGTTTTTATCAACGCCTAAAATCTGATAAGGGTCTTTCATTCTGTTTCTAACTCCTTTTTAAAGGTTTCCTCTAATCCTAAATAAATTATATTACCTAAAATTGTTTTAAACTTTTTAATTTCCAAAAGTTCAAATGCTCTTGCCGCTTCGTTAACACAAAAATAAAGTTGTGGCAAAGCCTTTAATTTTAAATATTCCTTTACATCACCCGAAAGGTCGGCTTTAAGCGGATTATACGTGCCTTTCTTTATATCATCCGCCAAATCGCAAGCAGCATCAAGTATATAAACATATCTGCCAATGCAGTAACCAAGACGTTCAAGCACCCGTTTTTGCATTTCATCCTCACTGCAAAGCATAAAAATTTGGGATAGCGCCTTGGCAGTAGGGTCTGCCGCCATATCAAGACTTTGGCAGTTTTCCGCTTCCAATCGGTTTTGTTCTGATATATAATCATAAACCGCTTTCTCTATCTGCGGAAATTCCCTCATAGCCTTTTTGTGAGCATGGCTAAAAAGTGGTAAAAGCAGTGCGTTGCCTATTTTTTTAAAAAAGCCTTCGTCCGATATATTATCCTTTATTTTGTAATAAAGCATAATCATCGCCGCCGCAGAGGGCATTTTTAAATCCTCAGTTTTTTCAAGATAATTACACTTTTTCAAAGGATTAAAAGCGCAACGTTTCCTTTCAACGCAGGCACATCCGCTTTTAAGTGACATATTAAGCAGTGCTAAAAAGGTAAAGTCGTAGCTTAGTGTCAGTCGGGAGAAAAAACCATAAGATTTACCGAGTTGTTTGCAAAGCGAACAGTAAACCGCTTTATACGACTCGAACTCCTTAACCTTCATTTCAGGCTTATACGCCCTTACATAGCCAAACATTTTTACCTTCTCACCCCTTATCTACTGATTTTAACCCAAATTAACTGCATTTTGGTGAATAATATGTGAATTTAAAGCATTCCTTTTAAGAATTTGCCGGTATACGAAGCATCGCACTCGGCTACTGCTTCAGGAGTGCCCGTTGCCACAACAGTACCGCCACCGTCGCCACCCTCGGGACCTAAGTCAATAATATAATCAGCAGTTTTTATTACATCTAAATTATGCTCTATTACAAGCACGGTATTGCCCGTTTCCACAAATTTTTGCAATACCTCTATAAGCTTATGCACATCGGCTGTATGAAGTCCCGTTGTAGGCTCATCAAGTATATAAATAGTTTTTCCTGTACTTCTTTTTGAAAGCTCGGTAGCAAGCTTTACTCTTTGAGCCTCACCGCCCGAAAGGGTTGTTGCAGGTTGTCCTATCTTAACATATCCAAGTCCCACATCATAAAGTGTTTTAAGCTTTCTGTAAATTTTCGGTATGCTTTCAAAGAAATACATACCCTCCTCAACCGTCATTTCAAGAACATCATAAATACTCTTGCCCTTATATTTAACACTAAGCGTTTCCCTATTATAGCGACTGCCTGAGCATACCTCACACGGAACATAAATATCGGGTAAAAAGTGCATTTCAATCTTTAAAATGCCGTCACCCTGACAGGCTTCGCAGCGGCCTCCCTTTACGTTGAAGGAAAATCTGCCTGCATTATAGCCTTTCATTTTTGCATCCTTTGTAGAGGCAAAAAGCTCTCTTATATCGGTAAAAACGCCCGTATAGGTAGCAGGGTTAGAGCGTGGTGTTCTGCCTATCGGAGATTGGTCTATATTGATTATTTTATCAAGACTTTCTACTCCCTCAACAGACTTATATTTACCGGGTATTGTTTTAGCATTATTAAGCTTGTTTGCAAGGATTTTATAAAGAATGTCATTAACAAGCGATGATTTACCGCTTCCCGAAACACCTGTTACGCAGGTAAAGGTGCCAAGCGGTATTTTAACATTTATATTTTTAAGGTTATTCTCTGCCGCACCCTTTAAAATTAACTGATTTCCGTTTCCTTTTCTGCGTTCTTTGGGTATGGGTATTTTTCTTCTTGCGGTCAGATAATCGGAAGTAATAGATTCCTTACATTCTTTAAGGCTTTCAAGATTGCCTGAAAAAACAACCTCGCCGCCGTGAATTCCTGCCCCCGGACCTATATCAACAATATGGTCTGCCGCACGTATAGTATCCTCATCATGCTCAACAACAATTACTGTGTTACCCAAATCGCGAAGTCTTTTAAGAGTGGCAATTAATCTTTCATTGTCACGCTGATGAAGTCCGATACTTGGCTCATCAAGAATATAAAGAACACCCATAAGCGATGAACCTATCTGTGTGGCAAGCCTTATTCTCTGACTTTCACCGCCCGAAAGTGTACCCGATGAGCGAGATAAATCAAGATAGTCAAGTCCTACACTTTTTAAGAAATTAAGTCTTTCCTTTATTTCCTTTACAATAGGCTTTGCTATCATTTGGTCGCGAGCAGAAAAGCTTATAGTTTCTATAAATTCAAGTTCCTTTGCAACCGACATATCGCAAAATTCTTTTATATTTTTTCCGCCTACTGTTACGGCTAAATATTCAGGCTTTAAGCGAGCACCCTTACATTCAGGGCAGGCACTTTCGGTCATAAGAACTTCAATTTCATTTCTCGAATATTCGCTCGTGGTTTCCTTGTAACGCCTTTCAAGATTATTCACAATGCCCTCAAATGTAGCGTAATAAGTACCGCCACCAAACATAGTGTTTCTTGTAAGCTTTAATTTTGTTTCGCCTGTACCGTAAAGAACGGCATTCTTAACCTCGTCACTTAAATCCTTCCAAGGGGTATTTATATCAAAGCCGTAATGCTCTGCAATGCCTTTGTAATACATTTCTGCAATACTGCTGGCATCCGGATTAAACCAAGAATTAACTCCCCAACCCGAAGCCTTAATAGCCCCCTCTAAAAGTGACTTATCCTCATCATTTATTATAAGTCTCGGGTCAACTTTTTTAAATGCGCCCAACCCCGTACAAACAGGGCAAGCGCCCATAGGATTATTAAAAGAAAACATAGTAGGTGTAAGCTCAGGTATGCTAATACCGTGCTCTTCACAAGCATAGCTTTGGGAGAATTGCAATTCCTCGCCGCCTATCACATCAACGGCAATAAGACCGCCTGACAGCTTAACCGCAGTTTCAATACTATCAGTAAGGCGTGATACCACATCAGGCTTTATTACAAGGCGGTCAACCACAACCTCTATCATATGCTTTTTGTTTTTTTCAAGCTTTATTTCTTCGGATAAATCGTAAATATTTCCGTCTATCCTAACCCTTGAATAGCCTGATTTTCTGGCATTTTCAAGTTCTTTCTGATGTTCGCCCTTTCTGCCCTTTACAACGGGAGAAAGCACCTGAAATTTTGTCCCCTCGGGAAGTTTCATTACCACATCTACAATTTGGTCGGTTGTTTGCTGACTGATTTCTTTTCCGCAAACAGGACAGTGCGGAATTCCAACACGTGCATATAAAAGACGCAGATAATCGTAAATTTCGGTAACCGTACCAACAGTAGACCGAGGATTTTTAGAAGTGGTTTTTTGGTCTATTGAAATTGCGGGAGAAAGACCCTCTATTGTATCAACATTCGGTTTTTCCATCTGTCCCAAGAACTGACGCGCATAGGAAGAAAGGGATTCAACGTAGCGACGTTGTCCCTCTGCATAAATTGTATCAAATGCCAAGGAAGATTTACCGCTTCCCGATAACCCTGTAAAAACTATAAGCTTATCCCTTGGTATTTCCAAATCTATATTTTTAAGGTTATGCTCATTTGCACCCTTAATTATAATTTTGTCATTTCCCATTTCTATCACCTACATATACACCTCTATTTTACGACAAAATATTTTTAAAGTAAACACTTTTTTAGTATTTACCTAAAAAAACAAAATAAGCGGTATTAACACCGCTTATTTTGTTTTTCTTTTTCTATGATTAAAAGCCTGTTATATTTTGCTACTCTGTCGCTTCTTGCCGGTGCTCCCGTCTTAATTTGTCCTGCGTTTAGTGCTACCGCCAAATCGGCAATGGTAGTATCCTCGCTCTCGCCCGAGCGATGCGAAATTATGGTTTTATACCCGTTTTTCTTAGCAAGCGCTATTACATCAAGAGTTTCGGTAAGGGTTCCTATTTGATTAGGCTTTATAAGAATTGCATTAGCTATACCCTTTGTAATTCCCTTTTCAAGTCTTTCATAATTCGTAACAAACAAATCGTCTCCTACAAGCTGTATTTTATCTCCCATTGCTTTTGTAAGCTCTTGCCAACCATTCCAATCATTCTCACCAACGCCATCCTCTATTGAAACAATAGGATATTTTCGGCACAACTCTCCATAATAGGAAATAAGCTCGTTTGCTGTCATATTTTTATTTCTTTTCGGCAAAGTGTACTGTCCGTCCTTATACCACTCGCTTGAAGCTATATCGAGCGCTATTTTAATCTTATCTGTGGTATAGCCTGCCTTATTTATAGAACTAACAATTAGTTCCAAGGCTTCCTCGTCGGAATTAAGATTTGGTGCAAAGCCTCCCTCGTCGCCTACTGAGGTTAAAAATCCTTTTTCCCTTAAAATTCCTTTTAATGTGTGATATATTTCACTGCAAGCCTGTAAACCTTCACTAAAACTGCTCGCAAATATCGGCATTATCATAAATTCTTGAATATCAATATTATTGTCTGCGTGAGCTCCGCCGTTTAAAATGTTCATCATAGGACAAGGCAACTCACACGCCTGCAATCCGCCTAAATATTTATAAAATGGCAAATTATAAGAATTTGCCGATGCTTTTGCCACCGCCAGAGATACCGCAAGTATTGCGTTAGCTCCAAGCCTTTGCTTATTAGGTGTTCCGTCAAGCTTTATTAAACAGTTGTCTATTTCTCTTTGTTTTTCACTGTCAAGTCCTAAAAGCAAATTTCTTATCTCGGTATTAATAAGATTTACCGCTTCCTCTACTCCTTTACCTAAATATCGAGACTTCTCCGTATCCCTTTTTTCGTGAGCCTCATATTCGCCTGTTGAAGCTCCCGAAGGAGATATTGCCAAGCCCGAAGCACCGCCTTCCAAAGTAATCCTTACACCTATTGTAGGATTACTTCTCGAATCAAGCAATTCAAAGCCTTCAACATTAACTATTTTTTTACCCATAAAAAAATACCTCTCTTTCAAGAGGTATTATTTCCCATTTCGGGTTAAATATTTAAAAGCAACATAGTCATCGTTAAAATAATTAAAAAAGAAAAATTAAAGAGTGAAAACACACCTATATAATAACCTATTTTTTGAGGATAATGCTTGGTATATTCTCTGAAAGTTATAAGACTTGCAAGTGAGGAAATCAAGGTGCCAACACCGCCTATATTTACGCCTAAAAGCAGTTCTTTATAATTATTTGTAAACTGAGAAAGCAGTATTGCTGACGGCACATTGCTTATAAATTGGCAGGAAAGCGTGCTGAAAACAAGTGTATTTTTTTGAAGCAACGCCGAGAAAAAATCAGTAACAAGTTCTATTCTTGCCATATTTCCCGCAAAAATAAAGAAAAACACAAAGGTTAAAAGTAAGGGGTAATCAACTTTTTTAAGTGCCTCTCTGTCAACAAAAAGTAATACTTCGGGTATAATCAAAAGTCCTACCCAATAAGGAATTCCCCTGAAAACTATGGCTACCGCCAAAACAAATAGTGCTAAATAAAGCACGGTTCTTTTTATTGGCAAATGAATATGTCTGCTAACAGTCTTTATAGGCTCAGGCTTAACAAAAAGACAACAAATTGTAATAAGCGTAATCGAGAGTAAAAACGGCGGCAGCATAATAGCCATAAACTCTCCGTTTGGAATTGAAAATTTAGAGTACAGATATAGATTTTGCGGATTTCCGAAAGGAGTTAACATTCCGCCCAAATTTGCAGCAATATTTTGCATTATAAAGCAAAAAGCCATATATTTTTCTTGTTTTGCGGTGTTTAACACTATAAAACCTAATGGCAAAAATGTGAGCAGCGCCATATCGTTAGCTATAAGCATTGAGCCGATAAAGGTTATATATACAAGCGCCAAAATACACATTCTAATATTTTTAAAGCGCTCTACAATTCTTTCTGCCAATACATAGAAAAAGTTTATATCCTTTAAGGCGCAAACAACCGCCAATACACAAAAAAGACAGGTGAGCGTTTTAAAATCAAAATATCCGACATATTTTTTATCGGGTGCTACAATAAGACTTGTAATAAAAGCCGCAAAAAACGCCACAAGCATTACAACATTACCTTTTGCAAAATCCGTTATTTTTCGTAGCATAGCACTCATCCTCCCCTTTAAAACATCAAAACCCGAGCGATATGATAACACAAAATGTCGAAAAAAGCAAGAAATAATAAAAGCTCCGTTTCGGAGCTTTTATTTTAATTGATATATTAAATCTTTTTCCAAGTTCTCTTATTAAATAAGATAAGCACAGGCAGAATTTCAAGTCTGCCGAGCATCATAGTAAAAGTAAGAATTATTTTTGAAAAACCGCTATATCCTACATAACAAGCATAAGGACCTACCGCTTCAAAGCCGGGACCTATGTTTGAAATACAAGCAAGCACAGAAGAAAAATTACTGAAAAATCCGTGCTCTACCTCATATGTTCCCGCGTCGGATACAACCGTTACAGTCTGCCCGTTAATAGGGTCAAATGATAGCAGGAACAAGACGCCGAGAATAATAAAGAAGTAAAGTGTTATGAAAGCAAACACATCATTAATAGTTTTTTGTTCAAGTGTTTTTCCTTCAAATTTCGCTTTTGCAACATAGCGGGGATTTATAAGCTTTCGCACATTGATATATGCTCCCTTAACCGCCATAATTATTCTTGAAACCTTAATACCGCCTGCGGTTGAGCCTGCCATAGCTCCCATAAACATAGCCAATAGCAAAGTTGTTTTTGCAAGCATTGGCCACACCGAATAGTCAGTAGTGGTATATCCCGTTGTTGTCATCAATGAGGTCACCTGAAACAACGAATGGCGAAAAGCCTCCTCGGTTGTGTATGTCTGCGGAAATGCTTCAAATCTGCTAACAAGACTTATGAAAACAAAGCCTACCGCAAAGCTGACCGTAAGGAAATAACTGCGGAACTCCTCGCTTCTGAATACATCCCTTATTTTACCTATAAGCAATAAGTAATAAAGACTGAAATTGCAACCAAATAATATAAGGAATATTGCCATTACATACTGTGAAAAAGGATTAAAAAGCTCCATACTGCCGGGAATAAAGCCAAATCCGCCGGTACCTGCGCAACCGAATGTTGCAAGTAAGCTAAAGAAAAATTGGTCGTTTTCATACCCGGGAATTGGTTTGTCAAGCATTAAAACAATAACTTCAAGCACGGTCATACCAAGATAGATAAGGTAGAGAATTCTTGTTGTTACTTTCATTTTTGAAACAATCTTACCAACCTTGGGTCCCGGGCTTTCTGCACGGAGCAGATGCATGGCAGAACCATCGTTGCTTTCGGGAATAAAAATCAAAACAAACACAAGTATTCCCATACCGCCAATCCAATGAGAAAAGCTTCTCCAAAACAGCGAGGAACGGGATATAACCGTTATATCGGTAATAATGCTCGAGCCGGTTGTTGAAAAGCCTGACATTATCTCAAAACAGGCATCAATATAATTGGGGATATCACCGTTTATAACGAACGGAACAGCTCCGAACAAAGTCATTATAACCCAAACAAGAGCCGTAATTGCAAAGCCCTCTTTTTGGTATAACTGATTTCTTTCAGGTTTTAGGGTTTGAAGTAAAAAGCCTACTGTTATTAAAGCTATAATCGGTATTAAAAAAGCAAGCTTATGTATAAAAGATTCCTTATAAATAAAACTTACGAGCAGAGGAGCTAACATAAGTATAGCCTCTGTTATCATAATTTTACCAAGTATTTTACCTAACTTTTTGTACTCCATAGCCACACCTTATTCGAATACATCATTTAAATCGTCAAAATTTTTGTGGGTTGTCACCACCACAACGTTATCGCCAAGCTTTATTTGGGAATTACCGTCGGGAATAATGATTTTATTCTTACGGATAATACAAGCCACCAAGCAATTATCCTTAATTTTTAACTCGCGAAGTGGCGTATCATAAAATTTTTCCGACCTTTTTGCCGCAAATTCAAGAGCCTCAACCTTATTATTAACAAGCTGATACATTGTAAGAACATTACTGCCAACCGTATTTGCAAGTGCGCGAATATAACTTATAATTCTGCCTGCAACAATATGCTTTGGAGATACATTGTTGTTAATTCCAAGTTCATCAAGCATTCCGTAAAGGTCATCATTTTTAATCTGAGTTATCGCCTTTTTAACATTCTTTTTATTGGCAAACATTGAAACTATCATATTTTCCTCGTCAATGTCTGTAAGGGCAACAAAGGCATCCATTGCCTCTATTCCCTCTTCAAGGAGAACGTCGTGCTGTGTACCGTTTCCGCATACAACAGTAACCCTTGGCAAAAGCTCGGATAATTCTTCCGCACGAAAGGCATCGGTTTCAAGTAGTTTTACCTTGTATTTCTTCTGAGAAAGCGAATCGGCAAGATAATAACCTATTCTTCCTCCGCCTACTATCATAATATTCTTAAAAGGAGATTTAACAAGATTAACCTCGGATAAGAAATCGCCGAGTGCCTTAGCGCCCGATGTGAAATAAATTTTATCGCCTTCGCAAATCTCAAAACTACCTGATGGAATTATAACCTCGTCACCGCGCTGAACGGCACAGATAAGCACTCTCGTATTAAGTTTTTTACCCAAAGAAATTAGTGTTTCACCCACCAAAGCACAGCCTTTTTCCGCTACAACCTCCGCAAGCAATACATTTCCTTTTGCAAAATGCTCAATACTCAATACAGATGGAAGACTTATGATATTAAATATTTCATCTGCCATTTCCCTTTCGGGATTTACAACCATTGCAATGCCAAGGTCGTCCTTCATATCCATAATCTGTTTCCTGTAATCAGGATTACGAACGCGGGCTATCGTATTTTTTACTCCAAGCTTTTTAGCCACTAAACACGCAAATACATTAAGCTCGTCACTATCAGTCAAAACAATAGCCAAGTCGGAATCCTCAACATTTGCTTCCTTTTGAATATCCATACAAGCACCGTTTCCCACAACACCGAACACATCGTATTTTTCAATAAGCGCTTCAATTTTTGCTTTATCCTCATCAATTATGGTTATTGTGTGACCCTCGCCAGAAAGATTTCTTAAAATAGTCCTTCCTATTGTACCAAGACCAATAATTGTAATTTTCATCGTTTAACATTTCCCTTCAAACGAATTTATATATTACCATTATATCACACTTTAATATTATTTTCCATACCCAAAATTTTAAGATTTAAAAAGCAAAAATTCTCCCACCAAAAATAGGAAGGAGAATTTTCAAAAACACTAATTTTGCAGGTAACTTATCAGTTATGCTCCGTACACTTCGTTAACTATATTTTGTAAATAATCACGTGCCGCAAGAACTTCATCGTTTACCGATACCGCATTACCGGAAATTTCACGCTCAATAGTAAGAGGACCATTGTAACCAAGTTCTTTGAGTTTGCGAATTAAAGCGGGGAAATCCACCTTACCCTGACCGATAGGTGTTTCATCGCCGTGCTTAAAACCGCTTGTAGGATATGTACCGTCTTTTGCGTGAACATTGTAAACATACTGACCGATAGTATCAAGCGCATCAACGGGATTAGCCTTACCATAAGTAATAAGGTTAGCCGTATCAAGATTTACACCCAAGTTGTCGCAATCAGCAGTCTCAAAGCAACGCAAAATTGCCATAGGAGTTTCCTGTCCTGTTTCAAAAAGCAAACGCATATCATATTCATTCTTCATATACATAGCAACACGACGAACTGCAACGCACATACCAACAAAATCAGGGTCATTGGGATTTTCAGGAATAAAGCCCATGTGTGTTATCATATCACGAACACCAAGTTTGTGTGCAAAATCCGCACCTGCCATTAAATTATGCATACGCTCGCAGCGGTAGGCTGCAGGAACCAGACCAATACTCAACGGACCTTTGCGAGGATCCCAAGCAACAGGTTCGCACCAACCGCACCAGAATGCAGAAATGGTCACACCATATTTCTCAAACAATTCTTTAACCTTAACGGCATTTTCATCTGTCCATAAAGACATTTTCCAAGAAATAAGTTGGCAAGTATCAAAGCCATTATCGCGCATTGCTTGCAACTTTCCTTCCAATGTTTCTACCGAGCCAAACGCTATACAAGTTCCGATTTTTAACATTTTAAAAAACCTCCATTTTTAGAAAGATTGCCTTTCACTTACAATAATAAGGTTATTATAGTAAAAAACAAGTGATAACTTCGACTTTTTTTAGTACATTTTTGACTTCGGTTGTTTTTACTTTAAATTGTAGTACACTTAAAATTGTTTTTTGTACCTTGATTTTACTATAACAGTATGCTATTATAAAATCAATAATTGTGGATATACGAAAAAATTTATTAGCAAATTTTCGACTTTTAAGAGGTGGCAACTATGGATTACCAAAAATTGCGCGAACCGGGGCCTACTTATTACGGAAACAGCGCCGTAAGATTACTTTATTTTAATCTCAAGGAAAACACAAAGTGCGTACCACTGCATTGGCACGAACGATTTGAAATATTAATTATTGATAAAGGCTCTATGCTCGCACACATTGCAGGTGAGGAAATTATCGCCAAAGCTGGAGATATTATAATTGTAAATCCCGGTTGCACACACGAAGCGGTTGCCACCGAAAATATAAAATATCGCGCGCTTATGTTCGAATTGGTTTCTCAGTTCGCGCAAGATAAAACGGCTAGCCGCTTGTTAAGACCTTTTATAAATAACACTTCTGTGTTTATGCCGCTTATAAACGATACTGATGCTTTGGAAATTATAAACAATATTTTTAAAGTCACAGAAGAAAAGCGTGACGGTTTTCCGCTTATGCAGTTGGGTCTTGTGTATCAACTTCTCTCCATTCTTTTTGAGCGCCATCAGGATACACGCTATATTCGTCCCCTCGCAGAGGGACGCTTGCGTCAGGTTATTGAATACATAGCAGAACATTATTGCGAGGATATCACCTCCTCCAACATTAGTGAAAAATTCGGATACGACCCATCATATTTTTGCCGATTATTTAAATCTGTAATTGGCGTTCGTCCAACCGAGTATATCCGCGTTCTGCGTCTTGAAAAGGCACGCAGAATGCTTATTAACAATGATATAAATATTTCAAAAATTGCACTTGAATGTGGCTTTTCGGATGTAAACTATTTTACACGTTGCTTCCGTAAGCATTACGGTTTAACAGCAAGCGAATATCGTAAAAAGGACTCAAAACCTCACCGTCAACTAATTTAATAACCATCCTATTTTGGTTATTAAATTATTACTAATATTTTACCACTATACAAAAAGGCTGTGACATTATTAAATGCCACAGCAGCACAAAGTGAATTATATACTTATTGAAGATAAATACGAAATTAATATTGATTTATAGATTTAAAACCAAAAATCTGCAAGTGACAAAAATCACCTGCAGATTTTTTGAATTTTAAATTTTTAATCCAACTTCAGCCATTCGCCATCGCTATTTTCTGCCTTTAAAAGAGCATCACGAAGTCGCATAACCTCTAAGGTTTCATTTGGGTTAAATGGAGGTTTTTTGGTGATGAAAAAATTGATTATTTTAGATAAAAGTTCTACAAAAAACGCTGACGTTACCACGTTTTTAACGTTGCTTCCATCACTTAGCTCAGCCGTTAAACCATAACTATTTGCAGGTGAAAAGTGAATAACTGCATTTTTTCCGCTTTGGGTTACAAGTCTGCAAATACGCTGAACCCCTATATTTTCCACTTTAACCTTTGAAACGGGAGATTTTAAAGTAACCACAGCCATTTCAATTGTATGAATAACATATTCATTAAAATTACTGCCACCGCCCGTTATCACAAGGTTGTTTACCTCCCCTACTTCAAGTTCACTTGCATATCTTAGTGCAGAAGTGCTGAAAAATGGGGTGTTATACCTCTGGGCAATTTCAAATATTTCCTTTGCCGTTTTGAAATCAGGGGCAAAAGTTTTATCTATGTAGGTTGGCTTACCAAAAGGCAGAACCTTACTTGCATATTCCAAGTGGGTTTGAGGGTCGGATGGTGCCAAAATTACAATAAAATCGCTTTTTTCGCACAATTCCTCAATAGTTTCGCACTTTTGAACACCGAATTTTTCACACCATTCATCGGTAGTAACGCCATCCAAAGGTGAAACATCCATCTGAGCCCAGACGTAGCAAACCTCAAAATCCGTTCCAAGGTTTTTGTTTGCAATTTCGAACCAATTGGGATAATTGTTGGCGTGCCACTCGCTTATATAATAATCAACAAAACCTATTTTTTGCATTAAAGTACAACCTCGCTTTTAAACTCTGCCGAAGCGTAGAGAGAATCTAAAAGTTTTGCACTTTCTAGTATAGAGTCTATGTGGCAACGGCCCTTGATTCCCGTTTCCACAGACTCAATAAAGGCTTTGTTTTCGCGAAGGAAAAAGTTTGGAATATCATATTCAGGTGTAATTGTTTCTAAAGTTGCACCGTCATATATTTCAAACTTTCCGCCATAGGTAAGTCGCACACCGCACTTATCGCCCAAGAAATCTATAAACATTTCATTTTGATTTATATTTTGTGCCCATGCACCATTGAAGGAAATACTTGCTTTGTTGGTGCGAATATATCCCGAAACAAAGTCCTCAACGTCATTAACACCGTTTTCAATGTCGGATGTATCCTCAGCCCACATATTTTCGTATTTATAAGACTTCATATCCTTTGCCATTTCGCAGTAGGTGTCACAAGTAACGTTTAAAAGTTTAGGTTCACCCAAAATATAAAGAATAAGATCCAAAAAGTGAATACCCCAATCGATAAGAACGCCGCCACCCGACTGAGATTTATCGGTAAATGCTCCGCCAAGACCGGGAATACTTCTGAAAGACCTGAAGGAACAATAAACGTGATAAATGTTACCAAATTTACCCTCTCGATTCATTTCCTCAAGCATTTCAACCGATTTGTTAAAACGATTGCAAACGCCAATGTTAAGCATAAGACCGCGTTTGTTAGCTTCCTCTGCCATTTCGCAGGAAAGTTTGTAATTTACGGTTATGGGCTTTTCGCAGAAAACGTGTTTACCTGCGCGAAGAGCCGCCATAGTAACCTCATAATGGGCGTAGTTAGGAGTGAGAACGTAAACAATTTCCACTTCGTTATCGTTAAATGCTTCGTTATAATCTACAATGCAGTTTTCAATTATTGGAAAATCTTCCTTCATTTTTTCTGCCTTTTCTAAAATTAAATCACAGGCATACTTCACGCGAACGTTTTCCATTTGTACAAAAGTTGGAAAATGAGTTCTTGCAATTCTTCCGCAACCTACCACTGCTATTACCTTTTTGTTTTCCATAATAAATCCACCTATAACAATATTTAAAGGATAATTTTATTATATATTGAAATTTTGTTATTGTAAAGGATTTTTCAATTATAAAATATATAAAAATATATAAATATTGAAATTATAACCAATTTATGAAATACTGCAATCAAATTAACAAAGACAAATTTGTAGGTAAGGAAATCATCGCCACCGCAGGTGACATAGTAATTGTTAATCCCGGTTGTACTCACGAAGCCGTCGCTACCGAGGATATAGCCTCTGCCGGCATCAGCGAAAAATTCGGATATGACCAGTCTTATTTTTGCCGTCTGTTCAAATCTGCAGTCGGTGTCCGCCCAACAGAGTATATTCGCGTATTGCGTCTTGAAAAAGCCCGCCGTATGCTCCAAAATAAAGAAATCAGCATTTCTAAAATAGCGCTCGAATGTGGATTTTCGGATGTAAATTATTTCACCCGTTGCTTCCGCAAACATTACGAAATAACCGCAGGCGATTACCGCAAAAAAGACTCCCAAACAAAATCATCACAATAAGATAAACTTAAATAGCAAACTTGCTATTTATAATGCATTTTCCTTTTTTTACCGCATAATCAACAGCAATTTTTGTTCCGCTTTTGCGCGTGGTTGGGGCGTTCTGCTTGTCAAAATACACAACGCAATAAAAACTGTTATCTATCAGTTCGCAGTTACGTTCCACATAAATTGCCTTGCCCGAATTATTTATCCTTTCGGGATAATACGTATCCTCGTATCTTTCGAGTAAATAATCCTTATACTTATCACTAATATACGGATATTCTGCCCGCACGTAAATTCGTTTTATGTGTGGGTGTTTTTCTTTTAATCTTGTTACCACAGAATAACACAAGGTATCAAAACAACTTTTACTTCCAAAAAGAAAGGTATTAACCTCTTTTTCAACTATTAATTTTTCTATTATAGCCACTAAACTCGTTCTTAACTTTTCAGTTTGTTTAATCTCCCTGTGTCCAAAAAAACAACAAGTATTTTCTTTCATCTAAACTTTTCACCCCAAGTAAATGATTTATCATTCATTATATATTATCATTTACTCAAAGTAAATAATTATTTACTTGTTAAAAGTTATAATTTACTCCGTTTCCCTATAAACTATTAATATAAGGGAGGCGAAGTTATGAAAACAGAATTTGCTGAAAAATATGTAACTTTGGGCTTAAAAATTGCATACTACCGAAAGAAAGCAGGCTATACGCAAGAATATTTTGCCGAGCTTATAGATAAAAGTGTAAATTTCATAGGTCAGGTTGAAGGACCGGGCACAGTACGTGGAATTTCTCTTGAGACCTTGTTCAAAATAGCGCAAGTGTTAAAAATATCCCCCTCTAAATTGTTGGAGGAGGACTAATAATTCTAACTAATATACAAAAAGGACTATGACACCCAAATGTCATAGTCCTTTTAAGTTTGCATTAATCCAAAGGCTTCATTGTGGGGAATAGGATTACCTCGCGGATTGTGTCGGAGTTTGTAAGGAGCATTACTGCTCTATCTACACCGATACCCATACCGCCTGTTGGGGGCATACCATATTCCATAGCGGTTAAAAAGTCCTCATCAAGCATTTCTGCCTCGTCGTCACCGCGGTCGCGAAGCTCCAACTGTTTTTCAAAGCGTTCACGCTGAACGATTGGGTCATTAAGCTCGGAATAAGCATTTGCAAGCTCACTGTGGCAGATGAAAAGCTCAAAGCGTTCGGTTAGTCTCGGGTCCTCGGGAGATGCCTTTGTAAGCGGAGAAACCTCAACAGGATACATTGTAATGAATGTAGGCTGAATAAGCTTTTCCTCTACCCTTTGGTCAAAGGTAGCATAAAGTGCGTTACCCCAAGTTTTATCTGCGGTATCTGCAAGCTCTACACCGATTTTTTCTGCCGCTGCTACTGCCTCGGCATCGTCTGTGATAGCACCGAAATCTATACCTGCATATTCCTTAACGGCATCAACCATAGTAAGTCTGCGCCAACCGGGTGTAAGGTCGATTTTTTCGCCCATCCACTCAACCTCATAAGTGCCGTGAATTTCCTTTGCGGCACCCGAGATAATGCCCTCTGCTATATCCATCATATCATGGAAATCTGCATAAGCCTGATATAATTCAACCGAGGTAAATTCGGGGTTGTGTTTTGGGTCCATACCCTCGTTTCTGAAAATTCTGGCGATTTCATAAACCCTGTCCATACCGCCGACAATAAGGCGCTTCAAGGGAAGCTCGGTAGCAATTCTCATATACATAGGAATATTTAAGGTGTTGTGGTGTGTAACAAACGGTCTTGCCGCCGCACCGCCAACAATAGTGTTAAGTACGGGAGTTTCAACCTCGATATAATTCATATCGTCAAGATATTTTCTCATATACTTGATAAACTGAGCACGAACAACAAAGTTGCGCTTAACATTATCATTCATAATAAGGTCAACATATCTTTGACGGAAGCGTAAATCGTTATTTGTAAGACCGTGGAATTTTTCAGGTAGCGGAATTAAAGATTTTGAAAGCAGAGTGATTTTGGTTGCGTGAACCGAAATTTCCTCGGTTTGTGTTTTAAAAACAAAGCCTTCTACACCAATAATATCGCCGATATCCCACTTTTTAAAAGCGGCATAAACATCCTCGCCTACATCATCGCGGCGAACATAAAGCTGGATTTTGCCGGTAGAATCGGAAATACCTACAAAGGAAGCCTTACCCATAATTCTGCGTGCCATAATACGGCCTGCAATTTTAACAGTTTTGCCCTCTAATTCCTCAAAATTAGACTTGATATTCTTAGAATCATTATCAAAGTCAAACTTTGTAATTACAAAGGGGTCGTTTCCCGCTTCCTTTAAATTCGCCAATTTTTCACGGCGAAGTCTCAATATTTCGTTAAGTTCAGGCTCTGCCTGTTGTGGCTTTTGATTATTTTCAGCCATAGGAATCCTGTCTCCTTAATTTAAAAGTCTTTATTTTGAAATTTCTAATACTTTAAGCTTAAATTCGCCGTCGGGAGCGTCAACGATTACCTCGTCGCCAACCTTTTTGCCAAGGAGAGCTTTACCTACCGGTGATTCGTCAGAAATCTTACCGTTAGTAGGGTCTGCTTCGGTAGAACCAACAACGCGATACTCGTCCTCCTCGTCAAACTCAAGGTCAAGCACCTTTACCTTAACGCCGATTACAACGCTTTTTGCTTTACCCTTGACATCCTCAATAATTTCAATATTTTTAAGCATTGCTTCGATTTCAACAATACGAGCCTCAATTTTAGCCTGCTCGTTCTTTGCTTCATCGTACTCACTGTTTTCGGATAAGTCGCCATAACCTCTGGCTACCTTAATTTTTTCTGCAATGTCTGCGCGACCATTAGTTTTAAGGTTTTCAAGCTCATCCTGAAGTTTTTTAAGACCGTCATCGGTGATTTTGATTGTTTTAGCCATTAGTAATAACCTCTACATTCTTATATTAGGGCCATAATCCCACATAAATGATATTATATAATTTTTATTGCATAATGTCAAGGTTAGAATTTACTTCTTGACAAATTATTATGCAATAATATATTATATTAACATAAGTTAAAAAAATTCAGCAATTTTTTGTGAATTTAGGAGTGTAGTTATGAGTAAAAAAGCTATAATTATTATTGTATCCTGCATTTTAGCAGTTGCAGTATTAGCAGGTAGTATTTTCTGTTTAGTTAAATTTGTATTTAAGGGCGAAGAAAAAGCAAAAACCTACGAAACCACAACAATAGCCATTGAGGATGTAAGCGGTAAAGTAGGTGACACTGTAAAGATTCCTGTTAAAATATACAAGAATCCCGGTGTTATGGCATACATGTTAAATTTCGAGTATGACCCCGCCGTTTTAGAGTACAAGGGATATAAAGAGGGCGACTTTTTAACCGACTATTCATTTAATGATGCAAACGGTAAGTTAAGCTTTGTAAATGTCGAGGACAACGACGTTAAAGAAAACGGCACAATGTTCTATTTAGAATTTAAAATTCTTGACAGCAAATCGGCAACAACCGATATTAAGCTTAATTTAACAGGTGAAGATGCCGCAAACTATAATGAACAGTTTGTAGCACTTTCGGCTGACAACGGTACTGTTACAATAAAATAATTATAAAAATTTTAAAACCGATGTTCCGCTACGGAGCATCGGTTTTTTGTATATCTTTATTTTTTGTATCAACAACAGCATCAATGAAAGATTTTGTTTCGGCAATTTCGGTTATAGCAAACGAGATAAGCACTCCCACCAATATTGCTATTATATTAGAAAATCCGCAAAGCGCTTCTATACTGAAAGCTACTGCCATAATCGGTATTTTTGATGATGCGCCGATGAAGGACGCAATTCCTATTATCACAATTACGGGATAATACTTAATGTCTACCAAACCAAAGCTTATAAGAGCAGTTCCGATAATAGCACCTATCAAAGCACCAAATGTAAGCCTTGGTAAAAACAGACCGCCGGTAACACCTGCATTATTACCAAAAATCAAGAAAAATGCACGCAAGACTAAATATAGAAATAGTATGTAAATAACACCGCTTTTATTCAAAAGAGATTCTATAAGTGAATGTCCCGAGCCTGTTAGCTCATCTATAAAAAATCCTGCTAACGCCGAAAGCACAAAAATCACACCGATTTTAATGAAAGTAGGAACATTTGAAAGTTTATTATTTAAAAGGCGGTTTACAACCGAGTGACATTTTGTGAATAAAACGGCGCAGAGTCCGCAAAAAATGCCTATAACAACCGCTATCCAAATAAGGCGTGTTGGAAGCTGTGCTTTAATATCAAACTCAAACAATGTAGGAGTAACACCTGCAAGTCGGGATAAAACCCTTACCAACGTTACCGAGGAAATAACGCTTGTTGCACTTGCTATAAATATAAGTGGAGAAAAACGCTTATGTGCTTCCTCAAAAGCAAAAAGAATACCTGTAAGCGGAGTTCCGGTTGCCGCAGCAAAGCCTGCACACGCACCGCTTGTCATAACAAGCTTATCTCCCGACGGTATGCCTTTACTGAAAAGCTTGGCACTTCCCTTTCCGATTGCTGTTCCCATTTGAACACTTGGCCCCTCGTTACCGAGAGGAAATCCGCAAAGATATGTAACGTTTGCTGCTATAAAAACAGTTATAAGGTTTTTAAGCCAATTAAAGCTTATAAGCCCCCTTAGTGCTGCTATTGAAGTTGGTATTCCGCCACCTTTTGCGTTAGGCTCGAACTTTAAAAGAAATGTTAAAGCGAGAGCCAAGACAAAAGCCCCCACTAAAAAAAGCGGTAAATACTGTGGGTTTTCCCTTACAAACGAATAGCATTGCCTTGAAACAGAAATAACGCCCGACGAAACATATTTAAAGGCAAAAATAACGGCGCCTGTAAAAAGACCTGTAACAGCAGAAATTATAATCGACTGCAAAACAGTTTTTCTTGTAGAGGACATATCTTTCATCATTCTCGCCTACCTTTCCACTACATTTTATCACACTTAAAGTATTATTTCAAACTGCTTTTTTTACAAAAAAAGACAGTCTAACTTATATTTTTTAAACCAAATGACAGAATTTTACAAATTAACATTAAATACTTGTAAGCTTTAAGAAAAAGTAGTAAAATGTTATCGAAATTTAATTTTTAGGGGTAGAAAAATGCAAAAAACACAAAAATTATTTGCGCCTAAGCTCTTTTGCGATATGAAGGGCTACACAAAAAATCAGTTTTTATCCGACCTTATAGCAGGTCTCATTGTGGCAATTATAGCGCTTCCGTTATCTATTGCTTTGGCAATTGCCTCGGGCGTTTCTCCTGAAAAGGGTATTTATACCGCTATTGTGGCAGGATTTGTGATAGCGCTTTTCGGCGGTAGCCGAGTAAATATTTCGGGACCCACCGCCGCATTTGCCACCATTGTGGCAGGAATAGTAGCAAAGCACGGCATTGAAGGTCTTGTAATTGCTACTATTATGGCAGGCATAATACTTATTATTATGGGGCTTTTAAGAGTAGGCTCTCTCATAAAATACATACCCCACACCATAACCGTCGGATTTACGGGCGGTATTGCCGTTACCATATTAATCGGTCAGATTAAAGATTTTTTAGGTCTTACATATCCTAAGGGTACAAACGCAATTGAAAGTATCGAAAAGCTCCACGCAGTTGTAAGTAATTTCAAAACCATTAACTTGTGGGCTCTTTTAGTAGGTGTTATAGGGTTAGCTATTTTAATTATATGGCCTAAAATCAGCAAAAAAATCCCTGGCTCTTTAATCGCGGTTATTCTGGGCATTTTATTATGCTTGCTTTTAAATCTTAATGTCAACACCATAGGCGACCTTTATAAAATCGATGGCGCGTTACCCAAATTTACAATACCCAATACAAATAAAAATTTAATCATAGAGCTTTTACCCAATGCTTTCACTATTGCAATTTTGGCGGGTATCGAATCCCTTTTATCCTGTGTAGTGTCTGACGGTATGATAGATGATAAGCACAACTCCAACACTGAACTTATGGCATTAGGACTTGGAAACATCTGCTCGGGACTTTTTGGCGGTATCCCCGCTACGGGCGCTATTGCACGTACTGCCGCAAACGTAAGAAACGGCGGTCGTTCACCTGTTTCAGGCATCACCCACGCTATAATTTTACTGTTGGTACTTATAGTTCTTATGCCCTATGCCGCACTTATTCCTATGCCGATTATTGCAGTTATACTCTTTATGGTGGCATACAATATGAGTGAATGGAGAGGCTTTGTAAAAATATTCAAAACCAAAAATATTACCGATATTATAATCCTGTTACTCACCTTTTCGCTTACAGTTATAAAGGATTTGGTAGTAGCGATAGCAGTAGGTATGATACTGCACCTTATAATTACGGCTATAAAAAAATTCAAATAGTACAAGTGGTTGTCATTTTGCATATATTGGATTGAGGGTATCACCCCTTTAATTTCAATATGGAGGAAACAAAATGGCAACCTTTTCTAATATTGCAACCCTTTCCTATAACAATACAACCGTTAATTCAAATATTGTTACAGGCGAATTGCAAGAGGTATTGGCAGCTTCCAAAAGCTCAATACCGGGCACCTATACAACCGATGAGGCAATAACCTATGTTGTAAGCATTGTAAACAGCGGTACAAACGCTTTTACCGGACTTACGGTTACCGATGATTTAGGTGCTTATGTCCTTGCGGACGAAACAACCACAGTATATCCTTTAACCTATGTAGTCGATTCTGCCCGCTTCTATGTGGACGGTGTTTTACAGGCAACACCTACCGTAACAGCAGGTCCGCCCTTAGTGTTTACGGGAATAAACGTTCCCGCAGGCAGTAACGCATTATTGCTTTATCAAGCAAGAACAAACGCATTTGCACCGCTTGCTCCCGATTCTACAATTGTAAACAACGCAACCGTTTCAGGAGGCGGACTTAGTGAAGATGTAATCGGTACTGCAACTATAACCTTAAGCACCGAGCCCGTACTTCGTATCACTAAGGCATTAGAACCCACAGTAGTAACCGATAACGGCGAAATAACCTACACCTTTACAATTTCAAATTACAGCACAACACCGGCAGTTGCTACCGATTCTGTAACCCTTACAGATACCTTTGACCCAATTATAGATATTAATTCTGTAACGCTTGACGGTGCGCCTTGGACCGTAGGCACGAACTACACCTATAACACCGCAACAGGTCTTTTCACAACTGTGCCCGGTGCAATTACAGTTCCTGCCGCTACTACTACTCAAAATGCAGACGGTACTTGGAGCATTACACCCGGTACTGCAACATTAATAGTAAGCGGAACAGTTTAATTCTAAGTAACAAAAAAAGATGCACGAAATTCGTGCATCTTTTTATATTATAAAAACTAATTATTCAGCAACTTCCTCTGCGGGAGCTTCGGGAGTCTCATAAACAGTTTCGTCTGCCTCTTTTACTTCTTCCTCTTTTACCTCGGGTTCAAGTAAAGCACGGATAGAAAGACTTACGCGCTTTTTCTCAGTATCAACAGCGGTAATCTTAACATCTACCTCTTGACCTACTGTAAGCTCATCCTGAGGCTTTGCAATATGCTTGTTAGCTATCTGAGAAATATGAATAAGACCGTCTACACCGGGGATAATGCGGGCAAAAGCACCGTAAGTAGTCATACTAACAACAGTTGCCTTTACAACATCCTCAACATTGTAGTTATTCATAAAGATTGTCCAAGGATTTTCTTCTTCCTTCTTGTAGCCCAAAGAAATCTTTTTCTTATCAGCATCAATAGCTTTTACATAAACCTCAACAGTGTCGCCAACCATAACAACCTCAGCAGGGTTCTTAATACGGCTCCATGAAAGTTCAGAAATGTGAACCATACCGTCAACACCGCCGATATCAACGAATGCACCGTAAGCAGTTAAGGACTTAACAGTACCTGTGAAACGGTCGCCAACTGCGATATTTTCCCAAATCTTTGCTTCGGCAGCCTTCTTTTCCTCAATGAGTACACTGCGGATAGAACCGATAGCACGTCTGCCTCTGCCGATTTCGATAATGCGGAAAGAAACTTCCTTACCCTTTAAATCCTCTAAGGATTCGTTACGTGAAAGTGTTGCCTGAGAAACGGGGATAAATACTCTTACGTTATTTGCGTAGGCAACTACACCGCCCTTGATGATTTCCTTAACGAAACCTGTAATGATTTCGCCGGAATCCTTGGCGGCAATTATATTGTCCCAACCGGCAATAGCATCGTAACGGCGCTTTGAAAGCATTGCAGTTCCTTCCTGATCGCTGATCTTCATAATGATAAGATTAAGCTTATCATTAACCTTTACTTCCTCTACCATATTTGCGTCGGGATTAGAGGAATATTCAGCAGCGGATACATAACCTGTAACTCCTCTGCCGATGTCCACTGTAATTTCAGTGGAGTTAACAGCAATAACTGTGCCTTCTACTTTTTGGTCGCCTGTTAAACTGCTAAGTGATGCTTCGAATGCTTCCTCATCGGTCATCTCTTCGAAGCTTTTTTGAGCAACCTCTTCAAGCTGCTCAACCGGTTGTAAATTTTCTGACATGGTACTAATTACCTCCTTTATTATACCGGCAGGTGTCGATGCGCCTGCCACAACCCCTAAAAAACTGCAATTTGCGAAATCAAGCTGAGGTAATTCTTTTGCCGTTTCTATCAAAAAAGTTTTAGGGCAGTTTTTAAGACAAACATCATATAGCTTTTTAGTATTAGAGCTATACCTGCCGCCCACAACAATAATTGCATCATTGATTTTGGACAGCTCGTCTGCCTCCTTCTGCCGATTAGAGGTAGCGTTACATATTGTATCAAATATTTCTGCATTTGTACATACTTTTTTTAAATTTTTTTGCATTTTTCCCCAAATTTTTGCATTAAATGTGGTTTGAGAGACAAAAATCACCTTTTTTTGTGCAAAATTTTGAGTTTTAGAGAGTAATTTTTCGAGTTCTTGCTCGTTTCCTACCACAAAACATTCACCAAAAGAATTCCCAACAATACCCACAACCTCTTGATGAAGCTTATCACCGGCTATTATTACGGTATATCCGACTTTACTTTTTTCGCTGACTATTTTATGGATTTTTGCAACAAAGGGACAAGTAGCATCTGCAATTTTTAAGTTGCGAGCGTGTGCCCTTTCAAAAACTGCGCGTTCAACCCCGTGGGAACGGATAACCAAGGTTTCTTCTAAATTCACCTCATCAGGACTTTGAACTATGCGAACGCCTTTTTTCGCAAGATCCTCTACAAGCTGAGGATTATGAATAATAGGTCCTAACGTGCAAACCTTTTCTCCCTTTTCCAAAAGGTCGTACACCATATTGACCGCACGGTCAACACCGAAACAAAATCCCGCTGTTTGAGCTAATGTGATTTTCATTAAATTTTAATACCCTCTTTTACAATTTTAAGGAGAAGCTCCAAGGATTGCTCAAATTCGTATCCGGTAGTATCTGCAAGTACTGCGTCCTGTGCCTGTTTTAAAGGAGCAATATCTCTGTGCATATCATTATAATCACGCTTTATGATATCTGCCAAAACATCGTCATACTGAGCCGTCATACCCTTTTCAAGCATTTCTTTATATCGGCGCATTGCTCTGTCCTCTGCTGAGGCGGTAAGGTATATTTTCAAAGTGGCATCAGGCAAAACAACAGTACCTATATCTCTGCCGTCCATAACAACATTGTTTTTTTTCGCAAGCTCACGCTGTTTATCAAGCAAATAAGCCCTTACTTCCGGTCTTGCCGAAACGGCCGATGCCATCATTGAAGCTTCGGCAGTTCTTATCTTTTCGCTTACATCCTCACCGTCCAAGAATACACGCTGTTCGTTTTCAATAAATCTTATATCCGCTACGGTATCCTTTAAAACCTCTGCCACATTGCAATTAAGCTCTGTGTCAAAACCGAGTCTCAAAAATTTAAGACCTATGGTTCTGTAAAGCGCACCTGTATCCACATACATAAAACCAAGCTTTTTAGCCATAGTTCTTGAAAGTGTACTCTTGCCTGCACCTGCAGGTCCGTCAATTGCTATTGAAATCATTTTCTATCCTCTCCCATACTCTTGCCGGCAAGATAACCCGTAGAAAAGGCTATCTGCAAATTAAATCCGCCCGTAAAGGCATCAACATCTATTACTTCCCCCGCGAAATAAAGTCCTGCTATAAGCTTTGACTCCATCGTTGAAGGATTAATTTCTTTTACCGTTACACCACCGCTTGTAACAATAGCTTCCTCAATAGGCCGTGTCCCCGTAATATGAAGCGGTAGCGCCTTTAAAAGCGATACCAAGGACATTCTTTGCTCCTTGGTGATTTGGTTTACTTTTGTACTGCCCGCAATACCTGATAGCTTTACAATTACGGGTACCATACTTTTTGGAAGCAATTTATCAAGTGAATTTGCAAAATCGCGGTTTTTCTGCTCATCGAAATCACGCAGAATGCGGGCACTCAATTGTTCCTCGCTAAGAGCCGGCTTTAAGTCGATAAATGCGGTATACTGCTTTTTATCCATATACCTCATATAAGCCGAAGCCGACATTACAAGCGGTCCCGACACTCCAAAGTGAGTGAACAGCATTTCGCCCATTTCTTTGAAAATAGGTTTTTTCTTGCCTTCTTCTAAAACTGTAAAAGTAACATTTTTAAGGGATAAGCCCGAAAGCGTACTGCAAAATCCTTCGTGAGCGCAAAGCGGTACTAACGAAGGCTTTATCTCAGTTATTGTGTGACCTAAATTTCGGGCAATTCTGTATCCGTCACCCGTAGAGCCGGTAAGCGGATAAGAAGCACCGCCCGTAGAAATAAGGCAGGCGTCTGCCTCATATATATCTCCGTTTTGCGTTTTTACACCGTAAACCCTGCCGTTTTCCGCCAAAATCTCACTAATGGTTGCATTAATTATTTTAACCCCTGCTTGCTTTGCCTTTTTAACAAGTGCATCAACTATGTGGACAGCCTTGTCAGAAACGGGGAAAACGCGGTTTCCTCTTTCGGTTTTTAGCGGAACTCCCGCTTTTTCAAAAAACGACATAACATCTGCCGTATTAAATGCCCCGAATGCCGAATATAAAAATCTTGGATTTTTGGGTATATTTAAAAGGAGAGTATCGTTATCGCAATTATTGGTAACATTACATCTGCCCTTTCCCGTAATCATAAGCTTACGGGCAGGTCTTTCGTTTTTTTCAAAAAGAATAACAGAAGCGGTCTTATCACATTCTGCCGCGGTAATTGCTGCCATAAGTCCCGCAGGGCCTGCTCCTATAATTGCAATTTTTCTCACCTTTTCACCCGCTTTCCAAAACTTTTTTCACATTGCGTACATACATATTAAGTATATCATAAACGCATCAAAAAGTAAACTAAAAATAGCACATAATTATAAACTGCTTCAATTAAGCCTGTAAGGCAAAACAAAGCAGTTTTTTTAACACATTATTTAACTTTTATCCTCAAAAGCAGAAATTTTCGTAAGCTCGCAGTCTTTATAATAATGTAACAGAATTTCTTTATAATTGCTTCCAAGCGAAGCCATAGCGTCGGCTCCTACCTGACTCATTCCTACACCGTGCCCATATCCATAGCAGGTAAATATAAATTTTCCGTCGGTAAAATCCACTGTAAAATTTGCCGAACGCAAGTCAAGATTTTTCCTGATTTCCTCTCCTTTAAGACTTTTTTCGCCAATCTTAACACTTTTAACTGTGCCGGCTTTTGTTCGTTTGAAATCAGTAAAGCCTTTTTCCGCATCGGTGAGACTTACTCCTAATTTGTTTATAAGTTCCTCAGAAGTAAATTCCGTTTTATACGAATATTTTTCGTTTAGCTTATCCCACTCACTCGAAACCGACTTTAAATACGGTATATCACCGCCCCAAATATCTTTTGCGTTCTCGGTCTTTCCGCTTGATACAGCGTGATAAACCGCATTAATCGGCTCGTTTTTATATGTAATTACAATACCTGCCACCTCTTGTACGGCGTTATTAATTTTTTGCTCATAGGTATCTGCCTTGTCGCCCCATCTTTCCCGAGCCGCTTCCCGTGTTATAAATGCCTGGTCTACTGTAAAATCTGTGGATATATCATACTCCTTATCCTTATTAGCTATACTTTTAGTATACGCAAAGGTATATGCCGCAACCGCCTGTGCCTTTAATGCCTCGTTTTCAAATAAAGCAGGCATTTCTGCGGCAACCACACCAAAAATATAATCCTCGGTTGCCATTTCATAAATTGTGTTTTTCTCTTTATCAAAAACTCTGAAAGTCGATTTTTGTTCTGCGGTATCAAGGCTTGTCTGAGTTTTTTGAATGTTTACTACGGAAATTCTTTTATCGGCACCTATTACACTAAGCGGTATTAAAAGCATAATTGACGCAATAATCAAGGTTATCACCAATATTTTTTTCATTTTATTTACCTCTTTTATGTTTCTTTTTATTGACTTTTTGTTCTAATAAATATAGAATTAATATATTATATGTGATGATAGTACTCATTTATGTTTGGAGAAAAGAATATGCTACTTAGAAAGTTTACATTGTTTTTTTTAATAACTCTGCCTCTTAGTGCAGTCTTAAGGTTTTTCCAGCTGAAATTTATTGTTGACCCGAAAAACGGATTTTTTTATCCCGAGTTTGAGACTATCGGAATAATTTCTACCGTAATTATTTTTCTTGTTGTTGCGGCGGCAGTTATTTTCAGTTTCAGTATTTTTCGTTCACCCGAAAGCACGCCAAAGGCAAATATTATACTTAATATTGCAAGCGTTGCATTGGGCGGTGTTATAATTGTAAGCACATTGTTTGAAAACACTCCTGTTACAACCTCGCAAACTCTAACCTCACTAAAAGGTATATTTGCGGTTTTGGCAGCGGCATATTTCATAGCGGCAGGCACTCAGAAATACTTAAACTTCAAGCTTCCGGAAATTTTCTGTTGTTTGCCTGTTATATATTTTATTTTGCGTGCAATTTCAAAATTTACCGTTATTGCATCCATTGCCCTTATAACCGATAATTTAATGCTTATAGCGGCAATTTGTTCCTTAATGCTTTTCTTTTTGCATTATGCAATGCTTTATAATAATATGGATCTTGAAAAAAACTTCCGCAAGCTTTTGGCTACGGGCACAGCTGCAGCCTTGCTTTCTATAACACAGTCGGCAGTTTACTTCATTTATAACGGAATTACCGCATTTGAACAGTCGCATACATCGGTTTTTGTGAATTTAGAGCTTTTGGTTGCAGGTATATTTGTTATAATTTTTCTGTTTTCACATTTCACTCAGAAAAAAGTTGATTAAAAATTCAAAAAATCCATTTTTATGTGGTATAGCTTCTTGACATATGCTACATATAGTGGTAGAATTGTTATGATAAATTAATCATATTGGCAACTTTTTATTGATAATTGCTATATTTGTCGCCTATTGGCGTAGTGGTGGCAAAATGTATTGATTATATCGCGGGAGTAAAACGCACGGCTCCCGTTTGTACAACTAAATTTAAGGTTGTGCTTAAAACCGTGCTTAAATTAGTCGGCTTTTGTCGGCTAAATTATAGAGGAGGTGCTGTAATGCCCTATATTATAGGCGGTGCAGTTGCCGTTTTAACAGCAATTATCGGATTTATTTCCGGTTCTGCATATCGTCGCCGTTCGGCAGAGGCTACAATAGGCTCAGCTGAGGACGAAGCAAGACGCATATTAAACGACGCAATGAAAACCGCGGAACAAAAGAAAAAAGAAGCTTTGCTTGAAGCAAAGGATGAAATTCACAATCTTCGTCAAGAAACAGAAAAAGACCTTCGCGAGCGCAGGAGTGAGGTTCAGCGTCAGGAACACAGAATTCAGCAAAGAGAAGAATCCCTTGACCGCAAGTCCGATAATCTCTCCGCTAAGGAGGAACAGTTAAGCCAGAAAGCCAAAGAAATTGATGTTCGCATTGAAGAGTGCGAAAGATTAAAGCAAAGTCAACTTGACTTGCTCGAAAAAATTTCAGGCTTTACCAAAGAGCAGGCTAAATTACACTTGCTTGAAATGCTCGACAACAGCTTAGAGCACGAAAAAGCTTTAAGAATTGTCGAATTTGAACAGCGCACTAAGGATGAGGCTGACAAAATTGCAAAAAATATTGTTTGCAGTGCCATTCAGCGTTGTGCCGCAGACCACTCTGCGGATTTCACCATTACATCTGTTACATTGCCTAACGATGAAATGAAGGGCAGAATTATCGGTCGTGAGGGTAGAAATATCCGTTCACTTGAAGCTGCAACAGGTGTTGACCTTATTATTGACGATACACCCGAAACTATTACGGTTTCAAGCTTTGACCCCATCCGCCGTGAGATTGCGAGAATTGCTCTTGAAAAGCTCTTGGCCGACGGAAGAATTCACCCCGTTAAAATTGAAGAGTCGGTTGCCAAAGCCACATCCGAAGTTGAGGCAGTTATTAAGCAGGAAGGCGAACGTGCAATGCTTGAATCTGGCATACACGGTCTCCATACCGAAATTGTTCGTCTGCTTGGTAGACTTCGTTACCGTACAAGCTACGGACAAAGCGTGCTAAATCACTCGTTAGAGGTAAGCCATATTGCAGGTCTTTTGGCGGCAGAACTTGGTGTTGATGTTGCAACCGCCAAACGTGCAGGTCTTCTCCATGATATCGGTAAGGCACTTACCCACGAGCAGGAAGGTTCACACGTTCAGCTTGGTGTTGACGTTGCCAAAAAATACCGTGAAAACGATATTATTATTAACGCAATTCAGGCTCACCATGGTGACGTTGCTCCAAAATCTGCCATTGCATTTATCGTGCAGGCTGCCGATGCTATTTCTGCTGCCCGTCCGGGTGCCCGCAGAGAAAACATTGAAAACTACATTAAGCGTCTTGAAAAGCTTGAGGAAATCGCCAACTCCTTTAGCGGTGTAGATGCTTCCTACGCATTGCAGGCAGGTAGAGAAATCAGAATTATGGTTAAACCTGAAGCTGTTACCGATGACCAGATGGTAATTATGTCACACGAAATTGCCACAAGAATTGAAAACGAGCTTCAGTATCCCGGTCAAATAAAGGTTAACGTTATACGCGAGAACCGCGCAGTTGACTACGCAAAATAAAATAAATAAAAGGAATTGCTGTTATGGATAAACGAATTGAACGCGTTATAGCAGCTCTTCACAAAAACAATATGGAGGGTATTTATTTACCCTCCATTAATGATATTGTGGGGACTGTGGAAAATATGCTTTTTGACGGATGCGTTATTACTGCCGGAGGCTCTGTATCACTAAAAGAAAGCGGAGTATGGGACTTAATAAACCGCAACTGTTATAACTTTTTAGACCGCACCCGCGCAGGAATTACCGAGCAAGAAAAGCAGGAAGCCTTTAAGGCAAGCATTGGTGCCGATTTTTTCTTTTGTTCAACAAACGCTTTAACCGAAAATGGCGAGCTTATTAATGTTGATGGCTTTGCAAACAGAATTTCTGCGATTTCCTTTGGTCCTAAAAAGGTGATTTTAATTGTAGGTGCAAATAAAATTGTAAAAGATATAAACGAGGGCTTTTTGCGTGTTAAAAAAATAGCCGCCCCCAAAAACTGTGAGCGACTTTATATTGATGCCCCTTGCAGAAAATTAGGTCACTGTGTTTCTCTGCTTAAATCAGAAAACCCTGCCATTACAGACGGTTGTGACTTTGAAAGAAGGATTTGCAGAACCTATCAGATAACCTCAAGACAACCTGCAAACAACCGCATAACAGTCCTAATCTGCGGCGAAAACTTGGGATATTGATTTAATATAAACTATAATAAAGAACTTTAACGTAATAATTACTTGTTGCAAAAGAATTATAATAAATTTATAATTCTTTTGCATTTTTTTATTGCGTAATCAAGGGCAATTTTAGTACCGCTTTTTCGGGTAGTCGGGGTGCTCTGTTCATCATAATACACTATGCAATAATAGCTATTTTCTATCATTACGTAGTTGCGTTTGACATAAGATATCCTGCCTGAATTCAGTACCTTTTCAGGATAATAGGTCTCCTCATAGCTTTCCAGCAAATAATTCTTATAGTGTTCGCTTATATTCGGATATTCTGCTCGAACATAAACCCGTTTTATGTGAGGGTATTTTTCTTTTATTAGAGTTACTGTTTCGTGACATAAACTATTAAATCGGCTCTTGCTCCCAAAAAGAAATATATCTACTTGTTTTTCAAGAATAAGTTTTTCAATTATCTTGATAAGTTTTACTTTTAGTTCCTCGGTTTCTTTTATATTTCTATGACCGAAAAAGCAACAAACATTTTCCCTCATAATTTCCCCTTTTAAAACATTTAGATATACTATATATCTATTTCTAACATTATAACACATATTACTCCTAAAATAAATACATAATATATTTATTATGAGGTGATTTTATGTCTATCAAGAGTGTTTCTATTAGAATTGAGGAAGAAATGTTAAACAAAATAGCATACATTGCCGATTACGAAGGCAGAAGTGTTAACAGTCAAGTACTTGTTTTAATAAGAGAAAACATTAAAGTTTTTGAAGATACAAATGGTGTTATTGACGGCAATATCAAACCTGCGTCAAACGTAAAACCTACCCGAAAATAACGATAAAAAAACTCTCTGCTGAATAAAGCAGAGAGTTTTTTTATGACCTATTAAATTTAACCTTATCGTTGTTTAAATTACTCTTACCTTGATTACGCCGTCGATTTTTGCGATTTCGTCTGCAACAGCATCTGTATTTGCAGCACCTGTATCAAGCATTGTGTAAGCATAGTCGCCGCGAGATTTATTAAGCATATTTTCAATGTTAACACCGTCGTCAGCGAAAATACCTGCAATAGCGGTAATCATATTCGGAATATTCTTGTGGATTACGCAAATTCTGTGCTCACCGCTTCTGGGCATTGTAACCTCAGGAAGGTTTACAGAGTTTACAATATTACCGTTTTCAATATAATCAACAAGCTCCTTAGCTGCCATTGATGCACAGTTATCCTCAGACTCGGGAGTAGAAGCACCAAGGTGAGGAATAGCAATTACGCCATCAACATCGAGAACATCCTCTGTCGGGAAGTCGGTTACATAGGAAGCAACCTTGCCCTGCTCCAAAGCTTTCTTAAGGTCAGCATCGTTTACAAGCGCTGCACGAGAGAAGTTAAGAATTCTAACTCCGTCCTTGCACTTTGCAAGAGTATCAGAATTAATCATATACTTTGTATTATCGGTAAGCGGAACGTGAATTGTGATATAATCACACTTTGCGTAAATTTCGTTTATATCATTAATATATACAGCATTGTGGTTTAAGTTCCAAGCAGATTTAACCGACAAATAGGGGTCGTAACCGTAAACAGTCATACCTAAATGGTTAGCCGCATTAGCTACCATAACGCCGATAGCGCCAAGACCGATAACGCCAAGAGTTTTACCCTTGATTTCGGGGCCTGCAAAAGCACCCTTGCCTTTTTCAACAAGTTTGCCAACTGCGTCGCCTTCACCTTTTAAGGTCTTAGCCCACTCAATACCCGAAACAACACGGCGAGAGGACAAAAGCAAGCCTGCAATTACAAGTTCTTTAACTGCGTTTGCGTTAGCACCGGGGGTATTGAATACAACTATACCCTGCTCAGAGCATCTGTCAATCGGGATATTGTTAGTACCAGCCCCTGCACGTGCTATTGCCTTTAATGAATCGGGAAAAACCTCATCGTGTAAAGCGGCAGAGCGAACAATCGCACCGTCCGCATTATCTACCTCATCACCGATAGTATACTTATCGTCAAAAACGGTAAGACCGCTTTTGGAAATTTTATTATAGGTTTTAATCTTAAACATTATGCGTTTTCCTCCTCAAACTTCTTCATGAATGCTACTAACTTTTCAACACCCTCAACAGGCATTGCGTTGTAAATAGAAGCACGCATACCGCCAACACTGCGGTGTCCCTTAAGGTTTACAAAGCCTGCTTTCTTAGACTCTGCAACAAACTTTGCATCAAGCTCGTCATTGCCGGTAACAAAAGGAACATTCATAAGTGAACGGTCCTCGGGAACTACTGTACCCTTGAACATCTTGCTGTTATCAAGGAAATCGTAAAGAATTTTTGCCTTTGTGCGGTTACGCTCAGCAACTGCCTCAAGACCGCCCAAGGATTTAATCCACTCAAGCACAAGCTTGCAGATGTAGATTGTGTAACAAGGAGGTGTATTGTAGAGCGAAGCATT
>JAZRAI010000029.1:0-2593 GCA_045634455.1 Acutalibacteraceae bacterium
TGGAAACACTCAAATTTTTCGTTTATATTCTGAGGCAGTGTCTTTTTGCTTAAAAGACTTACAATAGGCACTATAATCAGTCCGCCCACCATTGCAAAAACACCGGAGTAGAGGGAATTGGTAAACACAAAAGACAGAACAGGAGTTGTAAATTTGAATAGACCCACACTTAAAAGCAACTGTACTATTTCAAGGCCTGTGCCAAATATAAATGAGGCTATAACGGCTGCCTTTGTGGCTTTTTTCCAGTATAATCCGTATAAGAAAGGTGCTAAGAATGAGCCTGCCAAAGCCCCCCAGGAAACGCCCATCATCTGAGCTATAAATACTGAATCTTTCCAGATACTGTCCTTTAAAATTGCTATAACAGCCGAAAGGGCAATAAAGAATACTATAAATAATCGCATTATAAACAGACTTTTATTTTCGCTTTGATTATTCTTTTTTGAAAGACAGGGATTTACAACATCAAGTGTCAGGGTTGAAGCGGAGGTAAGCACCAAGGACGAAAGTGTGGACATAGATGCGGCAAGCACCAATACAATTATGAGCGCAATTATTATAGAGGGCAGGCTTTCGAGCATAGTTGGAATTACTTTGTCGAAAAGCACACCTTTTTCGGTAATAAAACCGTTTTTAACCATTTTATCACTGTAAAGTCTGCCGAAACCGCCCAGAAAATAACATCCGCCTGCAACGATAAGTGCAAAAATTGTAGAAATAATGGTACCTGTTTTTACCGCTTTATCGTTTTTAATTGAGTAGAATTTACCCACCATTTGAGGTAATCCCCAAGTACCTAACGAAGTAAGCAGTACAACAAAGGTTAAAAATAATGGATTCGGACCTCCCACTGAGGTAAACTCAGGGTTGATAGCTTTAAGGCTTGAAACTGCTTTTATAAGACCGCCGTTTTCGTTCAGTATGGCAATTATCACCGAAATAATGCCTACAAGCATTATAATTCCTTGAATAAAGTCGTTGATAGCAGTAGCCATATATCCGCCAAAAATAACATATAATCCTGTGAGTAAAGCCATAACCAAAACAATTACCCAATACGGAATAGAAAATACATTATTAAATAAAGAGGAAAGTCCGTTGTAAAGCGAAGCGGTGTAAGGGATAAGGAAAATAAAAACAATAACAGAGGCTATAATTTTAAGATTTTTAGAATTGTAACGCTTTTCAAAAAAATCGGGCATGGTTTTGGAATCAAGGTGTTTTGTCATTTTTCTTGTGCGCTTGCCTAATATTATCCAAGCGAGCAGAGAACCGATAAAGGCATTGCCAAGACCTATCCAGGTAGAGGCAAGACCGAAATTCCAACCAAACTGTCCTGCATAGCCTACAAAGATTACGGCTGAGAAATAAGACGTACCAAAGGCAAAGGCTGTAAGCCATGGACCAACACTTCTGCCGCCCAAGACAAAGCCGTCTACATTTGTTGAGTGTTTCTTGCAATAAAATCCAACACCTATCATTAGTGCGAAAAAGCAAATAAGCATCGGAACTACTATTGCTACGGTTGAATTCATTTTTATCAATCCTTTCGTTGGAAATAGTTTACTTTAATACTTTAACGCTTTAAAGCGAAAATGTCAAGAGGAAATTTAAAAAATTTTGAAATTTTTTCAAAAAAGTTTAAAAAATCGAGAAAAAACCGCAAAAATCAAAACTTTTTAAAAAAATGCTTGACAAAGGACAAAAGATTTAGTATAATCACAGTGTTGCAATCCAAAGACAGTAGGTGGCATTTGCCGTAAGTTTAACGCCTACCGAGGTATGCGCCTAAAATTAACACTTCTTTAATGTTATTTTATGCCTGTTCCTCGCTTTGGAACAGGCATTTATTGTTTTGTGGAGGTGAATTACATTGCCAAACGCATCAGTTTTAGAACAAAAGAAACAGCAGGTTATTGAAATTTCTGAAAAAATTTCAAAATCTATCACAGGTGTTGTTGTTGATTACAAGGGTATCTCAGTTGCTGACGATACAAAGCTTCGTAAAGAGCTTCGTGAAGCAGGTGTTGATTACTTCGTAGTTAAGAACACAATCCTCGGCCGTGCTATCGAGGGTACCGATTTAGAAGAAATGAAGTCTGTTCTTGAAGGTACAACTGCTATCGCCCTCTCTGCTGAGGACTACACAGCAGCTGCAAGAATTCTTTGCAAATATGCAGATTCTCACGACAACTTCAAGGTTAAGGCCGGCTTCTTAGACGGAAAGGTTGTAGATACAGCTACAATCGATTCACTTGCAAAACTCCCTTCCAAGGAAGTTCTCCTTGCTACAGTTTGCAGTGCATTCCAAGCACCTATCGCGGCATTTGCCCGTGCTGTACAGGCTATCGTTGATAAGGACGATTCCGCAGCAGAATAATTAAATTAAAAAACAAAACTAATTAAAACATTTAATGGAGGAAATTAAAATGGCATCAGAGAAAATCACAGCTATGATTGAAGAGTTAAAAACTCTTACCGTTCTTGAGCTTTCAGAGCTCGTTAAAGCAGTAGAAGAGGAATTCGGCGTATCTGCAGCAGCAGCTGTAGCAGTAGCAGCTCCCGCAGCAGGCGGCGCAGCAGCAGCTGA
>JAZRAI010000030.1:0-13423 GCA_045634455.1 Acutalibacteraceae bacterium
TGTTTAATTTTCAAGGTCCGTTTTGCGCCTGCCTTTTTTATGGCGCTCGATTATAATACCACATCAATTACCCTTTGTCAACACTTTTTTTAATTTTTTTTAAATTTTTTTCCAATTAGTATTTTATGCACAAAACCTTTCCAATATATAGCGTTTTTCTGCACTTTTCGACCACAATAATTTATCCCGCAGAGAGGAACCGCCTTAATTTTTCGAGTATCCTTTTTTCTGTTCGCGAAACCTGTACTTGCGTGAGATTAAGTATTTGTGCAGTTTTGCTTTGTGTAAATCCCTTATAATATCTATACACCATCAGTTGTTTTTCATTTTCACTAAGTATTTTGAAAGCCTCATCCAAAATTAATTTATTTCCTATTTCCTCTTCAAGACTTTGTGTCGGCAAATCAATTTCGTTGATACCATCCTCTGCCTCAAAGGTAAGAGACACAGTGCCCTGTGTTGCACAGACCGCTTCCGTTACCTCTTCTGAAGTTATATCAAGGCTTTTTGCTATTTCTGCTATCGTAGGTTCGCGGTTTAATTCCTGTTCCAATTTTTCGCGTTGATAATTTATTCTAATAGACAGTTCCTTCAAAGAGCGAGAAACCTTAACGGCTCCTCCGTCTCTGAAAAGTCTCCTTACCTCTCCCATTATTACTGGTACCGCATAGGTAGAAAAGCAAAGACCTAAATCCTTATTAAAGGCATCGTGTGCTTTTACAAGCCCCATACAACCCGCCTGATATAAGTCCTCGTATTCAATGCCTCTGCCGCAAAAACGTTTACATATAGAATGTACAAGCCCCAAATTATTTTCGATAAAGCTATCCCTTTCGGTATCATTTTTAAGCATTCGAGCTATACCTTAAACTAATTTTTTTAATCAGGGTTACAGTAGTACCTTTTCCCACTTTTGAGACCACCTTAATATTATCGGTAAAGGATTGCATAACAGCAAAGCCAAGGCCTGCCCTTTCACCGCCGAGAGTTGTATAGAGTGGTTCCATAGCCTTTTCTATATTATGTATTCCACAGCCTTTATCACGAATTTTAATTTTAATAGAGTTATCGTCTGTAAGCTCGCAGGATATGTAAATATTGCCAAGTTGCTCCTTATATGCGTGAACAATACAATTTGTAACCGCTTCCGAAACGGCAGTTTTTATATCATTAATTTCCTCAATAGTAGGGTCAAGTTGACTCGCAAAAGCAGATACGCAAGCTCTTGCAAAGCTTTCATTAGAGGAGCGTGACAAAAGAGTCATACTGAATTTGTTTTTAATTTTCATATTTTTCACCTTTCTTCAAGTTTCGCCAATTTTTCTATACCGGCTAATTTCAGCATTCTGTTAATTTGTGGAGGAGTGTTAGTTATATGAAGTGAAGCTCCATTTTTTAAAAGACTACGGTATCTACCCATAACAAGACCAATACCCGAGCTATCCATAAAGCTTACACCGCCAAAATCAAGCACTAAAAGAGTGGGCATATTAAGTTCTATCGCGTTATCAATCTCCTCACGCATCAGTCTTGCGGTGTGGTGGTCAAGCTCGCCGTTTAAATAAGCGGTGACAACCTCTCCCGTAACATTAATTTCTACCGACATTCAATTACCTCCTATATATAATGTATATAAATAAAGGACAAACCATTATTAGTATAAAGGCTTGTCCTTGAAAAAAATGTCATATTGTGTTACTGCTCGAAAATTATAATACGTATTATATACTTACAGTAAAATGTAGACCAATGCCAAAAGCAGAAGTCTGTCGCTGTTTTCACTTAAAAGTATGAGCAAGAGACCTAAAATAAGGGTTGCGTCCTTTTCTTTTAAAAAAGTATCAATAAAAGGTATATTTAACGCCCCGAATACAGTTGTATTTGAAGTGTTAGAAGGATGCTTATTACTAATAGGCGGAATATTATTAACTTCATCCGATTTATTTTGCGGTTTTGGTTTTACATAATACGCAGATTTTTGATTCATCTCGCGCATTCTGTTTATGGCCGCCTGCTGTTGGAGTAAAAAATCAGCATCCATCCAAACACCTCCCTAAAAATTTAGCAAGCCACTCTCCTTTAAAAGGGGCAAAAGTTCTATCATCTTCAATATTTTAATAGCAGTTTCAACCTTTTCGCGCCGAGGCTCACTTAAATGCGGTTTTAATGCTCGGAGTAGCTGTGACCTTGCATCATTACCGCCCTCATTAAAGCGTGAAATTATCGAAACTAAACCCTTAAGCTCACCTGCGCCCAGAATTCCGCTTAAATCTGATACGTCTTTGCTTTGTTCCTCCTTTTTATTATCACCTAAAATACTCTCTGCAACAGCGCGTACTTTTTGCATACTTTCAGGGTCATTTAAAACCGACGCTAATTTTTCGCTTAAATCGTCCATTTTACTTACCGCCAAGCAATTTTATTATAGCGGCAGCCTCAGGGCTTTTAAGCACTTTTTCAAGCTCTGCCTTATCATTTAATACGGAATTTAATTTTTCTTTATCCTTAGAAGAAAGCATATCTACAAGCTCAGACTTTGATTTGCCTTTTAAGTTTTTTAATGTTTCAGGATTTATTTTTTTATTTTGCATTGAAAAAACCTCCGTTATCTGTTTTAATATATATGTAAAAATTCAAAATTTAGAAGGTGTTTATTTATGCGAATTGTGGCAATTTCGGATTCTCACAAGAGAAGTTATGTGATAGATAAAATTTTAGAAGCCGAAAAAGAAGCAAAGCATATTTTCTTTTTAGGAGACAACACTTCAGATATTGAAGACTTTATATATATGTATCCTGAAAAAAGCTTTCATATTGTAGCCGGCAACTGCGATTACTTTTCTGAGTTCCAAAGCGTTGGTATTGAAACAATAAACGGTAAACGTATATTGTATACACACGGGCACACATATTATGTGAAATACGGTATTGAAAAGTTGAAAGAGACTGCTATTCAAAACGGGTACGACATTGTATTGTTCGGGCATACACATATTGCTAAAACAGTATATGAAAACGGAGTTTATATTGTGAATCCCGGTTCCTGCTCAAGCCCTCGCGAAGGTAAGCCTTCATACGCTGTAATAGATATTACCGAAAACGGAATAATGCCAATAATAAAGTACATATAAACGAAAAAACCGAGCGCTTACACGCTCGGTTTTTATATTATATATGTATATATATTATTCTTCGTCCTTCTTAGGAGATACAATAAGATTTGTGATTATACCTAAAATAAGAGCACAAGCAACTGCAGTTAATGTAACCTTGCCGAAAGTAAGTGTTAATCCGCCGATACCGGAGATTAAAATTACAGCAACAACGAACAGGTTCTTGTTCTGATTAAGGTCAACCTTCTGAATCATCTTAAGACCGCTTACTGCAATGAAACCGTAAAGGGTTATACAAACGCCACCCATTACACAATTAGGAATAGAAGCGAGGAATGTAACAAACGGACCAAAGAATGAAATTACCATTGCCATAATAGCGGTAGTTGTGATTGTTACAACAGATGCGTTACCTGTAATAGCTACGCAACCTACTGATTCGCCATAAGTAGTATTGGGGCAACCGCCGAAGAAAGCGCCTGCCATAGAACCTACACCGTCACCCAAAAGGGTTCTGTGGAGACCAGGTTCTTCAAGAAGGTCCTTATCAATAATAGTAGACAAATTCTTATGGTCTGCAATATGCTCAGCAAAAACAACGAATGCTACAGGTATGTAAGCCACTGCAACGGTAGCAACATAGCTTCCGCTGATTTTTGAAAGACCCTTTATGCCGCTTATAAATGTAAAATCAGGAATTGCAAAAATCTGCATATCCTTGAATGCTGCAAAATTGATTATTTGGAGAGCTGCGTTATCGGTAATATTACCTATTACAGTAAATATAGTAGCTACGGCATAGCCTGCCAATATACCTATAATAAAAGGAATGAGCTTCATCATTTTCTTACCGTATACAGAGCAGATTATTACAGTAAATAATGTAACAAGACCGCAGATAAGAGCGATATAAGGATTAGCAGTAGAAACATTGTTTTTATCCAAAACCTTACCTACAAACAAATCGCCGACTGCATTACCCGCAAGTGACAAGCCAATTATAGCAACTGTGGGTCCTATTACCACAGCAGGCATAAGCTTGTTAATCCATCTAACACCTGCAAACTTTACAACAAGCGCAATTACTACATAAACAAGACCTGCCAAAACAGCACCTAAAATGATACCTGCATAGCCGCCAGCAGTAGTAGCAGCGCCTGCGAAAGCCGCAAACATAGAACTAATAAATGCAAAAGATGAGCCTAAGAAAACAGGGCTGCGGAATTTAGTAAACAACTGATAAACAATTGTACCGATACCCGCACCAAAAAGTGCCGCCGAAGAAGACATTCCATTACCAATAATCGCCGGAACTGCGATAGTAGCTGCCAATATAGCAAGTAACTGCTGGAAAGCAAATACTATCATTTGCCCAAATTTGGGCTTGTCATTAACGCCATACGCTAATTTCATTTTTTAACTTCCTCCATTTTTATCCCTTAAAGAGAATTTTTTCATATATACAGCTTTGTACACATATAATATATATGTAAAGCCATACAACAAATTAAATATACCACAGTTTTTATAATTTGTAAAGGAAATATTTAAATTACGGCATACGATATTTAGTGTTCAAATAGAAAAAATGCCTTAAAATACACTATTTATAGCGTATTTTGCCGTCATTTTTATGCCAATATCAAAAAAGATTCATCAAATTTTGTTAAATTGCACAACCTAATTGACATAAAATGTCATTTTTTACCGCTTTTAAAAGGTTACAAAGTTGTAACCTTTTGTAATCTTCTTGTAATTTTGTGCAATTTTCACATAATTGTTGGTTTTAATCGGTTTGACATCGGTTGCTTTGTTAGATATAATAGCCAAGCGACTTGAACGAAATCAACTTTTCGAAAAAAGGAGTTATTGGATGATAGATAAAATAAAGTACTGTTTTGCCAAGTTTTTAAAAGCAAAACAGCTGCAAATGGTTTGTATCGCAGTTATGACTGCTGTTACTACCGTAGTGGTTACTTTACTAAGCTGTTCAACCTATACTGTAAAAATTTTCGACGGTGAAAAAACCTACACAGTACGCACACTTAATAAAAGTATTGATTTGGCACTAAGCAGTGCTGACTTAAAATCGAACAATTTCCGTATTGAAAAAGCCACAACAAACGGCAAGCTTTCAAATGTAGAAATTGTTTATACCTTTCCCGTATATGTAACCCGCGGTGATACTACAACTGAAATTCAGACGGTAGAAACCACAGTTGAAGAAATTTTAAACAAAGTTGGCTACACAATTGATGAATACGATTTTGTAGAGCCCTCTAAAGATACTGTAATTTCAAAAACAACTTATATTGACTTTACTGATATCAGCTATGTAAACGGTGAAGCATTAGAATCCATTCCCTTCACTACCGAAACTTATTATTCCGGCACAGTATTAAAAGGTACAGTTAAAAACCTGTCCGCCGGTGCAAACGGCACAAAAAAGGTTACCTATTCAGAAAAACTTGTTAACGGCGTTTCGGTTGAAAAGTCGGTTGTTTCAGAAGAGGTTATAACCGCCCCTGTAAATGCTCAGAAATTAGTTGGCACAAAGGTAGTTAATGCCGCTGTTACCACAAGTGCAAATATAAGCACAATTTCTTGGCTTGTTCCCCCGTCACCTATCGCGCTTGATGCAAAGGGAAATCCCGTAAACTATACCAAAAAGCTTACTGTTCAGGCTACAGCTTACACTTATACCGGTCGCAACTGTTCAACAGGTGTAGCTCCAAAGCCAGGATATATAGCAGTTAATCCCAAGGTTATTCCTTATGGTACAAAAATGTATATAAAGACACCGGACGGAAAAATTATTTACGGTTATGCAATAGCAGCCGATACAGGTGGATTTATAAAAACAAGACCTAATAACGTTGACCTGTTTATGACCACTAAAAATGCTTGTCTTAGCTTTGGCAGACGCAACGTTGAAATCTATATATTAGAATAAAAAATTACACCTCTGTTTTTGCAGAGGTGTTTTTTATTAATAATAAAGGTGTAATAAAAACTTGACTTTTTTACTTTTTTGTAATAGAATAATAATGCTGAGATTTTGAGAAGCAAGGTATACAAGGTCGTTGTATCCTTGCTTTTATTTTTTGGAGGTGAAACCTGTGTTGCAGGAAATTAAAGATTCCCTTGAAAGATGTCCGATAATAGCTGCCGTACAAAACAATATGTTATCTAAGGCATTGAATTCACCGATAGAAATAATTTTCCATCTTAAAGTATCACTCCTTGACATTGAGGACACTATAAAAAAGGTTCATTCTGTCGGTAAAAAAATATTTATCCATATTGATTTGGCAGACGGTATAGGCAAAGATAAAACCGGTATTGAGTATCTTGCTAAATGTGGTGTGGACGGTATAATAAGCACACGCAGTCAGCTTATACGCTATGCAAATGAAGTAGGGCTGATTACAGTTCAGCGTTTCTTTGCGCTTGACAGTAAGGGTGTTGACGGTATCGGTGAAATGCTTGATCTAACTAATCCGAACTTAATTGAAATAATGCCCGGTATCGCCAGCAAGGTTATTAAGCGGTTTGTTACAAGTGGAGTCCCCATAATTGCAGGTGGCTTAATTGAAACAAAGCCGGAAATTACCGAAGCACTCAAAGACGGTGCTATAGCCGTATCCAGCGGCAAAGAAGAACTTTGGTATATAAATTAAGGAGAATAGCTTATGAACAAAACACAAATAGTTGATTGGAAAACCATAACCGATTTCGTGGTTGACGCTTTTGTCGGTTACGGAATACCTAAAGCAGATGCAGAAATATGTGCCGATGTACTTTTAGAGTCGGATAAGCGAGGCATAGAATCTCACGGTGTAAACCGCTTCAAGCCTATTTATCTTGACAGAATTAAGGCAGGTATTCAAAATGCGGTTACCGAAATCGAGATTTTAAAAGAAACACCTACTACCGCTGTTATTGACGGTCATAACGGTATGGGACAGGTAATCGGTCATACCGCTATGAGTATGGCTATTGCGAAGGCTAAAGAATACGGAATGGGTATGGTTGCGGTACGCAATTCCTGTCATTACGGTATAGCAGGTTATTATACAACCATGGCAACAAAAGCAGGTTGCATTGGTATGACAGGTACCAACGCCCGCCCGTCTGTTGCTCCTACTCACGGTGTAGAAGGTATGTTTGGTACTAATCCGTTTACAATCGGTGTGCCTACCGATGAAGCATTTGACTTCAACTTTGACTGTGCTACCTCAATCACACAAAACGGTAAGGTTGAGTATTACGAAAGAATAGGCGAAGCCGTACATCCGGGTACAATTATCGATACTGACGGCAACGCGGTGGAAGGCGATGCAGGCGTAGCTTTAAAGAAAATACGTGGCGGTACAGCAGCGCTTACTACTCTTGGCGGTATTGGTGAGGATTTAGGCGGTTATAAAGGCTACGGTTTTGCCTTAGCTGTAGAGTTTTTCTCTTCCATTCTCCAAGACGGTGCTTACGGTAAAGACCTTGACGGCAAGGATGAAAACGGAAACATTCGCCCCTATCATTTAGGACATTGGTTTATAGCTATTGATACCGAGCATTTTATGGGTGAGGATATTGCCCGTAAAAAAGCCGGTGAAATCTGTCGCAGTATGCGTGCCTCTAAAAAGGCTCCCAACTCAGGAAGAATTTATACTGCAGGCGAAAAAGAATATGAAATAGGACTTGCCCGTGAAAAAGGCGTTCCTATAAACGAATCTGTACAAAAAGAAATTATACAAATCCGTGATGAATTAGGTCTTACAAAATACAAATTCCCTTGGGAGAGTTAAAAATGGATATTAGACAGGAATCATTAAAAAAACACTATGAATGGGGCGGAAAAATTGAGGTTATTTCTCGTGTAGCAGTTGACACCCGTGAGGATTTATCTTTGGCATACACCCCCGGCGTTGCCGAGCCCTGCCTTGAAATAAATAAGGATATAAACAAATCTTATGATTTAACTCGTCGTTCAAACTTGGTAGCCGTTATAACCGACGGCACCGCTGTGCTCGGTCTCGGCGATATCGGCCCTGAAGCAGGCATGCCTGTTATGGAAGGCAAGTGTGCGCTATTTAAAGAATTTGCCGATGTAGATGCATTTCCACTTTGTATAAAGTCAAAGGATGTTGATGAAATCGTCCGTACTATATATTTGCTTTCAGGTAGCTTTGGAGGAATTAATCTTGAAGATATCGGGGCACCACGTTGCTTTGAAATTGAGAAAAAGCTTAAAGAGATTTGTGATATTCCGGTTTTTCATGATGACCAACACGGTACAGCTATTGTTGTAGCTGCAGCTCTGATAAACGCCTTAAAACTTGTTAAAAAGAATATTGACCAGGTAAAAGTAGTAATTAACGGTGCAGGTTCTGCCGGTATTGCAATCGGCAAGCACCTTATGAATATAGGCGTTAAAAACATCACTTTCTGTGACCGCTTTGGTATTATTAGCAAGGGTGACATCAATAACAACCCTGCCCAAGAGGAAATAGCTAATATTACAAATCTTGAAAATCAAAAAGGAAGCCTCAAAGATGCACTTGTAGGTGCCGATGTATTTATCGGTGTATCTGCACCTGACTTAGTTAATGAAGATATGGTTAAATCTATGGCAAATGATGCTATCTTATTTCCTATGGCAAACCCCACACCTGAAATAATGCCGGATGTTGCTAAAAAAGCAGGTGCAAGGATAGTGGGAACCGGTCGGTCAGACTTCCCCAACCAAATCAATAATGTACTCGCATTTCCCGGTATTTTCCGCGGTGCTCTTGATTGCCGTGCCAAATGCATAAACGAGGAAATGAAGGTTGCTACCTCTTATGCGTTAGCGTCCCTCATTCCTGATGATGAAATAACCGAAGAAAACATTATTGCAACCCCACTTGATAAGAGAGTATCCAAAGTTGTAGCTAAGGCTGTTATAAAAACCGCCAAAGAAACAGGCGTTGCACGAATTTAATAAATCAAAGAAAAATCAGCTGTAAAAAACGCAAAAGAAAGGGTTGGTTCAATAGCAAAATATGCTATTGAACCAACCCTTTTTATAGCTTTATTTATTTTCTAATTACATAAGACTTCTGTAAAGCTCTTTAATCTCGTCCTCAGAAACTTCGCGGGGATTACCGGGACGGCAAGCATCAGCGTAAGCATCAGCAGCCAAAGTATCAATATCCTCTTCCTTAACAATGCCCTTTAAGGTTGTGGGAATACCAACATCCTCAGCAAGCTTTCTTACTGCATCAACAGCAGCCTGACGGTACTCAGCCTGAGTCATATTCTCAACGCCTTCAACGCCCATTGCAATAGCAATATCCTTGTACTTCTCGCCTGTGTAATCTGCGTTAAATGCCATAATTGTAGGAAGCAAAATAGCGCAAGCCTTACCATGAGGAGTATCATAATAAGCTGAAAGAGTGTGAGCCATAGAGTGGTCAACACCGAGACCTACGTTAGAGAAGCCCATACCTGCAACATACTGACCGAGAGCCATACCCTCTCTGCCCTCTGCAGTGTTAGCAACAGCACCGCGGAGTGAGCGAGCGATAATCTCAATAGCCTTGATATGGAACATATCAGATAATTCCCAAGCGCCCTTTGTGATGTAACCCTCAATAGCGTGGGTTAAAGCATCCATACCGGTAGCAGCAGTAAGTGCAGCGGGCATAGAGCTCATCATCTCAGGGTCAACAACTGCTACTACGGGGATGTCGTGAGCGTCAACGCAAACGAACTTGCGCTTTTTCTCAACATCGGTAATAACATAGTTAATTGTAACCTCAGCAGCGGTACCTGCTGTTGTAGGAACTGCAATAATCGGAACACAGGGGTTCTTTGTGGGAGCTACACCCTCGAGTGAACGAACATCGCTGAATTCGGGGTTTGTAATGATAATGCCGATAGCCTTAGAGGTATCCATTGCACTACCGCCACCGATAGCAACGATTGCATCAGCACCGCAAGCCTTGAATTCTTCAACACCGTGCTGAACATTCTCGATTGTGGGGTTTGCTTTGATATCGGTATAAAGAGTATACTCAATATTAGCAGCATCAAGAAGGTCTGTAACCTTTTTAACAATACCAAACTTAACTAAGTCAGGGTCAGAAGTAACGAATACTTTCTTAAAACCGCGAGCCTTAATTTCGTCGGGAATTGCATTGATGGCACCGGCGCCATGATAGGAAGTTTCATTAAGCATGAATTTGTTCATTGGTATCAACCTTTCAATAATTATTTTTATTTTATTTTACTATACAAAAATTAAAATTTCAATACGGAAAAATTGCTTTGTTAATATTTGTTATATTTTTAACATTTTCTTGCGCAAAAACCAAAACTATTCAGTGATTTTTTTGTACAGCTCTTTGGATTCGCGGTAGTAATCCTTAGCAAATTTATCCTTTGTTCCCGTTCTTTTCTGCCTGCAGGTCACCTGCAAATCAGAAGGGAGTCCGTTCACACCGTCTTTTTTAGCCTCTTTATAAAACTTTTCATTAAGCGGAAGCGTTTCTCCTTCAAAAATAGCCTCTGCCATGCCGTTATCGTAAAAATAATTAATAGACTCCGTATCCGTGATAATCAGATAGGTATCCTCTTCTACCGCTATTGCAGTCTGCATTTTTTGATAAAGCATATTTCTGTACTCTACATTTTTGTTTTCGGTCGGATAACTGCAATTAATAACTGTAACTTTGGTTTTACCGTCACCGTTCAAGTCTTCAATGTTTTTCTCAAAATAGCCTTCCAACGCCCTTACATCCGCATCGAGAATTACAGAATAAGTGAAATAGATGATTTTTATATCGTCTTTCACCCGTTTTGCACACTGCGAAATTAATATAGACAAAACAAGCGCCAACGCTACCGCAGAAATTACAAAAGCCTTATAATGAAACCAAAAATTTGAAAGCTTTTGCCCGAATGTCTTAGGTACATACGCTACTTCACTCGGTTTCGGTTCAGGAGCAAGCTTTCCCTGTTGCATTTGTTTGAGCTTTAAAAACTCTTCCCTTGCTTTGCGTTGCTCCTCCAATATATCGTTTTTCTTTTTCTTAGCCATAGTTTACATCCTTTAAAACTGATATAATATATTTTAACACACTTAATCATTCTTTTCAAGCCACCACAGTAGGATAAAAACTCAAAAAAATTAATATTTTTGAAGCTCACCTGCCAATTCTTAATATTCCTGTAAAAAACACTTGCATTTTCGGTTTTGGTGTGATATAATATTTCGGCTACTGAAAAGTAGCAAATAAAATAACACACATTCTATACTTTGGCAAAGCCGGTGCATCAATACTGCTGGATGTGCTTTGCGGTAATATAGGATGGAGGTAAAACCTTAGGAGGAAATTAAAATGGCAGTAGTATCTATGAAACAGCTTCTTGAAGCAGGTGTTCATTTCGGACATCAGACAAGACGTTGGAACCCCAAGATGGCAGAGTACATCTTCACAGAGCGTAACGGAATTTACATCATCGACCTTCAGAAAACCGTTAAGAAGCTTAACGAGGCTTATATGTTCGTTCGCGACATAGCAGCTGAAGGCGGCGACATTCTTTTCGTTGGTACCAAAAAGCAGGCTCAGGATTCTGTTAAGGAAGAAGCAGAGCATTGCGGTATGCCCTATGTTAACGCACGTTGGCTTGGCGGTATGCTCACAAACTTCACCACAATTCGCACAAGAATTGCTCGTTTAAATCAGCTTCGCACTATGCGTGACGACGGCACTTTCGAGCTTCTCCCCAAGAAAGAGGTTATTAAGCTTAACCTTGAAATTGAAAAGCTTGAAAAGTTCCTCGGCGGTATTCAGGAAATGAAAAAGACTCCTGCTGCAATGTTCATTGTAGACCCCCGCAAGGAAAGAATTGCTGTTGCAGAAGCTAAGAAATTAGGTATTCCGATTATCGCTATCGTTGACACCAACTGCGATCCTGATGAGATTGATGCAGTTATCCCCGGTAACGATGACGCTATCCGTGCTGTAAAGCTTATTGCTGAAACTATCGCAGCTGCTGTTATCGAAGGCAGACAGGGTACCGAAATGGGCACCGCTGCTACCGAAGAAGCAGTTGAAGTTGCTGAGGAAGTTGCAGCTGACGCTGAATAATTTTTTAAAAAAGACCTATAATTAATTTGGAGGAAATAGAAATGGCTTTTACTGCTAAAGACGTACAGGCTTTAAGAGAAAAAACCGGTTGCGGTATGATGGACTGCAAAAAGGCTCTTGTTGAGACTAACGGCGATATGGATGCCGCAGTTGATTATTTAAGAGAAAAGGGACTTGCTTCTCAGGCAAAGAAAGCAGACCGTATTGCTGCTGAAGGTACTGTTTGCGCTTATACAAAAGATGGCGTAGGCGTTTTGGTTGAGCTTAACAGTGAAACCGACTTCGTTGCTAACGGTGACGGCTTCAAGGCACTCGCAGCTGAGGTAGCCCAGGTTGTAGCTGAGCAGAACCCTGCTGACTTAGATGCTCTTCTCAAGTGTGAGAAGGACGGTATGACCGTTGAAGCTAAGGTTCAGGAACTTTTCCTTGCTATTCGTGAAAACATTAAAGTTCGCCGTTTCGAGCGCGTTGAAGGTAAGGTTGTAACTTATGTTCACGCAGGCGGAAAAATCGGTGTTCTTGTTAATTTTGAAACTTCACTCGCAGGCGACAATGCTGATTTCGTTGCTATGGGTAAAAACATTGCAATGCAGATCGCAGCTATGAACCCTGCTTACCTTGATGAGGCTTCTGTTCCCGCTTCTGTAATCGAAAAGGAAAAGGAAATCCTTGTAGCTCAGATGAAGGAAGACCCCAAAATGGCTAACAAGCCCGACGCTGTTCTTGGCAAAATTGTTGAGGGCAAAATCGGCAAATACTATAAAGAAAACTGCCTTGTTGAGCAGCAGTACGTTATCGACGGTGACCTCACTGTTGGCAAGTACATTGAAAATACTGCTAAAGAACTTGGCGCAGAAATCAAGCTTGTTTCATTCGTTCGTTTTGAAAAGGGCGAAGGAATTGAAAAGCGCGTTGATGATTTCGCTGCTGAAGTTGCTGCAATGGCTAAATAATAATTCTTTTAAAAAAGCGGGCTGTTTCTTAGGAATCAGCCCATTTTTTAATAATGGTTATAATAAAAGGTGATTTTATGGCAAAATACTATACCTCGGCAGAACAACTTATCGGCAACACTCCCCTTTTAAAACTTTGTAATTTAGAAAAGAAGCATTCTCTTTCTGCCAATTTATTTGCAAAGCTCGAATATTTAAATCCTGCGGGAAGTGTTAAGGACAG
>JAZRAI010000031.1:0-55296 GCA_045634455.1 Acutalibacteraceae bacterium
TCCCGATGAAATCGGCAAAATGGACTTCAGCTCACGTCGTGACGCATTTTGCGGAAAGTTGGCTCTCGGCAGTGTATTTAAGCAATTAGGCATAAAATTCACCTCTAACGAGCCTTTCGTTATCCATCCCCTAAGTCCTGAATTTGAAAAAGAAATCAATTACTTTATTAGCCTTTGCCGTACAGTTAAAGGTATGAGACATCTCAGAATGGGTGTTTTCGGTGCAAGAACCACAGCCTTTAAGTCAGTTCGTTTTGACGAGGTAGCTCTTGCTAAGCACGGTATTGATACCGAGGCTCTCGACTTTTCACAGGTACTTGAATACTATAATGAAATTTCTGATAACGACCCCCAAATCCCTGTTTGGAGCGAAAAATTACTTAAAACTTCCTCCTTTGAAAACGTACCACCTTATGCACTTGTAAATCTTTCAAAGCTCGGTATTGCATTTGAAAGAATTGTAAAGGATTATAAGCTTGATGTTGTTGCTATCCGTTGTTGGAGCGAGCTTCAACACTCACTTAAAATTGCTCCCTGCTCTGTTATGGGTGTTCTCAACGAAAGCGGTATCCCCGCAGTTTGCGAAACCGATGCAAGCAACGCAATTTTGATGTCTGCTTTATATTATGCTTCGGGCAATCCTACTGGTTGTCTTGATATCAATAACAATTTTGGTAACGAAAACGACAAGTGCATCCTTTTCCATTGCGGACCCTTGCCGATTTCTCTTATGACCAAGAAGGGTAACATTGAGGAACACAAGATGTTTGTAAAAACTCAGGGAACCAACTGTTCTTGGGGCGTAAATGTTGGTGTAGTAAAGCCCGGTGACATCACTATCGCAGGCGGCAGAACCGAGGACGGCGAAATTCAGTTCTTTGCTGCCAACGCAGAAATCACCGATGACGAGATAGAAAATGAATTTTTTGGTACTCCAGGCGTTTTAAGACTTGACAATTTACAAAAAAAGCTTAAAATATTAAATGAGAACGGTTTTAGACATCACGCAATAATTACTGCCGGTCATCACTATGCCGTTGTTAAAGAAGCCTTAACAAAATATTTAGGCTGGAAGGAAATTGAACTTTAAGGAGAAAATGAATTATGTTAGTAAACATGAAAGAAATGCTCGAGTACGCAAAGGAAAAAAATATTGCAATTGGTGCTTTTAACTCTGCAACATTAGAATCTGCACGTGCAGCAATTAAAGCCGCAGAGGAACTCAACTTACCCTTTGTACTTCAGCACGCACCCGTTCACGAGGAATTTATTGATTTTGACATTGTAACAAGCATTATGCTAACCCTTGCAAAAAATGCAAAGGTTCCCGTTTGCGTTCACTTGGACCACGGCAGCAATGTTGATTGCATAATCCGTGCAATTCGTGCAGGCTTTACATCTGTTATGATAGATTTTTCTGCTATGCCCTATGAACAAAATATGGCTGAAACTGCAAGAATTTGCAAAATCGCACACTCTGTTGGTGTTACTGTTGAAGCAGAGCTTGGCAATATGCCCAGCAACTTAAAGGGTGATTTAGCTGAATACAAGCCCGAGGATTTCTACACAATTCCCGAACAGGCTGCAGAATTTGCAGAAAAAACAGGCGTTGATGCACTTGCTATCTCCTTTGGTACAGTTCACGGTGTTTACAAAACAAAACCTCAGCTTAATTTTGATATCATTAAGAAAATCAATAAGCTTACAAACGGTCTTCCCCTTGTTATGCACGGCGGTTCAGGTCTTACTGATGATGATTACAGAGAAGCTATCAACAGCGGTATCAGAAAGATTAATTACTATACATACGAGGCTTTGGCAGGTGGCAAATCTGTATACGAAATCGTAAAGGAAAAGCCCGAAGGTCTTCAGTTCCACGATGTTGCAACACGTGCTATGAATGATATGAAGGATAACCTTGTTCACGTTATGAAGCTTTTTGCAGGTATTGAATAATGAAAAGAGAAGGTATTGCACTTGCAGGCAGTCTTATAGTAGACCACATTAAAGAAATTGCGGTTTTACCCAACAGAAGCGAGCTTGCAAGAATAACAAATGTATCTGACAGTACCGGCGGTTGCGTTTGCAACACAGGTATTGATATTAGAGATTTAGACCCCGATATTAAACTTTGGGCATACGGTGTTTTGGGCGACGATAAGGACGGAGAGATTATTATTGATGTTCTTAAAAAAGCCAACTTTGACACAAGCGGAATTGTAAAACGCGGTATCACCTCTTTTACAGATGTTTTCCCCGAAAGTGAAACCGGTTGCCGTACATTTTTCCAATACGGCGGTGCTTGTGACAGCTTTTCGGTAGAGGATATTGATGTATCTAAGGTAACCGCTAAAATCTTTCATTTGGGCTACCTTTTGCTTATGGACAGCTTAGACAGTTCTGATGAGGAGTATGGCACAAAATCAGCCCGCCTTTTAGCTTCACTTCAAGAAGCAGGCTGTCTTACCTCTATTGATACTGTAAGTGAAAGCGGAGAACGTTTTAAAAAGGTTGTGGCCCCTGCATTAAAATATGTAGATTACCTTATCATAAACGAACTCGAAGCTTCTAAGCTTACAGACGTTGACCTTACTGTTACAGAAAAAGGTATCGATGAGGAAAATATGAAAAAGGCTCTCAAAAAGCTTTTTGATTTAGGTGTTGGCAAGCGCGTTATTATCCACGCTCTTTGCGGTGCATACGGTATGGAAAAATCGGGCGAATATGCCTTTACTCCAAGCCGTGAATTACCAAAGGGTTATAAAAAAGGCTCTGTTGGTGCAGGCGATGCATTCTGTGCAGGCGCACTTTTAGCTTCTTACAGAGAGATGAGCTTAGAGGATACCTTGATTTTAGGTAATGCTGCGGCACATTGCTCACTTTCCACCGCTACCGCTACGGGCGGTGTAAAGGAAGTTTCAGAAGCTATTAAATTCTACAACTCCTTACCCCCTATGATTTAAAGAAAAAAATTAAACCGCAAGATTTTAAATCTTGCGGTTTTCTTTATGCCTTTTTAAAAGTGATGTCAATTTTATCAGCCTTTGCGGTGATATTGATTTCTTTAATTGTGCCTTCGGCATTGTCGATTATTATATCTACAATTTTGCTTTCAATCTCTCTGCGGATAAGATTTCTAATCTCCCTTGCTCCTCGCTTTTTGCCAACGCATTGCTTTGCCAAATAATCACATATAGCGGTATCATACTTAACAGTTATAAGCTTTTCGGCTATTGCTTCCTTTAACTCGTCAAGCATTAAAGCGGCAATCTTTGACATTGAAGCTTCGCTCAAAGGATTAAAGACTACTATTTCATCCACGCGGGCTATAAACTCGGGTCGCAAAAACGCTTCGAGTGCCTTTAAGGCCTTTTCCTTTGAAGCATCGGCAACTGTCTTGCCAAAGCCTAACGGAGAATCATTGCGGTCACTACCCGCATTAGAGGTCATAATAACAATAGTGTTTTCAAAATTAACTGTTCTGCCGCCCGCATCGGTAATTCTGCCGTCGTCAAGAATTTGCAGTAAAATATTGAGAACATCGGGGTGTGCCTTTTCGATTTCATCAAACAAAACCACAGAATAAGGCTTTCTTCTTACCTTTTCAGTAAGCTGACCTGCCTCGTCAAAGCCGACATATCCAGGAGGCGCACCAATAATACGTGATACCGAGTGCTTTTCCATAAATTCAGACATATCAAGTCTTATAAGTGTTTCGGGAGTGCTGAAAAGCTGTTCTGAAATAACCTTTGCAAGCTGAGTTTTACCAACACCCGTAGGTCCTACAAATATAAAGGATGCAGGTCTGTGAAGCTTGCCGGTTTTTACCCTTGAACGCTTAACTGCGGCGGATACCAAACGGGTTGCTTCCTCTTGACCGATTATTTTCTTATTAAGCTCATCTTCAAGGCTTGACAGCTTTTTAAGGTCGCTTTCCTGAACCTTGGTGGCAGGAATACCCGTCCAAAGCTCAATAACACGAGCTAAATCCATATCGGTAACGGTATTGTCTGCAGCAGGCTCATAAAGGGCTTCTGCCTCGCTCTTATATTTTTGAAGCTCTGCTTTTACGAGTGCCTGCTTTTCATAATCAGGATTTTCAACCTCTGCCTCTAATTCCTCAAGCTTTACAGAACACTCAGCTATCTTTTTGTTAGCTAAATAAAGCTCATCTATTGCCTTATTTTCAAGACTGGAGCTTGCACAGGCTTCATCAAGCAAATCTATTGCCTTGTCCGGGAGATAGCGGTCAGTCACATAACGCTCCGACAAAATAACCGCCTTTTTAACAATACTATCGGGAATAGTTACACCGTGGAAGCCCTCGTAATAGCCCTTTACACCCATTAAGATTTCCTCTGCCTCTAAAAGTGAGGGTTCCTCAATAGTAACGGGTTGGAAACGACGTTCAAGCGCTGCATCCTTTTCAATATATTTTCTATATTCCTTAAAGGTGGTAGCTCCTATTACCTGAATTTCTCCACGTGAAAGCGCAGGCTTTAAAATATTAGCGGCATTCATTGAACCTTCGGCAGAGTCACCCGCACCGACAAGATTATGAATTTCGTCAATAAACAGAATTATATTGCCGGCTTCCTTTACTTCCTCTAAAAGCCCTTTTACTCGGCTTTCAAACTGACCTCTGAACTGAGTGCCTGCAACAAGCCCCGTAAGGTCAAGCAGATAAATTTCTTTATCAAGAAGCCTTGCAGGAGCAGTTTTATTAGCAATCTGCAAAGCAAGTCCCTCTGCAATAGCGGTTTTACCAACACCCGGCTCACCTATTAAGCAAGGATTATTTTTACTTCTGCGAGACAAAATCTGTATTGTGCGGTAAAGTTCTTTATCTCTGCCGATAATAACATCAATTTTACCCTCTTTTGCCTTTTGAGTAAGGTTGGTGCAATATTGCTCGGTAAAGCGGTGACGTTTTTTCTTGGGTGCATCCTTTTTAGATTTTGCGTCACCCTTTTCGGTTTCTGTCTTTTCATCATTTCCTGACATATTACCGAAAATCTTATTGAAAAAAGGCATTGCGGGAGCCGTACCTAAATCAAAGGTTTCATCATTTAACGCCGCATCATCCATATCGTCAAGCGACATTAAATCCATAAACTGCTCGCTCATCTGCTCAATATCCTCGTCAGATATATTCATACGTTTGAGCATATCGTCAACCGGTTTAATGCCCATTTCCTTAGCGCACACAAGGCAAAGTCCCTGTGGTTCGGAATCAGGTTTTGACATATCCGACATAAAAACTACAGCCGGTCTTTTTTTACACTTTGAACAAAGCTTCATCATTTTTAGAACTCCTTAAAACTGGCTTACACAAAGCCCATGAAAAAATTATAAATAACGGTTTTTTCGAGATTTTCAGGTGTGAAAATTAAAAATCCGTTTGGTACAAAATTTAAAACAATAGTTACAACCAAGCAAAAAAGAATTGCCATAATTATTCCTTTTGGAATACCGATTAAAACTCCCAAAAAGCTATTAAGTGTGCCTACAATAGGTAACGAAAATACTTTATTTATAGCTTTTGCCAATATCTTTACCAAAATCATAAGTAAAATCAACAACGCAAGCGCTATTATAGAACCCATAAGCTCAGAAAAAACCGGTCTGATTACCTTATTTGATGCTACCTTTACGGCACTTTCTGTTCCCTTTTCAAGGTTTTCATCGAAAATTCTTTCAAATGAGTTTTCATTAATACCCAAACGCTCTGCATTTTCAGAAACCACTTCGGGCATTGCGTCAAATGCTGATTTGCCGACATTTTCTACACTCTCTGCTACATTGCTTATTATTGCAGGCTCAAATATTTTATCATAAATTACCCCTGCAATTGGTGTACTTACTGTTAACGATATAAATAAAGCTAAAATAAACCCTACCGTTTCAATAAAAATTGCAACAAAGCCTTTTCTTTTTGAAATAAAAATATAAGCTATTATGATTGCAATCAAGAGAAAATCAATAATATAATGCATTTTTTACTCCTTGGAGAGCTTAATTTTTTCAATTTTGTTATCACTTATAACAGCTACAAAATCGGAGTTTAAAACACAAATTTCTCTGCCTCCAAAACCACAGTCAACCGTATTTAAAACCTTAGCATTCTCGTCAAGCACAGAAATTACAGTTTCACTCATACAATAAATATGTTTACCGTGTGCAGTAATATCACTTATAGTATCTTTATATGTGAATTCCAAGGTTTTTTCGCCTTTTTTATTAAGAAGAACTACACGGTTATCAGTTTTATCATTTTCGCGGGCAAAAACCGCAATATAGCCGTTTTTCACCGGCTTGAAAATAGAGATGCTGTAATCGTTATTATAAGCGTTTGACTTAAAATTACTCCACTTATAAGATTTCACCATATTGGAAGTAACAACAGTAAAATACGATGAATAGGAAGAATCTATTCGGTAAACTATCGTATTTTTAAAGCTTTCAGTATAAAGCGGTGTAGCCGAAGAATAGTTTAAAACACTTATTTTAGAGGAAATATCCGTACCATTATGAGAATTTAAAACAGCGACCGCTAATTTTTTTCCGTTTGAAGAAAGAGCTATATTATTAACAATATCCTCTGCTGAATACCACTCATAAATTTCGGTACCATCAATTTTATAAACCGTAACCTGAGAAGAATACTTTTCTGAAGTTGTGCTTACTGCAAAATTGCCTCTGTCTGAAACACAAGCCGTAAGTATCGGATTTTTGGTAACAAGAGAATACACCTTTTCGGAAATATCAAAAACTAAAACTTCATTTCCGCCTTGGTCATAAACCAAGGAATAAGCAGCGCTTGTTTTTAAAACGGGGTTTTCAAAACCGTGTTCAAAATGCAAAAGTTGTTTGCCTGAAAGCGAAACGACGTCAATATGTGTATTACTTAATATGTGGTAATACTTATCTTTTTGAACTACGCTTTTAGTTTCAGTGCCTATAAGCTCTATCGGGTATTTACCGTTACCCATAAGCTTTACCGACATATCCACACTCTTTATAATTCCGGCAGGCAAGCAAAGTTCAAAAATTATTACTGTTATTACTGCAATTATCAAGAGAACACTTGCAAACCTTACCTTTCTCATGCGTTCTTTTCTTTTGCCCTCAACAACCTTAAGATTACTGCTTTTCTCATAGTAATCCTCTTCGTTGTTTTGCAAATTATTCTTTTTGCGTTTTTTTGCCAAAGGCTTTAATGTAGCTTTTAAAAAGCTATTGTGCTTTTTCTTTTTATAATCCGGCATTTATATCACCTAATAATAAACTTTTTCTAAAAATAACCCGTTGGGCGGTGCAGTAAGGCCCAAGGCTTCGCGTTGACCTGTGGATATAATATCTTTTATATCAAAAGGGTCAATTTTCCCGTCTGATACCTCTACCGCAGTTCCCGCTATTATACGAACCATATTGTAAAGAAACCCGTTTGCAGTAACACTAAGTACCACCTCATCACCTTTTCTCTCTACATAGCATTCGCTTACTGTCCTTACGGTGTCCTCCACCGTTCTGCCCGATGAGGAAAAAGCCAAAAAATCGTGAGTGCCTATAATTTCCTTACAAAATTCGTTCATTTTGTCTATATCAAGCGGCCTTTCAATCCGCCATGAATAGCGGGATAGAAAGGCATCTTTTTTATTTGAATTTAAAATATGATAGGTATAGGTTTTCCCTTTTGCATTATATCTTGCGTGGAAATCAGGAGTTACCTCTTTTACCCCTTTTACCGCTATATCCTCAGGTAAAAGAGAATTTAAACCTCTTAAAAAAGCGGTATCGGGAATATTATCAAGGCAGTCTATGTGAAAATAAAAATCTCTTGCGTGAACGCCTGCATCAGTTCGACTACAACTAACGGCTGAGGTTTTTTTGCCCAAAAGCTTAAATAGTGCCTCCTCAACCTCTTGCTGAACAGTAATCCCGTTTGGTTGAATTTGCCAACCGTGATAGGCTGTGCCGTCATATTCAATATTTAAAAGCATTCTTTTCATAACGGCATATGCCTCCTTTTTAATGAGTTTAAAAAATAATATTAAGTGCTATCACTACGCCACACATTAAAAGCACTGTAAGAGTGCAAAACAAATCGCAAAGTTTTAGTTTCATTTGCTTCATACGGGTTTTACCTTCTCCCCCGTTATAACACCTACATTCCATTGCCTCTGCCAACTCGTAAGCGCGCCTTACCGAAGAAATAAGCAGTGGAATTAAAATTGGTATGAGCGCTTTCACCCTGTCTATCAAGCCGCCGCTTTCAAGGTCGGCACCGCGGGCTTTTTGTGCATTCATAATTTTTTCCGCTTCCTCGATAAGAGTTGGAATAAACCTTAGCGCTATTGTCATCATCATAGCTAAGGTATGCACAGCCGATTTAAGACCGATGTATTTTAAGGGTGATAAAAGACTTTCGATAGCATCAGTCAAATCGTTTGGCGTTGTAGTATACGTTAGCGCTGAGCTTACAAATATTAAAAGTAAAATCCTGAGCGCCATAAAAATTGCTCTGTAAATACCGTCTGTTGTTATCTCAAAAATCCAAAAACTTAAAACCACATTTCCGCCTTCCCCGTAAAAGAGGTTAATTATCGCGGTAAAGATAAGTACAGGCAATATAGCTTTCATATTTTTAAGATACATCTTTATAGGCACTTTTGAAATCAGCGCTACCGCAAATACCGATATTGCCGAAAACATAAGCGAATAAAAATTCTTGGAAATGAAAATAAAAACAATAAAGACTATCATTAAAAGAATTTTTATTCTGGCATCCGTTTTATGGATTACCGATTTTGAATCGTAAAACTGACCGAAGGTTATATCTTTAAGCATTGCTATTACCTTCTTTCAGTTTTTTTAACGTTTCTACTGCCTTTTTGACGGTATAAACATTAGTATCAACATTAACTCCGCTATTTTTAAGACTTAAAAATATTCGGGTTACAATAGGAACATTCAGACCGATAGCCTTTAAGCCCTCGACATCAGAAAACACCTCGTCTGATGTGCCGAATTTATAAATTTCGCCCTTATTCATAACAAGAATTCTATCAGCTAAAAGCGCCATATCCTCCATAGAATGAGAAATTATGATAACTGTTGCAGAAAAGCTTTCTCTGTATTTTGAAATAATCTCCATTATATCTTCTCTGCCCTTTGGGTCAAGACCGGCAGTCGGCTCATCAAAAACAATAACCTCCGGCTTCATAGCCATAACACCGGCAATAGCAACACGACGCTTTTCACCACCCGATAAATCAAATGGCGATTTATCAAAAAATTCTGGTTTAACACCCACTACATCGCAAATTTCACGAACAGTAGCATCAATTTCCACTTCGCTTAGTCCCATATTTCGAGGGCCAAATGAAATATCTTTAAATACGGTTTCCTCAAAAAGTTGATATTCGGGATACTGAAAAACAAGTCCCACCTTGGAACGGATTTTTCTGATTTCTTTTGGCTTTTCCCATATATCACTATTTTCAAACAAGACATTACCGCTTGTGGGTTTAAGCAGTCCGTTAAGGTGCTGTACAAGGGTGGATTTACCTGAACCCGTATGCCCGATAATACCTATTATTTCACCCTTTTCCACCGTAAAGCTCACATTACTTACTGCGTCGTTTATAAAGGGCGATGAGCCTTTATAAGCGTGGGTTAAATTCTTTACTTCTAAAATTGCCAAGCTAATTTTCCTCCAAATGAAGCGCCATTTTAATTTCCTTTGCTGCTTCTTCAATAGAAATTATATTAGTTTTTACCTGAAACCCATTTTTAGATAATTCATATAAAAGCTCGGTAGCCTGAGGAACATCAAGACCTACCTGCTTTAATTTTTCAACGTTTTTAAAAATCTCCTTGGGAGTTCCGTCATCAATAATTTCGCCATCATTCATAACGATTACTCTGTCGGCATTTTCGGCTTCCTCCATATAATGAGTTATAAGCACAACAGTAATACCGTTCTCGCGGTTAAGCTTTAGGAGCGTGTTTATGATTTCTGCCCTGCCCTTTGGGTCAAGCATAGCGGTCGGCTCATCAAGAACCAAACACTCAGGCTTCATTGCGATAATACCTGCAATAGCAATTCTTTGCTTTTGTCCGCCTGAAAGTCTATGCGGTGTGGACTCGCGGAATTCATACATTCCAACAGATTTTAATGCTTCGTCCACCCTTTCTCTGATTTCAGCAGGTGAAATACCTAAATTTTCAGGACCGAAAGCCACATCCTCCTCAACAATGGAGGCAATAAGCTGATTGTCGGGATTTTGAAAAACCATACCAACAGTTTTCTTTACCTCAAGCTCGGTTTCCTCATCCTTAGTGTTTATACCATTTACAAAAACATCACCAACAGTAGGCTTATTTAATCCGTTCATCATTTTAGCAAGAGTAGATTTACCCGAACCATTATGTCCTAAAATTACGGTAAACGAACCGCGCTGTATATTTAGTGATATATCTTTCACCGCAGTATGAAGTATCTCATCCTCTGTGTAGGTATATGTTACATTTTTTATTTCGATAATATTATCCATTTTACCTTTTCCAAACAGTTGTATTTCCGCAAGGCAGGCTTATCCCCTTTGCTGTGATATTTAGTCCGATTTCATCGGTAAATACCTCTCCCGATTTATCCTTTACCACATAGGTTTTAACCATATAATTTAAAATTGTGGGAGAAAGTCCGCCAGTATATGAATTTAAAAAGAAAAATATTGCATCGTCTGATAAAAGCTTGCCTGTTTCGGTCAAAAGTTCTGCAAGCTGTTGTTCTAACTTCCAAACTTCGCCATTAGGGCCTCTGCCGTATGAAGGCGGGTCCATAATTATTGCATCATAGTGATTACCGCGCCTGATTTCACGCTTTACAAACTTTAAACAGTCGTCCACAAGCCAACGCACGTTTTTATCTGCCACACCCGAAGACACAGCATTTTCCTTTGCCCATTGCACCATTCCCTTTGATGCATCAACGTGGGTTACCTTAGCGCCCGCCTTTAAGCAGGCAACAGTAGCTCCGCCCGTATAAGCAAACAAATTAAGGACTGAAATCTCTCTATTAGATTTTTTTATAAGCTCGCTTGCCAAATCCCAATTTACTGCCTGCTCGGGAAAAAGTCCCGTATGCTTAAAGCCCATTGGCTTTAAATTAAAGGTCAAATCCTTATAAGCAATACTCCAAACATCAGGAACCTTTTTAACAGTTTCCCAATATCCACCACCCTGATTAGAGCGATGATATATCGCGTGAGGATTTTTCCAACGGCTATCTTTTCTTTCTGTGCTCCAAATTACCTGAGGGTCAGGTCTTATAAGTATAATATCGCCCCAGCGTTCAAGTCGCTCACCGCTGTCAGCATCAAGTAATTCGTAATCTTTAAAACCTTGTACAGTTCTCATTTCTACCGCCTAAAATATAATAATTGTAGTTAGTCGAAACGCCTAAAAAGCGTTTCGACAAGCCACTTTCGAAGTGGCTTTTGCAAAATTAAATTGTAATATTTAATTTTGCACGACACTTATTGAATTGATAAGGACAAATTTTTAATAAAAATTTGTCACAAAATCAAAGATTTTGTGACGAAACAAGATTGTTTCGCCCGACTTTTTACATTATAGTTTGTTGTGCATTAGGATTATCAATCCCTAAATGCGAATAAGCAAGTGCTGTTACACAGCGTCCCCTTGCAGTTCTTGTTAAGAAACCGATTTGCATTAAATACGGCTCATAAACGTCCTCAATAGTTACCGCTTCCTCACCGATAGCTGCCGCCAATGTATCAAGACCGACAGGACCGCCCGAGTAATTGGTAATAATGGTTGAAAGCATTTTTCTATCAAAATCGTCAAGACCCAACTCATCAATTTCAAATCGCTTTAACGCCGCAGATGCAACATCTACATCTATCATACCGTCAAATTCAACCTGAGCAATATCACGTACACGCTTTAAAAGGCGGTTTGCAATACGAGGTGTACCTCTTGAACGTGAAGCAATTTCCAAAGCGCCGTCCTCATCAATACCTATGCCAAGTATTCCCGCCGAACGCATTACTATTTTTGCCAACTGCTCCGGTGTGTATAAATCAAGTCTTAAAAGTACACCGAAACGGTCACGAAGCGGAGCCGTAAGCTGTCCCGAACGTGTTGTGGCACCCACCAGAGTAAAGTGCGGAACATCAAGCCTTATAGACCGAGCCGACGGACCTTTGCCGATTATTATATCAAGCGAAAAATCCTCCATAGCAGGATATAAAATTTCCTCAACATTGCGTGGAAGCCTGTGAATTTCGTCAATAAAAAGCACGTCTCCCTCTTGAAGTGAGGTTAAAATAGCAACCAAGTCACCCTGTTTTTCAATTGCAGGACCTGAGGTTACACGAAGATTAACCCCCATTTCACGGGCAATTATACCGGCAAGTGTAGTTTTACCAAGTCCCGGAGGTCCGTATAGTAGCACGTGGTCAAGACTTTCATTTCTCTGCTTTGCCGCAGTTATATATATTTTAAGATTTTCCTTTGCTTTGTCCTGTCCTATGTAATCGTCAAGAGTTTTAGGACGCAGTGACAGTTCGGTTTCATCCTGAATATAATTATAGTCGGGAGATACTATTCGGTTTTCAAAATCCATTTCCTGTTCAATCATAGTTTAGAACCCCCTTGCTAAATTTTTAAGTGCCTGTTTTATAAGCTCGTCCGTAGGTAAATTGGTATCAAGCTTAGAAACCGTAAGCGAAGCCTCGCCCTTTGTATAACCTAAGGAAACAAGTGCTTCTATTGCTTCCGAGGCGGCAGTTTGTGTAGCCGCACGGGAAACAGCAGCAATTTCATCGTTAACAGTAAAATCTGCCGCACCCACCTTGTCCTTTAATTCCAAAACAATTCTTTGCGCTAATTTTATTCCAACACCCGAAGCCAATGTTAAGGTTTTTGGGTCGTTTGCAGCAATAGCGGTTAAAAGTCTCGAAGGCACAAGCTCTGACAAAATTGCAATACCTATTTTAGGACCTACACCGCTTACCGAGGTAACAAGTTTAAAGGAATTAAGCTCCTCCAAATCAAAAAATCCGTAAAGGTCCATTGCATCCTCGCGGACTACCAAATGTGTGTAAAGAAATAACTCCTCACCTACTCGAGGTAAATTGTTTAGGCAGTTTTTAGTAACATAGCACCTATATCCTACACCTGCACATTCTACAACAACGGAATTTAAATCAGAGTATAAATATTTTCCTCTAACAGAAGCTATCATTTCCTTACCTCCAAACAAATTTTAGAATAACTTGTGCCGCTAAAATGTCCATGACAAACCGCAAGCGCTAATGCATCCGCAGTATCATCAGGCTTGGGTACTTGCTCTAAACACAAAAGCTTTTTCACCATTTCCATAACCTGACACTTTTCTGCCCTGCCGTAACCTGTTACCGCCTGCTTAACCTGAAGCGGTGTATACTCATAAACCTTTAGTCCGCGCATCTCGGCGGCTAAAACTATAACTCCTCTCGCCTGTGCTACATCGATAGCAGTAGTCGTGTTTGTATTAAAAAATAGTTTTTCTATTGAAAGACAATCGGGCTTATATTTATCGATTATTTCAAGCATATCGTTATAAATATCAAGCAGTCGTTGTGGAAAAGGTGTATGGGCAGGAGTTGTAATAGCGCCAAAAGCTACAACATTAAACCTAAGCCTTGAATAATCTACAAAGCCATATCCGACAGTAGCATAACCCGGGTCTATACCTAAAATGCGCATCCTTTCCACCTCTTATATATACTTAATCTATATTAGTATATCATAAAAGTATTAAAAAATCTACTCCCAATTATTAAAAAGCGGGCATTTTTTGCACTTATTTTCCAAAATTGCATACAGGCTATAAAAAGTGAGAAAAACAGAGTATTTCAGAGTAAAAGAAAGAAAACGAGAGTTTTTAGAAAATCATAGAAAGATTTTGCCTAAAAATGTCGCAAAAACGCAATTTTTCCTTGACATTTGCGTAGTTTAGATGTATAGTTTTATATTAGTTAAACTATAAAAATTTAATACGTTTAGCAAAGCATCTGTGTAGAGTGCGATTTCAGATTTTATGCCGTAGTTTCCGTTTTACGAGAAAACTATGAAAAACCCTTTGTTCAGGGCATTTTACGAGGAAATCGCGGGTATCGCACAGGGAAAGCTTACTCGGGTGTGACTCTTCACTCGGGCGGCTTATTTTTTGATTATTCTTGTGTTGACACTTTGGTGTTGAACAAAGGGGGATGCTTTATGGAAAAAAAGAATATTATTGAGCTTAAAAACATTTCTGTGGCGTTTGACGGTGAGCAGATTTTAAACGGCTGTAATCTTGAAATCAAGGATAAGGAGTTTATCACTCTTTTAGGTCCTTCAGGTTGCGGCAAAACCACCACCTTACGTCTTATTGCAGGCTTTTTAGAGCCTGACGAGGGTGAGATTGTTTTTGAGAATAAAAAAATAAATGGTGTGCCTGCTTATAAGCGTCAGGTTAACACCATTTTTCAGCGTTATGCGCTTTTCCCTCACCTTAATGTGTATGAAAACATTGCATTTGGTTTACGCATTAAAAAAACTCCCGAAAAGGAGATTGAAAAAAAGGTTAAGGAAATGCTTGCTCTTGTAAATTTGCAGGGACTTGAAAAGCGTCATATAGATACTCTTTCGGGTGGTCAGCAACAGCGTGTCGCCATTGCTCGCGCCATTGCAAACAGACCGAAAGTACTATTATTGGACGAGCCGTTGGCTGCTCTTGACTTAAAGCTTCGCAAAGATATGCAAAAGGAGCTTAAAAAAATTCAGCAACAGCTTGGTATAACATTTGTTTTTGTAACCCACGACCAAGAGGAAGCCCTTACTATGTCCGACCGTGTTGTTGTTATGGACGGCGGTATTATTCAGCAGGTTGGCACTCCTCAGGATATTTACAATGAGCCTCAGAACGCATTTGTTGCTGACTTTATCGGCGAATCAAATATTGTAGACGGCAAAATGTGCAGAGATTTTTATGTTGAATTTTCGGGAGCAGGTTTTGAATGTCTCGATAAAGGTTTTGAGGAAAACGAAGAGGTTGACGTTGTAGTGCGCCCTGAGGACGTTGATATTGTCTCCCCTGAGAAAGGCATGCTAAAAGGTGTTGTTACCTCGGTTTCATTCCTTGGCGTTCATTACGAAATAATTGTAGATATCGGCGGATTTAAGTGGATGATACAAACCACCGACGAGCATTTTGTGGGCGATAATGTTGGTCTTTTTATTGAGCCCGATGCCATTCACATTATGAAAAAGAGTGAATATTCAGGTCTTTACGGTGACTACTCAAGCTATAGCGAGGAAATTGACCACCTTAGCGATACAGAGTATGAAGAGGAGGACTGAGTATGGGCAGAAAATCCTTTGGTAACAGAATGGTAGCCTCCCCATACATAGTGTGGTCTGCAATTTTCATAATAGTACCGCTTGTAATAATGCTTTACTTTGCTTTAACCGACACAACAGGAGCCTTTACACTTGCCAATTTGGCAACGCTCGGCAAATACAAAAAAGCATTTGGTATTTCCATTCTTTATGCTACAATAGCCACTATAATCACCTTACTTTTGGCTTATCCCATGGCATATTTTATGACAAAACTTAAAGTAAGTTCTCAGCGAATGCTGATGTTTATAGTAATGCTTCCTATGTGGATGAACTTTCTTATCCGCACTTATTCTTGGATTTCAATACTTGCAAACACAGGTATTATAAACACTTTTTTAGGCAAATTGGGAATTGCACCGTTAAAGCTTATGTATACCCCGGGTGCTGTTATTTTAGGTATGGTATATGACTTTATACCATATATGATTTTACCTATTTACTCGGTTATGTCAAAGCTTGATAATTCCCTTTTAGAGGCTTCTGAGGACTTAGGCTCAAACGCATTCAATAAGTTCCGCAGAGTTATTTTACCGCTTAGCCGTCCCGGAATAATTTCGGGCATTACAATGGTATTTGTACCAAGTGTAAGCACCTTTTATATCTCCCAAAAATTAGGCGGAAACAAAACCATGCTTGTAGGCGATGCCATTGAATATTTATTTAATTTAGGCCCCGATTTTTACAATGTAGCATCTGCATTATCGCTTGTTTTGATGTGCCTTATTTTAATAAGCCTCTTTATCATGAACCGCTTTAGTGACGATGATGAGGGAGGTATGGTTGTATGAAAGCACTTTCCCGCATTTATGTTGCGCTTATCATATTTTTCCTTTACGCGCCCGTGCTTGTCATGATAGTCTTTTCCTTTAACTCTTCCGAAAGCGTATGGGTTTTTGAAAACTTTTCTCTTGATTGGTATAAAAGTCTTATAACAAATACTTCCATGCTTAACGCATTGAAGCACACGCTTATTATAGCGATTTTGTCGGCTTCCATTGCTACCGTATTAGGTACTGCGGCTGCCGTTGGTATTTTATCGCTAAGGAAAAAGATCACCAAAAAGCTTATAATGTCTGTAACAAACATTCCTATGATGAATGCCGATATAGTAACCGGTATTTCGCTTATGCTTTTGTTTATTTTTATAGGCAAGCTTATCGGCCTTAACGAATCCTTAGGATTTTTTACGGTGCTTATAGCACATATTACATTTAATCTTCCTTATGTAATACTTTCGGTAATGCCAAAGCTTAGACAAACAGATGCAAACTTGCAAGAAGCGGCATTAGACCTTGGTTGTACACCGCTTCAGGCATTTTTCAAGGTGGTTGTCCCCTCTATTTCAACAGGTATTGTGACCGGCTTTATAATGACCTTTACATTATCGCTTGATGATTTTGTAATAAGCTATTTTACCTGCGGTCATTACCAGACCTTGCCGATTATAATTTATAATATGACTAAAAAATCGGTAACACCTGATACCTATGCCTTATCCACTATTATTTTTCTTGTTATATTCCTGTTGCTTATTTTCTACAATATGCTTCAAACAAGGGCAGAAAAGAAGCACGCTGCCGCAACAAGGCGTTTTAAGGGGGCAGCAAAATGAAAAAAATTATAACTTTATTACTTATTATTTCAATTATGGCTTCCCTTTGCTCTTGCGGATATAAGTATTCTAATACCAATTACGACGGCAGCTACTCAAATGAGCTTGCCGGCACTACCCTTACCGTTTACAATTGGGGCGAATACATTTCCGACGGCGGTGACGGTATGCTTGATGTGAATCGCGAATTTGAAAAACTTACCGGCATTAAGGTAAACTACCTAACCTTTGAAAGTAACGAAACAATGTACTCTCAGGTGGCTAATGGCGGTGTAAATTATGATGTCGTTATCCCCTCTGATTATATGATTCAGCGTATGATTAAAGAGGGTATGCTTGCAGAAATTGATACATCAAAGCTTCAAAATTACAAATATATTGACGAGACATATAAAAACGTGTTCTTTGACCCTGAAAACAAGTACTCTGTTCCCTATTGTGTTGGTATGGTTGGCATTATTTACAATTCAAAGTATGTAAAAAATATTGAACATAGTTGGAATGTGCTCTGGGATAAAAAGTATAAGGATACTGTTCTTAACTTCAACAACCCGCGAGATGCCTTTATGACCGCACAAATGATTTTAGGATTAGATTTAAACTCAACCAAAAAATCTGACTGGGATAAGGCTGCAAAGCTTTTAATGAAAGGTAAAGACAATCTGCAAGCCTATGTAATGGACGAAATCTACGGCAAAATGGAAACGGGTGAAGCGTATATTGCACCCTATTATGCTGGCGATTATCTTACTATGTATGACACTAACGATGATTTGCGATTTTTCTATCCAAAGGAAGGCACCAACATATTTATGGACTCTGCCTGCATCTTAAAAAATGCTAAAAATTACGATGCAGCACTCCTTTATATTGACTTCCTTAATGACCCGAAAATCGCAACCGCCAATGCGGAATATATCGGTTATGCATCTCCAAACACAGCGGTTATCAATAATCCTGATTACTATTATTATAAAAATGAAATTTTGTATCCCCCCGAGGACAAAAAAGTAAAAACACAGTATTATCACGATATTGATAACAAAATCCGAAACTATTACGAAAATCTTTGGATTGACGTAAAATTAAGTTAAAAAAACAGGAGCTAATGCTCCTGTTTTTTTATTGTATAACGAAAATAACACTCCCTGATTTTCAGGGAGTGTTAAATAACATATTAATCGTGCTTTTTAAAGCCCTTACGGTCTTTTTTATCACGACGGGGTCTGTCGTTCTGCTCGTCAGCGCCCTCTTCAACCACAGCACCGTTTATCTCTACTAAAGCATCACGGCGAGAAAGATTAATTCTGCCCTGGTCATCAATTTCGGTAACCTTAACAATTACCTGATCACCAACAGCCACAACATCCTCAACCTTTTCCACACGCTTTACATCAAGCTTAGAAATGTGAACCAAGCCTTCTTTACCGGGAGCGATTTCAACAAACGCGCCAAAGGTCATAAGTCTTGTTACCTTACCACTGTAAACCGCACCGATTTCGGGGTCGTTAGCAATTAGCTCAACAATAGCAATTGCCTGCTTAGCCTTTTCAATATCAAGACCGGCAACGTAAACGTGACCATCTTCCTCGATATTGATAGTACAATCGCACTGCTCCTGAATGGACTGAATAACCTTACCCTGCTTACCGATAACATCACCGATTTTGTCGGGGCTGATAACTGTAGTAAGCATCTTAGGTGCATAGGGAGAAAGCTCAGAACGGTATTCAGGAATACACTTGAGCATAACCTCGTCCAAAATATGAAGTCTTGCCTTATGAGTTTTTGCGAATGCTTCCTTAATAATAGCAGGAGTAAGACCGTGCACCTTAAGGTCCATCTGAATAGCAGTAATACCCTTATGAGTACCTGCTACCTTAAAGTCCATATCGCCGTAGAAGTCTTCAAGACCCTGAATGTCAACCATAGTCATAAAGTCGCCGTATACACCGTCATCGCCTGTGATAAGACCGCAGGAAATACCTGCAACAGGAGCCTTAATCGGAACACCGGCAGCCATAAGAGCCAAAGTAGAACCGCAGATAGAACCCTGTGAAGTAGAACCGTTAGAGGATAATACCTCAGATACAACGCGGATAGCATAAGGGAATTCCTCCACAGAAGGAATTACAGGAACCAAAGCCTTTTCAGCCAAAGCACCGTGACCGATTTCACGTCTGCCGGGGCCACGAGAGGGCTTTGTTTCACCAACAGAGTATGAGGGGAAATTGTAATGGTGAATATATCTCTTTGAAACTTCCTCATCAAGTCCGTCAAGCTTTTGAGCCTCTGATACAGGAGCTAATGTAGCAATAGAAAGTACCTGTGTCTGTCCACGAGTAAACATACCGCTTCCGTGAACACGTGGTAATAAATCCACCTTTGCGTCAAGAGGACGGATTTCATCAATACCTCTGCCGTCAACACGCTTTTTCTCATCTTTAAGCCAAGCGCGTACAACGTGCTTTTGAACAAGATACATAATCTCGTCAAGCTTTGCTTCGTTGCCTTCAAAACGCTCGTCAAACTTCTCGTGAACTGCGTTATATATTGGAAGTAATGCAGCATCGCGAACAAGCTTATCATCGGTATCAAGAGCCTTTTTAACATCCTCAATACAGAAAGCTTCGATTTCTGCCATAATCTCGGGATCGGGATCGTTAGACTCAAACTCAAACTTTTCTTTGCCGATTTCAGCAACAATGCCGTTTATAAACTTAACAACCTCTTTATTTGCTTCGTGACCTGCCATAATGCAGTCAAACATAAGGTCATCATCAATTTCGTTAGCGCCTGCCTCAATCATAGCCACCAAATCCTCAGTAGAGGAAACGGTTAAGTTAAGGTCGGTCTTTCCCCTTTGCTCTAATGTGGGGTTGATAACGATTTCGCCGTCAACCAAGCCAACATTTACGCTTGAAATAGGACCTGCCCACGGAATATCAGAAATAGCGATAGCAGTTGATACACCAATAGCAGCAGCTACCTCAGGTGAGCAGTCAGGGTCAACTGACATAACAGTAGCTACTACTGAGCAGTCATTACGCATATCCTTAGGGAATAAAGGACGAATAGGTCTGTCAATGCAACGGGAAGCAAGTATTGCCTTATCCGAAGCCTTACCTTCACGGCGGGTAAATGAGCCGGGAATTCTACCCACAGAATACATCTTTTCCTCATAATCTACTGATAAGGGAAAAAAGTCAACACCCTCACGGGGTTTAGCAGAAGCGGTAACGGTACAAAGTACACGTGTATCGCCATAGCCTGCCATAACAGCAGCATTTGCAAGACCTGCCATCATACCTGTTTCGAGCTTTAAAGGTCTGCCTGCAAGTGTGGTTTCATAAACCTTGTAATTTTCAAACATTTTTAAATCTCCTTTTTTTATTTTGCGAGATTTCCGTTTAGCAATAAATCCGATACATTAAAACACTAATATACCCGATTTATCGCTAACAACAGAAAATCTCAAAATTTACAATAAGGCAGACCGTTTTAGACGGCCTGCCCTTTGTGTCAAGCAATTACTTACGGATGCCAAGACTCTTGATAAGAGCACGGTATCTTTCAATGTCAACCTTCTGCAAGTATGCTAAAAGGTTTCTTCTGTGACCAACCATCTTTAAAAGACCTCTGTAAGAGTGCTTATCCTTAGGATGATCCTTAAGGTGAGCGTTAAGCTCGTTGATGCGATTGGTAAGAACTGCAATTTGAACCTCAGGTGAACCTGTGTCACCCTCGTGAGTTGCATATTCAGCCATAATAGCCTGCTTTTGTTCCTTTGTCATTGTGTTTTCACCTCTTTAAAATTTATCCGTAAACCAAGCAATAGGTCATTGGTGTTCCTAATAGGCAGTCACCCAAAGCATAGTAGACGGTATCGTTAATCACACTTTCGCAGATTAACCTAAAACATTCTACCACAAACTTTCGCAAAAGTAAAGCATTTTTTTATTTTTTTATTTTTAAAAAAATTGTTCCATTTATTATTATTTTATGTTATACTATATTAGATAATAAAGTATATAGATAGAGTTGAAAATAATGGATAATAATTTTACAGAAAAACAAAGCAATATAATCTGCGGCAGAAACCCCGTAATGGAGGCTGTAAAAAGCGGCAGAGAGATAGACAGACTACTTGTAGCACACGGTGTTACAGGTGGTTCTGTTACAGCAATTATTGCAAAATGCAAGCAACGAGGAATTTTAATCAAAGAAATAAGTCCCCAAAAGCTTGACTATTACTGTGGCGGCGCAAACCACCAAGGCATAGCGGTTATGTATGCTTCACAGGAGTACTCTACCCCTGAGGAAATACTCGAAACTGCAAAACAACGCAACGAAATGCCTTTTATAATAATTTGCGATGAGCTTGAAGACCCACACAACCTTGGTGCCATTATAAGAACTGCCGAGGCTTCGGGTGTTCATGGAATTATAATTCCGAAAAGGCGCAGTGCTTCACTTAATGCTACTGTTGCGAAATCCGCAAGCGGTGCGCTTGAATATATGAAGGTAGCTCGTGTTACCAATATTGCGAACACTATTGACTTCTTAAAAGAAAACGGAGTTTGGGTGTTCGGCGCCGATATGGACGGTGACGATTACACCAAATTCAATTTTGATATGCCTTGCGCCTTGGTTATAGGAAACGAAGGCAAAGGTATCGGCACACTTACCGCCAAAAAGTGTGACGGAATTGTAAGTCTGCCTATGTTTGGTGAAATCAACTCGCTTAATGCTTCTGTGGCTGCCGGCATACTTATGTATGAGGTAGTGCGAAAAAGGAGGATAAAATGAGCTTTTTAAAAAAGAACAAAGATATCATTTCCGAAGATTCTGCCGAATTAAACCGCATTTTTCTTGAAGGCACACATCCTACTGCCGATGCACTTTCCGAAAAAGAAATTTTAAACAGTTCTTACAAAAGCGATGCCCCTGTTCCTAACAGTGCTTTGGACAGCCTAAAAAAGCGAATGCTTGCAGGTGGCGACGAAAAAAATTCTGACGAAAAAAACGAAAGCTTACTTAACAAATGCAAGCCTTATGTTATTGACGATGACGGCAGCGATGCTTCCATAAATAAGGAACCCCTTTATAAGCTTCAAAGCGTTGCCGAAATACTTAAAAGCGAAAGCAGTAAAGCTATTGAGCAGCTTTCTAAAAAGTATGATTTATTATTTGAGGATTTGGAAAACGATAATACTAAAACCGAAAATGAAGAAGAAAAAAACGGTGAGCCAATAACTCAAATTTCAAATGTTCAGTCAAATATTCCGTTTGTGATTTCGGATATTGATATTGTTAAAAAAGTTCCCGATGTGAAAGATATAAGCCAAACTGCCACCGTAACCTTCACTCCTGTTGCAGCTTCTGACACAACAAAGGCTATCAATGTTTCTTCAAAAACTATGCCGATTGACCTTACGGGAGAACTTGTAAAGCTTCCGCAAACGGGTACAGACTCAAAGCAGGAAGAAGTTTCGCTTGAAGAAAATGATTTTGAGGAATTTAACCCCGATACCGAGTACGCTTCATCTGTTGACTACCCTCGCCTGCGCAGAATTTTTTCAATAAAGAAGCGTAACGCATTTTTAGGCAGTATTGCAACATTTTTGTTAGCGCTTGTACTCATAGCATTTCAACTGCCTTTTATAAATAATTCTCTTACAGACAAACCATTATTGTTTTCAATTTTAGGCGGTTCAATAATTTTCTGCGGAACACTTGCGAATCTCAGTATGTTTGGTGCTTTAAAAGGTTTGTTAAAAATCAGGTCTAATACCGATATTTTATCTTCCCTTTCAGCAATAGCAACTCTCTTGACGGCCATTTTTGCAATAGCTAAAAAAGAGCCCGTAAACGAGCTTTTAATATTCACTATGTTTGTATTGTTTGCAAGGTCGCTGACAAGATTTTTCCATTACTCTACCCATCTTTCAAATATTACTCTGTTAGCTTCAAACAAGCCTAAATACGCAGTAAAGCTTATCGGTGACTCAGCACTTACATCTGCAATGGCAAAAAGTTCTATAAACGGCGATGTACTTATTGCTGCCACTCAAAAAACCGATTTTGTGAGCAACTACATGAAATATTCCACTTTTTCAAGTGTACTTTCGGGAAAGCTTGTTATAATAACCATATCCGCAATTCTCCTTTCTTTGATATTTGGAATTTCGACCTTTTCAATATATCAGAATACGATTTCTTCTCTTTACTCGGCTGCTGCAATTCTTTGTTTTGCAAACATACCAACCGTGTTTATGATTGATAATCTGCCGTTATACAGAGCTTCCAAAAAGCTTGCAGAAAAAGGCGCTGTTATAGCAGGTAAAACCGGTGCCGAACAACTTGAAATGCCGAATGCGGTTGTTCTCTCCTCGCATGACTTTTTCCCGCAAGGCACTATAACACTTCATCGTTTAGAGGTGTTGTCTCAAAACAATTTAGAGGATACTATTGTTCGTGCTGCCGCACTTACAGAGTATATCGGAAGCACACTTACCCCGATATTTAAATCGATTACAAAAAGCGGAAACATTACCACCCTGCCCGTTGCCGACACAGTAAAATATGAAGACAGACTCGGTATTTCAGGTTGGGTTGACAACCGTCTGTTATTTATAGGTAACCGAACTCTTATGGAAACTCACGGCATTGCAGTACCGCCCGTTGATGTTGATAAAAAAATTCTTAGAGAGGGATATTTCCCAATTTATGTTGCTACTAAGGATAAGGCAAGCGCTTTGCTTGTGGTGCAGTATAATGTTGACCGAAATATAGCAAGTGAATTAAAAACACTTACAAAGCTCGGAGTTACGGTTCTTGTTAATAATACCGACCCAAATCTTTCTGAGGAAATGATTTGTGATTATTTCGGTCTATACAGGGATACTGTTATGGTAATGTCAGCAGCAGGCAGCTATATTTATAAAAACGCAACTGTGCCGATAGAAAAAATTTCGGCTCCTGCAATGTGCAGAAATAATCCCTTGGCATTAGCGTCGCTTATCAATTCCGCCAACAAGATTAAGCGTTCCAACCTTATTCTCACCACGCTTTATGTCGTATGTGCAGTTTTAGGTGTATTGGTATTTGCTTATACCTCATACGGCGGTCAAGGAACACTAATGAAACCGTTTTCGCTATTAATTTACGGTTTAATTTCAACCGTTTTATCTTATTTCATTTATCTGACCGAAAGGCCATAGGAGGAAAAAATATGTCAGAAAATAAAAAGTTTTATATTACAACAGCTATTGCCTATGCTTCAAGCAAGCCTCATATTGGTAACGCCTATGACATTGTGCTTGCCGATATGATAGCAAGATATAAAAAGCAAATGGGCTTTGATGTTTATTTAATGACAGGCTCCGATGAGCATGGTCAGAAAATTGAGGAAAAGGCAATCGCAAAAGGCATTACACCTAAGGAGTATGTAGACAATGCGGCATCTGTGATAAAGAGCGTTTGGGACAGCCTTAATACCGATTATGATAAATTCATACGCACAACCGACGCCGACCACGAGGATGCAGTTGCAAAGATTTTTAAAAAGCTTTATGACCAAGGCGATATTTATAAAAGCACATACGAAGGCAAGTACTGTGTCCCTTGTGAGTCTTTCTTTACTGCATCTCAGTTAGTAGACGGAAAATGCCCTGACTGTGGCAGAGAGGTTATCGATTCCAAGGAGGAGGCTTACTTCTTAAAGCTTAGCAAATATCAGGATAAGTTGCTTGAGTATTTTGAGCAAAACCCCGATTTCATAAAGCCCGAATCCCGCAAAAATGAAATGATTAACAACTTCTTAAAGCCCGGACTTCAAGACCTTTGCGTTTCCCGTTCATCCTTTAAATGGGGTGTTCCCGTAAGCTTTGATGAAGGTCACGTAATTTACGTTTGGATAGATGCGCTTTCAAACTATATTACAGGTATCGGCTATAATCCCGATGGTTCAGCTGAACTGTATAACAAACTTTGGCCCGCAGATTTGCACGTAATCGGAAAAGATATTGTCCGCTTCCATACTATTTATTGGCCCATTATTCTTATGGCGCTTGGTCTTCCCCTTCCTAAGCAAGTACTTGGTCATCCTTGGGTGCTTGTAGGCGAAGATAAGATGTCTAAATCAAAGGGCAATGTGGTTTACGCAGACGAGCTGGCTGCAAAATTTGGAATTGATGCAGTAAGATATTATCTGCTTTCCGAAATCCCCTTTGCACAAGACGGTGTATTTACCTATGAAAGCTTTATTGCAAAGTTCAACGCAGATTTGGCAAACACCTTAGGTAACCTTGTAAACCGTTCTGTTGCTATGACTAACAAATATTTTGACGGTAATGTATCAAAGGGTGAAATTACCGAGGAATGCGATAAGGAACTCTTGTTAACAGCTAATGAGGCTATCGCAAATTATTATAAGTATATGGACAACTACCGCAATGCCGATGCTTGTAATGCGGTTATGAGCCTTGCAAAGCGTTGCAATAAGTATATAGATGAAACTACCCCGTGGGCACTTGCAAAAGATGAGGCAAATAAAGAAAGACTTAATACCGTGCTTTATAACTTGCTTGAATGTATCCGTCTTTTAAGTATTATGCTCCGTCCTGTTATGCCCGAAAGTGCTGACAGCATTATGGCTCAGTTAGGATGCGACAATAAGGAACTTTCTTTCGGCGTAGTAGATGCTTACAGTGTTGGCGAAGCAAAACCGTTATTCCAAAGACTTGATACCGAAAAAGTGTTGGCGGAAATTGCAGAGGAGCAAGCAAAAGCTTTAAAAGAAGCAGAAATGACTGAAAATGTTGCCACCATTGCTCAAATTGGTATTGAAGACTTTATGAAGGTTGAGCTTACCGCCGCAAAGATTACTGCTTGTGAAGCCGTTCCCAAGGCTAAAAAGCTATTAAAATTAACCCTTGATGACGGAACCAAAACTCCCCGAATAGTAGCATCAGGTATAGCAAAGTTCTATACTCCTGACGAACTTATCGGTCATACCGTAATTTTAGTATCTAACTTAAAACCCGCAAAGCTTTGCGGAATTGAGTCACAGGGTATGATTTTGGCGGCTGACTGTGCCGAGGATGATGTTAAGGTGCTCTTTATTGATAATGTCCCTGCGGGTAGTAAAATCAGATGATAGAGTTTTTTGACGAGACACCCTTAAAAGAGCCTTTAATATTTGATACTCATGCTCATTATGAAGACGAACGATTTGACGATATCAGAGAGGAAATGTTTGAAAACTTTAAATACAAAGGTGTAGGAAAAATACTCACCTGTGGATGTGATAAGGCTTCAAGCATAAAAGCGCTTTCTATTGCTAATAAATACGATTATGTATATGCAGCAGTTGGAATTCACCCCGGTAACATTGACAGTGGCACTACCCTATCCGATATTAAAGCATTGGCAAGCGATAAAAAATGCGTTGCTATTGGCGAAATAGGTCTTGATTATTATTGGGTACAAGATAACAAGGAAATTCAAAAGGAAAAATTTATTTCTCAAATAGAACTTGCGAAAAAGCTTAATTTGCCCATTATAGTGCACGACCGTGATGCTCACGCAGACACTCTCGAAATTCTGAAAGCCTGCAAGCCAAACGGCGTTGTTCACAGTTATTCGGGCAGTGTGGAAATGGCAGAGGAATTACTAAAACTCGGTATGTATTTTGGCATAGGCGGTGTTATTACCTTTAAAAATGCCAAAAAACTGCCTGATGTTGTGAAAATGTTGCCTGAGGATAAGATTTTGCTTGAAACAGATGCTCCTTACTTAGCGCCTGTTCCCTACCGTTCTAAAACAAATAATTCCTCACTTATTTACCTAACGGCAGAAAAAATTGCCGAGATAAGAAACACCACACCTCAGCATATACTTGAAATTTCCTATAAAAACGCTGAACGACTTTTTCTTAAATAATAAAAACGCAGTAGGTTTTACCTACTGCGTTTTATCTTTATAGTCTTATTTGCCAAGCTCACGTGTTCTATCAAATGTTGCCTTTACGGCATTCATAACAGTGCCTCTGAACCTGCCTGCTTCAAGTGCGTGAACGCCTGCTATTGTGCTGCCTCCGGGTGAACAAACGTCATTCTTTAAATCGGCAGGATTTTTATCCCCGGAAAGGATAAGCTCTGCTGTGCCCGAAAGCATTTGTGCGGCATATAATAAAGCTTTTTCACGTGTAAGTCCCGCTTCCACGCCTGCGTCTGCAATAGCCTCTGCAAACATACAAGCAAAGGCGGGTCCTGAACCTGATACAGCAGTAGCCGCATCAATTAGTCCCTCATTAATCTTATCAAGCTTGCCTGAAAGTGAAAGAGCGTTTTTAAACTCATCAAGTTCTTCCACACTAATATTTCCAGAATAGGTATAAAGTATCATTCCCTTTCCGACAGAAACGGGGGTATTAGGCATAATTCTGATAATGGGATACTTTTCATCAAGAGTTTCGAGAATTGTATCTATTTTAACACCTGCCGCCATAGATACTAATATAAAGCGGTCTGCCCTTTTTTGTAAGTATGGCTTTATTGCTGCCAACAAATCGGGCAATACCTGAGGCTTAACACCTAAAAAAATGTATTTTGCGGTAAGAGCCACCTCTGAAATTTCAGCAGAATCACAACTTAGTTCCTCTGCCAAAGCTTCCGCCTTAATGGTTGTTTTATCTGACAAAATAACATTTTGCCCGCCTATAACACTTACAACAGTTCGAGCCAAGGCAGAACCCATATTACCTGTTCCAATAAAACCGAATTTTGCGAAATCCATAAAAAGTCCTCCTATCTTACCTGACCGTTGCCTTTTATAACGTATTTATAAGTATTCAATTCATTCAGCCCCATAGGACCTCTTGCGTGTAGCTTCTGAGTAGAAATTCCCATTTCGCAACCAAGCGAAAACTCACCGCCGTCGGTAAACCTTGTGGATGCATTATGATAAACTGCCGCAGAATCTACCCTATTTATAAAATACTCGGCATTTTCATTATTTTCTGTAACAATACTTTCGCTATGATGGGTTGAATGCTCGGCAATATGTAAGACCGCAGATTCAACGCTATCAACAACTTTTACCGCCATTTTATAATCCAAGAATTCTGTATCAAAAGAATTTTCACAAGCTTTGCTAACAGGTATAATTTTTTCGGTTTCTGTGCAACCGATAAGCTCTACCCTGCCTTTAAATAGCTCATACAACTCAGGTAAAAATTCCTTTGCAATATTTTTGTGCACCAAGCATACCTCTGCCGCATTGCAAACAGACGGACGACTTGTTTTTGCATTATTTACAATATTTAAAGCCTTATCTATATCAGCAAACTCGTCAACATAAATATGGCAAATGCCTGTTCCCGTTTCAATGCAAGGAACCTTTGCATTATCAGTACAAGCCTTAATAAGCCCCTTTCCGCCACGCGGAATAAGCAAGTCAACAAGACCTACCGCAGTCATAAGCTCGTTTGCACTCTGTCTTGTTATATCTTCAATCAGATTTATATAATTTTCATCAAGACCTACGCTTGTAAGAGCCTTTTTTAGTGCTTTTACAATGGTAAATGAAGTGTTGAACGCTTCCTTTCCGCCACGTAAAACGCAAACATTACCGCTTTTAAAGGAGAGTGCTGCCGCATCTGATGTAACATTAGGACGGCTTTCATAGATTATTGCAACCACGCCAAACGGAACAGAGGTTTTTTCTATCAAAAGACCGTTTTTATGCTCTGTTTTTAGTAGTACCCTACCAACAGGGTCAGGAAGCTTTGCCACCTCTAAAATACCGTCAGCCATTCCTTTAATTCGCTGTTCGTTAAGCATCAAGCGGTCAAGCATTACTTCACTTACTGTACCCTTTGCTTTCTCCAAATCAATTTTATTAGATGCTAAAATTTCGTCATTTGCCAAAATTAAAGCTTCTGCCATAGCCTTTAATGCTTTATTCTTAATTTCAGTAGAAAGCGGGGCATTAAAGGAAACGGCTTTCGCGTTTTTTAATATTTCAAGAGTTTTCATTATTTATCACTACCTAAAAAACGGGTTCCTATCTCCTTACCCTCTAAAATATCATAGAGAATATCAGGATCTTTCCCGTTTGCAATTACCATATCAATACCGCGGGCAGTAGTCATCTTAGCAGCTTTAATTTTGGTAATCATACCACCTGTGCCGAGTTTTGTACCCGCACCGCCTATCATAGCTTCAATTTCGGGTGTAATTTTTTCTACCATATGTAACAACTTTGCATTACTGTCGGTATGCGGGTCTGCAGTAAAGAGACCGTCAATATCGGATAAAATAATAAGCAAATCTGCACTAATGGTAGTAGCCACTATTGCTCCAAGGGTATCGTTATCACCAATTTCTATTTCTTGAGTTGAAATAGAATCGTTTTCATTTACAATTGGCAAAACACCAAGTTCCAACAAACGACGCATTGTATTTTCAAAATTTGTTTTACGGTCGGTATGGTCTATATCGTCACCCGTAATAAGTATCTGCGCTACGGTGTGGTTATACTCCGAAAAAAGTTTATCGTAAACATACATAAGCTCACATTGACCAACCGCTGCTGCCGCCTGCTTTGTCCTGATATCAGCAGGTCTGCCAGGGAGTGAAAGTTTACCAACACCCATTCCAATAGCACCGGAGGATACCAAAATTATCTCATTTCCGGCATTTTTAATATCACTTAAAACCTTACAGAGTTCCTCTACCCTGCGGATATTTATTCTGCCGGTAGAATGTGCCAAGGTAGATGTACCTATTTTTATAACAACTCTCATTTTATAAGACCTCGGTTAATAAAATTTTTCATAGCATAAAATGATTCATCACTGATAACGTGCTCTATCTTGCAGGCATCCTCTAAAGCTATCTGCTTATCGACACCAAGCGCTACCAAAAATTCAAGAATTACCGTATGCCTTTCAAATATTTTTTTAGCGGTTGAAAGCCCTGCTTCGGTAAGGGTTATATAGCCTTCTTTACTAACTGTTATATATCCGCCGTTTTTTAAAAGACCTACCGCACGGCTTACACTTGGTTTTGAATAACCCATATATTCAACAATATCTATTGAACGCACAAAGTTGCTTTTTTGAGATAAAACGTATATCGTTTCAAGATACATTTCTCCCGATTCCTGTAAGTTCATAGGTAGACCTCCCAACTTGTATTTCCGTTATTTTAACACATTTTCTATAAAAAAGCAAATATTTAGTATTTTTCCAAAAAAGAATGAAGTTGACCGCTATCGCTATCTCTGAATCCCGGAATAGTTGCCATATTAACATTATGCAGACTTCTGAAAATATTATCGTCCGCCTCGGGATTTTGAAGCTTAATATCGGCGATTAACTGCTTTATTTCCTTACGCTTAGACATAAGCTCGATATCGGCATTTTTCTCGGTCATTTTGCAGGCACACTGCAAAAATTTAAGACCATTTGATTCAGCCCAATTTATAATATCCTTTTCCTTTACCTTATAAAGCGGACGAATAAGCTCCATCCCCTCAAAATTAGTGCTATGAAGCTTTGGAAGCATTGTCTTAATTTCGGACGAGTACATCATACTCATCAAAACAGTTTCTATAACGTCATTAAAATGATGACCAAGTGCTATCTTGTTGCATCCAAGCTCACGTGCTTTACTGTAAAGACAACCGCGTCTCATTCGAGCGCAAAGGTAACAGGGCGAGCCTCCAACACGGTCGGTCACCTCAAAAATATCACTTTCAAAAATTGTAACAGGCAAATTAAGCAGTTCGGTATTGTATTCAATTAATTTGCGGTTTTCGGCATTGTACCCGGGATCCATTACAAGATACACAAGCTCAAAAGGAACCTCGCTATGAATCTGTAACTGTCTTAAACAACAAGCCATAAGCACAGAATCTTTGCCGCCCGAAATACAAACGGCAATTTTATCGTTTGCGCTTATCAACTCATATTCCTTTACTGCTGCCACAAAATTTTTCCATATATTTTTTCTGTATCTTTTAATAATGCTTCTTTGCACTTCCTCGTGCTTTAAAAGTTCACGTTTTGCCAAAATAAATCTCCTTCAAGAAAAATTCCCGATACATACATTATATATGTATCGGGAAAGTTTTTCAACTATTAAGTTTTAAAAAGACTTATTTGCCGTACTTCTCACGTGCAACATAAGATGTATGCAAATCATGATGAGCCTTATGACCGCCGAAACCGTCATACCACTCACTGTAAAGAGTCTTAACAACAGGAGATTCGTGTGACTTTCTTAAAGTAGAAGCCGCATCCTGATCATAAAGAGCCTTTGCACGAACAGCCTTCAAATCAACTGTATCGCGAACATACTGAGGTTGGATAGGCTGACCGCCGCCGTTTACACAACCGCCGGGGCATCCCATAATCTCAACAAAGGTCCAACCGTCAGGGTTGCCTGCCTTCATTCTGTCCATTACAACCTTAGCTGCAGCAGCACCTGAAGCAACAGCAACCTTAATATCGCTTCCTGCGATATTAACAGTAGCCTGCTTTAAGCCCTGAGTACCACGAACTGCAGTATAGTCAATATCAGTGTTATCCTTACCTGTTAACCAATCGTTAGCAGTTCTAAGAGCTGCTTCCATAACACCGCCGGTAGCACCGAAGATAACAGCTGCACCGGTATCCTCACCCAAGGGAGAGTCAAACTCTTCATCAGGTAATGCGGTGAAGTTAATGCCTGCACGCATAATCATACGTGAAAGCTCTCTTGTAGTGATAGCAATATCAACATCAGGTACACCTGCTGCTGATTGGTCATCACGACCGATTTCAAACTTCTTAGCAGTACAAGGCATTACAGATACAGAAACGATATCCTTGGGGTCAATACCCATCTTTTCTGCATAATATGTCTTAATAACTGCACCTGCCATCTGCTGAGGAGATTTACAGGTAGAAAGATGATTAATCATATCAGGATAGTAGTACTCGCAGAACTTAACCCAACCAGGTGAGCAAGAGGTAATCATAGGTAGTGTTCCGCCGTTCTTGATTCTCTCAACAAGCTCGTTAGCTTCCTCAACAATAGTAAGGTCAGCTGCAAAGTCGGTATCAAATACTCTGTCAAAGCCAAGACGACGAAGAGCTGCTACCATCTTGCCCTCAACATTAGTGCCGATAGGCATATCGAAGCACTCGCCGAGAGTAGCACGGATAGAAGGAGCAGTCTGAACAACAACGTGCTTGGTGTTATCAGCCAAAGCTTCCCAAATCTTATCGGTATCATCTTTTTCTACTAATGCGCCGGTAGGACAAACGGCAGTACACTGACCGCAAGAAATACAAGGAACATTCTTAAGGCCAACCTCAAAGGGAGTGCCGATGTTTGTATCAATACCACGGTTGTTAGCACCGATAACGCCTACATACTGCTCCTCACAAGCAGCAACACAACGACGGCAAAGAATACACTTGTTGTTATCGCGAACTAAGTGAGGTGTTGTATTGTCAAGCTCGTATTGAGGCTTGAAACCGTCAAAAGCAGACTCATTAACGCCATAATCACGGCAAAGCTTCTGAAGCTCGCAATTTGTTGAGCGAACGCATGAAAGACACTTTTTATCGTGTGTGGAAAGAATTAACTCCAATGTAGTCTTTCTTGCTTTTTGAATTTTCTCAGTGTTAGTAAGTACCTCCATACCGTCGGTTGCGGGATATACGCAAGCAGTAACTATTCTGAAACCTCTGCCCTCGTTTACCTCAACAACACAGATACGGCAAGCACCGATTTCGTTCTTTTCCTTCATAAAGCAAAGGGTAGGAATTTCAACACCGGCAGCGCGGGCCGCATCTAATACAGTAGAGCCTTTAGGTACGCTAACTGAAATACCATTAATTTTTACATTTATCATATCCATTATTATAAGGCTCCTTTCTTAATTCTTGCTAATTGCCTTAAACTTGCAGTTGCCCATACAAACTCCGCACTTGATACACTTTTCAGCATCAATTTCGTAAGAAGGAAGCTTGTGACCTTCTGCAATGTAATCGGTCTTAACAATAGCATTTACAGGACAATTACGTGCGCATAAGCCACAGCCGATACACTTGTCCTTATCGATAGTGAAGTTAAGTAAGTTCTTACATACGCCTGCAGGACACTTCTTATCAACAACGTGAGCAACATATTCCTCACGGAAGAAGTTAAGTGTTGCAAGTACAGGGTTAGGAGCAGTCTGTCCGAGACCGCAAAGAGAATTTTGCTTGATGTAGTAGCAAAGCTCTTCAAGTCTGTCAACATCTTCAAGTGTTCCCTTACCTTCTGTAATCTTATCAAGTAATTCAAGAAGTCTCTTAGTACCAACACGGCAAGGAGTACACTTACCGCAGGACTCATCAACAGTAAATTCGAGGAAGAATTTAGCCATATCAACCATACAGGTATCTTCGTCCATAACGATAAGACCGCCTGAACCCATCATACAACCGATAGCAGTAAGGTTATCGTAGTCAACCTCTGTATCGATAAGAGATGCAGGGATACATCCGCCGGAAGGACCGCCTGTCTGAGCAGCCTTGAACTTCTTACCATTAGGAATACCGCCGCCGATTTCGTCGATAATGTGACGGAGTGTAGTACCCATAGGAATTTCAACAAGACCGGTGTTGTTAATGTTACCGCCTAATGCGAATACCTTAGTGCCCTTTGACTTTTCGGTACCCATAGAAGCAAACCATTCGGGTCCGCGAAGAATAATCTGAGGAATGTTAGCAAAGGTTTCAACGTTGTTTTCAACGGTGGGCTTGCCAAACAGACCCTTAACAGCAGGATACGCTGGACGAGGTCTCGGCTCACCGCGGTTACCTTCAATAGAGGTCATAAGAGCAGTTTCCTCACCGCAAACGAATGCGCCTGCGCCCAAACGGATATAAAGATTAAAGTCGAAGCCCGAACCGAAAATATCCTTACCTAAAAGACCGTATTCACGTGCATCGTCGATAGCCTTCTGTAAACGCTTAACAGCGATAGGATACTCAGCACGAACATAAACGTAACCCTCAGTAGCACCGATAGCATAACCTGCAATAGTCATAGCCTCAACCAAGCAATGGGGGTCGCCTTCAAGAACGGAACGGTCCATAAATGCACCGGGGTCGCCCTCGTCGGCATTACAAACAACATACTTCTGGTCAGCTTTGTTAGGAGCACACAAAGACCACTTAAAGCCTGTGGGGAATCCACCGCCGCCTCGACCACGAAGACCTGAATCAGTTACAATCTTAATAACATCCTCAGGAGTCATTTCGGTTAATACCTTACCGAGCGCCTCGTAACCGTCCATTGCAATATATTCTTCAATGCTTTCGGGGTTAATAACACCGCAGTTACGGAGAACTACACGGTTCTGTGATTTATAGAATGCTGTATCATTAAGAGCAACAGTAGCCTTATCAACAACCTCATCAGAACCTGTATCGCTGTATACCAAACGCTCAACAATACGGCCCTTTAACAAATGCTCTTCAACAATTTCTTTTACATCTTCTGTGGTAACACGGCTGTAAAATGTGCCATCGGGATAAACGATAACAACAGGACCTAACGCACAAAGACCGAAACAACCTGTTTGTACAACCTTTACTTCCTCAGAAAGACCGCAGCTTTCGATACTGTCAGCAAATGCTTTTTGAATATCAAGACTGCCTGAAGAAGTACAACCTGTACCGCCACAAATAAGTACATGTGCACGAATCATAAATTTTTTACCTCCACTAAAATTTATTAGTTAGCGCCGATTGTATACTCTGCTACAACCTTGCCACCCTCAAGATGCTCTTTAACAACGCGCTTTGCCTTGTCTGCATCCATCTTAACATAAGTTACTTTATCTTTGCCTGCCTCGAAAACCTCAACGATAGGCTCGTACTGACAAAGACCGATACAACCTGTCTGTGAAACAGTTACCTTAGTTGCAAGACCGCTTTCGTTTACAGCCTCAACCAATTCGTTTAAAACAGGGCGTGCACCGGCTGCAATACCGCAGGTAGCCATACCTACTACAACACGGATGTCTGCACTTCCTTCACGAATAACAACCTTGTCCTTCATTTTTTCCTTGATTGCCTTTAACTCAGCCAATGATTTCATAAGTTTTCATCCTTTCTTAGTGATATTGTTCTTTTAAATTTTCCCTAATCCAAGAAATTACCTCATAAGTGTTAAGAGGTACGTCCTCCAAAACCTCGCGAAGCTCTCTTGTATCAAGCGAAACCTCTTTTTCCGCAGTCTTATGAATAAACAGAAAATCGGTATCGGGATGACCTTGAATTAAGGTTACTATACTCTCGACCACATCGCCTAAGGGTGTGCAGTCGATATGATTTTTATAAAATACCGCCGTAACACTTGTTCCGTGGTTAGCGGGATATTCCTTATAGTGACGCGACTCAATTTTAAGAGTGCCGCCCGTCATCTCCGCTTCCAATTTTAAAAGCGGAAGTCCCATTCCCACCTTTCTGGTGGTTCTGGTTGTATAAAACGGATTAGTAACTGTTTGCAGAATTTCATCCGTCATTCCGGAGCCGTTATCACGAATGGTAAGGGTTAATATATCATTTGCTTCCTCAATAATTATTTCGGTAAGCGAAGCCCCTGCCTTAACGGAATTTTCGGCAATATCCAAAATATTAAGCGAAAGTTCCTTCATAACTGCTCCTTTAAAAATTTAATTACATATTCTCCCACATTATCGGGATTAATTCCATCATCAAGCAAGAAGTAATCCTGTGCGTCTTTAATATCCCACAAAAAATGAGCATCAGAGGAAATTACAAGCTTTTGCGGATTTAATCCACTTTTTAATGACATTTCGTCAACCTTTTCCCTGAAATGCACCTCTGCACACGGAAAAATGGGAGTTTTCGGAAAAGCACCCAATACGGAAATTGCTCCGTTTGAATCACGATCGATATGCGCAGGATAACAGATGCCACCAAAGGCTTCTACCATCCCGGGAGCATTATCAAGTGAAATATCGGTAGCCATAGACAACAAATATTCTTCATTACCTATGACGTTATCAGAGTCGTCCATAATAAGTTGTTCACCGAAAATGTCTGCTCTGTTTAGGATTTTCATTCTGTGCTTATCTAACTCCGCCTCAAACGCAATAGCCATATCAAGATTTGGAAAGAGACACACCGCATGGATATCCTCTGCCGTAGTAAGCTCCATACCTGCTATCGGCAAAATCCCGTGCCTTAAAGCTGCCTTAAAAAATGCGGGGCAATTTTTAACTGTATTATGGTCGGTAAGTGCCATAATATTAAGTCCGTTAAGCTCCCCCATTCCCGCAATACTGTCAGGAGTAGACTCATTATCGCCGCAAGGAGATAAACAGGAATGAATATGCAAATCGTAATAGTATTTTTTCATAAGGCGTTATTTAGTATAACGGCCACTTCATAAGAGGAGAGATTAGTAGAAATTATATTAATTTCTTTGTCATGAGCAGTTTTTGTTACCTCTTCATCCAAAGCTACACCTTCCGCTAAAATGATGCAGGCTACATCCGAAAGCGAAGCTACTGCCAAAATATTAATATTTGACATAATGGTAATCCAAGCGTCTCCGCTTTGGGCTTTACCCATAACCCAGCTTAATAAATCGCCTATGTACACCCCTTCAACCGAACGGGTACCATCACTTATTACCAAAGGATAAAAGCCGTCTATTAAAGATAACTCTTTAACCGTCATTTTATTTCGCCTCTTTATTTCTTTTTATAAGGCAATCAGAAATATCTGCCTGCTTTTTAACGATATCCTCAGCAAATGCACGGCAATTTGGTGCACCGCAGGAACCGCAATCTATACAGGGAAGCTGTTCACGCAACTTCTGTATTTCCGCCATCATACGCATTGATTCATGCATACTGTCGCTAAGCCTTGAAATCGGCTTATACACGGGTAACTCCTCAAACAAAACCTCTTTTGGCAAGTCGTAATCGCTTCCCTTTTCGGGGAAATTTCTTGAAACAGGTAAATACCGTCTCAAATTCTGAAGTCTTGCCTTTGCAATAAATGGGTTTTGAATTGTAAGCACACCGCCCACACATCCGCCCGTACAGGCATTCAGTTCAATAAACTCAAGCTGAGGAATATTTCCGTTTTCCACTTGGTCTAAAACCTTTATGCAATTATCAATACCGTCTGCCGCTAAATAGCTTTCGTTAAATATAGCCGTTGCCTCCCCACCTGAGGAAGCCCAACCAATACCAATCATACCTGAATTTGAAAGTGTTTTTATATCCTCATCCTGCTTCATTGCAGCAATAAGGCTGAAGTACAAATCATTTACGGCAACTACAACATCCACTTGACTCTTATAGTCCGCAAAGCCGTTTTTAACATAGCTTGCTTTTGCAGGACAAGGAGAAATAAAGCAAACACCGATTTCCTCGGGTTTAAGCTCAGGATGTTCCTTTTGCGCCTTTTCACGGGCGAGCATTGCCGCTACTTCCATTGGAGGTAGCAAATGAATAATATTATCTGTAAGCGAAGGGAAACGAAGTCCTATAAGTCTTAAAATAGCAGGACAAGCCGAACTTATAATTGGCTTTTTTATGGTTTCGTCTTTTAGGTATGTCCTCGTATAAACAGAAACAAGTTCTGCCGCTGCGGACACCTCGAAAACATCATCAAAGCCGATTTTTAAAAGTCCGTCAAGCACATAATCAACATCATCAAGGTTATCAAATTGACCATAAAGTGTAGGAGCCGGAAGAGCTATTTTCCACTTAAACTTATCCATTGAGGAAAGCTTACTGCATTTAGCCTTTTTAGCACCATTGGGACAAACCCTTATACACTCACCGCAATCAATACAACGTTCACCGTTTATAACCGCGTGATTATTTCTTATTCTTATAGCCTCCGTCGGGCAATGCTTAAGACAGGTAGTACAACCGTTACACTTGTCAACATCAAGATAAACCGAATGTTCATAGTTATTCATAAACAAAACCTGCCGAAGTATTAATTAATGTTTACCCTCATTGTAATAACAGTACCTACACCAACAGTCGACTCAATATTCATATAATCACTGTAACGCTTCATATTAGGAAGTCCCATTCCGGCACCAAAGCCCAGGGAACGTATGTTGTCAGTTGCGGTGGAAAAACCCTCCTGCATAGCCTGTTCAACATCCTTAATACCGGGACCTTTATCGGAAAGGATAATTTCAATATAATCCTCACACACGTTTACATCGGCAACGCCGCCACCCGCATGAATAACCATATTGATTTCGCCCTCATACATAGCGATAGATACTCTTCTTATAATTTCGGGATTTAAACCCAACTGCCTTAAATTCTTTTTAACACTAACAGATGCTTTACCGGCAGATGTAAAATCATCGCCGTCAACAACAAAGTGAAAATTAAGTAACTCAGACATTTTTAGCCCTGTTTCCTATAAGACCGTTGCTGTATAAAATACCGCAAGCCTCATAAAGTCTTTTTTCAGTTGCAAGTAATACAATGCCACTGTCTTTGGCCAGTTCAATCATTTCGGCAGTCGGAAGCTTTGAACGGACAAAAACTATGCATTTCATATCCATCATTTCGGCAGTGCGTATAACCTGAGAGTTAATAAGACCGGTCATTAAAACCGCCTGGTCCTTAACATAAGCTAAAACATCACTCATCATATCACTTCCGCAAGCGGAATAAACATGAGCACCTAAAGATTCCTCGCAACAGATAACTTCTGCATTTAGTAATTCTTTAATAGTATTGATTTTCATTTTAACTTCACCTTTAGGGAAGATTTTTGAAGCAGCTTATTTAACAAAACCGTATTTTTCTAAAATACCGTCAACATCGTCAACTGTGAGACGACCGTAAACTTCTTCATTAACTGTAAGTACGGGAGCCAATCCGCAAGCACCTATACAACGGCAAGCAGTAAGAGAGAACTTACCGTCAGCAGTACATTCGTCTGCACCTATACCTAATCTTTCGCTTAATTTGTCGAACAAGTTACCTGCACCCTTAACGTAGCAAGCAGTACCTAAGCAAACAGAGATGTTATACTCGCCCTTAGGAGTCAGAGAGAACTGTGCATAGAAAGTAGCAACACCATAAACCTTTTCAAGCGGTACATCCATACCGTCTGCGATCATGGTCTGCACTTCAATCGGAAGATAACCGTAAATATCCTGTGCTTCCTGCATAACAGCCATAAGAAGGCTCTTATCGTGACAGCTTTTTGCAATTACTTCCTTCAGTTTCTTTTCTTGTTCAGCTGTTCCCTTGAAAGGGAGTGTACTGATTTTCTTTAGCATGAAACCAAATCCTCCTTAAATAATTTGTACGTATGTAGTAATAGGCATACATATACTTATGTATTATAACACATTTTTTCTAAAATGCAAAGGCTTTTTGCGAAAATTGTTAAATTTTTACCAATTACTTATAAATTGATTATTTCTTGCTATTTTTTAGGTTATGTTGTATAATGCTTATATGCGATTCGAAAGGAAAAAACTTATGAAATATATTCTGAAATTTATAGGTCTTATACTTGTATTCGTATTAGTATTTACAAGTGTAGCTTGCAATAAGACCAGTGAAGCATATATTTATTTTGAACTGCCTGATACTCCCTCCTCGCTTGACCCTCAGGTTGCCGAAAGTGATTCCGAGCTTCTGATAGTTAGAAACATTTTTGAGGGGCTTATGCGAAAGGACCAAAACGGCAAAATAAAATGCGCCGCCGCAAAAAGCTATAAAAAAGACGGGCTTAGCTATACCTTTAAGTTGCGTGACGACATTATTTGGTCAAACGGAGAAAAAATCACATCAGAGGACTTCTGTTTTGCTTTAAAAAGGGCAGTAACTCCCGAAACAAAAGCTCCCTTTGCTTCAAGACTTTTTTCAATTAAAAATGCCGAAAAAATTAACGCAGGAAAGCTACATCCCGACCATCTTGGTGTTTCGGCGCCCGATAAAAAAACAGTTAAAATTACCCTTTTCAGAGAGGATAAAAACTTTTTAGAAACACTTACTACAAGCGTTTCAATGCCTTGTAACGAGGAGTTCTTTTATTCTACCGACGGAAAATACGGCGTAACGGCTGATGATTTGCTTTATAACGGAAGTTATAAAATGTCGCGTTGGAGAAAAGAAACCTTTGGTATAAGGCTTTATAAAAACGAAAATTATAAAGGCGAGTTTGAGGCTAAGAACGCTGCCGCCTTTTTAACCTGTCAAAAAGATAAGGATATTTTAGAGCTTATTGAAAAAGAAAACATTGACATAGCATTTGTAGATTCCACACTTAAAAACGACATTAAAAATTTAAATTACAACACAAAGGAATTTGAAAATATCTGTTGGGTAATGACAATAGGAAATGAATTCTCGAGTGATATGCGAAAAGCCTTTTCACTTTTGGTAGGCAGTAATATTTATGAAAAAAATCTGCCGATAGGATATAGTGTTGCTACCTCTGTTTATCCAAACGCAATTGATATTTCATCCTTAACTTCGCTCAATAAAGCTTATGACCCTGAAGGTGCCAAATCTCTTTACTTAAAAGAACTCGAAAAACTGCCCGATAAAAAGCTACCCCAAGGAATAAAGCTTTACTATTACGATAACGAAGCAGTAAAAGGTGTTGTGACCGATATTGTAGGACACTTTCAAAGCAAACTTTCCGCTTTTGTTAATATTGAAGCACAAAACAATTTAAATCTCCTTACTTCGCAATTAAGTGATAACACATATTCTTTTGCTATATTCCCCGTAAAAGCCGACAGTAGTTTTCACAAAGAATACTTACAGAAATTCGGTGTTACCGATACAGACGATTTGAAAATTGCCGAAAAAGAAATTCTTGAAAACTATACCGTTTTACCGATTATGTTCCAAAACACTACCGTAGCGTATGCTAAAACCCTTACTGAGTTTTCGGCTTCGCAGGGCAACGGATATATAGATTTTGCATATATTGTAAAAAAAGAATAAGATTACAGCATAAAAAAATCCCATTGCATTTTTGCAATGGGATTTAAAATTTTTAATAGGTTGAAACAGCCTCAGGAGTTTCTATCTTTTTAACCTTGAACTGCTTAACTGCATAGTTATTAACATCTGCTTTTTCTTTTTTGATGGAATCCTCAACAAACTTTGAGAACTCCTCGTCTTTTAAGGTATGACGAATTGTGCTGTCATATTGCTTAATGTAATATTCATCAGCTTTAAGTTCCTGCTTAACAATAAGAGTTAACGCGGTTTCGGTTTCTACAATCTTAACCTCGCCTACAGCCATAGCCTTAATTGTCTTGTAATTGTCATTACTTGAATCTATAACCTGAGCGTTTTCATCCTTAGGTTTTGCAGCTTCTTCGGTCTTATTCTCTTCCTCTGTCTTTTTGTCTTCTTCCTCGTGGTTGTGTTCGTCGGACTCTTCCTTTTTGTCCTCAGTAGCAGGCTTCTCGTAATCTGCCTTAACCTCAGCAAATGTCATCTTACCGCTTTCAATATCTGCCTTGTATTTTTCAACCTTGGCTTTAAGCTCAGCTAATTTATCCTTATCTGTTGCATTTTCAATAGTTACATCTAAAACATTTGCCAATTCATAATTTCCGTAGAATTCTTTTTCGATATCCTCTTTAGAAATTTCCTTTTCTCCACCCTCAGAATAGAGGTGGTTAAAATAGGTTTCAGAGAGAGATTTATCTACAGCATAATCAATATAGGTTGCTTGTGAAACACCGTTAGGCTCATAATTCATTTGAAGTGATGTGCCCTGAGGTATGGTATCACCAAAATACATTTCTGCATAGTAATATCCGTAAGAAGTATCCTCCCAAATGCTGGGTATCATCTGATTATAAGTATCTCTCAATTCCTTATTATCAACATCAAGCTTGTTCTCTTTGCATAAGGTTTTAAGAAAAGCAATACCCTTGATATAATCAATAGCGGTTTCCTTTACCCATTCCTCATACTTTTTGCCTTCTACCTTTTTCTTGGTATAATCAAGCTCCGTATCCTGTTTTTCTTTATCAGAAAGGGATTCATAAACCATAGCCTTTGCTTCTCTTTCAGCCTGAAGGAAAGCACACATATAGTAAGCAGAGGTAAATTTCCACTCGCCCACTTGTACTGCAATTTCACCTTTCTTATGGCATCCAGCAAAGGATAAAGCCAAAACTAAAATAAGCACTATACTTAAAATTCTTTTAAGATTCTTCATTTTTTTGCCTCCAACAATTTCTGCAATTAAGAACATTATATACTATAATCCAAAAAATGTCCATAAAAATTTTTACAGTCATAGTAATAAATTTATAATACAGCCGAAAGCTCGCTTACAAGCTCTGCCATTCTCTGTCCCTTTTTAAGCCTTATTGTATAGGTCGGCTTGCCAATGGCATTTAACATAAAGCGAGAACCGAAATGTTCAGAAAGCTTTGCCATAACAGTAGCATCAATAGAATTTATATGCAAGATAGCCATATTACCGTTTTCGGTAATCTCTGCTATTTTAGCATTTACCGCCTTGCTCCTAAGCATTGAAATATCAATAAGTCCCATAACAGCCTTAGGCGGTTCACCAAAGCGGTCGCAGAGTTCATCTATAACATCGCTTGCGTCCTCGTCACTTCTGATTGCCGCAATCCGCTTATAAATACCAAGCCTTGCAGAAAGCGATTCAATATAACTTTCTGGTATGTGTGCCGAAACATTAAGGTCTACCGTACAGGGCAGGTCATCCTCGACCTCGATACCGTTTTCCTCGTTAACAGCATCCGACAAGAGTTTTAGGTACATATCGTAACCCACACTCTCCATATTGCCATGTTGGTCGCCGCCCAAAATACTGCCTGCTCCCCTTATTTCAAGGTCACGCATTGCAATTTTAAAGCCTGAGCCGAACTCGGTAAACTCACGTATTGCTTCAAGTCTTTTTGAAGCAACATCGGATAATTGCTTATTTTGAGAGAAGCAGAAATAAGCATACGCACGTCTTGGAGAACGACCAACTCTGCCTCTTAGCTGATGAAGCTGAGAAAGTCCCATTCGGTCGGCATCCTCAATAATTAGAGTATTAGCGTTTGGCACATCTACACCCGTTTCAATAATTGTAGTGCATACCAGCACATCAATTTCGTGTTCCAAGAGTTGTTGCCAAACACGTGTTAACTCATCCTCGCTCATTTTACCGTGTGCAATTCCAATATTAACATTTTCGGGCAGGCGTTGTTTAAGCCTTAAAGCGCATCGCTCAATACTATCCACTCTATTATGCAGATAATAAACCTGACCGCCTCGGCGAATTTCCTTATTTATGGCATCTATCACAACGCCCATATTGTATTCAAGTACATAGGTCTGTACGGGATGTCTGTCTCCGGGAGCTTCATCAATAGATGACATATCTCTAAGTCCCGACATCGCCATATTAAGCGTTCTCGGTATCGGAGTTGCCGAAAGAGTTAGTATATCCACAAAAGGATAAAGTTCTTTAAGTCTTTCCTTTTGGGCTACACCAAAGCGCTGTTCCTCGTCTATAATTACGAGACCAATATCCTTAAACTCAACATCCTTAGAAATAAGTCTGTGAGTGCCTACCACCATATCAAGCCTACCGCATTTTAAATCCTTAATAATTTTCTCTTGCTGTTTTTGCGGTACAAAGCGGTTTAAAAGCTTTACGCTTACCGGCATTTCTCCAAAACGGCGGATTATTGTGTTGTAATGTTGCATTGCAAGTATGGTAGTGGGAACCAAAAGTGCGCACTGCTTACCCTCGCTGATACACTTGAAAGCAGCACGAAGCGCCACCTCGGTTTTACCGAAGCCCACATCACCGCAAAGCAGTCTGTCCATAGGAACATTGCGTTCCATATCACCCTTTATCTCATCCACACAGCGCAGTTGGTCCTCGGTTTCATCATAAGGAAAGCGTCTTTCAAAATCGTTTTGTAAATCGGTATCAGGCGAAAAAGCATATCCCTTTGCCTGCATTCTTTTAGCATATAAAGCAGTAAGCTGTTTTGCCATATCGCGAACAGCCTTTTTAACGCGGGTTCGAGTTTTCTGCCATTCGGCACCGCCTAAGCGGTGAATTTTTATATTGCCTTCCTCTGTTGCAGCACCAATATATTTTGAAACCAAATCAAGTTGTGTTACAGGCACATACAAAACATCGCTTTTAGCATATTTAATCTTGATATAATCCTTTGTAACGCCTTGATTTGTAATACGGTTTATTCCGTCAAATATACCAATACCGTGAGCCTCGTGAACAACATAATCCCCTATACAAAGTTCATCAAGCGAACCTATTTCTTTGGCATTTTTATTTCGCTTTTTGCGTTTTTTAACCTCGCCTGCTATATACTTATGTGTGATAAGCATAAATCGGCATGAGGGTATTTCAAAGCCGCCGGACAATCCGCCCGAGGTTATCGTTACACCGCCGTTTACCTCATTTAATTTTTCGGAGAAAAGTGCGTTTATTCCACGCTCGTTAAGTTCAGCCGTCAGCACCCTTGCAGCACGGCTTTCGCCCGCTAATATTACAACGCTTCCCTTTTGCTCCAAGATATAAGAAATATCCTCAATAAGCACATTGATATCACCGCCCCAAGCAGTAGAGCGCTTATAATTGAAGTTTAAAATATCCTTAATTTTAACCTCATAAGAATTTCTCGGGAAATTTTCAAGTATTACTGCTCTTTCGCACTTTTCCCAAAACTTTGCACTATCAAGATAAAGCTCGGCTGTGGTCTCAGATAAAAAGCCCTCCTCCAAATAATTGGAAGCATCCTCTGACCACATAGTAAAAATACTCTTTAATCGCTCAACAATATTACCCGATTCGCTTACAAAAGTAATAGTGTCTGCAAGATAATCAAATACCGTATTCTTGTTTTCATATATGATAGGCAAATATCTGTCAGCAGGAATTGTAATTCCGTTTTTAAGTGCTTCAATATCCCTTTGTAAAACAAATCTTTGCTTTTCGGTTATACTGTGTGCGGTTTTTAAATAATGACTTAATTTTTCTGCCAAATCACAAGGTGTGTAAATCACCTCGCATGCAGGAGTAATTCTAATACTTTCAATACTTGTTGTGCGTCTTTGTGTATCGGTCTCAAAATAAGAAATACTGTCTATTTCATCGCCCCAAAACTCTATTCGCAAAGGATTTTGAGAATTTACGGGAAACACGTCATATATACCGCCTCTGGCAGAAAACTGTCCCTCTCCCTCACAAATTTCGCTTCTTGAATAACCGGAATTTAGGAGTTTTTCAGTTAAGACTTCTACTGAAATGCTGTCACCAACGCTTATTTCAAATCCGGCTTTTTTCAAAACATCGGGTGGTAGAGTTAAGGAGATAGCAGAATCCACAGAAAAAACACAAACGTCAAATGCCCCATCTAAAAGTTTAGATAGGGTGTCTGTTCTCTTATGCTCATATTCTTTTGAATGCCCTTTTATATCACCTATACAGTAATCCCTTATAGGAAAATGTACCGCAGCAAGACCTAACGAATTAAGGTCTGCAACAAATTGAAGGGCCTCTGCTTCATCCTTTGCAATGACCGAAATTTTTTTGCCGATTAAAAGCTTTACGGCATATATTACCGCCGCTTTATGGATTAATGATAATCCCGTGCAAGCAAGTGGCAGTCTGCCGTTTTCTATCTGCTTTAAAAGGTCTTTAAAATCAGCGTCATTACACAGTACCGATTTTAAAAATTTCATATCTGCCTCAATTATTATACTTGTTCATAGCACTGTCAATGCCTTTTAATATTATTTCTTTAAGTGCTGATACCGATTTATCAAGTGCTTTTTTAAGGTCTTCCTTTTGGTTTTCAGGGAATTTGCCAAGCACCCAATCCTTTAAATCGTAATCAGGATGTGGTTTTGCTCCGACACCTATTTTAATTCGCATAATATTATCTGTACCAAGAAGCTCAATAATATCACGCATACCCCTTTGTCCGCCGTCACTACCCTTTCGTCTCATCCTGATTTTACCAACGTCAAGAGAAATATCGTCGTGCAAAACTATAACTCTGTCAGTAGGTATTTTATAGAAGTTTACAATTTTTGAAACCGCATTTCCCGAACAGTTCATAAATGTTTGCGGTTTTATAACAAGTATACGCTTATCATTTAATTTCCATTCGCCCGAAAGCGCATCATACTTATTTTTGTTAAAACTGAATTTTTCGTTTTCTGCTAATAAATCTACCGCCATAAAGCCTACATTGTGACGGGTTTTTTCATATTGAAGACCGGGATTTCCAAGTCCCGCTATAATAAAGTCATAAGTAGGTTTTTGTTTAAATATCATTTGTTTTCACCTTTATTTTAGTTCTGCTATTGTAACACCGTTTTCACCCTCACCAAAAGTGCCGAGTCTAAAACTTTTTACAGCCTTATGTGTGCGCAAATAGCTTTGAACGCTTTTTCTTAACACACCTGTTCCCTTGCCATGAATAATTCTTATAGTTTCATAGCCTGATATGAGTGCGTTATCTATATACTTATCAAGCTCTAAAATTGCTTCGTCGGAAGCCATACCGCGCATATCAATTTCGCCCGATACTTCTCTGTTTCCCTTTGCCTGCATGGTTGTAACCTTGCGGGTTTTCTTGATTTCGGTTGTTTCTTTGCCTTTTTTGCGTCTTAGATTACTGAAATCAACCCACATTTTTATAGAACCCGACATAACATACGCTTGCTTTTTACTTTCCTTTACGTCAAGCACAGTGGCATCTCTGCCTATATCAGCGATTATTACGATATCACCTTTATTAATATTTGTTACCGCTTCGCCCGATGCAGTTCTTTCCATAACAGGATTTGCAATATCCTCAAGCTCTTTTAAATTTGATTTAAAGGTAGCTCTTGCCCTTTCAGCCATACTTTGAGCATTTTCCTGTGAAATACTTTTTTTGATTTCCTCAAGCTCGTTAAGTAAAAGTCCTGCCTTATATCGTGCCGATTCTAATATGTTGTTGGCAGTTTCTCTTGTTTTTTCCATAGCCTTATGCTGTGAAATTTCAAGCTCGTGCTCTCGTGCCTCTGCCTTTTTACGCATATATTCAAGTTCAGAACGTAATTTACTTGCCTTTTTCTGCTCGTTTTCTGCCTCAAATCGCGCTTTTTCAAGAGCTGCAACTACCCTTTCAAAACGCAAATCCTCATCGCTTACCTGCTCCTTGGCATTCTCGATTATATCCGTGGCAAGTCCAAGTCTTTTTGAAATAGCAAACGCGTTAGACCTTCCCGGCATACCAATTATAAGCCTATATGTGGACTTTAAGGTTTCTACGCTAAACTCACAAGAGGCATTTTCAACACCATCTGTATCAATAGCATAGGATTTTAGCTCGGGATAGTGGGTAGTGGAAACAACCTTACTTCCAAACGCAGAAAGTCTCATTAAAATTGCCTTAGCCAAGGCGGCACCCTCAACAGGGTCTGTACCTGCACAAAGTTCATCAAAAAGCACTAGCGAATTATCATCGGCATTATCCAAAATAGAGATTATGTTAACCATATGCGACGAAAATGTAGAAAGCGACTGCTCAATACTCTGCTCATCACCAATATCGGCAAAAACCTTTGAAAAAACTGCAATTTCACTTGAATCGTCACAAGGAATCATAAGTCCCGACATTGCCATAAGGGTTAAAAGTCCGATAGTTTTAAGAGTTACGGTTTTACCACCGGTATTAGGTCCTGTTATAACCAAGGTGTTAAAATCAATGCCCAATGAAACGGTTATAGGCACTACCGATTTATAGTTAATAAGCGGATGCCTTGCGTTTTTTAAATAAATCTTACCATTTTCATTGATTTTTGGGACAATAGCCTTCATTTTATAGGCAAGCTGAGCCTTAGCAAAAATTAAATTTAACTCTACAACTGCCTCATAAGAACGAATTATAGTATCCGCAAATGAGCCTGCCTCCCCGGAAAGCTCTGCTAAAATTCGCTCGATTTCCTCCTGCTCGCGAAGCTTTAACACCCTTATTTCGTTATTTGTTTCTACAACCGACATAGGCTCAATAAAAACAGTAGAGCCCGAAGCAGATGTATCGTGAACAATACCGCCAAGTTGTCCCTTATTTTCGATTTTAAGGGGCACTACAAATCTTCCGTCGCGCTGAGTAATAATTGCTTCCTGCAAATATTTAGCAGACGGTCCGTGCACAATTTTATCAAGTATATCACGTATTTTCGAGGATTTAGCAGCAATTTTCCGTCTTATATCATAAAGCGCAGGTGAAGCGTTATCAGAAATTTCATCCTCGCTTTTAATTGCAAATGTAATTTTTTCCTCTAAATATTTATTTGGAAAAAGTGTTTCGAATAAGTAGTCAATAGCACTGTTTTCTACACCCGAACAATTTTCACGCCAAGTTTTAAGTGAACGGATAACGCGTAGATTTTCGGCAATATCCAAAAGTTCTCTCGTTGAAAGCACACCGCCTGACTGCGCTCTTAAAAGGCAGGAAGAGGAATTTACACAAAAGCCGAATGAGGGGGCTTTGTACCTTGCCATAAAGGTATAAGCCTCCTCTGTTTCGCGTAAGTTTCTTTCTACCGCACTAATTTCGGTGTCCGGAATAATATTTTTTGCCTTTTCCTTGGCGTCCGAAAGAGAAGCTTCGTTGCAAAGAAGCTCCAAAATCTTGTCAAGTTCTAAGGTTTTTACATATCTTTCGATACTGTATTGCATATTAACTCCTTTTATGTTACTCCTCTAACTTATACTGTTAAAAAAGTCCAATGTATCAAAATGTGTTTCGGTTTGGGTTGTAAGGTATCTCTCGGTTAATATTGACAAAGCTCCTATACTTTTTTCAGGAATTTCGAATGAATAAAGCTTTTTAAATTCTGAATAGGTTATATGCCTTAAAGCGGATAGCAATGTTCTGTCAATAGGAATTCCCGCTTGCTCATTTTTACAACTACTGCACGTAAGTGAGCCATCAAACAAATTAAAATACATAATTCTATCTTCAAACATACCGCAGTTATCACACGCCACAAGATTTGGACTGTATCCGCATATAACCGCCGTTCTAAGCTCTGTTATAGCCTTTATTAAAAGCGGATTTCTTTTTTCTTTCACTAAAAAATGAAGAGAGTTTAAGATTAATCTTAAAAGTTCAGGGTTGGGTGAATTCTCCTCACCCAACTTATAACAGATTTCACAAAAATACTGACAGATGGCAAGATTTTCAATATCACTACCCATAGTGAAAAACTGCGCTATCGGAATTGCTTCATAAATACGTAAGCTTCCGTTTTTTTGCTTTATTGTAAAGCTCGAATATGTAAGCAGATTAGTAGCCGCAGCCTTTTTTGATTTAATGCTTTTAGCACCTGCTGCAAAGGCACGCATAATACCAAATTCACGCGTAAAGAGAGTAACCATACGGTCACTCTCCCCTATGTTCATTTCCTTTATCACTAAACCCTCTACCGTAAATCGAGTCTCTGTTCCCGTCACGAATACCGTTCTCCTTAAGAGCGTTTACAAATTGCAGATAATCATTCACCTTACCGCTTTTCATAAACCTTAACCAATTTTTATCTTCTGTCATAGCTAACACTTCCTTACAAAAATAGTGTTAGCTTTAAACTTTTAAATATAAAAGGAAATATTAGTCAAATCCAAAGGAACGAATAAGTCCTTGACGGTTTCGCCAATCTTCCTTAACCTTTACCCAAAGTTTTAGGTTGGCTTTTATCCCGAAAAATTCCTCAATATCACGGCGGGCAAGCGAACCTACCTTTTTAAGTGTTTCTCCGTTTTTTCCGATTATTATACCTTTATGTGAAGCTTTTTCACAAATTACGGTTGCCTCTATTTCGACAATAGGCTCACCGTTTACAGTATCACGCTCAACAAATTTTTCAAGGTCAATAGCAATTCCGTGCGGAACCTCTTTATCAAGAGTGCGAAGCAGTTTTTCCCTAATAAGCTCTGCCACAAAAACACGGTCGGGCTGGTCGGTTACATCGTCATCATCAAAATAGTGGGGCGATACCTTAGAAAATTTATTAAGCTCCTCTATCATAAGGTCAACTCCGTCGCCTGTACGGGCACTGAGTGGGATTACCGCATCAAACGGAAATTGCTCATTATAGCGGATAATTATGTTTAACAGCTCCTCCTTTTTTTCAAGAAGGTCTATTTTATTAATTACAAGCACAGCTTTTAATTTTCTGCGCTTTAATTCTTTTATTAACTCTAATTCGGCAGGCGGCAATGTTTCACCATCTGACTTAAATCGGGTTACGGCTTCAACCACCAAAACGGCGGCATCTACATCTGCCATACCGTCACCCACAGCTTTGTTCATACTTTTATCAAGCTCATTCCTCGGCTTATGAAAGCCGGGCGTATCAATAAACACAAGCTGAGTTTCTTCTTTTGTATAAATTCCCATAATCTTTGTACGAGTAGTTTGTGGCTTATTTGAAACAATAGCCACCTTTTGACCAAGCACACAGTTCATAAGGGAAGATTTGCCCACATTAGGGCGACCGATTATTGTAATAAATGCCGATTTCTGTTTCATATTTGCTTAAACCTTATTTATTGCAAGGCCCAAAGCCTCCAAAACCTTTTCCTCTTTTTCGCGCATAATTGTCTGTTCAAGACCGCCGTTTACATGGTCATAACCAAGTAAATGAAGCATTGAATGTACAGTTAAAAATGCCATTTCGCGTTCAATACCATGACCGTATAAATCTGCTTGCGAAAGTGCATGGTCAACTGAAATAACAATATCACCGAGCATCAAATTGCCATTTTCGGGATTTATATCAAACTCACCATTACAACCTAACGGGAAAGAAAGCACATCAGTAGCAGAATCAATATTGCGGAACTCATTGTTCATTTCCTTGATAATAGCATCAGTCACAATGCTTACATCCACTTCTGCGGGGTCTGTAATACCCTCAAAATTAAGCGTTGCATTGCAAGCCTTTCTTATAAGAAGCCTTGTTCCTGTTGGAAGCTTAATGCCTTTTTCTTTAACGCTTATGCTTACTTTAACACTCATTTTCTTCTGCACTTCTTTCGTACGCTTTTATTATTTCCTGAACCAAGCGATGTCTCACAACATCTCGCGCGGTAAGTTTTACAATTTCAATATCCTCTATACCCTTCAGTATTTCGACTGCATCACGAAGTCCTGATTTTTTGCCGCCGGGCAAATCTATCTGGGTAATATCTCCCGTTACAACAACCTTAGAATTAAAACCAAGTCTTGTTAAAAACATTTTCATCTGCTCGGTTGTTGTGTTCTGTGCTTCATCAAGAATGATAAAGCTGTCATTAAGAGTTCTTCCTCGCATATAAGCCAAGGGAGCAACCTCAATATCCCCTCTCTCCTGCGATTTTTGAAAATTTTCAGCTCCAAGCATATCAAAAAGAGCATCGTAAAGAGGTCTTAAATAAGGGTCTATCTTTTGCTGTAAATCACCCGGTAAAAATCCTAACTTTTCACCCGCTTCCACAGCAGGACGAGTAAGAATTATACGGTTTACGGTTTTTGCCCTGAAAGCACTTACAGCCTCAGCCACCGCCAAATAGGTTTTGCCTGTACCCGCAGGACCTACGCCAATAGTCACCGTATTGTGACGAATTGCATCAATATACTGCTTTTGACCTAGAGTTTTAGGCTTTACGGGTTTACCTTTTGAAGTAATACAAATGCAATTTGCATCGGTAACCGAGCCGATTTTTGCATCATCACCGTCATCAACCAAGGAAGCCACATAGCTTACACTCTGATCAGTAATCTGCTCGCCCTTATTAATCATAGTAATAAGGCCTTCAAGGGTTCTGACCGCTGAAAGCACACTCTGCACCTCGCCTTTTACCTTAATCTGCGAGCCGTGTGAGGTAATTGCCACATCATACCGTTTTTCAATCAATTTTATATTCTCATCAAAATTGCCGAAAAGGTTTACGATTTGCTCAATTCTTTCAATATCTACCGTCTGTTCAAACAAGGCACATACTCCCAAATTCTTTTTTATTAGTTTACCACATTTAAACAGTTTTTTCAAGGAAAAACTATGTTTTTTTACTAAAAAATTGTTGAAAATTTTATATTTTTTGCTATAATATTTAATATCGTAAAAAACATTATTAAATTCTTCTTTGAAAGGATAAAAAATGCGTAATATTATTGCAGTTATACTCTGCTTTTGCCTCTTGTTGCCCCTTAGTGCCTGCAAGAATAAAGAGCAACCAAAACAAAAAGCCGAGCCTAAAACAAAGGTTACTATAAATCTTGCTGAAAATAATTCTGTGAACGGTTACCGCGTAAGTAATCCCAAAACGGATGATACTGAAATTTCGGGCGATAAAATAGTCGTTCAAACTCCGAACACAGAGCCTGATACCGATATTGACACACAATCAATACAGTATTGCGGAAATTTAAACAGCAAAACCTTTCACTTATCAACTTGTTCTTCGGTTAAAAGGATGCACGATGATAACAAATATTTTACATCTGACCGCAATTTACTTATAGAACAAGGCTTTAAACCCTGTAAAAGTTGTAATCCATAAAGATAAAAAGACTAACGGCATCACCGTTAGTCTTTTTTTGTTACTTATATTCCTCAATTAATTGTTTAAATGCAGGTAATGATTTTTCTATCATTTCGGTTTTTACGCAGTAGCTTATACGCACATAGCCCTCAAATCCGAAATCGTCACTGGGCACTAACAAAAGCTCATATTTCTTTGCCTTTTCGCAAAATGCGTTGGCATCTGGCTCGGGGGATTTCATAAACAGATAAAATGCACCGTCGGGCTTTGCAAGCTTAAATCCGTACTCTGTAAGGTTGTTGTAAAGCAGATTTCTGTTCTTATCATAAACCGAAATATCGGCAGTTTTGCCGAGGCACTCAGCTACAGTAAACTGTAAAAGCGAAGGTGCGCAAACAAAGCCCAAGGCTCTGCCTGCACCGCAAACCGCAGCATAAACGTCCTCACAATTTTCTATTTTCGGAGAAACGAATATGTAGCCTATACGTTCACCCGGAAGTGATAAAGATTTACTAAAAGAATAACAAACTAATGTGTTATCGTAATATTCGGGAATATACGGCACTACTGCATCCCCGTATACAAGCTCACGGTAAGGCTCGTCTGCAATAATGAAAATCTTATTACCAAGCTCTTTTTGTTTTTTATCAAGAAGCTCTGCAAGTGCTTTAATAGTAGCTTCCCCAAAAACTACACCCGACGGATTATTGGGAGAATTCACAATAACCGCCTTTGTATTCTTGGTTATAGCTTTTTCAAGAGCTTCAAAATCAATTTGAAAATCGTTTTCTCTGCACTTTACAACTTTAAATGAAGCTCCTGCTTTTTCGGCAAATACCCTGTATTCAGGGAAAAACGGAGCAAGAGTGATAACCTCATCCCCCGCATTTATAATAGCATTTAGCGAAATTGTAAGCGAAGCCGCCGCACCGCAGGTCATATAAATCAAATTAGGGTCCGCATTAATATTAAAGCGAGCCGTAATATCATCAGCAATAACCTGACGCACAGCCGGAGCACCCTGTGCCGAGGTATACCCGTGGAGTGCTACGGGATCTTTTTCGGTAAGCAATTTCACCATCACATCGTTTACCTCTTTTGGTGCCGGAATACTCGGATTGCCAAGGCTGTAATCAAACACATTTTCTGCGCCTATTTCTGCACGTCTTTTATTTCCGTATTCAAAAATTTCTCTGATAACAGAGCGCTTTTTACCAAGGCTCATCATTTTTTCAGAAATCATATCTTTTACCTCTTTAAATATTTTATTACAATAAGTATACAATCTTTAACGTTTAAAATCAATAATTATTTAACAAATTTAAAAGCTGTGCAGAATTTTTTTCCACACAGCTTTTACTTTATTTAATAAGTCTTAACGCAATTATAAATTAATAAGCAATACCTTCTGCGATCATAGCATCTGCAACCTTTATAAAGCCTGCAATGTTTGCACCTGCAACAAGGTCACCCTTCATACCGTACTTTTCAGCAGCATCATAGGAATTCTTGTAGATATCAGCCATAATCTGCTTTAGCTTAGCATCAACCTCTTCAGCAGTCCAGCTGTAACGCATTGAGTTCTGGCTCATTTCAAGACCGGAAACTGCAACACCGCCGGCATTAACAGCCTTAGAAGGAGCAATTACTAGACCATTTTCCTTAAGATATGTCATAGCTTCCTCGGTAGTAGGCATATTAGCAACCTCTACATAGTATTTAACGCCGTTAGCAACCATGTTCTTAGCATCTTCAATACCAACCTCATTCTGAGTAGCACAAGGCATTACAACGTCAACCTTCTGCTCCCAAGGACGCTTACCTGCAAAGTAAGGAACACCGAACTTGTCAGCATAATCCTTAACCTTATCGTTGCCGGAAGCACGCATTTCAAGCATAAAGTTAATCTTTTCTTCGGTTGCTACACCGTCTTCATCATATATGTAACCGTCAGGACCGGAGATTGTTACAACCTTACCGCCAAGCTCATGTACCTTTTTAACAGTACCCCAAGCAACGTTACCGAAGCCTGATACTGCAAAGGTCTTACCCTTGATATCCTCACCAAAGGTCTTTAACATTTCAACGGTGTAGTAAACAGCACCAAAACCGGTAGCTTCGGGACGGATAAGTGAACCGCCGAATGAACGGCCCTTACCTGTTAAAACGCCTGTGAATTCGTTGCGAAGTCTCTTATATTGACCAAACATAAAGCCAACCTCACGAGCGCCAACACCGATATCACCTGCAGGAACGACGGTATCAGGACCGATATGCTTTGAAAGCTCGGTCATAAAGCTCTGGCAGAAGCGCATAACCTCACCCTCACTCTTACCGCGGGGATCAAAGTCAGAACCACCTTTACCACCGCCCATAGGAAGACCTGTAAGGCTATTCTTAAAGGTTTGCTCAAAGCCCAAGAACTTCATAATAGAAGCATTAACAGAAGGATGTAAACGGATACCGCCCTTATAAGGACCGATAGCAGAGTTAAACTGTACTCTGTAACCACGGTTTACCTGTACCTTGTTGTTATCATCTACCCAGGAAATTCTGAAGGTAATGATTCTTTCCGGCTCTACCAGTCTTT
>JAZRAI010000032.1:0-9054 GCA_045634455.1 Acutalibacteraceae bacterium
TTTATGAGCAGGCAATGACAGAGCTTAGAGCAAAGCTCAGCGAGTTAATGTAAAGGAGAAACGGATATGTCAGAAGTAAAAATGGTTGCAACCCGTGCGAGCTTTGGCGCAGCACTTAAAGAATTAGGCGCAGAACGCGACGATTTTGTTGTTTTAGATGCAGACCTTGCTGCTGCTACTCAAACAGGCGTTTTTAAAAAGGAGTTTCCTGAAAGGTTTTACGATTGCGGTATTGCTGAACAAAATATGGTTAGCATTGCGGCTGGTATTGCTGCAACAGGCAAAAAGGTAATTTGCAGTTCTTTTGCAATGTTTGCCGCAGGCCGTGCTTTTGAGCAGGTAAGAAACTCTATCGGTTATCCTCATCTTAATGTTATTATCGGCGCTACTCATGCAGGTATTTCTGTTGGCGAGGATGGTGCTACTCACCAGTGTAATGAGGATATCGCTTTAATGCGTACTATCCCCGGTATGACAATTATTAACCCTGCTGATGAAACCGAGGCAAAGCTTGCAGTTCGTGCAGCGTTAGACCATGACGGTCCAGTATATTTGCGTTTTGGCAGACTTGCAGTGCCCGTAGTATTTGGTGATGATTATAATTTTGAAATTGGTAAGGGTGTAGAGCTTAAAGAGGGCAACGATGTAACTATTATTGCTACCGGTCTTATGGTTAATGAAGCTTTACAGGCGAGTGATTTGTTAAAGGCAGAAGGTATTAATGCTCGCGTTATTAATATTGCAACTATCAAGCCACTTGATACCGAAATTGTTTTAAAGGCTGCTAAGGAAACAGGTGCAATTGTTACTGCTGAAGAGCACTCCGTAATCGGTGGTTTAGGCTCTGCTGTCAGCGAATTTTTGGCTGAAAATTATCCCGTACCTGTTGTTAAGCTTGGCGTTTATGATAGGTTTGGTCATTCAGGTCCTGCACCCAAGCTTCTTGATGAGTTTGGTCTTAGAGCAGTAAATATTGCCGAAAAGGTTAAGAAAGCTATTTCAATGAAATAACAAAAATACGGGCAATATTTAATTGCCCGTATTTTAATACTAATATCGCGGTTTTAACTCTTTTGCTTGACTTTTTTTTCAAATAATTTATAATATATGTATACAATTCGACTTTATTCGACAAAAATTGTATAAAAAAACACCCCGCAAGGCGAGGTGTGGAGCTGAAGATGGGACTCGAACCCACGATCTGCTGATTACGAATCAGCTGCTCTGCCAACTGAGCCACTTCAGCGTTGATAAAGCATATAAATTATACCATAATATTAAATTTAGTCAAGTTAATTTTTAAAAAGGGGATTAAGTAATGTCAAATCCTATTAACGATAGAATTAGAACTACTCGCAAAGCAAAAAGACTAAAACAATATCAAGTGGCACAGTTTCTTGGTATTAAGGAGTCTACCTACTCTCAAATGGAGCGTACGGGAAATGTTACCTCGGACAGAATTGTGCAGTTAGCAGAGATTTTTGGAGTTACTACCGATTATCTTTTGACAGGTAAGGATAGTGATGAGCTCTCATTTGCTCCGCCTGAACAAACTACATCCATTGTTCGCGAAAAAGCTTTTTATGAGCAGGATAATAGGCTTGAACTCACTCCAAATGAAATAAGTATTATAACAATTTTGCGTAATTTTCCAAAAGATGTACGCGAGGATGTAATTAATTATATTGAAGAAAAATATCACAATTGTTAATTTAATCGAATTGCCGTCTTAGTGTCTCTAAGGCGGCTTTTTCTATTCGTGAAACATAACTTCGTGAGATACCAAGTTTTTTTGCAATTTCGCGTTGTGTCAGTTCTTTCTTTCCGTTTAAACCGTATCGCATTTCAATTATTTCTTTTTCCCTGCCACTTAAAGTGCCTGACAAGATAACTTTAAGTCGTTCAAGTTTTAATTTGGTGTCAATTTCTTCAACAATATCGCGATTATCCGCTATTATATCAATTAAAGTAAGGGCATTGCCATCTTTATCTGTATCAATTGGGTCACTGATAAAAACATCCTGCGAGGATTTTTTCTGATTTCTGAAAAACATAAGAATTTCGTTCTCTATGCAACGTGCTGAATAGGTGGCGAGCTTGATATTTTTATCAGATTTAAAGGTCGAAATTGCCTTAATTAGACCAATAGTTCCGATAGAAATCAGGTCATCGGGCTCGGCACCTGTTGCATAATATTTTTTGACAATGTGTGCCACAAGGCGGAGATTATGTTCGATTAGTTTGTTTCGTGCATCGATATCACCGTTTTCACTTTTTATAAGTAATTCGGTTTCTGTTTTGCTGTCAAGCGGTGGGGGAAAGGAGCCGGCACCAGTAACGTGAAGCGCTAAATAGAATATACTTGAAGCTAATTTTAATAATAAAGCAAACATAAAACTCCTCATTTCATATAATCTAAAAAATTATATGAAATAAGGAGCTTGTCACTTGCTAAAATAATTTCTTGTATTTATCACCAAATAATTGGTCGGCAAACCAAACATTGTTTACTGTGAATTTTCTGCCGTTTAAATAGTTTAATATGCCGCCATCAGTTTTGAAATCAAAAGTCAGGCTGTAAGAATAAAGTGCCTGCTTGTCAAATCCTAACTTTTTATCGTTTGATTTACTATATTTGCCTTCACCTAAAAGGGGATGCCCGATAGCTGCCATATGTGCTCTGATTTGATGTGTTCTGCCTGTTATCAATTCGATTTCCAAAAGGGAAAGATTGTTTTTGCTTTCTATTACACGATATCGGGTTTTTATGGATTTTGAAGCATCGGTTTTGTTTTTTGATAAGAAAACTCGGTTTTTGTCCTCATCTTTTTCTAAAAAGCCTTCAAGAGTATCAGTAGCTTTTTTAGGAATACCGTGAACAATGCAAATGTAACGCTTGTCAAGTTCCCTTAGTTTTATTTTATCACATAAAATCCTGAGTGCTTCGGCATTTTTAGCAGCAATTACAATACCGCCCGTGTTTCGGTCAATTCTGTTGGCAAGAGCAGGAGCAAAGCTGTTTTCAGCTTCGGGGTTGTATTCACCCTTCTCATATAAATAATGCTGAATACGGGAAATCAGTGTGTTTGTGTATTCGTTTTTATCGGGATGAACTAAAACGCCCTGTTTTTTATCAACAAGCAATATGTTTTCATCCTCATATACAATGTCAAGCTTTGCAGGTGCTGATAAAAAGTCATATTTAGGTGCAACACTTTCAAAAAACTCATCATTAATATAAGCAGAGACGATATCTCCTGCCATAAGCCTTGTTGAAATTTCGGCACGTTTGCCGTTCACCTTAATGCGTTTTGTTCTGATGTATTTGAACATTAAGGAGCTTGGCAATTTAGGACAGTTTTTTGTTATGAATTTGTCAAGACGGAGTGTCTCATCATTTTTTGTTATGGTAAATTCTTTCATATTACGCCTACTTGAAAATTTATTTGAAATAGTATATAATGTTTAATAAGGAGGGGATAGTGTGTCTGAAAACAAACACGAGGGTCATAGAGAACGTGTGCGCAGAGATTTTTTGGAAAATGGTTTCAGCGAAACTACTCCGCCTCATAAAATACTTGAAATGCTGTTATTTTATAGCATACCGCGTCGCGATACAAACGAAATTGCTCATGAACTGATTAATACGTTTGGTTCAATTCAAGGTGTTTTTGATGCCCCGATTGACCAACTTTTAAAGGTTAAGGGAATTACGGAAAATACGGTTGCTCTCTTAAAAATGATTTTACCTATTGCAAGTATTTACAGGGCTGAAAAGGTAAATCACGATAAAAATTTTACGAGTACAAATCAAATAGGAGACTATTTGTTGGAAAAATATTTATGCTATACAAAAGAGACCGTTGCAATTACTTCCTTTAATGGTAAAGGACAGATTTTAGGTTTTGATGTTTTGGCAGAGGGGGATAGCTCCTCAGCTGAATTATCAATTCGCAAAATTTTGGAAATTGTTATGAAACGTAATCCCGTATGTGTTGTGCTTTCGCACAATCATCCTTCGGGATTTGCAATACCAAGTAATGAGGATTTGGCTCTCACCAATAAATTATTTACATTACTTGCAAATATTAATGTGAGGCTTTTAGATCATATTATTATAGCAAATAACGATTATGTTTCCTTAGCGCAAAGTCGTAATTATAAAGCGATTTTTCAAAAATAAGGTTATCATATAAATAAGTTTATGTCAAGTGTAATTAATTTCATGGTATTCGACTTTTTTCGCTTGATATATATATTTATCATAGTTAAAATATATCTTAGTAGTGGAGGTGTTTTTATGAAAAAGATTATTTGTAAGGTTACTTATGATACTGATACCGCCGAGTTTATCGCTAAAAAGACCGAGGGTTATATTGGAGACCCTGCAGGTTTCGAAGAGTGTCTTTTTAAAAACGCAGACGGTAAGTACTTTATGTATTACTGTGGCGGTCAAGAGTCTAAGTACCCAAAGGAAGATATTAAGCGTATTTCTGCAGAAAAAGCTGAAGCTTGGTTATCTGAAATAAAGTAATAGGTAACAATTTTAAGCACAACTATTAGGTTGTGCTTATTTTTTGTAAAAAAATTAAAAAAACACTTTACAACTTTATCATAATGAAGTATAATAAGTACATAAATTTAAAATTTTTTAAAGGAGTTATAAAAAATGAAAAAAATTATTGCATTAATGTTAGCACTTGCATTGCTTTTTTGCTTTGCAGGTTGCGGAGAGAAGGCTGACAAAAAGGATAACAACGGCAACAAAGATGCTAAAACTGTTGTTGTAGGTTATACAATTTATAAGCCAATGAATTATGAAGAAGATGGCGAGTTAGTTGGTTTTGATACTGAACTTGCTGAGGCTGTTTTCGAAAAGTTGGGTTATAAAGTTGTATTTAAGCTTATTGACTGGGAACAAAAGTATACCGAATTAAATTCCGGAACAATTAATTGTATTTGGAATGGTTTTACAGCTAATACTGCTGATGATGACGGTGTTGCACGTGCCGATAAGGTTGATTTCTCATATAATTATATGGGTAACAAACAAGTTATCGTTGCTAAAGAAGCTTTTGTTAAGGATATTAAAGATACTAATAGCTTTTCCGGCAAGGTTGGCGCTGTAGAAAATAGTTCTGCAGGTGATACATATCTTACAGAAAGTCTTAAGGGTGCTATAAAGAAGGGAGTTACCTCTCAGCTTGATGCAATGAAAGAACTTAGTATGGGTGCAGTTGATTTTGTAGTTGTTGATGAACAACTTGCTAAGGCTTATGTTGGCAAGGGCGATTATAAAGGACTTGCAATTTCAGAAAAGGTTTATAGTGCTGCTGAATATTATGCTATTGGCTTTAAGCAAGGTTCTGACCTTACCGCAAAAGTAAATACAGCTCTCGAAGAATTAGGTGCTGATGGCACTATTACAGAGATTGCTGAAAAGTATGGTTTAACTAATACTGCTATTATTGATTTTGCAGATCAAAAATAATTTAAAATTAAAATAACTACAGAAATTTGCAAGGTGGAAACACCTTGCACTTTTCTGTCTTTAATAAAGGATTTAAAATGACTTTTCTTGAAATTACTCAGGTACTTTTACAAGGCTTTGGTATTACTTGTCTTTTGTTTGCTTTGACTTTGGTTTTTGCAATTCCTTTAGGTTTGGCTTTTTCTTTTGGTTCTATGAGCAAATTTAAATTTATAAAAGTGCCTTTTAAAATTTTTATTTGGATTATTCGCGGAATTCCGCTGATGTTGTTTATTTTTGTAATTTATTATTTACCAAGCCTTTTGGCTGATGGAAATGCATCAATTAATATATTTAATAATATTGATCTTAAATTTACTATAGCAAGGGGTAGCAGTCAGTTATTATGGCAGGGCAGATTTCTTGCAGTTCTTATTGCCTTTGTTGTAAATTACGCTTGCTATTTTTCGGAAATTTTCCGAGGCGGTATTGAAAGTGTATCTAAAGGACAATATGAAGCAGGATATGTTTTAGGTTTAACAAAGTCACAGGTTTTTAGAAAAATAGTTTTAAAACAAGTAATTAAACGCATTGTTCCTGCACTTTCGAATGAGATTATCACTTTAGTTAAGGATACTGCACTTGCAAATGCTATTGCTATACCTGAGATTATAAAATGCGCTAAGGATATGGCTTCTTCGCAGGCTCTAATCTGGCCTATTTTTTATACTGCAGTTTTCTATCTTGCTTTTGTAGGCATTGTTACAATCCTTTTAGGCAAAATTGAGAAGAAGCTCAGCTACTTTAATTAAGGAGGGGAAATATGTCGGTTTTAGAAGTTAAAAATATCAAAAAAAGCTTTGGAAAAATTGATGTTTTAAAGGGGATCGACTTTTCCCTTGAAAAAGGTGAGGTACTCTCCATTATTGGTTCCTCGGGTAGCGGTAAAACTACATTGCTTCGTTGCCTGAATTTTCTTGAATTTGCCGATGAAGGTACTATTTGCGTTGACGGAAAGGAAATCTACTCAGGCGAAACTGCAAAAACCTTAAAGGATGAGCAAATCAGAGAAAACAGGCTGCATTTCGGTTTGGTTTTTCAGTCTTTTAATCTTTTTCCGCAATATAATGTTCTTGAAAATATAACTTTGGCCCCCACACTTTTAAAACGCGGTACTCCTGATGAAATTAAGGAGAAAGCAATGGGTCTTATTAAGCGTGTAGGTCTTTTGGATAAAATCGATTTTTATCCGTGCCAGCTTTCGGGCGGTCAACAACAACGTGTTGCTATTGCACGGGCTTTGGCGTTAGAACCGGATATTCTTTGCTTTGATGAGCCTACAAGTGCGTTAGACCCCGAGCTTACGGGCGAGGTTTTAAGGGTTATAAGGGAACTTAAAACGGGCGACAGTACAATGATTGTTGTTACTCATGAAATGGAATTCGCCCGCAATGTTTCTGATAAGGTTATTTTTATGGCAGATGGTGTTATTGAGGAAATGGGAACACCGCAAGAGGTATTTTCAAATCCCAAATCTGAAAAAACACGCGCTTTCTTAAGTAAAGATATCGAAACTTTTGGTGCATAGCTATGTATGGTAAAAAAGCAGACAGTCAGATGATAGAGGAATTGTTTAAATACATTATTTCTATTAATGATATTAATGAATGTACCGATTTTTTTGAGGACTTGTGCACAAAGCAGGAAATCGAAAAAATGGCACAGCGAATAAAGGCGGCACGTCTTTTAAGTGAAGGAAAAACCTTTAAGCAGGTTTTAGAACAATGCGACATTTCAACCGCTACACTAAGTCGTGTTTCGCGTGCTGTTAAGTACGGGAAAGGCTATAAAAAATTGCTTTCTGAAAAGGAATTTTAATTATGAAATATATTGTTGACCACGATTATCACATTCATTCGAGTATTTCTCCTTGTTCTTCGGACACGTTACGTACGCCAGATAATATTTTGAAACAGGCTACCGATGCGAATCTTAAAAGCATTGTTATTACTGACCATTTTTGGGATTTAGACTTAGATGCCGATTGTGGCTGGTGGACTATGTTGCCTTACGAAAAAATCGCCTCTGCTTTACCGCTTCCGCAGAACGGTAAATGCAAATTTTATTTCGGTTGCGAATGTGATATGAATAAGCAGAACGAAATAGGCATAGCACCTGATAAATTTGATAAATTTGATTTTATCATTGTTGCAACAACTCATTTTCATATGTGGTTTAATAACGAGATTTCGGTTGATGACATTGAAAAAAGGGCAGAGCTTTATGTAGAGCGCTTATTTAATCTTTTATACAGCAACCTACCTGATAAAAAGGTAGGTATTGCTCACCTGACTACACAGCTAATTTCAAAGCCTGAAAATCATTTGGATATAATTGATTTAATTTCGGATGAGGTTTTCACTGAGATATTTAAGTTAGCCGCAAAAAGAGGTTGGGGTGTAGAACTTAATATAAAATTAGATATGTATAAGGAAGCAGAACTGCCTCGCGTTTTAAGACCATACAAAATTGCAAAAGAATGTGGTTGTAAGTTCTATTTTGGTTCAGACGCACATACTATGGTTGATTTTGAAGGTAAAGTTGAAATTTTCAATAAAATAGTTGATTTGCTTGAATTAGAAGAAAGCGATAAATATTTAATACCCTAAAAATAAAAAAGATACCCGTTCAGGGTATCTTTTTTCTGTTATGGATTAGCAGCAGCCACAGTTATTGTCGCAACCACAGTTGTTATTGCAGCCATAATTGCTATTGCCGCCGCAACCGCCACAGCAGAAGATGATGAGGATAAGGATGATAATCCAAGAACAGTTGTTTCCACCAAAGTTACACATTTACGAAAACCTCCTTTTTGTTTTCATCACATACTATGAAAAAACACAATTCAGTGTTACAAAAATTTTTTAAAAAATGTTTGACTTTTACTGACCTTTGATTTATAATAAAAGTCAGGAAAGGTCAAAAAGGAGATGTTTAAAATGAGAATGAGCGATTTGATTACAAGTGAAATCATAAAAATGCTTAACGAATCCACTGAAAATGTTGCAGAAATTCAAAGAAACGAATTTGCGGAGCTGTTTGGTTGCGCTCCAAGTCAAATAAATTATGTGTTATCATCACGTTTTACACCGGAACACGGATATATAATCGAAAGTCGCAGAGGCGGTGGAGGATACATCAGGATTAAAAGAGTTGTCCTCAATTCCTCGTCGGCGCTTATGCATATTATTAATTCTATCGGCGAGACACTCGATTCAATGACTGCAAGAATTGTTATTGAAAATTGTTTGCAAGCAGGTCTTATTTCAACCGAAACGGCTCGACTTATGGCTTCGGCAGTTTCAAATACCGTTATGCAAAAGGTTCCGCCTATTTTTAAGGATAGTATCAGGGCGGCTATACTTAAACAGATGTTGCTTACTCAAATTTAGAAGGTGATTATTATGTTCTGCGATAAATGCAAACAAAACATTGCAACCACCCATATTAAAACCGTGGTTGGCGGTGTTATTAAGGAATATAATTTATGCGAGGCTTGTGCTAAGGAAAACGGATATCCTCAT
>JAZRAI010000033.1:0-62947 GCA_045634455.1 Acutalibacteraceae bacterium
CAATGATAATCAAAAATACCGCAAACACTTTACCATTTGTTTCTGAAAATAAAAATACCGATTACAAATCAGATAATAAATCTTTAGGACTTCCAGTATAAACAATAATCAAACACTTTATGATACTTATCCTGCCTTAAAATAGAAATCCAATTTTTTTAATAACAGATTTTGTTATGTATTGACACACTACTGCTTTTATTTTATAAGATATTAAAATTCTCTTGGAAGAAGGCTTATTATGTTTGTGAGAAGGCAAATCGAAAATCCGTGGGAGGGCAAAATGGAACCTTTCCGCATCATTGGAAATGTTTATTTTGTTGGTACGTTTCAGGCTTCGTGCCATTTAATTGATACGGGCGATGGCTTAATTCTAATTGACCCTGGATATGCCAATACCTTATACCTTGTAATTCGTTCGATTTATGAGTTGGGATTTAATCCAAAGGATATTAAATATATTATTAATACTCACTGGCATCATGATCATATCGAGGCAACCGCACATATGGTTGATTTATCGGGAGCTACTACCTTAATAGGTCGCGATGACGCAGAGGCGGCAAAGAGATATTTTGTCCCTGATGTCTTGATTAAAGACGGCGACACATTATCTCTTGGAAACACCACTATTTCATTTTTAGAGACACCCGGACACACTAAAGGTACAATTTCCTTTTTCTTTGAAACTGAGGATAACCAAAAAATATATCGCGTAGGTATGTTTGGAGGTGCAGGTGCTAACACCATGGCGCAAGGTTGCTTTGACTATGATAATTGCAGAGAGGATTATCGTAACAGCCTGCACCGATTACATAATGAGAATGTTGATGTTTTTATCGGTAACCACGTTTGGAATAATGATACCGCTGCTAAAGGTGAATTACTTTTGAAAACAGGTGAAAATAAATTCATCGATAAAAACCTTTGGCACGAGTTTCTTGATTTTTGCGAGAAACGTTTGGATGATGTTATTGCTAAAGACAAGTAATTGAAAAATTTATTGCTATCCTGATTTGCTTACGTAATAAATTATATATAAAAAAGCCGCTTAACAGCGGCTTTTTTGTTTTGATATCAGTTATTTCACAATGGATTTTTTATATTCACTTGGTGTCATTTTGGCATATTTTATAAAGCATTTTGTAAAGTATTGCGGTGTTTCAAAGCCCAAATATTCTGAAATTTGAGCCATATTCATTTGCTCTTCGCGAATTAGTCGTTTAGCTTCTTTGATTTTTAGGTTGTTGAAATATTTAATAATGCCACCGCTGTAATATTTTGAAAATAGTTTTTTTGTTTGGCTTTCACTTGCATTAATATGTTTTGCGATTTCTTCTATTGTTATTTTGTTTTTTAAATTATCGCTCATATAATCGAGAATTTTTTTAATCTGGCGTGGCACATCAATACCGTCAATGACATAATTTTTACGTTCTTTTTTGGTGGTGGAAAATCCATTTCGGTAAAGCTTAATTAAAAATAATTCAAGTAAATTTTTTGTCGATTGACTGCAACCAAAAGGGGCATTTGGTTTAAGGTGCATTTTTTGAATTAACGGATTTTCGCTGTTTTCCATTTCAAAACAGGACATACCCTCTGCAAATACCTGAGACAAGAGATTTTTTTCTTCTTGATTTAGTTTGAATATTTTACCCTCAAAATAAGACATTGCAGGACTTTTGCATTCAAAGGTGATAATACTTACGTTTGGGAAATCTTTTTTGTTGCCTTCAAGATTATGGAATTCGTTTGGCTTATGAAATGTAATTTCACCGTTTTTTAGAGCAAAGCGGTTTTTACCGGCTGTACAAATCATTTCTGCCTTATCTATATAAACCATTTCCCAGAAGTTATGCTGTTCACCTTCATAATGAAATTCCTTTTTCATTTCCATATAAAAAAGAGCAAAAACGCTTTCAATATTAAATACTGTGTCAAACTCGATTCTTGTAAAATTATTTTCCATAAATGCCTCCGAGGAACAATTGTATAATTATTATATCTTTTTATGCATTGAATTTCAAGTGGAAAAGCTGTATTATTTTATTAAATTATAAAAGGGAAGTGACTCTAATGAATGTTTTAGCCATCGGTTGCCATCCTGACGATGTTGAAATCGCTTGTGCCGGAACTCTTGCAAAATGTGTTAAAAGAGGGGACAAAGTTATTGTTTGTCATGCTTCTAACGGTAACTTGGGTCACGTAATAATCCCACCTGATGAGCTTGCTGTAATGCGTAAAAATGAAGCAAAAAAAGCGGGTTCGCTTGCAGGCATTGAGGTTATTTGTGCCGACTTTGAAGACCTTAACATTTACGATAATAACAAAGAAGCAAGAGAAAGAATTATTGATGTAATCAGATATGCAAATCCTGATGTTATCATCACTCATAACCCTGATGATTATATGCCGGACCATACTGCTGTATCACGTCTTGTGTTTGATGCTGCTTTTGCTGCAACATTACCTAATTACACAAATTATCCTCATAAATTCAGCGCTGTTGACGGCGAACCTGCAAGGATGGTACCGATTTACTATATGGATACCTTGGCAGGTGTAAACTTTGTGCCTGAAGAGTTTGTTGATATCACTGATGAAATCGACCTTAAAATTGATATGCTTGAATGTCACGCAAGTCAGCTTGTTTGGATGAGAGAGCATGACGGTATCGATTTTGCCGATATGGTTAGAACCTGTTCGAGATACAGGGGTTATCAGTGCGGCGCTGACTATGCCGAGGGCTTTCGCCTTTGCAAAGCATATTTAAAGGGAACTACAAAAAGGTTATTGCCTTAAAAATTTATAAATATTTAATAAAAGGAGATTTTATTATGGATTTTATGAGCACTGTTAAAGGTTCTTTGCTTGAGGATTTTTATCCCGTTGGCTGGGATATGGCAAAGATAGACGCTTGCTGCGAAAAGGGAGTACAGAGAGAGGATTTCTGGAACGATGGTTTTAATCCTGTTGAATGTGCAAACATTAACGATTTCGATACCCTTATGGGACACGAAATTGCAATGCAGATTAAGCTTACACGTGAAGAGGGAAGAAAGCTTGCTATGATTCTTCCTGTTGGTCCTATGGGTATGTACAAGTGGGCTGCTTACTTCCTTAACGAATGGAAAATCGAGTGCGACCACGTTACAACCTTCAATATGGACGAATGGGCAGATGCTGAGGGTAACACACTTTCAAACGATAACCCTGCATCCTTCGAATACAGTATGAAGGAAGCTTTTTTCAATAAGCTAAATAACACTATTCCTGAGTCACAGCGTAATTTTGCAACCAAAGCAAATCTTCCTACATATCCTGAAAAGATAGCTGCTTTAAAGGCAGAAGGTGCAAAGTTAGTACTTGTTTACGGTATCGGCAGAATGTGCCATATTGCATTCTGGGAGCCTCAATTTGCAGTAGATTATAAGGACGAGGCAGAATGGCTAAAAGCTCCTTACAGAATTGCTGCTAAGCTTCACCCCCTTACAATTGAGCAAAACGCTATCACAAGCTTTAAGTCAAGAACTACATTAGTACCTTGCCGTGCTAATACAATCGGACCTGCTTTGTTCTTACAGGCTGATTATGCTATCGGCGGTGCTGACGGTGCTCTCGGACGCGGTATGGGTTGGCAGGGAATGAGCTTCCTTACAACACTTCACCATGGTCCTGATATGCACATCACTTCTACATACATTCCTACTTTACCCGGCAGATTATTCTACCTTAAAGAATTAGCAGGTCCTTTAACTGCAGAATGTAACTAATATATTATTAAAAACACCTCTTGTAGCTATTAGCTTAAGAGGTGTTATATTTTTTGTCATAAACTTGCTTTTAATTAGAAAATATGATATTATATATTTAAATTATTTGCGTTTGGGGATATAATATGAAGCTTATTTTTGTAAGGCATTGTGAGCCGGACTATTCTATTGATTCATTAACCGAAAAAGGTTGGCGAGAGGCAGAATATTTAACCGAACGTCTTACTAAATTACCGATTACTAAAATTTATTGCTCGCCGCTTGGCAGGGCAAAGGATACTGCAAAGGGTACTTTGGAAAAGCTTGGCATGACTGCTGAAACTTGTGAATGGTTAAGGGAATTTACGGGTACAGTTATGGACCCGAGAACAAATGCTGTAAGACACGCGTGGGATTTGTATCCAAATGATTGGCTGAAAGATGAGTGCCATTTTGATAAGGCTTTGTGGAAAAATTCAGATTTAATGCAAAGCGGAAATGTTTCAGAAAAATATGATGAAGTATCCCAAGGTATTGACGAAATACTTGAAAAACACGGCTACAAAAGAGAAAATAATTTTTATAGAGCCATAAAATCTAACAATGATACTATTGTTTTCTTTTGCCATTTTGCAGTTGAGGCGGTAATTTTATCGCATATTTTAAATATTTCTCCATTAGCTTTTTGGCATGGTTTTGTGGCACTTCCTTCCTCTGTTACTACTGTTATTACCGAGGAAAGGGAAGAAGGAATTGCCTATTTCAGGTGCAACGGCTTTGGAGATACATCGCATTTGTATGCTAATGATGAACCACTTTCATTTATGGCAAGATTTTGCGAGAGTTTTTATAATGAAGAAGAAAGGCATTAAAGGAGTATTTATGAAAAAATATAATGTTTTATCAATCATTTCGAGTATTACGGTTGTTGTAAATTTCTTTAACATTGTATTGCTTGAGGTTTTACATAAAATGAATATTGCTAACTTGTGGACCACTTCAAGCGAGATTATGGCACTTATAGTTTTACCATTATTAAACCTTGTTACTGCTTTGGTAGCCATTGTTGCCATTGTTATGCTTTTGATTGATAAAAAGAAGGGTAAAGAATTATTTGTTAAAAAAGGTATGATGAGCGTAGCTTTTGCAATACTTAATTTAATTCTTTCTTTCATAATTTTACAATATTCAATTATAGGCGGTTCAATTTTCAGTATATTTACGGGTATTAATTAATACCCGTTTAATGTTATGCTGTCTGCAAGCTCGGAAAAAATTTCCGCACAGCTTTTAGTATCTTTCAATGTGTTTTCAGAAAAAACTATTACTGTGTATTTTGGATTTTCAAATGGGAAAAATCCGCAAAACCAACCTGAGCAGATTTCTGAACCGCTATAATATTTTCCTGTTTGTGCGGTGGCAGTTTTTCCTGCCGCAGTTGTATATTGAGGTTTTGCACTACTTCCTGTTCCTATTTCTAAAACAGCCTTCAGGCTGTTTTTTAATTTTTCTGCGGTTTCTTTTTTCATAACTCTGGTAGGTAAAAATTCTTTTTCGGGGGTTAATTTACCGTTATTCAGAATTCCTTCAACTAAATAGGGGGAAGTGTAAAGACCGCCGTTTGCTATTGAGTTATATAGGTTTAAAAGCGATATGGGAGAAAGTAAAAGTTTGCCTTGACCTATACTTAAATTTGCAAGTTCTGCTTTATTTGAAAGCTCGCTTATACTTGTAAGATTACCTGCTTTTGCAGAAATTCCCCGACACAATTCAATACTTTGGCCAAAACCAAGGTTTTTTGCGTATTTATATATTTCGTCTTTGCCGATTTTAAGGGCGAAATTGTAAAAATACGTATTACATGAGTAGGCAATTGCTTCATTCAGGTGTAGTGTGCCGTGACCTTCTCTTTTATGGCAATTAAAGGTTAAATCTGCGATTTTTGTATTTCCTGTGCAATTATTTGAAAAAGCTTCATATCCGTTTTCTATGCCGACAGAGGCTACTAACGGCTTAAATACCGAACCTATATTAAAAGTATTCAGTGCGCGGTTAAGAAAGGGAGAACTTTCATCTGAAAGAGAGATACCTAAATTATTAATATCAAAGTAAGGCCTGCTTACAATAGCTCTGATTTTACCGCTGTTACTTTCTGCTACGAGTATGGCACCGCAGGATATTCCTTCTGCTTTCTCTTCTGCGATTTTTTGCAGATTTAAATCAAGGGTTGTTACAACACCATTTTTTAAAAATCCGTTGTCATATTCTAATTTTGGAGTTAAGCCTTCAAGCATTTCGCCTTTGCCGTTTTTTTCAAAAACAAATTCACAGGAACCGGTTTGTTTCAAAATATTGTTATATGCCTTTTCAATTCCTGTAACACCATTTTTTTCATTATCTACATATCCAATTGTGTGTATTGCGGTATCGTATTCCGTAACGTAAATTTCGGCACAGTAAATACCCTCGACCTCAATTTTTTTTGGCAATTCAATTAGTATAGGTTTTCCGCGTCTTAGCCTTTCAAGCGCCGAGTTTAACGCTTCACCGCTTAATATTTTTGAAATTGCAGTAACGGCTTTTGGATTTTGCGTTACTGCGGCTACAATTTTTTTCTTATTATTAGTGATTGGATTGTTATTGCAGTCAAATATTGTGCCTCGAATATCTGCCGCTTTTAATCTGTAATAATTTTGAGTATTGATAACTTCACTGTATTTTTTCGAGCTAAGCAATGATAGCCTTAAAACTGTTATTAAAAATAAAAGCATTATAAAAGAAAAAGTAATTACAACCCTTTTTTTATGAATACTTATAAATTCTTTTTCGTTCATATAATCACCATATTAAGTATTGGTGAAAAAAGGTCTATAAATACAAAAAATCCCGACAAAGTCGGGATTTTTTATTATTTTGAAAGAATGTGTTTGAAAGGTTTTTCAAGACTTAAATAAAGTATAACACCGCCAATTACCGAAATGCCCGCGTTTATAAGTGTTGAACCCTGGCTTAAAAGCGATGCCGTAAAGGCGGCGGAAAAAGCGGAGCCGGCCAAAGTGAATTGTACGGTTTTCCATAAAAGCTCACCCGCAATATTTACACACATACCGAGAATTGCAGCAATTACCGCAGCAGAGGTTCTAACAGGCAATTTTTTATTTATTATGGCAAAAAATATTGCTACTCCGCCAATTATAAAGAAAATAGGGGCTAAAATTTTAATGTTGCCCGAAAAATTGTTTCCGCCGAAAATAGAGTAAAGGGAGAGGATTACAGAAATCATAATAAATATTAAGCCTGAAATTGTCATTGCTTTTGCGTTATCGCGTTTTTCTTTATTAAAGATTTTAAAAATAATACCTACTGTAAGTCCGATTAAGAATTTAAGAATTACTGTTTTTGGAACCGAATCGGCGTGTCCGTTAAATAAATCAAATAATCCCATTCCGATGCTGCCGGCAATACCACCATTTACACCGCCTATAAGGAGAGCTGCAACAACAACTATTAGATTGCCAAAATGAATAAACATTCCCGCAAAAGGGATAAAGAAAAGCATTAAAGCTATGTAACAAAGGGCGGCAAAAAAACCAATTAGGGTAATGTTGAGAATTTTGTTTTTCGAGTTTTTCTTCATTTTTTAACACCTGCTATTGAAAAAAGTAAAATTTATGGTATTATTATAGCATAAAGTGTCCACTTTAAAATAGCCAATTTTAATTATTTTTGAAAGGACAGTTGATATGTTATTGGATTTTATAGAATTAAATAATAAGAACGAACTGTACAAAAGTCTTTATAACGGCATTAAGGATGCTATAAATAAAGGCATAATCAAAAAAGGAGATAAGCTGCCTTCTGTAAGAGCAGCTGCGACTGAGCTTGGAGTTAGCAGAACTACTGTTGAAAATGCATATACAAAACTTTGTCTTGAGGGGATTGCATTAAGTGAGCCACAAAAAGGTTACTATATAAGCCCTGATTATATCCCTGTTACCAGACCTTTAAGTGTTCATAAGAAGTCACAAAACGTGAAATATGATTTTTCGAGCCGAAAGATTGATACAGAATATGCCGATGTTAAAAATTGGAAAAAAATAGTGCGTCAACAACTTATAAATAATGATGAGCTTACTTCTTATGGTGACGCACAGGGTGAACTGCTTTTGAGAGAGGCACTAAGTGAATATTCTTACAAAGCTCGCGGTCTTTCTGCCAACGCTCAAAGAATTGTAATAGGAGCAGGTATCGGTCCTCTTCTTAATATACTTTTAGGTATTACCGGCAGAAAAATAAGGGTTGGCTTTGAAATGGCGGGATTTTTAAAGGCAGAAAGCATATTTGCAGATTACGGCGTTGAAACGGTTATTTTAGAGAGAGACAGCAATGGTGCAACTTTAAAAAGTATAAAAGAAAATAATATTGATGTTTTGTTTTTAACAACCTCTTCGCTACCTAAAATCAGTATTTCAGGTATTGCCAAAAGGAGAAATGAATACATATCGTGGCTTAATGAAAAAGAGAGTAGATTTATAATAGAGGATGATTACAACGGCGAGCTAAGGTATACGGTAAGAAGTTTACCTGCATTTCAGGGAAAGATGCCCGACAGAACAGTATATATAGGTAGTTTTTCAAAATTACTGTTACCGAGTGTGCGTATAGCGTTTATGGTACTTCCTGATGAGCTTTTGAAAATTTTTAATACTCGTCGTAAACTCATAAATCAGACCTGCGGAAAAATCGAGCAATTGGCTTTGGCGGAATATATAAAAAGCGGTAATTTGGAAAAGCATTTGCGCAGACTCCGCCGACTATATTATTTGAAAAGTCAAATTTTAATTGAGGAATTACAAAATACTTTTTCTGATATTACTGTTACATTATATGAGTCCTTGCTGACAGTTGAGGTCAAATTTAACAATAACAAATTTTGCGGTAATTTATATAAAAAGCTCGCTTTATTTGGTATTCACTCTGTTGAGACTCAAGAGAATAATTGCCTAAGACTTTGCTTTGCGGGTATTGATGCACAAGAAATAAAAAGTGCAGTTAAGGAAATTAAGGAAGCTTTATCCAAATAGTATTTTTCTTAACAATTCTATTGAAAATCTTGTGGTGATGTAGTATAATAATTAAAGACAATTTATGGAGGGAATTTTAATGTTAAAGAGAATTTCTGTTTTACTGCTCACACTTGTTTTGGCTTTAAGCGTGGGTTGTGGAAAAAATAAAGATAAGCTTTCTGTTGAAAAGGGTGACGATGCTAAAAATCCGACCTCATCAACCGAGGTAGATACACAAGATAACGGCGTTTTAAATCCGCTTACAGGATTAAAGGATTTAAATCCCGAGGATGAAAATTTACGTCCTACCGCTGTTATGATTAATAACATTTCTCAGGCCCAGACTGTTCAAACAGGTCTTAACGAAGCAGACATTGTTTACGAGACCGAGGTTGAGGGTGGCATAACCCGTTTGTTGGCTGTGTTTAAGGATATTAAGAATGTAAAGCAGTTGGGTACTGTACGTTCTGCAAGATATTGCTTTATTGATTTGGCACTTGGCCACGATGCAATGTATGTTCACCACGGTCAGGATGCTTTTCACGCACAACCTCATTTAAAAGATGTTGATGCTTTCACAGTTTCTGAAAAATCAGGCGGTGGCGGTGCTCGAATTACAAACGGTTTATCCCGTGAGCATACACTTTATGCGTACGGAGACAAGCTTTGGGAGGCTCTTGGCAATAGAGGTTATAGTTTAGAAGCTTCTTCAAACGAGCCCTGGCAAACATTTACCGATAAAGCTGACCTTTCAAATACTGCAAACAGTGTTTCGGCTAAGTTTTCCTCCTCTTACATAACTAAATTTGTTTACAATCCTGATACCGCTAAATATACCAGATACAGCGGTAACACCAAGCGTATAGATTATGTTACAGAAGAAAAAATTGAGTTTAAGAATGTGTTTGTGTTAAAAACCACTATTCGTTCTTATAATTGCAGTGGCAGTGATACATATAATCATAAAGAGGTACTTCTTGATTCGGGAACAGGTTATTATTTCTCAAACGGAAAGTATGAGGAAATTAATTGGAGCAAGGGTTCTGCATCAAACGGTTTTGTATTCACAAAAACCGACGGAACAACACTCAAAGTAACTGCAGGCAACTCTTGGGTTTGTATTATGAACAAAAATAACGGCATTACAATAGAATAAAATTTTAAAGCCTTGTTAAGAAATCTTAACAAGGTTTTTTTAATAAATAAATTTTACCGCAAATTGATTTTTCAAGTGAACTTTGTCGAATGAAAAAATATTTTTATGGTTTATTACAAATATTTATCGGGAACAATTTTAACACAGGTTAAAATTATGGAGATGATATTTTGTATAATAAGGTAAGCCTTTGCGGTGTTGATACCTCTAAACTTCCGCTTTTAAAGGAAAAGGAAAAAGAAAGGCTTTTAAGGGAGATTAAAAAGGGAAACAAAGAGGCGCGGGAGGAACTTATAAACGGAAATTTGAGACTTGTGCTAAGTGTTATTCAAAGATTTACATCGCGTGGAGAAAATCTTGACGATTTATTTCAAATTGGATGTATAGGTCTTATTAAGGCAATCGACAATTTTGATATCACTCAGGAGGTGCGCTTTTCCACCTATGCAGTACCTATGATAATAGGAGAAATCAGGCGTTATTTGAGAGATAACAGTGCGGTAAGGGTAAGCCGTTCAATAAAAGATACTGCATATAAGGCAATGCAGGTTAAAGAAAGACTTACTCTTAAAAATCAAAAAGAGCCTACCGTTTCGGAAATAGCAGAAGAATTAGGAATTCCATCTGCTGATGTGGTAGTGGCGCTCGAAAGTATAGTTACACCAATGTCACTCTATGACCCGATATATTCTGACGGCGGGGATACACTTTATGTACTTGACCAAATAGGGGATAACAATGATGATAAAAATTGGTTGCAGGAAATTGCTTTAAAGGAAGCGATTAAGGATTTATCTGACAGGGAAAAGCGGATACTCTCAATGAGGTTTATGCAGGGCAAAACGCAAATGGAGGTATCACGTGAAATAGGTATCAGTCAGGCTCAGGTATCCCGTCTTGAAAAAGGTGCGTTAGACAAAATTAAAGAATAAAAAATAGACTGCCGAAAAACGGCAGTCTTTTATATTAAAGGGGTAAAAATCGGTAATTTGAAGATAGGCAAATGTCTACCGCCGATAAACGGAATATCCCTTGGCACCCCCTAAATCATACTATGAAAGGGGATAGAAATTTGTTAATTTATGCTATTGTGTGATTTCTGATAAAGAGAACGCCTAATGTATCCGCACCGCAGTGTGAGGAAACTGTACAACCTGCGCGGGTAACGTGTACCTCTTTAAATGGAGCAAGCTTTTTAACCTCATCAACAACTGAATTTACAATTGCTTCATCGCAGCCTGCGTGTGTTACAAATACGTGGTCAAGCAAGATATCAGAAGCGTCGCCAATGCGCTCATCGGCATAAGTAATAACAACATCGGAGAACTTACCGCGATATTTCTTACCAACACCCATAGCACCGCCCTTAACCTCAATGCAAGGTTTTAACTTTAATAAATTAGCACCAAAAACTGCAACAGCAGAACATCTGCCACCTTTGTGTAAATATTCAAGATTATCAATTACAAAAGAAGCATCAACACAAGGAATTAATTTTTCAATTTCATCATAAATTTCTTTGGCTTGTATACCCTTTTGTGCCATTTCAGCAGCCGCCAAAACTAAAAGACCGCCACCGGTTGAAAGATTTTTTGTATCAACAACAAAAATGTTTTCAAAATTTTCAGCCGCCATACGTGCATTATTATAAGTTGATGACATTTCGGAACTAATTGTAAAGTGAATTACTGCCTTACCTTCGTCAGCAAACTTTTGGAAAAAGTCCAAACAGTCTCCCAAATTAGCGGCAGAGGTTTTTGGCAATTCGCCTGTTTTTGCATGGTGCGCATAAATATCATCAGGTGTAATATCAACACCGTCAAGATAATTTTTATCGCCTAAGGTGACACCTAACGGCAATATTGAAATATTATATTTTTCGATAAGCTCTTTACCTAAATCGGTAGTGCTATCACTTGTGATTGCTATATTCAAAGCAGAAACCTCCAAATAGTTTAATTTTTATTAGTATATCACTTTTTTCATAAAAACGCAATCAAAATTTTATATTGAAGAACACTTGACATAACAAAATGCAGACTGTAAAATTATATTATTAAAAATAAAGGACAGATAACATGGGCTTGAAAATAAATAAATATATGCTTTCGGTGTTTTTGGCTGCATGCCTTTGGGGAATGGCAGGAATTTTTGTTGAAGCGGCACACAGTGTTTCTTTAAGCGAAATGCAATTGGTTTTGGGCAGGGCTGCATTCACTTCTCTTATAATCGGTTTAATAATAATATTTAAAGATGCGAAGCTTTTTAAAATCAGATTTAAGGATATTTGGATTTTTATGCTTTCAGGTCTTGGTAGTATTGTTTTATTCAATTATTCTTATTATACTACAATGCGACTTTCTACATATTCCGTCGCCGCAATATTACTTTATACTGCTCCTTTTTTTGTAATAATATTTTCATTTATTTTTTTAAAAGAAGCTTTAAATTTGAGAAAGATTATTTCTTTATTTGTAGCTTTTTTGGGCTGTATGTTAGTGACGGGAGTTTTAGGCTCAGCTAACAAAATAAGCGCAAAGGCTTTGTTTTTTGGATTGCTTACGGGCTTTGGTTATGCTCTATATACAATTTTGAGCAATATTCTTATCAAAAAGGGATATCAAATATTAACTATAACTTTTTATACGTTTCTGTTTGCTGCGATATTTTCCATACCTTTAATTGATTTTAAAGAAACTGTAACTGTACTTTCAAAAACTCCAAAAGCGATTTTGGTACTTTGCTTGATGGCGTTATTAAATACGGTAATTCCTTATTTGCTTTACACAACAGGATTAAAGGGTGTTGAAGCCTCTGTCGCTCCTATTATTGCAACAGTTGAGCCTGTTGTGGCCACTTTTGTTGGTTTATTTTTAGGTCAAGGTTTAACAATACTTGGCGTAATTGGAATTTTGTTGGTAGTTTCCTCAATTGTAATTTTAAATTTAAATTACTATAAAGTAAAAGCAAATGCGAAGATTAATTTAGCACTCAGTATTTTGTCAAAAAGGGAGGACGGATACCACATTTTAGATACTGTTATGCAAACGGTATCTTTGTTTGATGTTTTGAGATTTTACCCTGCAAAAAAAATAAGTGTGGTATATAAAAATTGCGATATTCCCCAAGAAAAAAGCATTGTTTATAAAGCGGCAAAGATCTTTTTTGAGTATACAGGAATTGAAAAAGGTATTAAAATTACTGTAAAAAACAATATTCCTATGTCCGCAGGTCTTGGCGGCGGAAGCGCAGACGCGGCAGCCACTCTTGTGGCACTTAACAAAATGTTTTCGGCAGGTCTTACTGACGAGACTTTGAAAGAACTTGCTGTAAAACTTGGTGCCGATGTGCCTTTTCTGATTAGCGGAGGTACTGCAAGGGCAGAAGGAATTGGAGAAATTTTAACCGAAATTTCCCCTCTTAAAGATGGATATTTTGTACTTGCAAAGGGCGATATAAAACCTTCTACCAAGGAAATGTACGAAAAAATTGATAATATGAAAACCAAAAAGCCTGATATTGATGCGCTTGTTAAAGCACTTGAAAACGAAGCTCTAATTGAAAATTATTTTGAAAATTCCTTTGAAGTAATTTGGGCGGACAGTAAAATAAAAGCAAGACTTCAAGAGTTTGACAACGGTAAAGTGTTCTTGTCGGGCAGCGGTCCAACTTTTGTGTGTTATTTCAGGGATAAAAAATCCGCAAAAAAAGTTTTTAAAACTCTTAAAAGAGAAAAAATTAACTGCTATTTTGCAGTTCCCTGTGAAAAATCGGTTATAATTGAATAATTTTACATTTTTTTCCAATACTCCTTTTGCATCAAATTTAAGGAGTAATAAAAATGTGTAAAATATCTTTTAAAATATTCAATGTTGCGCTTTGCTTTGGGTTGATTTCGGCTATCTTTTTGTCACTTGCGGTTTTTGACGCAAGATGTGAGGATTTGCGAAAAAATGTTTTAAGACTTCATATTATTGCAAATTCCGATAATGCTGACGACCAAAATTTAAAGCTTGAAATTCGTGATGAAATATTATCACAAAGTACCGATTTGTTTGATACGGCGACCGATATCACCTCTGCAAAAATCATAGCCGAACAAAGACTTTCAGAATTTAAAGAAATTGCAGAACAGGTAATAAGCGACAATGGTTTTGATTATACTGTTTCGGTAAAGCTTGATAAAAGCTTTTTTGAGACGAGGGTATATGATGATTTTACTCTGCCTGCGGGAATTTACGATTCGCTTTTGATTACAATAGGAGAGGGAAAAGGTAAAAATTGGTGGTGCGTGATTTTCCCTGAAATTTGCGTTTCTGCTGCATCAAAAGGCGATTTAACCGATACAGTAAGCAATGAGTCTGCTAATGTGGCGAAGTCACAAAAAAGGTATAAAGCCGAGTTTAAAATAGTGGAAGTATATCAGAAAATAAAAAAATTAATAAAATAGAAAAAAAGACTTGATTTTTTAAATGTTTTGTGGTATCATTCATATGTTATCGATAAAGAAAGGGGTGACAATGATGAAAGAAGGTATTCATCCACAGTATGAAAAGGTAACCGTTAAGTGCGCTTGCGGTGCGGAATTTGAGACACGCTCAACAAAGAAGGACATCCGTTTGGATATTTGTTCAAAATGTCATCCGTTTTTTACAGGTAAGCAGAAGTTGGTAGACACCGGCGGACGTGTTGACAGATTTAAGAAGCGTTTCAATATTGCCGAATAATGACCTTTATCCGCAGTCGCTTGTTTTAGCGGCTGCGATTTTTTTATATGAGGTGCGAAAATGGTAGATTTTATTACGGTTTCAGGTGAAAGTGTCGGATATTATGAGGAAAAGCGGTCAAAATTTTATGCTACACTCAGGCATACCGAAACAGAAGAGGAAGCTTTTAAATTTATTGAAGAAATGCGCTCAAAGTATTGGGATGCAAGACATAATTGCTATGCTATCTGCGTTCATGGTGGTAGGCTTGTTCGCTTTTCTGATGACAGTGAACCACATGGTACTGCCGGAAAGCCAATTCTTGAAGTAATAGAGGGTAACAAGCTTAAAAATGTCACATGCGTTGTCACCCGATATTTTGGCGGTGTATTGCTTGGAACGGGAGGTCTTGTAAAGGCGTATTCTTCTGCTGCGAAGGATGCGGTTGAAAAGGCTTTATTAGTTGAAATGATACCGTGTACCATGCTTTCTATTCCTTGCGAATATCAAGACCATCAGAAACTTTTATATTTAATTGAAGGTCAAAAAGGTGTAGTTACAGATACCGAGTTTTCTGACAAAGTTATTCTTTCGGTAAAATTCAGGGATAGCGATTTAGAGGAGTTTTTATTAAAACTTACAGAAAAGTTTTCCGCAAGAATTGAAGCAACAGTTATAGAAAATAAACTTTTGCCGTTTGAAATTGAAAAAAATTAAAAAAATAGAGGATTTTTGAAATTTTTGTCTAATAAAATAGTAAAGGGGGAATTAGGGTGACAATAAGAGAACAACTTGAACATAATGAAAAGCTTACCTTATCGGAGAATGCAATGCTTTCTGCAAACAGTAAGGGCAGAAAAATGCCCGAGGCTGCAATTTGTGAGCTTAGAACCGATTTCCAAAGAGACCGAGACCGCATTATTCATTGTCGCGCTTTCAGACGTCTTAAACATAAAACACAGGTTTTTCTCTCTCCCGAATCCGACCATTACAGAACAAGACTTACACACACACTTGAAGTTGCACAAATTGCAAGAACGATATCACGTTCCTTATTTTTAAATGAGGATTTAACAGAAGCTATTGCCCTCGGTCACGATTTGGGGCATACCCCTTTTGGACATGCGGGTGAACGTGCTATTAACGATTTGGTTGATTTTAGCTTCACACATTATGAGCAAAGCGTAAGAGTGTGTGAAAAGCTTGAAAAATCGGGCAAAGGCCTTAATTTAACCTTTGAAGTGCTCGATGGAATCGCTAATCATACTTGTGGTGAATGGGCAAAAACTCTTGAAGGCAGAGTTGTCCGCATGGCGGATAGAATTGCATATATCAACCACGATATTGACGATGCAGTAAGAGCAGGCGTTATATCTAATAGTGATATACCGAAAGAAATTACCGAATATCTCGGAAATTCCAAAAGTCAGCGTATTACACGTCTTGTTAATTCAATAGTTACAAACAGTAAAAATGATATAAAAATGGATAGCGAAACCGAAAAATTTTATAATTTGCTTCACGCATTTTTGTTTGAAGCAGTTTATAAAAATCCTGTTGCAAAGTCAGAGGAAACTAAGGTTTTCGGTCTTGTTGAGGGTATTTACAATCATTACATTAAAAATATTAATAAGCTTCCGGATGAGTTTATTAATATCTGCAATACTGAGGGCGAATGCCGTGCTGTTGCCGATTATATTGCCGGCATGACCGACCATTATGCTATCAGTGTATATTCCGATATATATATTCCTAAGGCTTGGAAAATATAAATTATAAAAATAACAAAAAGGAGGGGATTTTTTGGCAATACCTGACGATATATTAAGTGAAATTAAGTATAGAAATGATATCGAAACTACAATTTCACAGTATGTAAATTTAAAACGCCGAGGCAAGAATTTAATTGGTCTTTGCCCTTTTCATAGTGAAAAAACCCCTTCTTTTACAGTTTATCCCGAATCAGGCTCATTTTATTGCTTTGGTTGCGGTGTCGGTGGCGATGTTTTCACATTTACGGGTCTTTTAGAAAATCTTGATTATATTGAATCTGTAAAATTGCTTGCTGAAAAATCAGGAATAGCACTTCCGCAAGACGGATATGATGATTCTATGACAAGAGTTAAAAATACCGTTTTGGATATCAATAAGGAAACAGCGCGCTTTTTCCATAATTATCTTATGTCGCCCGACGGTAAATGGGCATTAGACTATTATTTATCGCGTGGATTAACACTTAAAACCATTAAGCATTTTGGCTTGGGTGCCGCACCTGACAGTTGGGACGCACTTATTAATCATCTTAAATCAAAAGGTTTTTCAATAGCAGATATGCTCACGGCAAATGTTATAGGCAAGAGTGAGCGAGGCAGTTACTATGACCGATTTAGAAAAAGATATATGTTCCCGATAATTAATATCAGGGGCAATGTAATAGGTTTCAGCGGCAGAGCAACTCCCGAAAACGAAAAAAAGGGCGGAAAGTATGTAAATACATCCGATACGCCTGTTTATAAGAAAAGCGAAAACCTTTTCGGTATTAATTTTGCAAAGCTTAACTGTGCCGAAAGAATAATTTTAGTTGAAGGAAATATGGATGTTATTTCGCTTCATCAGGCAGGCTTTACAAACGCGGTAGCACCGCTTGGCACCGCTTTTACAAAGGAGCAGGCTAATTTAATTTCAAGATATACAAAAGAAATAGTGCTTATGCTTGATGCCGATGCCGCAGGTCAGAAAGCTCTTAAAAGGGACGCAGAGCTTTTAGAAAGCACAGGTCTTAATGTGCGAGTGGTTGTAATTCCTGACGGCAAGGACCCTGATGATTATATCAGGAAAAACGGTCCTGAAAGGTTTAAGGCGTTACTCGAAGGCGCTGTTAGTGATATTGAGTATAAGCTTTTAATGGCTGCTAATGATATTAACCTTGATAGCGATGACGGAAGGCTTAAATACCTTTCAAAAGCGGCAGAGGTTATTGCTTCTGTTTATGATGTTATGGCTCGCGATATTTATATAGGCAGGCTTTGTGATAAATATGGAGTTTCACGAACCGCCCTTACCGCTAAGGTAGAGGAGCTAAGACGTAAAAACTATAAAACTCGCAAAAAGGCTGAAATTGCCGATGCGGTAAAGCCGAAAAGTGCGAGGGAGGATATTAATCCGGATAGGCGTTTGTCACCGAAAGCTTGCTCGGCAGAGGAAACGCTTATTGCAGTACTTTTACAACATCCCGATTTTTACGCTGATGTAAAAGATAAACTTCCTGCTGAAAAAATTATTACTCCGCTAAACAGACGTATTTATCAAATAATTTTGTCCGTTTTGGAAAACGGCAGAGTGCCCGAAATTTCCGCTTTTGCTGAAAAGCTTATACCGGCAGAACTTGGGTATTTAGTATCGCTTCAAAACAGCGAAAAAGCGAGTAATAACGCAAAAACTGTATTAAATGATTGCATTTCGGTAATATTAGAGGAGAATGAGCGACTTAATAATATTTCCGATACTAATGCAACTGTTGAGGATTGGGCGGCAAGCCTTCAAAATATAATTGACAAAAAGAAAGGTAATTAAAGCTATGGAAACAAAGAATAAAGAGGATTTGCTAAACGAGGAATTACTCAAGGAGGAAAATAGTTTAAGCCTTGATGATATTGAAAATGCTCCCGATGATTTGAATGAGTTATTTTCTGAGCCTCCTATATTGGAGCTTGACTTTGACGAAGAGCCTACTGACGACGATTTAAAGTTCGAGGAAATGGATGTTGATAAGTTAAGCGAGGAAGATATTTCTTTTGATAATATCTCTCTTGATGACCCTGTTAAGGTATATCTTCGCGAGATAGGCAGAGTACCGCTTCTTTCAAGTGAGGAGGAGGTAGAGCTTGCCGTTAAGATTACAGAGGGCAATAGTTATGCTAAACAGCGTCTTACAGAAGCAAACCTTCGTCTTGTTGTAAGTATTGCTAAAAAGTATGTTGGACGTGGTATGTATTTCCTTGACCTTATTCAAGAGGGTAATGTGGGTCTTATTAAGGCTGTTGACAAGTTCGACTATACAAAGGGGTTTAAATTCTCCACTTATGCTACTTGGTGGATAAGACAGGCTATTACACGTGCTATTGCTGACCAAGCAAGAACTATTCGTATACCTGTTCATATGGTTGAAACTATCAACCGTTTAAAGAAAGTACAAAGTCAGCTTTTACACGAAAACGGCATTGAACCGAGCGAGGAACAGATTGCTGAAAAAATGGATTTGCCTGTTGATAGAGTAAGAGAAATTATGCGTGTAGCTCAAGAGCCTGTTTCTATGGAAACACCAATAGGCCCTGAGGAGGACTCCCGTCTTATGGACTTTATCCGTGATGAGGACGCATTAGCTCCGGATGATGCTGCACTTAAAACCATTACAAACGAGGATATAGACGGTGTTCTCAAAACCTTAACTCCACGTGAAGAGTCGGTTATCAGACTTCGTTTTGGCCTTCAGGACGGCAGATGCCATACCCTTGAAGAGGTTGGTGCAGAATTCAATGTAACAAGAGAAAGAATTCGTCAAATCGAGGCAAAAGCGCTTCGCAAACTTCGCCATCCTGTTCGCAGCAATAGATTTAAGGATAAATAAAAAGGAATATATTTAATGGAAATTTCATATAAAACTAATGGGGTTTGTTCCCGCACCATTTTAATTGATGTTGAGGACGGTATTGTTAAAAACGTTAAATTTATCGGTGGTTGCAGTGGTAATACTCAAGGTATTGCCGCTTTGGTCAAGGGTATGCCGATAGATGAGGTTATAAAGCGATTAGAGGGCATTAAATGTGGTTTTAAATCAACATCCTGCCCGGACCAATTAGCAAAAGCTCTTAAATCTTTATAATTTTATAAAAATTTAAATTACGAGGTGATAATATTGCATTCTGACAGTGATATAAAAATTGCAGGGGACAAGCCATCCCTTGATATTAAGAAAAACCGAGAAAATATTTTGGGCGATAAGTCACTTGACAAGCTTACCGTATCTCGCGCAAAATCGTGGGGTAAAACGGTTGCACTAAGATTTATCGAAGATGCTAATCAATCCGGAAATAATACAGACGATGTAGCTAATTCTGAAATGCTTATCCACAGAAGAATGCTTTTATCATTTACTGCTACCGTAGGCTTTGAGCAGTTTTCTAAGGATGATACTGTGATTGGTATTGCGCAAAAAAGCTTTATTGATACTATTAAGCGTTTAGAACCTGATATCTACAAAACAAGCGAGGATACGGGCGCATTTTCGTTTTATTACTTAGCCTTTCGCCGCGGCGGAGAAGTTGACCGACGCATAGGACAGACCTTTGCGATGCTTTGCTCTCATGACGGTGACCCAATTTTTCAGGAGCTTGGTGAAGCGCTTTACTGTTGGTTTTTATCAGTAGTAGAAAAAGAAGCCAAAGCACTTGAAATCGAATAATTAAACATAAATCCTTTCTGCTCATATAATGTTTATGTAAAGCACTATTTAGCAGAAAGGATTTTTTTATGCCTATAATATATTTAAGCCCATCAACACAAGAATTTAATCCGTATAATGGCGGTGGTAATGAGGAGCAATATATGAACCTTGTAGCAGATGCAATGGAACCATATTTGGCGGCAAGCGGTATTAGGTACACCCGAAACACTCCTGATATGACCGCAGCCTCGTCTATCACTGCTTCAAACAGTGGATATTATGACTTACATTTAGCGTTGCATTCTAATGCAACAGGTACAGGCGACGGTTCAAGAAGGGGAAGCGAGGTCTACTATTACCCAACAAGCGAAAGAGGAAAACGCTTTGCCGATATTGCCGCTAAAAATTTAAAAATAATTTATCCGCTACCCGATAATGTGAGAACAATACCAACCACCACCTTAGGAGAGGTGCGCCGAGTTAAAGCTCCCGGAGTACTTATAGAGCTTGCTTACCACGATAACAAAGAGGATGCAGATTGGATTAGGAATAACATTGAAGCAATAGCGGCAAATCTTGTGTATTCATTAACCGAGTATTTCGGTATTCCTTTTAATACACCGCAAAACATATTTACTGCCTCAGTAGCTACTAAGGGCAGTAATCTTAATTTAAGATATGGACCGAGTATTGCTTCACCTATTATTGGTTCAATTCCAAATGGTAGCGAGGTAACTGTATATGCGGTTCTTGACGAATGGGCGGTTGTAGGTTATTTATGGAATGTAGGATATGTTAAAAAGGAATATTTGGCATATTAAAAAAACGGAGCAAATGCTCCGTTTTAAATATTTATTTGAAAAATAGGGGAAGCTTTTCGAGGAAAATTATGTCGTCGCGGTCGGCGGCATCGCCCTCTGCTAAGAAACAACAGGCAGCAGCTTCAATACCGCCCGCTTTTTTAACCAATTCTCTGACTGCAATTAGAGATTCGCCTGTGCTTACAACATCATCAATTATAAGTACGCGTTTGCCTTTGATTAAGTTAGTCTCGGTTTCACCAAGGTAGAGTTTTTGCTCATTTTTTGTGGTGATGGATGTAACAGATACCTCAATTGCGTTACGCATATAAACCTTTACACCTTTACGAGCTACAACATAAGGCTTGCCTGATTGGCGAGCTGCTTCGTAAGCCATAGGAATACTTTTGGCTTCAGGGGTGAGTATTACATCAAATTCGGGAACCTTTTTGAGTAATTCTTCACAACCCTTAACAGTTAACTCAACATCGCCAAAAATTATAAAAGCGGCAATATCTAAATGCTCATTAACGGGAAATTTTTCAAGGTTACGTTCAAGACCTGCAATTTTCATTGAATAATATTCTGCCATATAAAACACTCCTTTAATCAGCCGGGTGGCCAAGCTAAATTTCTGCGGGCAAGGAGATGAAAATGAATATGGTGAACCGTTTGTCCGCCGTCGCTTCCGCAGTTATTTACTACTCGGTATCCGTTTTCTAAATTTTCTTGCTTTGCAATTTTTGCAACAGCCTCAAAAACCTTTGCAATAAGCACACTGTTTTCTGATGTTATATCATCAGCACTTGCAATATGCTCTTTTGGAATTACAATTGCGTGAAAAGGAGCCTTAGGGTCAATATCTTTGAAAGCATAAACATAATCGTCTTCATAAACCTTGGTGCTCGGAATTTCACCTGCAACAATTTTACAAAATAAACAATCTGCCATTTTTTCACCTCAAATTTAATGATTTACTTAAAAATATTATATCAAATTTACAACAGATGCAAGTGCTTCGTCAAGCTTGGAAATATCCTTACCGCCAGCCATTGCACTATCGGGTTTGCCACCGCCGTTACCACCGCAAATCTTAGCGATTTCACGAACTATGTTGCCTGCGTGAGCGCCGTTAGCAACAGCTTCTTTGCCGCAAGCGGTACATATTGTTAGCTTTTCACCGTTTACACTTGCTAAAACAATTACAGTATCAGGGCAGTTAGCTTTAACTGTATCAGACATTTTACGTAATTCGTCAGCAGGTGTATTATCAAGACGGGCAGTAACTACCTTTAATGTACCGACTGTTACGGAATTCTTTAAAATATCGTCAAGCTTAGAACCTGCAAGCTTTGCTTCAAGCTTTTCGAGAGCTTTTTGAGTATCTTTTAGTTCTGCCATAACGTTTTCGGCACGCTTTGTAATATCGTTTACGTTTTGTGCTTTAATTGTTGCAGCGGTAGAGGTTAAAAGTTCTGCGTTTTTATAAATTAAGTTCATAACCTCAAAACCGGTAAGTGCTTCAATTCGGCGAACACCTGCCGCAACGCTTGATTCGGAAACAATGCGGAAAAGACCTAATTTTGAAGTATTGTCAACGTGTGTACCGCCGCAAAGCTCAACAGAAGTATCGCCGGCTTTAACAACACGAACAACATCGCCGTACTTTTCACCGAACAATGCCATTGCACCAAGCTTTTTAGCCTCGTTTATAGGCATTTCTGTGTTTAGAATTTCTATACCGTTTAATATAGCAGTATTAACAAATTGCTCAACCTTTAAAATCTCATCAGGCGACAGGGCAGAGAAGTGTGTAAAGTCGAAACGAACAGCCTTTTCGTTTACAAGCTGGCCTGCCTGTTCAACGTGTGTTCCAAGTATATTTCTGAGAGCTGCCTGCAAAAGGTGAGCCGCAGTATGATTGCGTTTAATTGCAGCTCTGCGCTCAACATTGTAGGAAGAAGTAATAGTATCGCCAACTGAAATACTGCCGTTTTCGAGAGTTCCGAAATGAGTGAAAATACCGTCAACAGTTTTCTTGGTATCTGTTACAGTAAAGAGAGTTTGGTCATTAGTAAGAGAACCTGTATCGCCAACCTGACCGCCACCTTCACCATAAAGAACAGTGGTATCAAGTACAATTACTGCATTTGTGCCTTCTGCGATACTTGCAACGTGTTCACCCTCGGCAACGATATCAAGTACAGTAGCGGTAACAGTTTCGTTTGTATATCCTAGAAAACTTGTAGCAGGAATGTTTTCAAAGGAAATGCCATCACTTTTCCAACTTTCGCCGTCGGAAGCTTTACGTGCATTACGTGCTTTTTCACGTTGTTCATTCATAAGCTCCTTAAAACGCTCGATGTCAACTGTCATACCTTTTTCTGCTAAAATATCAACAGTTAAATCGATAGGGAAGCCGTAGGTGTCATATAATTTAAATGCATCCTCGCCTGAAAGAGTGGTGCTGTTATTGGTTAAGTCTTCAAGCATTGAAAGACCTTGGTCAATTGTCTTGTTAAAGGAAGCCTCTTCGTTTGTAATAACTTTGGTTATAAGCTCCTTCTTTTCGATAAGCTCGGGATAGCCGGATTTGTTTTCATTAATAACAACCTCGCAAAGCTTCATAAAGAAAGGACGGTTTATGCCTATAAGCTTACCATGACGAACAGCACGGCGGATTATACGGCGCAGTACATAACCTCTGCCTTCGTTTGAGGGGATAATACCGTCACTAATCATGAATGTAGCAGCTCTTGCATGGTCTGTAATAGCACGAATTGAAATATCGGTCTTTGAATCTGCACCATAGGTTTTACCTGAAATTTCACAAACCTTATCAAGAATATTTCGGATAGTGTCAACCTCGAACATATTGTCAACATCCTGCATAATGCAAGCCAAACGTTCAAGACCCATACCGGTATCGATATTCTTATGCTCAAGCTCTGTATAAGTGCCGTCACCCATATTGTTAAACTGTGAGAAAACGTTGTTCCAGATTTCCATATAACGGTCACAGTCGCAACCGGGCTTGCAATCAGGGGAGCCACAACCATATTTTTCGCCACGGTCAAAATAAATTTCACTGCAAGGACCGCAAGGGCCTGTTCCGTGCTCCCAGAAGTTATCGGCTTTGCCAAGCTTTACAATATGCTCCTCGGGTACACCGATTTTATCACGCCAAATAGCATAAGCTTCATCGTCCTCCTCATAAACAGAAGGCCAAAGTCTATTAGCAGGAATTTCCAAAATTTCGGTTAAAAACTCCCAAGCCCAAGCAATAGCTTGTTCTTTAAAATAATCACCAAAGGAGAAGTTACCGAGCATCTCGAAAAATGTACCGTGACGGGCTGTGATACCAACACGCTCAAGGTCAGGTGTACGAATACACTTCTGGCAGGTAGTAACGCGGTTTTTAGGCGGTGTAACTTCGCCTGTAAAGTATTTTTTCATTGGAGCCATACCCGAATTTATAAGCAGAAGTGACTTGTCGTTATTGGGAACAAGTGAAAAGCTGTTAAGCCTTAAATGCTCCTTGCTTTCAAAAAATTGAAGGTATTTTTCTCTTAGTTCGTTAAGTGAAGTCCATTTCATTTTTAACTACATCCTTATAGATAAAATTTAACCAATATATTATACTCTAATAGAAGCTTTTTGTCAATCAAACTTCAAGATTTTATGCCATTTTTTAGGTTTTTTCAATTTGTGGATTGCAAATTTAACTTAATTTTAAAAATTGACTTCTTTTTTGAACAAAAAATATTGCAAAATATAGCATAAAGTGGTATTATATTTAGATAAAATGGATTATTATATTTTTGTTTGGAGGTGTAAAATATGGGCTTTAAAAAGTGGATAATTTCCGATTATGATAAAGAGTTGGCAAAGAGTTTAAGTTACGAATGCGAAACAGACCCGATAGTAACCTTAATTGCCTCTGCCAGAGGATATACTGACTGTTGCGAATTAGAGCAATTTTTATCCGATGAGCCGTATTTTACAGATCCTCGCGAAATGGCAGATATAGAAAAAGCGTCAGATATAATAAAACAGGCGATAAGTGACAGGAAAAAGATTGCGGTTTTCGGCGATTATGATTGTGACGGCGTTTGTGCAACTGCGATTTTATGTGAATATTTAAACCTCAACAATGCAGATTATACCTACTATATACCTGACAGATTTACTGAGGGCTACGGCATGAATTGTGATGCTGTAAAATTTTTATATGAGCAGGGAGTTAAGTTAATAATTACGGTTGACAACGGTATTGTTTGTTTTGATGAAATTGCCCTTGCAAACAGTCTTGGTATTGAAGTAGTTGTAACCGACCACCATTTACCAAAAGATGAATTACCAAACGCTTCTGCGGTTGTTAATCCGCACAGAAAGGATTGTCCTTCCGAATTTAAAATGGTTTGCGGTGCTGAGGTAGCCTTCAGGCTTATCTGTGTTTTGGAGGATAAGGAACCTGAGGAATTAATTTATTATTTTGCAGATATATTGGCCGTTGCTGTTATTGCAGATATAATGCCTCTTAAACTTGAAAACCGCAGCATTGTTAAAATCGGTATAGAAAAGCTTATTGAAAACCCGAATGTTGGTCTTTCTGCGCTTTTAAATGTTGCCGCTGCCAAGCGTAAGGATTTGAATTCACAAAAGGTAGCTTTTACAATTTGTCCGCGCATTAATGCGGCGGGCAGAATGGGTAGCGCCAAGCGTGCGGTTGAATTACTGCTTTGCAAAAATATGCTCGAAGCTTTAAAGCTTGCAAATGAAATTGATGATGAAAATCAAAAACGTCAGCAAACTGAAAAACAAATATATGCGGAAGCAGTTGAACTTATTGAACGTGAAAATTTAAAATATGACCGCGTAATTGTTGTGTGTGGAAATAATTGGCATCACGGTGTGGTAGGCATTTCTGCTGCTCGCATTTCTGAACGTTATGGTGCACCTGTTATTTTGCTTTCTTCGGATGGTGATATGGCTCACGGCTCTGCGCGAAGTATAGAAGGGTTTAATATTTATAATGCTATCGCTTCTGCAGAGGAGCTTCTTCTTAAATTTGGTGGCCATGAATCTGCGGCAGGTCTTTCACTCAAAAGTGAAAATGTTGAAAAATTCAGAGAAATTATAAACGCTTATGCTCATACTATTGATTATGTTGCGCCCGTATTAAAGCTTGATTTAAAGCTTAATCCTCAGGCTTTGTCTCTTGATTTAGCTTTTGCGCTAAAAGCATTGGAGCCTTTTGGTACCGGCAATCCGCTACCTGTTTTCGGGGTATTTGGGGTAAGGCTTGAACGTATTACTCCAATGGCTAACAACAAGCATTTAAAATTATTATTTTCTAAGGATAAAAATACTTTTCAGGCGGTTTTATTCTCAGTATCTACCGATAGCTTTTGCTTTGAGGTAGGGGATATTTTGGATTTAGCTGTGACAGTTGAACCAAATTTCTATGCCGACGAATATACTGTTTCAGTTCAGATTAAAGGTATTCGCATTTCAGGATGCGATGACGATGCAATATTCAATTCACTTAATCAGTACAATAATTTCTTTTCAGGCAATGATTGTACAGTATCTCAAATTTTGCCCACAAGAACAGAGGTTGGCGTTATTTATAAAAAAATTGCTGAAAAACCGATTTTGGAGGACAGAATTAAATATATTTTCCTTAACGATATTGGTTTTGGTAAAACAGCGGTTGCTATTAAGACATTAACTGAGCTTGGTCTCATTTATGAAAAAAATGGAGTTTTGGCGGCGGTTAATAACGGCGCTAAAACAGATTTATTGAATTCGATAACATTTAAAACACTTACTGAGAGGGGGACGCACTAATGCTTCAAAAACATATTAACGACTATAACGAATTAAAAGCTTTAATGGATAGCTTCGGTGCTAACTATGATTACGATATGGTTAATCGTGCTTTTGAAGTTTGTGTCACTGCTCACGAAGGTCAAAAAAGGCAGACCGATGAGGACTACTATATTCACCCGTTTAATGTTGCCAAGATAATAGTATCGCTCGGTATGGATTCTCAGTCTATTGCGGCAGCTCTTTTGCACGATGTTGTTGAGGATACCGAAACAACGCTTGAAGATATCACAAAAATATTTGGTCCTGAAGTGGCACTTCTTGTTGACGGTGTTACCAAAATAGGCAGACTTAATTTTTCTACCAAAGAGCAGCAACAGGCTGAAAGTCTTAGAAAAATGCTTATTGCCATGGGTCAGGATATAAGGGTAATTATTATTAAGCTTGCAGACAGACTTCATAATATGCGCACCCTTGATGCTATGTCTCCCCAAAAGCAAAGGGATAAGTCGGTTGAGACTTTGGAGGTTTATGCTCCGATTGCTCACCGACTTGGTATAAGACCCGTAAAAGAGGAACTTGAGGATTTAAGTATAAAGCATTTGGACCCTATTGCTTATCAGGAAATTGAAAAATCTCTTTCTTCGCATGAAAAGGAAAGGGAAAAGATTTTACAGGATATACAAACAGATATTCAAAACCGTCTTAAAGATGATATGCCGAACATTCGCCTTGCTTTTCAGGGCAGGGTAAAATCCATACACGGCATTTACCGTAAAATGTATGTTCAAGGCAAGGATTTTGATGAAATTTACGATGTTTATGCAATTCGTATTATTACTGATACAGTAGCAGACTGTTATAATATTTTGGGTATTGTGCACGATATGTTCAGACCTATTCCAAATAGATTTAAGGACTATATTTCTACCCCTAAGCCTAATATGTATCAGTCGCTTCACACTACCGTAATAGGTAGGGCAGGTTTACCGTTTGAAATACAGATAAGAACCTTTGATATGCACCATACTGCCGAATTTGGTATTGCGGCGCATTGGAAATACAAAGAGGGTATTAATTCAAACGATAAAAATCTTGAAAACCGCCTTGCTTGGATAAGACAAATTCTTGATAGCCAAACAAATTCCGACGATGCTACTGATATTTTAAGAAGTATTAAGGTTGACCTTTCACAAGAGGACGTTTTTGCGGTTACACCAAAAGGCGATGTTATTAATCTTCCTGTGGGAGCTACCGTTGTTGACTTTGCTTTTGCAATTCACTCTGCTGTTGGTATACGTATGGTTGGTGCTAAGGTTGACGGTAAAATTGTGCCTATTAATCACGAGATTAAAACGGGTGAGGTTATTGATATTTTAACCACTAACCAGGCAGGCCACGGACCAAGCCGTGATTGGCTTAATATTGCGGTTACCTCATCGGCAAAGGCCAAAATACGCTCTTGGTTTAAGAAAGAAAAACGCAGTGAAAATATTGCTGCGGGTAAGCTTGATTTTGAAAAGGAGCTCAGGCGCAACGATATTAAGTTCACTGATGAGGAATATCAAGAATATATAGAAGATTTTGCTCGCAGAAATAAATTCCCGAATACTGAAGAATTTTTTGCAGCTATCGGTTATGGCGGAATTTTACTTTCTAAAATTATTCCAAGAGTTAAGGAAGATTTTAATAAGCGACAATCTGTGAAAAAAGTGCCTGAAATTGTTCCTATTAACGAAAGCAAAGTGGCTAAATCATCTGACGGCGTTGTTGTAGAGGGAATTGATAATTGCCTTATTAAGCTTTCTAAGTGCTGCGCTCCGCTTCCAGGAGACGAAATCATCGGCTTTATCACGCGAGGCCACGGTGTATCTATTCATAAGAGAGACTGTAATAATGTACCGCGTGATATTAAAAATGCTCCCGAGCCTGACCGTTGGATTGCGGCTTCTTGGGGCGATAAGCACACAGAATCATTTACTACAACAATTCAGGCTATGTTTATTAACCGTAACGGCATCGTAATTGACGTTATGAATGCGATTAATAATATGCGCGTTCCGATACACAGTATTAATGCGCGTGAAATGAAGGACGGAAACTGTACTGTGATTGTAACTGTTAGTGCAGAAAGCGTTGAGCATTTGAGAAGTATTATTACAAGAATTGAAAAAATTGACGGTGCTTTTTCAGTAGAAAGGATAAATCAGTAATGAAAGCAGTAATACAGCGCGTTAGCTATGCTTCGGTTGAGGTTGACGGTGAGGTAGTTGGCGAGTGCAAAAAAGGTTTTATGGTTCTTTTTGGTGCTGCAGAGGGGGATACCTTTGCCGATGCCGAGCTTTTGGCTAAAAAAACTGCAAATCTCAGAGTTTTTTGTGATGAAAACGATAAGATGAATTTGTCGGTACTTGATATTGACGGAGAAATTTTGGCTATTTCGCAGTTTACTCTTTTAGCAGATGTAAAAAAAGGTAACAGACCATCTTTTATTAATGCTATGGAGCCTTCAAAAGCTAATGAGATGTATGAATTTTTTTGTGAAAAGCTTACAGAGTTCGGAGTAAAAAAGGTAGCACGCGGTGTTTTCGGCGCCGATATGAAGGTAAGCCTTTTAAACGACGGACCCGTAACAATTATTTACGATACTGATATTTGGAATAAGAAATGAAAATAGAAACACTTGACTTAAACGGAACAAACTGTTATTTAATATCAACTGATTTGGCGGCTGTGGTAATTGACCCTGCTATCAAAAGCGATAAGGTTAAAGCGTTTTTAGAGGAAAACGCCCACAAAGACAGACTTATCCTTATAACTCACGCACATTTTGACCACATAGGTGACGGTGCAAGACTGCAAAGAGAAACCGGTGTTAAAGTTGCAATAGGCGAGCTTGATAACCCTGCGTTATCCGATTTGGTAGTTAATGAAGGTGCTGCTTGTAACGTTGAAACGGAACCCTTTTCTGCTGATATTTTGATTAAGGACGGCGATGTAATTTCTGTCGGCGACCTTGAATTTAAAGCTATTCACTCCAAAGGGCATACAATCGGTGGCATTTGTTATTATATCAACGATGTGCTTTTTTCCGGTGATATTTTATTTTACCGTGGCTTTGGTAATACGGTGTTTCACGGTGGCAATAAACGAGAAATCTTTGCTTCGCTCATTCACTTATTTAATAATCTGCCATTAAAAACGGTGGTTTATCCCGGTCATGGACGAGCTACTACAATTGGTGACGAAAAAGAATATTACGGACGGTAGATATGAATCTTTGTTTAATTAACCATTCTTTCAGATATGAAATTGAAAAGCTGATAAGGTTATTTTTGCCTTTTGAAAAGCTTGAATATTTTGAGGAAGCAGTATTTGAAGATAATACAATTATAACTGAAATTAAGGGTAATCTTGCAACGGCAAAGGTGGTAATTTCGGGCGATGAGGCAATTTTTAGCGAAATAATTACTAACCCTGATGATTTTGATGAGCAGGAGCTAAGGCTTGCAAGTGCGTTGTTTTCGTGTTTAACACAAATTACCGAATATAAACCTGAATGGGGAATGCTTACGGGTGTTCGTCCTGCAAAGCTTTATTCAAGGCTCATAGAAGAAATGGGCAAGGAAAAGGCTGAGGAATATTTAAAAAACACCTTAAAAGTAGCAGATAATAAAATGTCACTTTGTAAGGCTACCAATATTTCAGAAAAGAAAATAATTGACTTATCTGACGATAATTCATTTAGTCTTTATGTTTCTATCCCATTTTGTCCCTCAAGATGTAGCTATTGCTCCTTTGTATCACATTCGGTTGAGGCAGCAAAAAAGCTTATACCCGATTATTTAGAAAAGCTATGTGAGGAAATAAAGGCAACTGCCAAGATTGCAAAATCTCTAAATCTGAATCTAAAAACCATATATATAGGCGGAGGTACTCCAACTACATTAACTGCTGAGCAATTAAAAATGCTTTTAACGGTTATAAAAGAAAATTTTGATTTTAGCAACTTGCTTGAATATACAGTTGAAGCGGGTAGACCTGATACAATAACTGTGGATAAACTTTCGGTTATAAAAGAACTTGGCGCTACAAGAATTAGTATTAATCCGCAGACTATGAATGATGACGTTTTAAAAACTATAAGCAGACGTCATACCGCCAGCGATACTGTAAAAGCATTTGAAATGGCAAGAAAATGCGGACACACTAATATTAATATGGATTTAATTGCAGGACTTCCCACAGATACCCTCGAAAGCTTTAAGGATACAATTTCTAAGATATTGGCTTTGTCTCCTGAAAGTGTAACCGTTCATTCGCTTTCTATGAAGCGTTCTTCAACTCTAAATGTTAAGGCTCGTTTTCCCGAGCTTGAAATGGGCAGTATTGCAACTGATATGGTGAATTTTGCCCGTTATGAGCTTACAAAATCCGACATTTTACCTTACTATATGTACCGACAAAGCAAAACGGTGGGTAATCTCGAAAATGTAGGATATGCAAAAGCGGGTTACGAAAGTTTTTACAACGTCTATATTATGGACGAAACACACACCATTTTGGGTTGCGGAGCATCGGCTGTAACAAAGCTCAAACAACCGTCGGGACCGCAGATTTCAAGAATATTTAATTACAAATATCCATACGAATATATTAACGACTTTGATGTGATTTTGCAAAGAAAATCAGGCATTAAAGAGTTTTATAAAAATTATATTTAGGAGGTATTTTTATGGATTTTTTTGATAATGCACTAAACAAAACTCGTGAGGCTTTTGAAATTACAAAAAAGAAAACTGCTGAGGTTTATAATGTACAGAAGCTAAAATATAATATCCTGACCCTTGAAAACAGCAGGAATAAGGATTTGCAAAGGCTTGGCTTTATTTATTATAAGCAACTTAAAAATGCCGAAATTGAAGATGAGACTGTTGCTAATCTTGTTGACAGTGTAGCATCGAAAAATGCTGAAATTAAAGCTATAAAAGAGGAAATTAATTCTCTTAAAAATAACGGCAGTTGTGAAAATTGCGGTGCGGAAATTGATGAAAATTCTATATTTTGCAGTATCTGCGGTGAAAAGATAAAGGAAAACGGTGATGATGTTGAGTGATATTAAAATCGGTATAATTGTTGCTGACGTTGAAGAGTACAAGCCTCTTGAGGAATTAATTGAAAAAGGTGAATTCAAGTCTTATAACTTTCTTGGCAGAAAAGGTCACAGTTTTTTTGTTGAAACAAAAAGCGGTAATGTTAATGTAATTTCTATACTTTGCGGTATTGGTAAAGTAAATGCAACTGCTGCTGCTATGCATCTTGTTGATATCGGTTGCAATTACATTATGAATTTTGGTTTGTCGGGCGGAATTTCAGGCATCAGCAGGGGAGAAGTTATGCTTTGCAACCGCTTTATGGAGCACGATTTTGACCTTACAGGTATCGGATATAAGCCTTGTGAAAAGCCGGCTCAGGAATATATATATAATGTAAGTTTAGAAATTCAAAATCTTGTTATTTCCATCTTGGGCGATATAAAGGTTGGTATGGCACTTTCGGGAGACCGTTTTATTTGTAATGCTGCTGACCGCGACTTTTTTAAGGAAAACTTTGGTGCTATGTCCTGTGATATGGAAACTGCCGCTATTGCCTATGTTGCTGAAAATGCGGGAATACCGTTTATATCTTTGCGCAGAATTTCTGATGATGCAGGTGACGATGCGGTAAATACCTATACTGAAATGAATAATATTTCTGATGCCACCTTAACGGATTGTATTTTTGACATTATTAAGAGCTTGTAATATGGATAATAAGATTAAGCGACAATCTTTTGAGGCAGGAGCAGTTTGGCTCATAGGTGCCGCAATTATAACAAAAATCATCGGCGCTTTTTTTAAAATTCCGTTAGCATCGGACAGTTGCCTTGGTGATATAGGCTTTGGGTATTTTTCTTCTTTTTATGATTTACTGTTGCCACTATGGACACTTAGTATTTCGGGTTTTCCTGTTGCTATTTCTCATTTTGTGGCTTTATATGCTGAAAAAGCGGACAACCTTAAAATTTCACAAGTTTTAAAATGCTCAAAAAGTTTTTTAATAATGGTTAGCCTTTGTTTAACAGCAGTTTTAATTGTATTGTATTTCCCACTTTCTGCTTCTGATTATTCAAAAGCCGAAAATGTACTCTGCTTTTTTGCAATTTTGCCGTCTGCTTTGCTTTGCGCGGTGGTGTCTTATTACAGAGGATATTTTGAAGGTTTTTCAAATATGCGTCCTGCCGCCATATCAAGTCTAATTGAAGCTTTTTGTAAGCTCTTTTTAGGTTTTGGTTTTGCATTTTTTACAATAAAACTAACTGATAATTACGCACTATCGGCTGCCGCTTCTTTATTTGGTTTAACGATTGGTACAGTTTTTTCAGCTCTGTTTTTGCGTTTTTTCTATAATAAAAACGGCGGAAAAAACATTTTAAAGTTAACCGAAAACACGAAAATTGATAAGTTTTTAAAGCGTTCTATTGTAGTGCTGTCGCTAACGGTAGCTATTGCATCGCTTTCAAGCGGAATAATTACCCTTATCGACACTTTGACCGTAAGAACTGTTTTGGATATTTCTGTAAGCAACAACAGTGAATATTATTTTACTGCTTACTCTGAACTTATAGAAAATGCTGAAATATCTCTTTTGCCAACGTTACTTTACGGTATAAAAAGCAAAGCACATACGGTATTTAACATCTTTTTAACCATTGCGATGGCAGTTGGCGTTACAGTGGTGCCATCACTTTCAGGTCAAAAATCAAAATCTTTAAAATGCTCTGCAATTAATACTGCATTGCGTTTTATTTCGCTTTTTACCTTTCCGATTGCAGGTGGATTTATTGCTATTTCGAAACCTATTATGACCTTTCTTTTCGGCAACTCTGTATCTTCGAATATTTCAGGCAATTTACTCGCAATTTACGGCTTTGCAGTAATTTTTGCAGGATTTTCGATTTTGCTTGCAAATGTACTTCAATCATTAGGAAAGTATATTTTTGTTCTAAAAACTATAATATTTGCTTCCACATTAAAACTTGTGCTTAATGTATTATTGTGTAGCATAAAAGTTCTTAACATATATGCTTGTGCTATTACTACTGTTGTATTTTATTTAGTTTTATTTATTTTAGAAATTTCAATGCTTATTAAAGAAGGGTATTTAAATTCTCTCAAAAAGGTGTTTTTAAAACCAATTTTTGCAGGCTTGATTTCTTCGGTGGTAGCTTATTTTGTAACTTGGTATTTTGAAAAAAGCTTTTTTACAGTTGTAGCGGTGGCTTTGGCGGCTGTAATTTATTTTGCAATTTTAATCATATTTAAGTTCTTTTTACCGTCAGATTTTGAGGGAATACCTTTTTTAAACAAACTAATTAATATGTTTAAAAAGACTAAAATTTAGGAATAATTGTGAAAAAATAACATATATTTTTCGTTTTTATGCTAAAAATTTTAAAAATATTCTATAAACTATTGATTTTTCTTTAAAAGTGTGGTAAAACAGTAATGTCAATATTTTATACGGAATGTATTTAATAAATTTTTATGGAGGGTTCAATCATGAACAAAACAGAATTAATTGCTGCAATTGCTGAAAAGTCAGCTATTTCTAAGAAGGATGCAGAAAAAGCTTTAGGCGCTTTTGTTGCTGTTGTAACAGACGCTTTAAAAGCTGGCGACAAGATTTCTCTTGTTGGCTTCGGTACTTTCGAAGCTCGCGAGCGCGCTGCAAGAACAGGTGTTAATCCTGCTACCGGTGCTAAGATTTCTATCCCTGCTTGCAAAAATCCCGCTTTCAAGCCCGGCAAGGCTCTTAAAGACGCTATAAAGTAATTATGAATTTAAAAGCCGTCCTTTAAGGGCGGCTTTAATTTTGTATGAGATTAGATAAGTATTTAAAGGTATCCAGAATAATCAAAAGAAGGACAGTTGCCAATGAAGCGTGTGATGCGGGACGCGTTTTAGTAAACGGTAAAACTGCCCGCGCCTCTTATGATGTTAAAGTCGGAGACATTCTTGAAATTGGTTTTGGTACAAGAATTTTTAAAGCAGAGGTTTTAAACGTTCTGGAAACTGTTAAAAAAGATGACGCTTCAGCACTTTATAAAATAATTGAATAATATTAACACTTCGAAAATATATTTTATATTAAGATATTAATTTTCGGAGTGTTTTATTTTGGAAGAAAAAACTAATTTATCACACAGCATTATTTTAGAAGAACGTAAAAAACTAAGCGTTGGCGGGGTAGAGGATGTTGTTGCCTTTGATGATGAAAATATAATTTTAGAAACAGTAAAAGGCAGACTTATTATTAAGGGCGATAATATGCATATTACTCAGTTTGATACAAAAACAGGCGATTTGTGGGCAACAGGGGATTTTTCCGCTTTTGGGTACACATCCGAGCAAAAGGCAAACGGATTTTTTGCCCGAGTGTTTAAATAGTTATGTGGGAAATAAGCACAAACCTTCAATTACTGAATTTTTTTCGTTCGGTAATTTTCGGATTAATTGTTTCTTTGTTTTACGATATTCTTAAAGGACTGCGGCAACACCGTTTAAATTCTTTAATTATTGTATTATTTTTGGATTTGCTCTTTTTTTTAGTCCTTACACCTGCTATGTTCTGTTTTTTGATTGCAACCACAAACGGTCAATTAAGAGGATATATTTTAATAGGCACTCTTATTGGATTTTTGATTTACAGACATACAATTTCAAAACTTCTTTTTAAATTTTATTTTAAATTTCTAAAATGCATTTTTAAGGTAGCGGTGTTTTTAAAGTATAAAATTAATGCTTTTGTTGACAGGACTTATCAAATAATTTTGAAAATAATTAATTTCATTTCGAAAATTATTAAAAAAACCTTAAATTCCTTTAAAAAAGTCTTGAAAAAATGATGTGTGTTGTTGTATACTAAATAAAATAAGACTTTGCGGAGTTTTTAAAATGAAGGGTAAAGCGAATAAAAGTATAATTTTAAGATTGGTAGTTTTAGGGGTTTGCGCTTATTTTATCGTAAGCCTTACTTCTCTTTATTCCACCCTTAACAAAAAACAAAAAGAGCTTAATGAATTAACCCTTAAAGAATCGCAATTAAAAAATAATATTGAGGAAATGAAAAATCTTTTATCCTCAGATTCTAATGATGAGTTAATCGAAAAGGCGGCTCGCGAAAGACTCGGTTATATTTTCCCTAACGAGCAGATATATATTGATATTTCGGGAAGTTAATTAATTTTTTTGGAATTTTTTGAGGAGGATTTCACAAATCTATGCAGCATTCAGTCGGACAAATTGTTGAGGGTAAAATTACAGGAATCACAAACTTTGGTTTGTTTGTAGATTTGGGTGACAATGTTTCAGGTCTTGTACATATTTCTGAGGTTTCCCGCACTTATGTAAGTGATATTAAGGAACTTTTTAAAATTGGCGATACTGTTAAGATGAAGGTAATTACTGTAGGTGATGACGGTAAAATTTCACTTAGCATCAAGCGTGCTCTTGAACCTGAGAAACGTGACCAACAACCAAGAGAAAAAAGAGAGCGCCGTGCTCCTGCGGCTCCTGCTAAAATTGATTCCACTTATACATGGGTCCCCAAAAAGGCAGAACCTGCAAGCTTTGAGGAAATGATGAACCGCTTCAAACAAACAAGTGATGAAAAATTTTCCGATTTAAAAAAGAAAAATCCTGAGGCAAAGCGTTCAAGACGCGGTGCTGTTAAATAAAATTTTAAAGCGGACTGCCTTTCGGTGTTCCGCTTGATTTTTTGGTAAATAATAATTTGAGGTTTTATGATGGATAAATTTAATTTGGTAGCGCCGTGTATATTTGGTGTTGAAAGTGTTGCGGCAGACGAATTCAGAAGAATGGGTTTTTCTGATGTTGTAACAGAAAATGGCAGAGTTCTTTTATCGGGAGATGCCAATATGTTGGCTCGTGCAAATATTTGCTCCCGTTTTGCTGAACGCATTTTAATTAATATGGGTGAGTTTGAGGCAACCACCTTTACTGAATTATTTGATGGGGTTAAGAAAATACCTTGGGAAAATTTTATAGGCCGAGACGATGCCTTTCCTGTAAATGGTTGGAGTATTAATTCTCAGCTTTTCAGTATACCCGACTGTCAGTCGATTATTAAAAAAGCTATTGTTGAAAGGCTTAAACTTAAATATAATATTATGCGTTTTGCAGAAACAGGCACTGAGTATAAGGTGCGTTTCTCAATTCACAAAAACGTTGTTACCATGATGATAGATACATCGGGCGATGGGCTTCACAAAAGAGGATATAGGCGCAATTCTAACGATGCACCCATCAAAGAAACTCTTGGTGCTGCCATGTGCGATTTGGCGAGAATTTTTCCCGATACCGTTTTTTATGACCCGTTTTGCGGCAGCGGTACATTACTGATAGAATCCGCACTTATGGCAAAGAATATAGCACCCGGTCTCAGACGCTATTTTGCAGCCGAACGTTTTTCGTTTCTTGACGAAAAAATCTGGCGTGAGGAAAGAACAAGAGCTCAGGATTTAATCAGGAAAAATATCACCTTCCAGGCACATGGTTTTGATATTGACCCGAATGCAGTTGAGCTGACACTTGCTAATGCGAAAAAGGCAGGTGTTGAGAAATATATTACTGCAACAGTTGCAGATATTAAAGATTTTAAACCTATTACTGACCGATGTGTAACTGTTACTAATCCACCTTATGGTGAGCGACTTTTGGATGTTAAGGCGGCGGAACAACTTTACAGGATAATGGGTGAGAGGTTTATCAGAGATAACGGTCAAAAATACTATGTTATCAGCCCACATGATGAATTTGAAAAGCATTTCGGAGCAGACGCAGATAAAAGACGTAAGCTATATAACGGTATGCTTAAATGTCAGCTTTATATGTATTTTAAGAAGCCTTAAATTGGTAAAATTGTTTTGGTTGACATTTATATTTATTAATGGTATAATCTATTTGTAATAGGCTATGATTAAGAGAAGTAGCAATTTAATTAGCTTCAGAGAGCTGTGGTTTGGTGCGACACAGTGCTTAATTTATTGTGAATAACACTTAGGAGCCGCAATCTGAAAAGCCTTTGCTTAGTAGGTGCGCCGTTTGGAATGCGTTAAATTCCTTTTGAGTTGACCGTAATTTTTACGGTAATTTAGGTGGTACCGCGGATAGTATATCTATTCGTCCTATTTTGGACGAATAGATTTTTTGTTTTTAGAAAGGATTTGCTATGAAACACATTGATATTATTGATATTTTTGAAAAAAGTGAGTTTTTGAATACCGAGGTTACAGTTTGCGGTTGGGTTCGAACCTCAAGAGATTCTAAAAATATGGCTTTTATTGAGCTTAACGACGGAACTTCTTTTAAGCATTTGCAAATTGTAATTGATAAAGCACAAATTTCTGATGTTTCTGAATTTATGAAGCTCGGCACTTCACTTAAAGTTGTAGGTACTGTTGTTACTTCTCTTGTTGCAGAGGATTCTGTTGAAATCAACGCGAAGGAAATCACAGTTTTAGGTGACTGTCCGCTTGATTATCCTTTACAAAAGAAGCGTCATACTCTTGAATATTTACGCACAATGCCTCATTTACGTGTTCGTACAAACACATTTAATGCCGTACTTCGTGTACGCTCGGTTGTTTCTAATGCAGTGCATGAATATTTTCAGCAAAGACGCTTTGTATATGTTCACACCCCGCTTATAACCGCAAGCGACTGTGAGGGTGCAGGCGAGATGTTTAAAGTAACCACTATCGGCTACTCTAATGAATTTAAGTCCGAAGAGGAGTATAACGAGGCTGACTTTTTTGGTCAGCGTGCGGCTCTTAGTGTTTCGGGTCAGTTAGAGGGTGAGGTTGCCGCTATGGCAATGGGTAAGATTTACACCTTTGGACCTTCCTTCCGTGCCGAAAAGAGTAATACCCAGCGTCACGTTGCTGAATTTTGGCACGTTGAACCTGAGGTTGCTTTTGCAGAGCTTCCTGATATAATCGAAATTGCCGAGGGACTTATAAAATATATAATCAATTCCGTTTTGGAAAAGTGCCCTGAGGAATTGAAATTCTTTGATGCTCGATTTGAGAAGGGACTTATTGAAAAATTAAAGAGTGTTGCTTCTAACGACTTTGCAATTATGACCTATACAGAGGCTATTGAACACCTTTCAAAGGTTCAGGATAAATTCCAATACCCTGTTGAGTGGGGCTCTGACCTAATGACCGAGCATGAGAGATATATTTCTGAGGAAATCTGCAAGAAACCCGTTTTCCTTACCGATTATCCAAAAGAAATTAAGTCGTTCTATATGAAACAAAATCCTGATGGTAAGACCGTTGCTGCTACCGACCTTTTGGTGCCCGGTGTAGGTGAAATTATCGGTTGCAGTGAACGTGAGGCAGACCTTCAAAAATTGCTTGAAGCTATGCAAATTCGCGGTATGAGTGTTGAGGAATATGAGCATTATATTTCGCTTCGTAAATTTGGCTCTGTTCCGCACAGTGGCTTTGGTCTCGGTCTTGAAAGAATGATTATGTATGTTACCGGCGTTCAGAATATCCGCGATGTAATTCTTTATCCGAGAACAGTTGGAAATATTTATTAATTTGGTGATTTTTAATGGAAAGATATGTTTCCTTACTAAATGAATTTGATACTCAGAGTGCAATAGCCCTTGTTAAGGATAAATTTGCAACTGAGCTTTGCGACAGTCTTGATTTATCCCGCGTGTCGGCTCCCTTGTTTGTTAAGCAGGGAAGTGGCTTAAACGACGATTTAAACGGTGTTGAGCGTCCTGTTTCCTTTGACATTTTGGAAACGGGGGAAATGGCTGAGGTTGTTCACAGTCTTGCTAAATGGAAGCGTATGGCACTTTTAAAGTATAATTTTCCGCTTCATACCGGTCTTTATACTGATATGAATGCCATTCGCCGCGATGAGGAGTGTGATAATATTCACTCTCTTTATGTTGACCAATGGGATTGGGAAAAAATAATCTTAGCGGAGGACAGAACAGAGGATTATCTTAAAGCCACAGTTCGTTCTATCTATGGTGCAGTACTCAGAACTGCTAAGGCGGTAAGTCAGAAATTTGATGTTATAGATTGCTATTTACCCGATCAAATTTTCTTTATTACAACTCAACAGCTACTTGATATGTATCCTGATCTTACACCAAAGCAGAGAGAGTATGCAATTACTAAAGAAAAAGGTGCGGTTTTCCTTATGAAAATCGGCTCACGTCTTTCTAACGGTGAAAAGCATGATGGCAGAGCACCCGATTATGATGATTGGGAATTAAATGGTGATATTTTAATTTATAACAGAACTATTGATACCGCTTTTGAAATTTCCTCAATGGGTATCAGGGTGGATAGAGAAAGTCTTTTAAAACAACTTAAAGCTGAAAATAAGGAAAGTCGTCTTGAATATGATTTTCATAAGCTTTTGGTTTCAGGGGCTTTACCTTTAACAATAGGCGGAGGTATAGGTCAGTCGAGACTTTGTATGTTACTTTTACATAAAGCCCATATAGGTGAGGTTCAGGTATCTATATGGCCTAATAAAGAGATTTCCAAATGTAAGCAAAAAGGTATAAATTTACTTTAAAGGATGGTATAAATGCTAAAGCGTTATTTAACAACACTTTTCTTTGTTATTTGCGATGTTCTTTTAGCGGATGTAGCACTGCTGACTACTTTTTTAGTTACCGAGTATGACCCTTTTAATAAATTACAGTTCGAGTATGTTAATTACTTGATTTGGCCCCCGCTTATTATTCTGTTTTTTTACATTTTTAAAATTTATAACATTATGTGGCGTTATTCTCATTTTAACGAGCCACTGCGCGTAAGTATTTCAGTAGGTTTTTCGCTTGGCGTATTTTTGTTATCGCAGTTAATAATTTTTGACCTTCGTATTTCTTTACAACAGATTATTATTCTTTACTTTTTAACTTTAGCATTAATTGTAACTCAAAGATTTACTTTCAAAAAAATTGCTGTTTCGGTTGCTGAAAGTCAGAAAGCTGATAATTTAGCTTCAAACGATGTTGGTTTTTCAGGCAATATTATGCTCATCGGTGCGGGCAATGCCGCCGAAATGTTGATTAGCGAATTTTCACGCAAGTGGAAGTACAGAAACTGCAAAATCAAGTGTATTATTGATGACGATCCGTATAAGCATGGCTTCTACATTTCCGGTGCCAGAGTTGTTGGTGACAGAAATGCTATAATTGAAGCTGCAAAGAAGTTTGACATTTCAACTATTATTTTTGCAATCCCTAATTGTTCTGTTCAGGATAGGGCAGAGATTTTAAATATTTGTCAGCAAACAAACTGTCCTGTAAGAGTGCTTCCATCGGTTTGCAAGCTTTATGATGTTGATGACCTTGCTACATCTATCAGAAAAGTTAGAATTGAGGATTTGCTCGGCCGTGAGCCTATTGACATTAATTTGGGTGATAAACTCAATTACGTTAAGGATAAGATTGTTTTAGTTACTGGTGGCGGAGGAACTATCGGTTCGGAATTGTGCCGTCAAATAGCTGTTCATAGCCCTAAACAGTTAATCATTTTTGATATCTATGAAAATTCCGCTTATGAAATTCAAAATGAACTATTAAGGAATTTTCCTGACATTAATTTGGTTACACTTATTGGTTCTGTTAGAGATAGTAAGAGACTTGACTATCTGTTTAAAACCTATAAACCGCAGATTGTTTATCATGCTGCTGCACATAAACACGTACCTTTAATGGAAGATAGTCCTAACGAGACTATCAAGAATAATGTTTTTGGTACATATAAAACCGCAAATGCTGCATCTAAATATGGTGTGGAAAAATTTGTATTAATTTCTACTGATAAAGCGGTTAACCCGACCAACATTATGGGTGCGAGCAAGCGAATTTGTGAGATGATTATTCAGACCTGCAACAAGCATTCAAATACCGATTTTGTTGCGGTTCGCTTTGGTAATGTTTTAGGTTCAAACGGAAGTGTAATACCTTTGTTTGAAAGCCAAATTAAAGCAGGCGGTCCTGTTACGGTTACTGACCCTAATATTATCAGGTATTTTATGACAATTCCCGAAGCTGTATCTCTTGTTTTGCAAGCAGGTGCTAATGCCAAGGGCGGAGAAATATTTGTACTCGATATGGGTGAACCTGTAAAAATCCTTACCCTTGCCGAAAATCTTATCAGACTTTCCGGTTTTGTTCCTTATAAGGATATCGAAATTAAATTTACAGGTCTTAGACCTGGAGAGAAGCTTTATGAGGAACTTCTTATGAATGAGGAGGGACTTAAAGCTACCGAAAACAATTTAATTCATATTGGACAACCCATTGATATTGATGAAGAGGTTTTCTTTAAAACATTAGAGGAAATGCGTGTTTCAATGTATGATGAAAGTATTGATGTAAGGGCACTTATAATGAAAATTGTGCCAACCTACATTCCGAATAATAAATAAAAATATTAGGACAGTATTTTGTTAAAAAAATCCTTGACAAATACTGTCCTTTGTGTTAAGATGTATAAGCCGCATATTGTGGGTTTTTAAGTTGTGCCTATTTGGTGCTCACCCTCCGTAGCGAGACTGGAATAAGAAGCAGGTGTAAAAAAATGTACGCAATTATCGAAACAGGCGGTAAGCAGTATCGTGTAGAAAACGGTGACGTTATCTATGTTGAGAAGCTCGACGCTCAGGTAGACGAAGAAATTACCTTCGACAAAGTTATTGCTGTTTCTAACAGAACCTTAAAGGTTGGCAAGCCTTATGTTAAGGATGCTTTCGTTAAGGGTACTGTTCTCAAGAACGGTAAAGGCAAGAAAGTAACAGTATTTACTTACAAGCCTAAGAAGGGCTGTGCTCGCAAAATGGGTCACAGACAGCCTTACACAAAGGTACAGATTAACGAAATCGGTTAATTATGACTAGTGTAAAGTTTTTGGTTGAGGATAAAGCTTTAGTTGGCTTTGAACTCAGTGGTCACTGTTCACAGAACAGCGATGATGTGTTAGGAAAAATAGTTTGTGCAGCGGTATCCTCTGCGGCTTATCTTACTGCGAATACTGTTACCGAAATAATCGGTGATAAAGCAGAGATTTCTGAAGCGGATGCAAAAATGCGTTTCAAAGCAATTAACCCTTCGTCTTCAACTGTTGCGGTTTTAGAAGGCTTAAAGCTTCACTTACAAGAATTATCCTATCAGTACAGTAATAACATTATAATTTACGGAGGTGCAAAAAATGTTAAAGATTAACATTCAGTTATTCGCTCACAAAAAAGGTGTGGGTTCTACAAAGAACGGCCGTGACAGTGAGTCCAAGCGTCTTGGTGTTAAGCGCGCTGACGGTCAGTTTGTTCTCGCAGGCAACATTTTAGTTCGCCAAAGAGGTACACATATTCATCCCGGCAACAATGTAGGCCGCGGCTCTGACGATACTTTATTTGCCCTTATCGACGGTAAGGTTAAGTTCGAGCGTCTCGGTAGAGACCGCAAGCAGGTAAGCATTTACGCTGCTGAATAATTTTAAATTTTAGCTCGGGGTTATACTTTCCCGAGCTTTATTTTTTAACTTACGAAAACGGTGATTTTTTATGAAAACTTGTCATGTTTGTTTAACGGAATGTCCTGATAATGCAGAGCTTTGTCCTTTGTGCTCAGCAGATTTAACAGTATCAGTTGAGCAAGAAAACAACGAAACAGGAATGAGTAATCCTGTCTTTTTAACAAAATTTGAGGACCCTATTAATGCTGAAATATTTGAGGATATTTTGAGTAATAATAATATCAATTATTTTTCTGCTGAAAATGAAGAAGGCGGAATGAAGGTACTTTTTGGCGGCAGTTTTTTTGCAAAAGAGATTTTTGTTGATGAGTCTCAGTTTGAAACTGCAAGCGGTCTTTTGGCAGATTTTTTAGAAAACGAAAACCTTTTTGATGATGAGTTTTCCATGGATTTTGAAGAAAACGAGTAATAAGTCGGCTCTTATAAATTGACTTAACTGATTTTTATTTAAGAGGAATATTAGATGTTTGTAGATGTTGCAAAAATTCATTTAAAAGCAGGTAATGGCGGAAATGGTGCCGTTAGCTTTCATAGAGAAAAATATGTTGCCGCAGGCGGTCCTGACGGTGGTGACGGCGGAAAAGGCGGAGATATAGTATTTTGTGCCGATTCTAACCTATCAACCCTTGCTGATTTCAGGTATAAACGTAAATACCAAGCAGAGTCAGGCCAAAACGGAGGTACATCCCGTTGTACCGGAAAAAGTGCACAAAATCTTGTTATTTCTGTTCCTGTTGGCACACTTGTGAAAGACGCTGAAACAGGCAGAATTATTGCTGATATTTCAACCGATGAACCTGTTGTTATAGCAAAAGGCGGAAACGGCGGTTGGGGAAATCAACACTTTGCTTCTGCTACAAGACAGATACCTAAATTTGCCAATAATGGTCAACCGGGTGAGGAATTAGATGTAACACTCGAACTAAAACTATTGGCAGATGTCGGTCTTATAGGTTTCCCAAATGTAGGAAAATCTACATTGGTATCGGTTGTTTCTGAGGCAAAGCCGAAAATTGCCAACTATCATTTTACAACACTTACTCCTGTTCTTGGTGTTGTTCGTATGAATGAGGGCTCTTCGTTTGTTATGGCAGATATACCCGGCTTAATTGAGGGAGCAGGTGAAGGCGTAGGTCTTGGACATGAGTTTTTACGTCACGTTGAACGTTGCCGTATGCTAATTCACCTTATTGATGTTTCGGGCAATGAGGGCAGAGACCCTATTGAAGATTTTAATAAGATTAATCACGAACTAAAAGTTTTTAGCGAAGAGCTTTCAACTCGAACACAGATAGTTGTTGGCAACAAATGTGATTTGGTTGATGAAGAAAGAATTGCTGAGCTTAAGAAATACTTTAATAATGAAGGCTATGAGTTTTTTCCTTGTATGGCTGCCATTGCTGAGGGCACAACCGAGCTTATAAACTTTGTTGCGGCTAAGCTAAATGAACTGCCTCCAATAAAAATTTATGAGGCTGAACCTGTTTTAGAGCCCATTCAAAAAGAAAAGGAAAAGAGCTTTACTATAAGTGTTCGTAATGGCATTTATTATGTTGAAAACTGCGACTGGCTTGATGAAATAATGAACAGGGTAGACCCCGATGATTATGAGTCCTTACAATATTTCGAGCGTGCACTTCGTTCTTCGGGCATAATTAAAGCTCTTGAGAACGCCGGTGTAAAAGAGGGCGACACTGTAAATGTTTTAGATGTTGAATTTGATTTTGTGTATTAAGGTAAGTTTATGGAGAATAAGAATTTATTAAACCCATCGGTTTTATGTTTTGTGGGTGATGCGGTTTACGGTTTGTATGTCAGAACTGCACTTGCAGAAACTAACCGACCGTCAGGGGAATTGCATAAGCTTTCGGTAAAGCTTGTAAATGCAGTTGCTCAGGCAGAAGCTTTTAAGATAATTGAACCTGTTTTGACTGAAGAAGAATTCGCAGTTTTTAAAAGAGGCAGAAATTTTCATACAAATTCAACTCCAAAAAATGCAACGAATGGTCAATACCACACTGCAACAGGACTTGAATGTTTATTTGGCTTTTTGTATCTTTCAGGATTAAAAAACCGCACGGATGAGCTTTTCAATATTATTTGGAACAGCTTTAAAATAGTGGAAGGGTGATATTATGAAATTAAATACTAAAATTACTGTATTAGTTGGATTTGCGTTCCTTTCTATTTCTGCATTTTGGCAGATGTATGATAATTTAATTCCGCTAATGTTAACCAAAACCTTTAAACTTGATGAAACTATTTCGGGCGTTATTATGGCGGCGGATAATATTTTAGCGCTTTTTCTGTTACCCTTATTTGGCGGTATTTCGGATAGATGCAACACGAAAATCGGTAAAAGAAAACCGTTTATTATTTTCGGAACTGTTGCGGCTGTATCGCTTATGAATATTTTGCCTATGATAGATAATTCATATTTTGCGGTGGCTACTAAATGGAAAGCTTTTCTGTTTATCGGTATATTGGCGTTGCTCCTTATCTGTATGGGCACATACAGAAGCCCTGCGGTAGCTCTTATGCCTGATGTTACCCCAAAACCGTTGCGCAGTAAGGGTAATGCTATTATTAATCTTATGGGTGCAGTTGGCGGTATTTTATATCTTCTTGCTAACGCTGTTTTATATTCAGAATCCCGCGTTAAGGGACTTGAGCATATAAATTATCAACCGATATTCTTTGTGGTTTCAACTATTATGCTTATAGCTCTTGCAATATTGATATTCTTTGTTAATGAGCCAAAGCTTGCGGCTAAACAACAGGAATATGAAAATGCACACCCTGAGGAAGTATTAACTACCAATGCTGATGACGGGAAAGCAAAAATGCCGAAAGCTGTTAAAAAGAGCCTTATTTTCTTGCTTTTGTCGGTTGCACTTTGGTATATAGGTTATAACGGTATTTCTACCTGGTTTACGGTTTATGCAACAACTGTTTGGAATATGGCGCCGGGAAGTGCTAGCCTTTGTCTTACTATTGCTATGGCAGGTGCAATTGTCAGCTATATACCTGTTGGTAATATTGCAAGTAAAGTGGGCAGAAAATTAACTATTTTAATTGGAGCAGCAGTATTATCACTTAGCTTTTTTGCGGCATTTATATTTACGCTGTTTTCTTCAAGTTTTCATCCGGCACTATATGCGCTTTTTGTGCTTATCGGTGTTGCTTGGGCGGCTATTAATGTAAACAGTCTTCCCATGGTTGTTGAAATGTGTTCCGCTTCGGAAATTGGCAAATTTACAGGCTTTTATTACACCTTTAGTATGGCGGCGCAAACAGTAACTCCTATTGTTGCAGGTTATTTATTAAGTAATATCAGTTACAAAGCTTTGTTCCCGTATTCTGCAATTTTCGTTGCTCTTTCTTTCATTACAATGCTTTTTGTTATGCACGGTGATACTAAACCTGCAAAGAAAGGTGCTCTCGAAAGTTTTGATTTTGAGGATTAATTCATGGTTTTTCTTATAATTTTAGCAATTATTATTTTACTTTTAATTTATTCTGTTTTGCCCTCGTATAGAAAACACCCTGAGCTTAACGATTTAAACGGAAAATTTATTGCTCACCGTGGTTTTCATAATATTGAAAAAGGTATACCTGAAAATTCGATTTCTGCTCTTGTTGAAGCCTCTGCGAGAGGATATATAATTGAGAATGACATTTGGTTAACTGCTGACGGTGAGGTTGTGGTTTTTCATGATGCCACGCTTACTCGTATGTGCGGTGTAAATAAGAAAATTGCTGATTTAACATTAGCAGAAATCAAGCAATACCGCCTTTTGGATACCAATGAAAAAATCCCTACATTAAAGGAGTTTTTAGGTGCGGTTGACGGTAAAGTGCCTATACTTATTGAATTTAAGGCTATTGGTGCAAATCCAAAATCTTTATGCGAAAAAGCTGATGCTATTTTGCGGGAATATAAGGGAAAGTATTATATACAATCCTTTAATCCTTTGGTTTTGTTTTGGTATAGACGTTATAATAAATCCGTTCTCAGAGGACAGCTTGCAATGGTACCTAAGGATAAAAAAATAATTTCTCACATTGCAAGTAACTTTTTTATGAATTTTTTGGCTAAGCCCGATTTTGTTTCATTTGACCAAGCTTTTCCTAACAGATGGTCTTTTAAAGTTCAGAAGCTTTTAGGTGCATACCCGATTGCTTGGACATATAAAAACCAAAAAGCATTAGATAAAACCAAAAATGTTTTTAAAGCATATATTTTCGAAAATTTTACACCAAAATAAAAAAACTATCCGTTTTTTCGGATGGTTTTTTTATTTGTCGAATAATTAAACTAAAAAATGGTATAATATTTGTAGAATTTAGACAAAAGTTGTCGAACTGCTATAAAAATAATTTGAGAAAATATACAAAAAACTCTTGAAAATTGAGAATAATGTGATATAATAATAGTGTAATAATGTATTTTTATATGTTTTTAACGGAGTTTAAATTATGAAGGATTTTTTTAAAGATTTTTGTGTAAGCTCTTGCAATAATGCTTATGAGTTTTTGGGTTCTTTTTTGAAAGGAAATACCGCTACGTTTCGCGTTTGGGCTCCCAATGCTTTATCCGTTTCAGTAGTTGGAGATTTTAACGGTTGGGATACTACCGTTAATCCTATGCAAAATGTAGGTCAAGGGATTTGGGAAACTGTTATTTCAAATCTTTCAAACTTTCAGGCTTATAAATATGCAATTACCGGTAACAACGGTAAAACAGTTTTGAAGTCTGACCCGTATGCACGCCATTTTGAAACTGCTCCTCAAAACGCTTCAAAGCTTTACAAAAATGATAATTATAAGTGGCAGGATAAGGAATGGATTAAAGCGAGGTCGGAAAAAGATATATATGCTTCGCCTGTGAATATTTACGAAATTCATGCTGCTTCTTGGCGCAAGTATGCCGACGGCAATACTTTTGATTATATTAAGCTTGCCGATGAGTTAGTTCCTTATATTAAAAAAATGCATTATACTCACGTTGAGCTTATGCCGATTACAGAGTATCCTTTTGATGGTTCTTGGGGTTATCAGGTTACCGGATATTTTGCTCCTACTTCACGATATGGAACTCCTCAGGATTTCAAAAAATTTGTCGATATTTTACATCAAAATAATATTGGTGTTATTCTTGATTGGGTACCTGCTCATTTTCCTAAGGATGAGCATGGACTTTACCGTTTCGATTCTACACCGACTTATGAGTATCCTGATCCGCGAAAAGGCGAGCATATGGAATGGGGAACAGCCGTTTTTGATTACGGCAGGCCGCAGGTTAGAAGCTTTTTAATTTCAAGTGCCACTTTTTGGTTGAAAGAATACCATATTGACGGTCTTCGCGTTGATGCAGTAGCTTCTATGCTTTATCTTGATTATGCACGTAAGGACGGGGAATGGATTCCGAATGTTTATGGCTCGAGAGAAAATCTCGAAGCGGTGGAATTCTTCAAAGAATTAAATACTGCTATTTTTAATGTTAACCCCAATGCACTTATGATAGCAGAGGAGTCTACCGCTTGGCCTATGGTTACAAAACCTCCTTATGACGGTGGACTTGGTTTTAACTTTAAGTGGAATATGGGTTGGATGAATGATATGCTAAGGTATATGTCGCTTGACCCACTTTTCAGAAAAGGAAATCACGATTGCCTTACTTTCTCGTTTTTCTATGCTTTTTCTGAAAATTTCATTTTACCCATTTCCCACGATGAAGTAGTACACGGAAAATGCTCAATGATAAATAAGATGCCGGGTGAATATGATGCAAAATTTGCAAATTTAAAAGCATTTTATACCTATATGATGGCTCATCCGGGCAAAAAACTTCTTTTTATGGGGCAGGAATTTGCTCAGTTTGTTGAGTGGGATTATAAAAAAGAACTTGAATGGTTTATGCTCGAATATCCGCAGCATAAAAATATGCAGGAGTTTGTAAGTTCTCTTAATGAATTTTATATAAAAAATCCTGAACTTTGGGAAATTGATTATTCCTGGGAAGGCTTTAAGTGGATTTCAAACGATGATTACACACAAAGTATAATTTCATTCAGGAGAATAGATAAAAACGGTGACGAAATTATTGCGGTTTGCAATTTTGTTCCTGTATTTAGAAGCGATTATAAAATCGGAGTACCGAAAGCAGGAAGCTATAAACCGATATTTTCTTCGGACGATGCTCGTTTCGGTGGCAATACGGTTTTGCAAAAGGTTGGTATTAAGGCGGCAAAAACTCCTATGCACGGTTGTGACTATTCAATATCAATTGATATTCCGCCAATGTCTGTTACTTATTACCGTGTACCAAAAAGCAGAAAAAAATTATAATTCAAATATAAGGGTGTGTTGGTTGTGAAAAATAAAAAATGTGTTGCTATGCTCTTGGCAGGTGGTCAAGGTAGCAGATTAGGCGTGCTCACAAGTAAGATAGCAAAGCCGGCTGTTCCTTATGGCGGTAAATATAGAATTATTGATTTTCCGCTATCTAACTGCGCTAAATCGGGTATTGATACTGTTGGAATTTTAACACAGTATAAGCCTTTGGAGTTAAATGATTACGTTGGTTCAGGCAAACCTTGGGATTTAGACCGTTTGAGTGGTGGTGTGCATATTTTACCGCCATATCAAAGTCAAACGGGCGGCGATTGGTATAAAGGTACTGCTAATGCCATATATCAGAATATAGAGTTTATTGAGCGATATAATCCTGAATATGTACTCATTCTTTCGGGAGACCACATTTATAAGATGGATTATTCCGAAATGCTTAACCAACATGAAAAAGACGGTGCTGCTTGCACAATAGCTGTCCTTGATGTTAGTCTTGAAGAGGCTTCACGTTTTGGTATTATGAATGCACATGAAGATGGCACTATTTATGAGTTTGAGGAAAAGCCAAAGCAACCCAAAAGCACATTGGCTTCAATGGGTATCTATATTTTTACATGGGATAAACTTCGTAAATATCTTATCGAAGATGAACAAAATCCGTCTTCTAATAACGATTTCGGTAAAAATATTATTCCTGCAATGTTAAATAATGACGAACTGTTAAAGGTGTTCAGATTCAGTGGATATTGGAAAGATGTTGGTACTGTTGAATCTTTGTGGGATGCTAATCTTGATTTGTTAAATCCTAAACTTAATTTAAACCTTTCTGATAAAGAATGGCGTATTTATTCAAGAACTAAAGCTATGCCACCGCAATATATTTCTGACAATGCAAATGTTGAGAATTCTTTGATAACTAACGGTTGTGAGATTTTCGGAAATATTGATTATTCAATTCTTTTTGAAAATGTTATTGTTGAAGAAGGCGCTGTGGTAGAATATTCACTTATTATGCCTGGTGCGGTTATCAAAAAAGGTGCCAAGGTTTCTTATAGTATTGTTGCTGAAAATGTAGTAATTGGAGAAAATGCTCAAATTGGTGGCGACCCGCAGATAGTTGGCACTGAAAATTGGGGAATTACAGTAATTGGTGACAATTTGAATATTGGTGAAAATGCTACCATTTCTGCCAATAAAATGATTACAGAAAATGTTTCAAAGGGGGATAAAATATGAGAGCCTCTGCAGTTTCGGGAATAGTATTTGCTAATGTAAATGATAGCCTATTAAAGAAGCTTACCTCTAAGCGTTCAATTGCGGCAATTCCGTTTGGTGCAAGATACAGACTTATAGATTTTGCGCTTTCTAATCTTGTTAACGCAGGTGTAACAAGTGTTGGAATTATAACTAAGGAGAATTATCGTTCTCTTATGGACCATGTTGGTAACGGCTCTCACTTCGAGCTTGACCGTAAAAACGGCGGTATTTATATCTTGCCCCCGTATCTTACAAGTGGTATGAAGAGATATAGCGGTACGGTTGATGCGCTTTATGGTGCTAAGGATTACATCAAACGTTGCGGAAGCGAATATATTGTTCTTTACAATTCTGACGTTTTGATGAATGTTGATTTATCCAAGGCCCTTAAATATCACATTGATAGAAAAGCAGATGTTACCATACTTTATAGCAATAATGAACTTTCTGAGGAGAATCGTGATAATCTCCATATAACTGTTGATGAAAATTCACGTGTTAAGAAACTTAGTTGCGAACCCGGACGTAATGAAGATGCTGGTTGTGCTATTGGTGTTACTATTGTTTCGAGAAAGTTACTTTTAGAGCTTATTTATGACGCTTACGATAACGGACTAATTAATTTTAGCCGTGATGTGCTTATAAATAAGGTTGCTTCTCTTAATATTTATGGATATGAGCATGACGGTTGTGTTTACCTGATGAATGGTATGGACACATACTTTAAAGCAAGTATGGATTTGTTAAAGCCGGAAGTACGCCATCAATTATTTGATAAGAAGCATCCGATTTTAACAAAAACCCGTGATGATATGCCTACACGTTATGGTACGAAATCTGTTGTTAATAATTCATTGATTGCAGATGGTTGTATTATAGAGGGTACAGTAAAAAATAGTATTCTTTTCCGTGGTGTTAAGGTAGCAAAAGGTGCGGTTGTTGAAAATTGCATTTTAATGCAGGAATCCGCTGTTGGAGAAAATACGAATTTATCTTATGTTATTTCTGACAAAAACGGTGTTGTCGGTGAAAATATGGTGCTTAAAGGCACTTCTGAGAAACAGGTTTTTGTAAAGAAAAACGAAGCAGTTTAATTAAAGGAGAACAATATGAAAGTTTTATTTGCTTCAAGTGAAGCTTTGCCGTTTGCAATGTCGGGCGGTCTTGCTGATGTTGCAGGTGCTTTACCAAAAGCATTACGCAAGCGTTTCGTTGGTTGTCGCGTAATAATGCCACTTTACTCATCTATCAGTGAAGAGCTTAGAGAGAAAATGACCTTCTTGTGCAGTGTTACTGTGCCTGTTTCTTGGCGACGTCAATATTGCGGTGTTTTTGAGGCCCATGTAGATGGCGTTATATACTATCTTTTAGATAACCAATATTACTTTAAAAGAGACGGATTATACGGTCATTATGATGATGCTGAGCGCTTTGCGTTTTTCTCACGTGCGGTGTTAGAGGTTATACCTTATATTGGTTTTACTCCTGATATTATTCATTGTAACGATTGGCAAACTGCCTTAATCCCTGTTTATTTGGATAGCTTTTATAAATATGATCCGCTTTATAAAGATATTAAAACGGTATTTACAATTCATAATATTCAATATCAAGGCAAGTACGGTCATGAGTTGATAGGCGATGTTTTAGGCTTGCCCGATGACAGAGCAAGTATAATTGAGTACGATAATTGTGTTAACTTTATGAAGGGCGCTATACAGTGTTCCGATAAAGTTACTACTGTTTCGCCCACATATTCAAAAGAAATTTTAGACCCGTATTACTCGCATGGACTTAATGGTATTCTAAAAGAGTTTACCTATAAGCTTACGGGTATTGTAAACGGTATTGATGTTGAACTTTATAATCCCGAAACCGATAATTTAATTTATAAAAATTATTCACAAAATGATAAAAAGAATAAGGCTATTAACAAAAAGCTTTTGCAGGAAGAATTAGGACTTCCGCAAAAAGCAGATGTGCCTGTTATCGGTATTGTAACCCGACTTGTAAAGCATAAGGGATTAGACCTTGTAAAATGTGTGTTTGAAGAGCTTTTAAAGGCAGATATCCAATTTGCTATTTTGGGCTCAGGTGAGTGGGAGTTTGAAACATTTTTCCATGCTATGGCAGAAAAATATCCTGATAAAGTAGGTTTGAAGCTCGGCTTTAACCCAATGCTTGCTCACAAGATTTATGCCGGTGCTGATATTTTCTTAATGCCGAGTCAGAGTGAGCCTTGCGGTCTTGCTCAGATGGTTGCATTAAGATACGGCACAATACCCATTGTTCGTGAAACCGGCGGACTTAATGATACCATTAAGGATAGCGGTGACGGTGAGGGCAACGGTTTTACATTTAAATCATATAATGCTCACGATATGGAAAATACCGTTTGGCGTGCGCTTGCGGGCTATCAGGATAAAAAGGGTTGGGAAATCCTTGTTGACCGTGCTATGAAGTGCGATAATTCTTGGAAAACGTCTGCAAATGCTTATATAGGTCTTTACAAAGAAATTTTAGGTCAATAAAAAATAGGGGTTGCTATTTATTAGCAATCCCTATATAATGTTTCTATATATTTGATTTTGGAGAACGATATTATGTTAGAAATTTTAAAGTCCTTATTTTTGGGTATTGTTGAGGGCATTACCGAATGGTTGCCTATAAGCAGTACAGGACATATGATTTTAGTTGATGAATTGATTAATCTTAAAGCCTCTGCTGCATTTAAGGATATGTTCTTTGTAGTTATTCAGTTGGGTGCAATTTTGGCAGTTATTTTGCTTTTTTGGAATAAACTTTGGCCTTTTCATTTAAAATCAAAAGAAGTAAAACCTTATTTTATTCCTAAAAATAATCAAAAGCTAAATTCGTTTAAGCAGTTTTGCAATAATTACATACATTGTGACCGATTTATTCTTTGGTTCAAAATACTTATTGCAAGTATTCCTGCTGCCGTTTTAGGTCTTTTGTTTGATGACGAAATTGATGCAATGTTAACAGGGGATTTCAGAGCATACGTTGTAGCTGCAGCTCTTATAGTTTACGGTGTTTTGTTTATAATAATTGAAAGTAATAATTATAAAACAAAAATTGATTCACTTGATTCTTTAAGCTACAGAACTGCATTTTTTATCGGTCTCATTCAGTGTTTGGCACTTGTGCCCGGCACTTCTCGTTCCGGCTCTACTATTCTTGGAGCAATTCTTTTGGGATTATCACGTACCTCTGCTGCGGAATTTTCATTCTTTTTGTCCGTTCCGGCTATGGTTGGTGGCAGTGGCATAAAGGTACTTCAATATTTTGCTGATGGTAACAGCTTTAACTCTTCTCAGCTAATCATTTTAGGTGTGGGCACTCTTACTGCATTCGTAATTTCTGTTTTAGCTATCAAATTCTTGCTCTCATATATCAGAAAGCACGACTTTAAAGCATTTGGATATTATAGAATAATTTTAGGTATTGCGGTAATTATTTATTTTTTATTAAATAATTAATGGAGGATTTAATTATATGTCTTTTTACATACATGTTGTCATAAGAATTGTTTTGTCAGCAATAATTGGCGGATTAATTGGCAGCGAGCGTGCCCGTCACGGCAGAGCCGCGGGTCTTAGAACTCATCTTCTTGTTTGCGTTGGTGCTGCAATGACTTCGCTTACCAGCCTCTACCTTTCAGAGGTTTTGGGTTACACAAGTGATGTTGCCAGAATTTCTGCTCAGGTAATATCAGGTATTGGTTTCTTGGGTGCCGGCACTATTATGATAAGAAACACTTCGGTAATTACCGGTCTTACCACTGCCGCCGGTATGTGGGCAACTGCAGCTATTGGTATTGCGGTTGGCTACGGATTTTATATCGGTGCAGTGTTAGCTGCTTTGGTATGTGTTTTCAGTGTTACCGTGTTATACCGTTTAGAAGCACCGCTAAAAAATACGGTTACATTTTATATTGAGCTTTCGGATATAAAGGCTACCGAAAGCGTTGCAAATATCATTAAGGCCGATAAAAATAATTTGATTTCGTATGATATAATTCCTGCAAAAAGTTGTATTCCAAATAATTTGGGTATCGTGGGTACTGTTTTGAATGAAGAAACCTATCAAACCATTAAGAATAAACTTAACGCTTGTGATGCTGTTGCTATATTTTTACGAGATATGTCAATTTAAACCTTAAAAACTTTAATATTTATAAAAAAGGACTTGACTTTATAGGGGATATGTGCTATAATCTTATCACCTCTGGAAAGGTTCTTTTTTTTTGCAAAGAATCATATTTGCATAAGGTCGTAGTGTGCTTTCCGCTTTTAGCGGTACGATTAATTGCAAATTGAGGGAGGCGTGTACTTTTACAATAGTTTGAGTAAAAGCAAAAAATATTTCCGTAAAGCGGGAGGTGCCGTTATGAGAGTAAAAATTACATTGGCTTGCACAGAGTGCAAACAGCGCAATTACAACACAATGAAAAACAAGAAGAACGATCCTGACAGGCTCGAAATGAACAAGTACTGTAGGTTCTGCAAGAAGCACACCCTACACAAGGAAACAAAGTAAGGGGAGTGTAAGATGAAGGCTATTAATAAAATTTTAAGTGTTTTGGCAATGGTTTTCGGCTTGGCTTCAATTGTTTTGTTCTTCACAAAGTTTGCAACAATTGTTTTTGCTGACGGTCAAGTTAGCGGTGTTGGTGCACAGTTCGCCTTCGGTAGCAAAATAAAGGATTTTGATATGGCTCGTTCAGCTCATATCCTTTTCTGCTTCTGGCTCTCGGTTTTAGGCTTTGTATTAAGCATATTTGCCGTTAAGTCAAAGAAGGTTCGTTATTGCGTACCCGTAATTGCTTTAATTGATGCCGTTTATATGTTTGTTATCAAGTTTGGTGATTTCATTGACCCCCGTCCGATAACCGGCATTAAAAAGATTACCGAAGCTCCTTCAATGCTCATTCTGCCTATAGTTTTAGCTGTTATGGCAGTTGTAGCTTGTGCGTACTTACTTCTTGATGATTATCTTGAGGTTAAGGAGTCTAAGGGCGAAAAGCTTACCATTCTCAAAAGAATTGTTCGTTTCTTCAGAGATTACAAGAGCGAAGTTAAGAATATCGTATGGCCTAACTTTAAGAGCGTAGCTAAGAACACATTTATTGTTCTTGTTATGTGCTTGCTTGTAGGTATCTTAATTTGGGCTGTTGATTTCGGTCTCGGACAGTTACTTAATTGGATTTTAGGCATAAAGTAAGCCGTGGAGGTAGACAATGTCTGAATTGAAAGAAGCCAGATGGTATGTAATCCATACCTATTCGGGCTATGAAAACAAGGTAGCGAGTGACCTTGCAACTATGGTTGAAAGCCGTGGTATGCAGGATTTAATTCAAGAAATTAAAATTCCTACCGAAACAGTTACAGAAATTAAGGAAGATAAGAAGCGCGAAATTGAGCGTAAAATTTTCCCTGGTTATGTACTGATTAAAATGATAGTTACTGACGATAGCTGGTATGTTGTTAGAAACATCCGCGGTTGTACAGGCTTTGTTGGTCCGGCTTCAAAACCGGTACCACTAACAGATGACGAGGTTGCAGCCTTAGGCGTTGAAAAGCACAGCGTTGAGGTAGGCTACAAGGAAGGCGATAACGTTAAGATTATCAGCGGTCCTCTGGAAGGCTATGCAGGTCAGGTTAAATCGGTTGATACCGATGCTAACAGTGTTTGCGTAGTTTTGTCTATGTTTGGCAGAGAAACACCGGTTGAACTTGAATTAGACCAGATTTCTTTATCAGACGATTAATTATTGTTAATTAGCAGAAATGCTTTTTAAGTCTTCGACACAAGGACCCATTTGTGTCACGGTGGGAGGAACAGAATATGACTGTTCCGCCAAGCATTGAAAAATGCTGTTACCACGAATAATGGAGGTGCAAATAAATGGCTCAGAAAATCACAGGTTACATTAAGTTACAAATCCCTGCAGGTAAAGCTACACCGGCACCGCCGGTTGGTCCTGCTCTCGGTCAGCACGGCGTCAATATTATGGCGTTCACTAAGGAGTTCAATGAAAGAACTAAGAACGATGTTGGTCTTATCATTCCGGTAGTTATTACCGTTTATGCAGATCGCTCTTTCAGCTTCATCACTAAAACTCCTCCCGCAGCTGTTCTTATCAAGAAAGCTTGCGGCATTGAGAGTGCTTCCGGCACACCTAACAAGAATAAGGTTGCCAAGATTACCAAAGAGCAGATTAAGAAGATTGCAGAAACAAAAATGCCCGACCTTAATGCAGCAAGCATTGAAGCCGCTATGAGTATGATAGCAGGTACTGCTCGCAGCATGGGCGTAGAAGTAGTCGACTAATTCTCTCTTGTGGGAGGAAAATTCCGATTTAACCACTTATTGGGAGGTAAATAATGAAACACGGTAAAAAGTATAATGAAAGCGCAAAGCTCCTTGAAGTAGGTAAGCTTTACGATGTAAACGAAGCAGTAGAAATTGCTTGCAAAACAGCAACTGCTAAGTTTGATGAAACAGTTGAAATCCACGTTCGTTTAGGTGTTGACTCTCGTCACGCTGACCAGCAGGTTAGAGGCGCTGTAGTTCTTCCTAACGGTACAGGTAAAACTGTTAGAACCCTTGTTTTTGCTAAGGGTGATAACGCAAAAGCAGCTGAGGAGGCAGGCTCTGATTTTGTTGGTGCTGAGGAATTGGTTGCTAAAATTCAGAACGAAAACTGGTTAGACTTTGATGTTGTAATTGCTACACCTGATATGATGGGTGTTGTAGGTCGTTTGGGTAAGGTTTTAGGTCCTCGTGGCTTGATGCCTACACCTAAGGCTGGTACTGTTACTCCTGACGTTGCTAAGGCTGTTACCGAAGCAAAGGCTGGTAAGATTGAGTACCGTCTTGACAAGACAAACATCATTCACTGTCCTATTGGTAAGGCTTCCTTTGGTCCCGAAAAGCTTCAGGAAAACTTTGATGCTCTTATGGGTGCTATTATTAAGGCAAAGCCTGCTGCTACTAAGGGTCAGTACATTAAGTCTTGCGTTATTGCAACAACAATGGGCCCCGGCGTTAAGCTCAATGTAGCTAAGTTCGGCGCATAATTTAAAACTATTAATCCCGATAGCATTTGCTATCGGGATTTTTTTATTTATTATTCAAAATAAAAACAAGCAGGGAAGAGCATCCGTTTATCACATCGGTCTTTGTGGTTTCAAAATCGTCTGTATACCAAGGGTCCGCAACATCACGTGGCTCGTTTGTATAATCGAGTAATAAACTTACTTTTCCGTCTTTATCATCTCCGATTATGAAACGCAAATTGCGGATGTTGTTTCTATCCATACAAATTAAGTAATCATATCTTTGATAATCGTCACGAGTTACCTGTGTAGCGGTTTTTCCGCGACAGTCTATACCCATTTCATTTAAAATTCGTTTCGCGGGCGGATATACACTGTTACCCAATTCCTCACGGCTTGTAGCCGCAGATTTAATATAAAATTCGTCTTCTAATCCTTTTTTCTTTATAATATCTTTCATTATAAATTCCGCCATCGGACTTCTGCAAATATTGCCGTGGCATACGAACATTATTTTTATCATTAAAAAAATCTCCAATCTATGCGAATTTATGCCAAAATATGCCGTGTTTACTACCAAAATCAAAAAATTAGGTGGTTTTCGTCTTTTTGCCGTTTGGCATATGACGGCATAACTTGGCATATCTTTTTCTTCATAAGTAGTAAAAAAGGTAGTAAAATCGAAAAAATATTCAATTTTACTACCCGAAAAATTTAGGCTGTTTTAATCAGCTTTAAGCCAAGTTCCCGTTGGGAAAATTGCAACTGCAACCTTTCCAACTCTTCCCAAGCATCCTGCAAGCCTAAATGTGTATAGGTGTCCATAGTTACGCTTATTTCAGAATGTCCCATTAAATACTGTAGTGTTTTTGGGTTCATTCCGCTTTTTGCTTTGTTGGTGCAGTATGTATGTCGGCACACGTGGGGCGTGATTTTGGGAAGCTCTTGCTTGTAAATCTTATTATGCTTCGCAACGATATGTTGAAAATATTTTTCCCAATGCATAGCAACCATTGGTCGCTCGTCCTTGTCAAAGAATAGGAAGCCCGAATATCCGTCAATAACAGGCTCAATCTTCGGCGGTTTTCTGTTGGCAAGTATCCGTTTGAAGCATTCGTACACGTCGTCTTCCATAGGAAGCGTTCTTGTGCCTGATTTGGTTTTGGTGCTTTCTATGTATTTTGTGCCGTCGCTTCTGCGCTGAAGTTGGTGGTTTACTCGGATTGTTTTCTTTTCCATATCCAAATCACTCACGGTCAGTCCGACAAATTCGGAAATTCGCAACCCTGTGTGGAAAAGGATATAAATGCCGTCATAGTATTTGCTGAAATGTTTGTCTGCTTTGACGAATTCAAGGAACTTGCGCATTTGGTCTTTGCTGACAGCTTCTCGCATAACCGAATCATTGATAATAACCTTTGCTAATTCAAAATTAAAAGGATTTTTGGTGATATAGTCATCTTCAACCGCCATTGCAAAGGCAGGACGAAGAACACCGCGAATGCTGTGTATGGAACTATAACTGCGCTTATCTTCCTTTTGTAATTTGATTAAAAACAGTTTCGCATCAGAATGGCGAATGTCCTTAATCGGTAAGTAAGCAAAGGCTTCTTTTGTTAAAATATTGATTACGGTTTTATATCCTGCTTCGGTTGTTGCTTTGACACCTGTTTTTGTGGCAACATATTTTTTGACCAATTCTAACACGGTCATTTTGCTACCGCTTTTATCGGTGCCGTTTCTCTTGTCCTCGTCAAGTTGCCTGATTTTCTCTCGCAAGGATAGGTCATCTTTTTTACCTGCAGGAAGCCTGTCTGTTGGCTCAAGTTTCCAAGAATAAAGGAAATGTGGTTTGCGTTGGAAATCAAGATATTTATAGACATATCGTCCGTCTTTTTTCTGGCTTTCTCCGTTTCTTAAAACTCTGTTTTTGTTATCTCTGCGTTTTACACTCATATTCATTTTCTCCTTTCAATGAGAAAGCCTTGAATATGACATACAAACATTATACCACAATTCAAGGCTTTTGCCACTATGTATTTTTAAATTGCTGTAACTTTATTTAAAAAGGCTTCAAATTGTTGCCTTTTAACCAAATGTTTAACACCGTTTTGGATAAATAATCCAAGGTGGTCATGTGTTTCAATCATACTGCGAAGCTTCTTCTCGCCTATACCAAAATAGGCGGCTGCTTCTGTTATGGTTAATAAACATTTTTCGCAAATTCTTACTTCGTTATTTTTCAATACTATACCCTTACCTTTCATAAATTTTATAGTTTTAGCCCTACTTTTAAGTGACCTTTTGTGTGGGAACTTGATATTCAGTTGTCAAGGAACAATGGGCGCTTTTCACAGCGACCATATTCACTATCATTTAAAATTTGCAAAATGTAGGGGCAATGCAAAAAATATTTGAATTTAAAGTCGTCTATATTAAATTTACCTATTTGAGCAATCGCAAAAATAACGATTGCACCTGCCTTTAGGTAAAAAAGGAAAGTAAGTAGTAGCACATACATCAAGTTATTATTTACCATTGGATGACGACACCAATATAAAAACGCGGTTTGGCACAGCCGATTCAGAGAATGTGCTCGGCGTAGCGTGGCCCAACTGTCGCACGCTATGTTGGTAAGGGGTTAAAGTCGGAAGCAAAGACCTCATTAAGCCTAACCCGATAAAAATCGGTACATTGGTTAAAACTATCCCGAGAGAGAGGCATAGCCACCGCGCTCATGTATGGAGAAGCGCAGGGAATGCACAGACAAACCGAAAGGTTAAGCACGTGGAAATGTGTGGCTTGGCGCGTGTAGAAAGTGTAGTTTATTGAATTTTCAATGAACGTCGGACAGTTTATGAATACGGATACCTCGTTGATACAAGAGTGAGCGGCGTGGCGCTTTTGCCTCTCTGCGCGTATTTTGGGCGGCTTCATTTTTTACTACAGGTGAAGTCTGCCCAAAAGAAGCCGTTGCCTGTTAACGTGTCCAAGCTCGCAGCGTGGGGTGTGCGGTTGGGTGGCAGTTGGTTTACAGATAGCTGCTTAACCAACTTGCAAAACAACGGCTACTTTCTGCGGCAAACTTCGATTCAAAAAAGCAATGATAACAGCAATCATTCATAAATTATTATAGTATTAAAACATAAAGGGTGAGGTTTGAAGCCTCACCCTCTTTCTATGTCATCAAGATCATAATCGTATTCAATTTCTCTTTCCAAAGGTTCGTTCTCTTGCTCAAAAACGCCAAGTTCTTGTGCTTCAAACTGTGCTTCCCAAGAAGCGCGTAACTGTTCGAAGTTTCTACCCATATAAGAGTTAAAGCCGTCTATAATGTGCTTGACCTCGCCGTTTTCTCCGCGAACTTTGGCTTTTTTAATAAACTCAAACATACAATATTGTATGAATGGTTGCTCGACTTGGTCGGCAAGAAGATTGTTCATTTCCTGCAATTTTTGGTTCTTAAAGGTTAATTTTCTACACTCTTTACGTAACACCTCGGCTTGTTGCTCAAGCCCTTCAATCTCTAATAAATTGGTATTTTTCTTATATTCTTGCACCGACAAATGCTCTCGGATATGTTCGGGGTCTTGTGTTTCGCCTCGTTCCATACCTCGTGGCTTGCCAACTTGCTCATAAAATTCGTCTTGTCGGCGGCGGTAGTCGGCACGACCACCCATAATATCACGTGCAGATAAACGGTTTTGACCGTCAGCGCCGTGTATTACGGCGGGAGAAATACAAGCTAAATGGGGTACTTTTTCATCGAAGTGAATAACCGCATTCATAACCTTGCCGTATGTTTTCTCGTGGTATGCAAGACAATCTTTGAAATATGAAACGATTTCTTCCAAACTTTTATCAGCAAACCACTCGGGCGAAGCACCATAAAAGCCCTCAAGGACAACAACGCTGTTTTTCCTTTCTTGGACTTTTGCTTCTTCAAGTGCTTTTGTTACGGCTTTACCCCAATTATCTGCTTTTACCAAAAAAATATTAAAATCGGTAAAATCCCAATTTATGTCCGAAGCGGCAAAATCTCGCCCTTTCTTAAAATCTTCGGAAGTTCGGTTTGCTTCAATTTGTAAGCCGTAAAGTGCCGAACGTTTACGCTTTTCAACTCTCATTATACAGTATGCCATAGGAATCTCCTTGTTTGAGCAATCGGGGGCGTGTGTCAGACTTTCGCTTTCCGTGTTTTGTCACTCAACCGATAATTCATCCGCACGACAAATGCCGTTCCGTTGGTTATCGGTTTCGTTGACACTTGCAAATTTTCCTCGTTGCCGAAAGCGTATATACGGCACTCGTCAACTTTGCAAGTGTGTCAACACTGCAAGCAAAGTCTAACACACTAGACAAAGCTTTGCTTTGTTCGTTGTGGCAAGGGCTTACCCCTGCACCCCCAAATATTGTTTTGTTTTACAAAAACAATATAGAACACAAACACCAATACTTTATATAATTCAGTATATATTGATATTTGTGGCGAAATATGATAAAATCAACTCACCGATAAACTTGAATTTGTTGAACTCAACACAATTCAAGTTTTGTGTTGTTCAGATAACCTCCTTGACATTGTACAATGTAGTTACAAAAATTAAAGGAGGTTCTTAAAATGAACACAGACAAAATTATCGCAGAATCAATCGCAAAGGACTATGCCCAGAAAGAGAGTTCCAAAGTTGTTGCCCTCAAAAAGTTGGACAACAAAGCAAAACTCCCCTCCACTATTTTCACCTATTCTTGTGGAATTATCTCGGCACTTGTATTTGGCACAGGTATGTGTATGTCAATGCAAGTTATCGGGGGTGGTATGGTAATGGGTATCCTTATCGGCATTGTAGGTCTTTT
>JAZRAI010000034.1:0-2878 GCA_045634455.1 Acutalibacteraceae bacterium
TATATATTTAAGGGGATTCGAACCCTGAGAGGGTGAGGCGCGTTAAGAAAACAGTTCGGGGAACTGTTTTTAGCGACGAGGTGGGTACTGTTTGTAAAGCAAACGGTCACCGAGTACGAAATACGCGAAGCGGATTTATCCCCGATGGAACACCAAAAAGCCGAAACATCCTTTAGGGTGATTCGGCTTTTTATTGTTTTATGGGATGAGAACCCCGTGGGGTTCGTCGAAGCAGCCTAAAAGGCGCGATAGCCTTTTAGGACTGTGAAGTCTCGAGCAACGCAGATTTTTCGTAACCGTTCGGAACGGTCGAAAAATCAAGTGGCGCAGAGTATCCCCGATGGATCACCAATAAACCAAAATGCCTTTTGGTGTTTAGGTTTATTTAAATATGATTAAACTTGCAGACTTGCCTTTTGCAATTATTAATGTTATAATATTTAAAATTCAACCTATCAGGAGCTATTATATGAATTTATCGAATGCTAATACTTTAAAAAGACTATTATCTCAGCACGGCTTTTCTTTCAAAAAAAGTCTTGGACAGAACTTTTTAATAGACAGCACAGTTTGTCCCGCTATGGCTAAAGCTTCTGCAGACAAAGACACAGGTGTTTTAGAAATTGGTCCCGGTGTCGGCGTGCTAACAAGCGAACTTTCGAAGGTTGCAAAACGAGTTGTTGCTATTGAACTTGACGAAAGACTTAAAAAGCTTTTACCGATTACTCTTTCGGACTGTGACAATGTTGAAATAATCTACGGCGACGCGATGAAGCTTGATTTAAAGAGTATTATTGCAGAAAAGTTTGCAGATTGCGAAAAGGTTACCGTTTGTGCAAATCTCCCTTACTATATTACTTCTCCGATAGTTATGATGTTGCTTGAAAGTCGATTACCAATTGAAAGTATTACAGTAATGGTGCAAAAAGAAGCAGCCGAAAGGCTTTGTGCTAAGGTAGGCTCTCGTGAATCGGGTGCGGTTACAGTTGCTGTAAACTACTATGCTACCGCAGAAATATTATTTCACGTAGGACGAGAGGCTTTTATGCCCTCACCCAATGTTGATTCTGCGGTAATAAAGCTTAACATTTTAAAAGAACCGCCTATTAATGTTAAGGACGAAGCTAAATTTTTCCGTCTTGTAAAAGCAACTTTTGCTCAAAGAAGAAAGACTTTTTTAAACACTGTTTCAAATACACTAAAAATCGATAAAGAAACGCTCAAATCTGCACTCAATGACCTAAATCTTGAACCAACGGTCAGAGGCGAACAGCTAACTATGGAACAGTTGGCTTACATTTCTGATACTATATAAAAAACTCCCTTTCGGGAGTTTTTTTATTTAAATATAAATTCATTATCCAAAACAGTGCAAACAACTTTATCTCCGTTTTTGATACTTCCATCGAGTATCTTTTCACTGAGCTCATCCTCAATCTTGCTTTGAATTTCGCGACGTAGAGGACGAGCTCCGTAAGCCTCATCAAAACCGATTTCCGCAAGTTTTTCTGTAACACATTTTTCAAAAGAAAGATTAATATTCAAATTTTCAAGTCGCTTACTTAAATTTGCAAGCATATTTTCAGCGATTTTTTCAATTTCGCTACTACTTAATTTTGAAAAAACAATAATGTCATCTACACGATTTAGAAATTCAGGTCTGAAAGTTGCTTTTAGTTCAGAAATAACCGAAGCTTTTACATCCTTTTCAGCATTGTCCTCATTTTCAATAAAGCCAAAGCTTACCTTTTTATCAGTTAATTTCCGAGCTCCCACATTTGATGTCATAATAATTAGTGTATTTTTGAAATCAACTGTGCGGCCTTGTGAATCAGTTAAAATTCCGTCCTCTAAAATCTGCAAAAGCATATTAAAAACATCGGGATGTGCTTTTTCAATTTCATCAAACAAAACTACTGAATAAGGATTTCGGCGCACCTTTTCAGTTAACTGACCGCCTTCCTCAAATCCGACATATCCGGGTGGCGAACCAATAAGGCGGGATACCGTATGCTTTTCCATATACTCTGACATATCAAGCCTTATCATCATATTTTCGCTGCCAAACATTGCCTCTGCTAAAGCTTTACAAAGTTCGGTTTTACCAACACCGGTAGGGCCGGAAAATATGAAGGAACCAATGGGTCTTTTAGGGTCTTTTAGTCCTACTCTGCCACGCCTGATAGCTTTTGAAACTGCTGTTACGGCCTCGTTTTGACCAATTAATCTTTTATGAAGTTCAAGTTCGAGATTAAGCAGACGTTCGCTTTCCTCTTTGTTTAATTCACTAACGGGTATACCTGTTGAAGTGCATACGATTTCAGCTATATCCTTATCAGTAACCTCTCCGTTTCTGAGTTGTTGCTTTTCTTTCTGTTTATATTCCTCAAATTCCTTTTTAAGCTCGTTTTCCTTATCTCGAATGGTAGCAGCAAGCTCAAAATTCTGAAGGTCTATCGCCTCGTTCTTCTCCTCTTCAAGATTAGCTATTTTTTCCTCAAAATCGGAAGTTTCAGGAGTTACAAGCGATGCTTTTAATCTTACTCTTGAAGCCGCCTCATCTATTAAATCAATGGCTTTATCAGGTAAAAATCTATCCCTGATATAACGAGAGGAAAGTTTAACGGCACTTTCAATAGCCTTATCGGTTATTTTCACCTTATGGTGAGCTTCGTACTTATCTCTTAAACCTTTTAAAATAAGAATTGTATCATCCTCGCTCGGTTCTCCAACAGTAACCGGTTGGAAACGTCGTTCAAGTGCTGAATCCTTCTCAATATTCTTGCGGTACTCGGCAATAGTAGTAGCACCTATTAATTGAAATTCACCGCGTGCCAAGGCAGGCTTTAAAATATTAGCAGCATCAGTAGCACCTTCT
>JAZRAI010000035.1:0-5957 GCA_045634455.1 Acutalibacteraceae bacterium
AGGGCAGACGTCTTGTTCAGCAGGGCGGTATTTCTGTTAATGATGCAAAGGTTACAGACCCTGCAGCCGCTTATACCGCAGAAGATTTTGCTTCTGATTTTATTCTTAAAAAGGGTAAAAAGGTATTTAATAAATTTATTATTAAATAAATATAAGTAGGCGGATAATTATCCGCCTATATTTTAATATTAAATCTAAATTCAGGGTATTATATTTTAGGTGATTTTTAGTTATGCTCATATTTTTTATAATTTTATTTGTTGTACTTACGGCGATATTTTTAATAGGTTACTATTTCTTTTCAATTGCCTTTGTCAAGCATAATTTCTCAGATACCGATAATCCGATTGATTCTATTAACCAAAACCTTTCGCAATATAAGGAAGCAATTTCAAAAGGCATAGAATTTATAAATACCGAGCCTTCAAAAGAAGTTTTTATAAATAGCTTTGACGGCAAGAAATTAGCGGCTAAATATTTTTATTACGGCAACGATAAAAGCATAATTTTAATGCATGGTTACCGTTCATCTGCCGCACGGGATTTTTCATGCGCTGTGAGTATGTATAAAGCTTTCGGTTTTAACATTTTGTTATGTGACCAGAGAAGCCACGGCAATAGTGAGGGTAGACTTATAACTTTTGGCATAAAGGAAAGCTATGATGCAAAGTTATGGGCAGATTTTTTAACCGAAAAATTCTCGCAAAACAGAATTTTGTTAAGCGGAATTTCAATGGGTGCGTCTACGGTTATGTTATCTCTCGGGCATGAGCTTCCAAGCACTGTCAAAGCGGTCATTGCAGATTGTGGCTTTACATCTGCCAAAGAAATTATTGAAATAGTAGGGAAAAGGTCTTATAAAATTAATCCTCGACCTTTGATGCCTTTTTTAAATCTATATTGCTTGTTGTTTGGCAGATTTTCTATTTTTACTAAATCGGCTATTGACACAGTAAAAGACTCCAAAATTCCGGTTTTATTAATACACGGAGCTGATGACTCTTTTGTACCATCAGAAATGAGTGAGCGTATCCATAAATTATCAAATAACACCGAACTTCTCACGATAAAGGGAGCCGACCACGGGCTTAGTTATTTGGTTGACAGAAAAACTGTTGAGAGCAAAATTAAAGAATTTCTGATAAAAAACAATTTATATTAGGAGATATATTATGAAAAACAATTTGTTGCCCACCGATATTTTATTACCTAAAAATCATTTTGAAGCTTGGTCTTGTATTGCTTGTGACCAGTATACTTCTGAGCCTGAATATTGGCAAGAAACCTTAGCTTGCGCCAAGGATTTTCCCTCAGCACTTAAAATTATTTTGCCTGAGGTAAATTTAAAGGATGATAACTCTAAGGAAATTGCAGAAATCAATGCAACAATGCTAAAATATTTAGAGAATGACGTATTTAATGTAATTGAAAATTCTGTAATATTCACAAAACGCGTTCTGAAAAACGGTGCTGTTCGTAATGGTCTTGTAGGACTTATCGATTTAGAAGATTACTCCTACGAAAAAGGCGCAAAAACCGCTATCAGAGCAACCGAGGCAACTGTTATTGAACGTATACCTCCGCGTGTAAAGATAAGAAAAGATGCAGCTATTGAAATTCCTCATATTATGCTTCTTATTGATGACCCCCAAAAAACAGTTATAGAGCCTATTGCTGATTCTACCAATAATATGGAGAAACTTTATGATTTTACCCTTATGCAAAATGCAGGCTCTATTTCGGGATATAAGCTTACAGATTCAATGCTTGAAAATGCCAATAACGCTTTGAATTCGCTTAAAGAAAATAGTATTGACGGCCTTTTATATGCTGTTGGTGACGGTAACCATTCATTAGCTACCGCAAAAGAATGCTATAAGCAGGGCACAGGCTCTCGTTACGCTTTGGTAGAGATAGTTAATATACACGATAAATCACTCGAATTTGAGCCCATTTACCGCATTTTATTTGGTGTTCAGCCTGAAAAGGTTATCTCTGATTTTGTTGATTGGTGCGGTGGTGATTACATAGGCGCCGATGCGCAGAAGTTTACATGCGTTTTTGGTGATACAGAAAAAGAAATTTCAGTTAAACCTCATGGTACCCTTTGTGTTGCAACACTACAAACCTTCCTTGATGAATATTTAAAGGATAAAAACGCTACACTTGACTACATTCACGGAATAGAATCAACTAAAAATTTGGCTCGTCGTGATAATGCGTTAGGTTTTATCTTTACGGGTATGGAAAAAGCTGATTTGTTCCCGGCAGTTTCTAAGGACGGCTCATTACCAAGAAAAACCTTTTCTATGGGCTGTGCTGATGATAAGCGTTTCTATTTGGAAGCCAGAAAAATTAAATAACTAAATTTTGGGCAATTCTTTTGAGTTGCCCTTTTATATTTATTACATATTTTTACAACCGATTTTTGTCGAATAATGTTTGACAGATATACTTATTGATGTTATACTATATAGGTGAAAATTTGTGTGAAAGGAAGCTAGTATTTTGCGATTTAATAAATTACTTTCAGTAATACTTGCTATAAGTATAATTCTAAGTATTTTTTCTGTAATTAACGTACTTCCTGTCAGCGGTGATACTGTTACAACAGCTTATATAAACGGTACTAACGTTAATGTGCGTTCCGGCCCGTCTACTAGTCATGACATAATCGATAAACTATCAAACACCTCCGTGGCGGTGTTAAGCTCGGTTACACAGGCAGGTCAAATTTGGTATCAAATTACCTATAAGAAAGACAATCAGGATATTACAGGGTATATTTTTTATGACCCCGCTTACATAAAAATTGTAACCTATAATCCTGATGCCGATTTTGAAACAAAAATTACTGCCTTTCCTGAAAGTTATAGACAATATTTGAGAGAATTACATTCTGTTTATCCTAATTGGGAATTTGTTCCTGATAATGTTCATATTTCTTTTGATTCGGCAGTAAATGCACAATGTGAATATCCGAAAAAGTTAGTTTCTACCTCGCAGTCACTTGCTTGGCGTTCAATGCATAAGGATTATTATAATTGGAAAACCAAGCAGTTTTCCTCTACCAATGCGGGTAGCGGTTGGTATGGTGCTTCTAAGGAAGCTATTGCGTATTATATGGACCCAAGAAACTTCCTTAATAATACCTATATCTATATGTTCTTAGAACAAGCTTATGATGAATCTCTGCAAACTGCCGAGGGTCTTGCTGATATCGTTGCAGGTACTTTTTTGGCAGGTACTTATGAGGATGCTGAAGATACCGCTTATGAAGGCTCTTATGTTAAGGTTATTATGGAGGCGGCTAAACAGTCGGGTATTAGCCCGTATATCATCGCTTCAAAAATTATTCAGGAGCAGGGAAGTGCAGGCACTTCAAATATGATTAGCGGCACCACCGAGCACGGTAAATATTTCAACTTTATGAATTGGGGCGCCTATGGAGCTGATACTGATGCAGGTGTTCTTGCAAACGGTTTGGCAACTGCTAAAAGTGAAGGTTGGACTACACGCTCTGCTTCTATTATTGGCGGTGCGGTAAAACTTTCTAATAACTATATTAAAAGAGGGCAGTCCACCTATTATTATCAGGATTTTAATGTCAAGAACGGCGCTTCACATCAGTATGCGCAAGCGGTTCACGATGCTGCTAACAAAGGTAAAATTTCTGGTGAGGAATATATAACAAATTACAATTACAAACTTTCGTTTACAATTCCTGTTTTTGTTGATATGCCCGAAAAACCTTGTGAAAAACCCGAGCAAAGCGATAAGCTTAATAACTATTATATTTTATCGCTTTCATCAACCGATGGTAATATTTCACCTGCGTTTAATATGTTCCAGAATGACGATTATTCACTTACACTTTCAAAAGATGCTAACTTAAATATTAAGCTTGATGATGGTGCTTCTATAACATCTCCTCATGAATATGAATTGCAAAAGGGTTCTCAAAAGCTTACTATTACAGTAAAATCACAAACGGGGTATACAAGGGATTATTCTCTTTATGTTTTTACCGAAAACCCCTTAAAACTTACCTTAAAGATTAACGAACCGATTGAGGTAGAACCAAATCCTAACCCCGGTACAGGTACAGAACCCACACCGCCACCGGCACCAACCTATAAGTTAGGCGATGTTAACGGCGATGACAAAATTTCTATAATCGACTTAGGTATTGTACGATTACATTTATTGGGCGAATATCCATTTGCTGATGAAAACTTACGGTTAGCCGCTGATGTTAATAAGGATGATAAAGTTTCTATCATAGATTTGGGTATTCTACGATTATATTTATTAGGTGAATATTCCTTGGAGGAAAATTAAATGAAAAACAAACTACTAAAACTGATTTCTATCATTACAATATTTATCTTGGCATTTTCTGTCGTAACCATTACTGCTGCTGCAGCCGAAACAATACCGGCTTCTATAAGCTTTACAAAAGGCGGAAAATCAGTTACCAATATTAACCCCGGTGATGACTTTGTTGTTAATATAACTATCACCGGAACCCGACTTCTTAGTATTGATTTTAATTTAAAATATGATACCAACTCTGTAAAATATATTTCTGGTGCAACTTCCGGCGGTAATGGTATTGCCAGCGTCAATATGGATACAAACTTTACCATCGGAAAAAATGTCACATATTCTTTAAGTTTCAGAGCATTAACTAAAACCGGAAATCCCGCTTTTTCACTTTCTGGTGAAGCCGCTGATGAAGTTTCCCCTCAAGTCGTTAAAGGTCCAACATTTACTGCTTCTAAATCAATTAAAATTGAGGACAAACAGCTTTCCTCAAACGCTAATATGAAGTCTTTGAGCGTTAGATGTCTTGACAAGAATAACAAAGAAATTAGTTGTAAAATGACACCCTCATTTTCTAAAAACACAACCGAATATACTGTAAATGTTCCTAACTCGGTTGTTAAATGCTTGCTTAACGGTGAGCGCGAGGAGGGTAATCCATCTGATTGGAATGTAGAAGGTTCTTCTACAATGAAGGTTGGTAAAAATATTCGCAAGGTAGTTGTTACTGCTCCAAGCGGTGCTCAAAAGATTTATACTATCACTATAAATAGGGGCGAAGAGGTTGCAGACACTCCCGACGAGCCTGACACAGATTTACCAGATACACCAACTGAAAACCCCTTAGAAACGAAAATTGACAACGCTACGTATATTATTGCAACCGATATTTCGGCAGTCAAGCTTTTCAAAGGTTTCGAAATTGCAACTACCGAATATAAAGGTCAGGAAATTCCCGTTGCACGCGATAAAGACGGAAACTATGAAATTTACTATTTATATCCGTCTGATAGCGATGTTTTGGTTCCTTACACTTATAATAAGAATACTGATACATTCAAAAAGCTTGCTTTTTTCACCCAAAATGATGTAACTTATATATTTGAGGATTTACCCTTAAAATACGCAAATCATACCGATTATTTCACCACTAATACTGAAATTAACGGTAATCAGGTTAAATGTTATCAGAGTAATAATTCAAAGCTTTCTGATTTCTACTATTTTTATTGCTTCAACGGTGAGGATTATAACACTTATAGATATGACAGCAGGGAAGGCGTATTACAGCGTTTTCCTGAAATGATACTCGGCATTTCATCTGTCTCTGCAGAGGATTTCGAAAAATCTGATGACACACCCGAGATTATTAAAAAGTTTAAAACACTTGATCATAATGCAAAGATTTTTGTTATTTCATTTTTGGTAGCTATTATTATAGCAATTGCACTTGTAATCTTGTTGTTGATTAAGCTTTTTACTAAAAACAAATATAAAGAAGTTTTAGCCGAAGATGATTTTCCAACAGAAAACTTTGATGAAGTAACAATTAACGATGAATTTGTTCTCACATCAGATACAGTAGAGGATAACGACGATAATTTCTAATTTAAAAGACCGCTTTTGCGGTC
>JAZRAI010000036.1:0-49213 GCA_045634455.1 Acutalibacteraceae bacterium
GTTGTTCGGTCTTAAAGAAAATGTTATTATCGGTAAGCTTGTTCCGGCAGGTACCGGTATGAAGGTTGAGGAAATCAACCCCGAAATGTACGAAAACGAAAACTTTTTTGAGGATGAGGAGCAACCCGTAATCCCCGAGGATGAGGTAGTTTTCACAACAGCTGAATAATAATCAGATAATTAAAAAGCCGAGAGAAATCTCGGCTTTTTTAATGTTGGCAAAATATGTATAAAATTCATTGAGAAAAAATATCATTTATTTATGATGTAGGGGACGATGCCCTCATATTGGTTTTTATAATTAAATAAATCGCACAAACAAACGGGTCGATGTGGGCATCGTCCCCTACGGTTTAGACGAATTTTTATTTTTTCTCTTTACACCAAACGAAATAAATGTTATACTAATTAAGCCAAATAAAATTCATATAAGAATGACAGTCGTTTTATTACAAGGGAGTATTATACTCTTTTTTGCATACAACAACTATGTGAATTTGGTAAAAACGCAAATTCCACCAAGTTGTTGTATAGGGAAACCTGTCATTGCTTGAATTTTGTTTGGCGACAATCGGGGTTTGCGTTTTTCGGTGTGCGACTTCGGTTGCACACTTTTTTAATTTTAGGGGTGTTTGATTTGTCAAACGAGATAAATTTGAGAATAAGACAAAAACGCAAAGAATTAAAAATAAGACAATATATGGCGGCAGAATATTTAGGAATAAAGGAAAGTACATATTCGCAAATGGAAAGAACAGGCCACATTACCTGCGAAACCGCAATGAAGTTAGCAAAGCTTTTTGATACCGATTTAAATACTTTGCTTTTTGGCATCGAAAAATTGGAAATTCCCATTATGATAGAGAAAAAAGAGGAAAAGGAGAATTCTTTTAAAGAGGATAAGTTAGAGCTTACTCCTAATGAGGTAAGTATAATTACAATACTCCGCAATTTTACAAAATCCGACCGAGAGGAATGTATAGCATTCATTGAGAAAAAATATCATATGATGTAATTAGAAAGAAAACGTGTGCTTAAAAAGAAGCACACGTTTTTAAATTTTTGTTTTAAATTGATTTTTCAAGTATTGCCACCAATACGCTTAGGTCATCCTGATGTGTAGTATCGCTTCGGCGCTTTGCCCCTTCACAAATACGTCGAGCAAGACTTTTTGCGTCGCCTTCCGAAAAAGCTTCAAGTTCTGCTCTTATCCAATCTGTACCCGTACTGCTTACCCCGTCAGACATAAGAACTATCACATCACCTATACGGCATCTTATATTCATCTTATCGAATGAAATATCTTTTAAAATTCCTGCCGGCAACGATGTGCTTTCCGCCTTTCCAACCTTTCCTTGGCGGCGCACAATAGTGGGTGCTGCGCCTGCCTTATAAAGCTCCAACACACCTGTAAAAAGGTCTATGCTCGCTATATCCAAGGTTGCAAGCGATTCATCCGTAGATTTAAACAGCATAGAGGAATTAAGAATTTTTAAGGAGCAATCATACCCAAAACCCGATTTTATAAGCCTTGACATAAGTCCCGAAGCCATCGCTCCGTCTACTGCGGCTCTGCCTCCCGTTCCCATACCGTCACTTAAAACAATTATAAAATGACCCTTTCCGTCATAAAAACTTTTATATGCATCTCCGCACATAGTCGATTTAGCAGAGCACATCTGTTCTGCGGCAAAATCAACCGTTATGTCGGCTCGCTCATTAACAAGTATAAAAACTTCGCTTCCAAGCTCTGTTACAATAGGTGTATCAAAATTTCTTTCGCAGGCAATAGACAAAGCTCTTATAATATGCATTTTGTTAATCACCAAATCCTTTGACCTTTTAAGTTTGAATTCCAAGGTCATTCTGCCGTATTTGTCAATTCTGGCAGAGGCTTCATCGATATGAATTCCGATACTCGCAAGCGCTGAGGCGGAGGCTTCTGCGGCGGCGGTATCAAATTGTTCATCGTTTTTAAAGTCAAGACTCAGTTCATAAAGCATCGATGAAATTCCGCTAAATTGGTCTGAGACTACCGAGCGCACCTCATCAATTCTGTTTTCGGCCGCTATTCTGCCTGCATAGTCAGAATAACGTCTGTAAGTTGCATTACCTATTTTTGCAAGACGCAAGCATCTGCCCTTAAATTCTGTTGTTGCTTCGCCTTCGGGAGCAAATTCTCCTTGCTTTACCGCCTTTGTCATATTTATTACGGCCTCTATAGTATCGTCGCGCTTTGTCTCCCAACAATGAACCCTAAGCTTACACCCTGCACAAGCATCCTGCTCGACTGCGGTTATAACATTTTCAAAATCGGGCGAATTAATTTTCGCAAGCTCACCCGATACCTGCTCAACCGTTTTAGAAACATCCTTTAAGGCATTTGAAGCAAGTTCAAGCCTTAATGTGAGCGATTTTTTAAAGCCCTCGGGAATGGTAAGCAGAGTTCGTGCCGAAAAAACTCTTGAAAGAAGGTCGTTTAGCCTTTTAGGTATAAGAACGAAAAGCAGGCTTCCTGCAAGCGCCTCTATAATTGCAATAGCAAGCAGATTTAAATTTCCCGATGCCGCACCCCCTATAAAAACAAAAATCAGCAGTATTATGCCTTGAACATATTTTCCGAGCATAGAAAAAACTCCTGCCATTAAACCTGAAAAAGCAAGTCCCATTCCAATAAAAGGCCCTACACTGCTAAAACAGGTGCATAAGCCTACCGCCACGCCCGAAATTGAGCCTGCCGTAATTCCGCCAAGTTTAGCCGCCACAAGAATTAGTATTACAGATAATATTCTGCCTAACGATATACCGCCCGTTTCAAAGCCGTTAAGTCCCATAAATACTATACATAACGAAATAAGCAAAGATGAAAGCTCTTCGTTTGAAAGTCCGTTGTAAGACCCATCAAAAACAGAAAAGCCTTTGGTCAGAAAATATCCGCCAAAAGCGGCAAGTAAGCTTTCGGTTAGTCCGTCAAGAATATTAGTACTGCCATTTTTAAAATTTACAGCAGTTGTTAAAAGACTTGCAAAAAAAGAAATCATACCTAAAAACACGGGGTTTTTAATTATTTTTTTATAGTTTCCCAATAATAATTTTATCGCAAGAATTGCAAAAAGAGTGGCTATGTACCGAAAACCTGAGGCTCCAACCACGGGAAAAAAATAGCCTGAAAAAGTGCCAAACGCCACAGCAGGCATAAAAACTCCGGGTGTTGCCGCAAGATAGCTTATTCCAAACGGCAAAAGTGTTCCCAAAACAACAGCTCTTGTACTTATTACTCCTCCTAAAAACGCCAAAAAATGCATAACCGAGGCAAAAACCAATTCCTTTGCCGAAAAATCTTCGATTTTGCCCTTAATTCTAACGAAATCCTTCATAGCTTTTCTCCCTTTTGCGCCAAAGTAATACTTGAATTTTTGGCAACATATAATTATATGTTAATTATAAATCCTAAGTTACGGCTTTTTTGTCAAAATGCGTTGGCAGAATTCAGCAGTTTTTAGCGAATTGAGAATTAAAAAATCAGATATTTTTTTATTTTGGTTTGACTGTTGTTTTACTGTGTGGTAAAATTAATACATAAATTTTTATCTTATTGCTAAAAAGGATTTTTATGAACAAGAACGACGAGATTATTTTAGATATTACAGATGTTACCGATGAAGGCAGTGGAATAGGTAAAGTTGACGGTATGGTAGTTTTTGTACCCTTTACTGCCATAGGCGATACGGTAAAAGTAAAAATAGTAAAGCTTAAAAAAAATTACTGCTTTGGCAAGCTTATGGAAGTTATCACTGAGTCTCCTGACCGTATAACTCCTGACTGTGAAACCTTTAATAAATGTGGCGGTTGCGTATTCAGGCATATAAGCTACGAAGCCGAATGCAAAATCAAATACAAAAAGGTTTACGAAACAGTAAAGCGTATCGGCGGAATTGATTTACTGCCCGAGCCTATAATTTCTGCCAACAGTATAAACTTTTATCGCAACAAAGCACAGTTGCCCTTAAACTCTGATGGTAAGGCGGGTTTTTTTGCACCGCGTTCACATAGAATTATTCCAAACAATGCCTGCCTTTTACAACCAACAGAGTTTTCCCTAATAATTTCAGTTGTTGAAAATTGGATAGCCGACAATCACATCAGCATTTATAGCGAGGAAACAAAAAAAGGCCTTTTGCGACATATCTATTTGCGCAAAGCACAAAAAACGGATGAGATATGCCTTACTCTCGTAATCAATGGCGATAAAATACCTGACAGTGACGATTTAATTAACCGTCTTAAAGTAAAAGAAAATATCAAAAGCATTCAGGTAAATACAAATAAAATCCACACAAATGTTATAATGGGAGATAAATGCGAAACTATTTTCGGCAACGATTATATTACGGATATTTTAAGCGACGTTAAGGTTAGGCTTTCTCCCCTTTCCTTTTATCAGGTAAACCGTGATATGGCAGAAAAGCTTTATATGAAAGCACACGAATATGCAAATCCTTTAAATAAAGACATTTTGGACCTTTATTGCGGTGCAGGAACAATAGGTCTTTCTATGGCAAAGGAAGCTAAAAGTATAATAGGTGTAGAAATTGTGCCCGAGGCTATAACCGATGCAAAATTCAATGCAGAGCAAAACGGAATTAAAAATGCCCGCTTTATCTGTGCGGATGCATCTGCCGCCGCTAAGGCTTTGGCAAAAGAAAAAATAAAACCCGATGTATGCATTGTAGACCCGCCGAGAAAAGGATGCAGCGAAGAAGTTATTAGCACTATCGCAAACGAATTTTGTCCTCAAAGTGTTGTATATGTTTCCTGCGATGTTGCAACACTTGCTCGTGATATCAAGCTTTTTGACGCACTTGGTTATAAACTTTCAAAATATACTCCCTGTGATTTATTCCCCCGCACTCCGCATATTGAAACGGTAGCACTTTTAAGTCGGCAAATCAACGTGCATAAAATGAAGTTGAATTCTACACCTTTTGAAATGATAAAGAGTGGAGAGAAAACCATCGAACTTCGTTTGTTTGATGAAAAGCGTCAGCAAGTAAGAACAGGAGATAAGATAGTTTTTACCAATAATGCTAACGGAGAAATTCTTAATACCACCGTTGTGAAATTGCATAGGTTCGATTCTTTCAAAGAATTATATAAATCGTTGCCGCTATTAAAATGCGGATACACAACAGAAAACGTTGACAAAGCGACCCCATCTGATATGGAACAGTATTATTCTGTTGAAGAACAGAGGAGATACGGCGTTGTAGGTATTGAACTTTGCCGACCTGAACAAATCACAGACGAAACTGTCGCACTTTTAGTGCGTAATATAACTTCGCAAAATTAACTTTATTTCGAAAGGATATTAAAATGACAGGTAAAATAATTCTTGCAATAATTTTATTTATTGCGGCAGCATCTTTAATTACAATTTCTGTTTTTTCGTTTTTACAAAAAGGTTTCTTGTTTAACAATGCCTACCTCTTTGCTTCAGAAAACGAAAATAATACGAATAAAAAACCTTATTACAATCAAAGCGGTATTGTATTTGCAGTTTTAGGTATTGTATTTTTACTTAATATTATTCAGATTTTTATAAAAACGAAATGGATTTTCTTTACGGTAATTGCACTTTTGGGACTATTGCTTGTATATGCAATTTTATCAACTATTTTAATAAATAATAAGGAACGCAAAAAATGAGAGCAAGTGGTATTTTAATGCCTGTATTTTCGCTCCCCTCGAAATACGGCATAGGAACATTTGGAAAAGAAGCATACAAATTTGTTGATTTTCTTAAAAAAGCGGGACAAAGCTATTGGCAGATTTTACCTCTTGGTATTACAAGTTTTGGTGATTCACCCTATCAGTCCTTTTCGGCGTATGCGGGAAATCCATATTTTGTTGATTTGGAAATACTTTGTGAAGAAAAGCTTCTTAACAAGGCTGAAATCGAAGCTTTTGACTTTGGTGAAAAGGCAGATAAAGTAGATTACGAAAAGCTTTATAATTCAAGATACAAGGTCTTAAAAATTGCATTTAATCGCTTTAAATTAACATCTCACAACAATTCTGATTACAATTCCTTTTTAAAGGAAAACCGCTTTTGGCTTAATAATTATGCACTTTTTTCGGCATTAAAAGACAAATTCGGCGGAAAGCCTTTTTACGAATGGGAAAAGCCTTACAAAACCCGAGAAAAATCATATATCTCAGAAGCCGAAAAAGAACTTTGCGAAGAAATCGATTTTTATAAATTTATTCAATATAACTTTTTTAGTCAATGGCAAGCCTTGAAAGAATATGCAAACCTAAACGGCATAAAAATTATTGGTGATATTCCAATTTATGTAGCGCTTGACAGTGCAGACGTTTGGAGCGAGCCTGAGCAATTTTTGCTTGATGACGAATTATTACCAACCGCCATTGCAGGCACACCTCCCGATGCTTTTTCGGCAGACGGTCAGCTTTGGGGAAATCCGCTTTATAATTGGAATCTTATGGAAAAGGACTGTTACGATTGGTGGGTTAAACGTATTGACTTTAACTCCAAATTTTACGATATTGTCCGCATTGACCATTTCAGAGGCTTTTCGGCGTATTTCAGTATTCCTTACGGCGACAAAACTGCTATGAACGGTGAGTGGAAAAAAGGGCCATCACAGAAGCTTTTCAAAACTCTTAACGAAAAGCTCGGCATCCTTAATATAATTGCCGAAGATTTGGGCACTATTGACGATGATGTGCGAGCACTATTAAAATACACCGGTTACCCCGGTATGAAGGTTTTACAATTTGCTTTTAGTCCCTTCGAAGAAAGCAGTTATCTGCCACACAATATCATTAAAAACTGTGTTTTATATACAGGCACTCACGATAACGATACTGCAATAGGCTATATGCTTGACGGCAGTCCTAATGAAGTAAAGTTTATGCGAGAATATTTGCGAATAGGTGATAACGACAGCTTTAATTGGGCACTTATTAAGTCTGCTATGGCAACTGCGGCAGATACCGTGATTTTACAAATGCAGGACTTTTTGGGACTTGATAATTCTGCCCGAATTAATACCCCGTCTACCTTAGGCGATAATTGGCAATGGCGAATAGATGCTGCTTGCCTGAACGATTGGTTGGCAGAAATTATTTACAACACCACCGCTACATATTTCAGATTACCCGAAGAATAAGAAAAAGGCTATCAGTTAAAATCAACTGATAGCCTTTGTTTTTTAAGCTAAACCGAAGCTGACGGTTAGTGCTTTATCTACCATATTCATTGAATTTCCGTCAAGACTTCCCATTTTTTCCTTCAAGCGTTGCTTATCAATGGTTCTTACCTGTTCAAGCAACACAACCGAATCCTTTGCAAGTCCGCAATCGTTAGCATCAACAGAAATATGTGTAGGAAGTTTGGTTTTATCCTTTTGACTTGTTATAGCCGCCGCTATTACGGTTGGACTGTATTTATTGCCAATATCATTTTGAATAATAAGTACCGGTCTTATTCCGCCCTGTTCAGAGCCGACAACCGGACTCAAATCGGCATAATAAATTTCTCCGCGCTTTATATTCATTACTGTTTCACACTCTCGTAAATTTCTTCTGATTATATTCTTTACAAAAGACCGAGCTTTTAATCATATGATTTTAATTTCCCTTTACATCATATGAAGAAATCTACTTTAATGTGATGTGTTATACTCCGTAAAAATCAAATTTCGGTATATATTTTGTATCTGCGCTTTTGGTTTCCTGAATAAATACATTTTGAAAATCGGTAGAAAGTATATAGTTTATTACCTTTTCATATTCACGTTTTGTAATCTTGCGGTTAATTATTGGCATATCGAGTGCTTTGCCAAACGGCACATACTGACTCATAAGGCTGAAATATGCACTGTTTGCTTTTTCTCTAACCCAATCAAATATCGCTATTGCCTCTTTCGTTGCCTGTGGGAGAAGTAGGTGCCTTATTATTACCCCTTTTTTCATTATTCCGTTTTTTATTTGGGCTTCGGGACATTGGCGAAGTGCTTCAAAAACGGCAGATTTCACAACCTGGGGGTAATCGTATGCGCCCGAATAAAGCTTTGCTCTTTCAGGTGTAATATATTTAAAATCGAGTAAAAATATATCAACAAGCCCCTCTAATTCCTTTAAAGCTTCGGGCAAATCATAACCCGAAGAATTATAAACAACAGGTATTTTGGGCTTATATATTTTGAGTGCCTCTTTAATTGCAAATATATAATGTGTTGGTGTTACAAGATTTATGTTATGAGCATTCTTTTCTTCAAGCTCTTTAAATATTTCCGCAAGCCTTGTAACCGTTATCGTTTTACCGTGTCCTTTGTGCGAAACCTCATAATTTTGGCAATACACACAATTAAGCGAGCAACCGCTGAAAAAAACGGTACCCGAGCCGTTTTTACCGCTTATAATCGGTTCTTCCCAAAAATGCAAAGAGGCCCTTGCCACTTTTGGAAGCAAAGGCATTTTGCAAAAACCGTTTAAATTTTCATTTTCGGTCCTTAAAGAATTACACCTTCTCGGACAAAGGTTGCATATCATCATTTCCCTTCTTTCGGGGTTTATACTCACAAACCCTGTGCCTTACCTGTAAATCGTCATAGGTTTTTTTAAAGGCAACTCTGCCATTAAACCGAAACGCACATTTTTCACATTCAAAATCATTTACAAACCAACGGTTGCGATACTTCCACGCATTTAAGCGTTTCGTATTACCCCCGCAGTTAGGGCAAGAAAATTTAAGCTCGTTTTTATTAATATTACTGTCGTTAATATCCGAAATCGGGTATGCCTTAAATCTTAATCTTGCATAAAAATCAGGTTTTTTAGTATCCCTCAAAAGAGCTTCAAAGCGTTCTTTTTCATAACATTCTTTAAGCATTAAAGCACAAACCTTGCAGTCATCAAGTGCGGTGTGAAGCTCATAGTCCTCGATATTAAAACCTAAAAGCTCTGCCGCACCCTCAAGCGAAATTTGGTTTTGGCTTTCATAACCCTTATCCCTAAGCTTTGCCTCAATCAGCATTTGCAAATCAAGATAGTAATTCATTGAAAAGCGCTCTTTGTTTTTTAAGATATGCTCCTCATTTTCCATAATTGTATAAAGGTCCGAATTGCTGAAACTCATAGTAACCTCGGCACCTTCTGAAAATTGATTATACTTTTTTACAGCTTCTGAAAATGGCAAACCGTTGCGCATTTTCTCGCTTGTAATCCCCGTAAGACGTGCAAATCTGCCTGACACCTTATTTGAAATTTCCGAGCGTATAATTTCACTGAATTCTGCTATCGTATTAAAATTTTCGTCAAGTCTTACAGCACCTATCTGCAAAATCTGATTAACAAATCTTTGCTCAGGCTTATAATAAGCGCTATCCCATTCCAAATCAAGAATTATATATTCCATTACTTCTTTTTAGACTCAGCTTTCATTCTTTCTTCTTTGTTTAATATACGCTTTCTTAGTCTTATATTGTTTGGAGTAATCTCAACAAGCTCGTCCTCTTTTATAAATTCAAGCGACTGTTCAAGACTAAGCCTTGTGTGAGGTATTAAACGAAGGGCCTCGTCTGAGCCTGAAGCACGGGTGTTTGTCATCTGCTTTTTCTTGCAAACATTACATACAATATCATCATTCTTTGGATTTTCGCCCACAACCATACCCTCATAAACGGGAGTTCCGGGACCAATGAATAGCCTGCCTCTGTTTTGTGTATTGAAAAGACCATAGCCGGTAGCCTCACCCTGCTCATGAACGATAATTGAACCGGTTGAACGTGCGGCTATATCGCCCTTATACTCCTCATAACCGTTAAACACATGGTTCATAATTCCGTTACCGTTAGTATCGGTCATAAACTGTGAACGGTAGCCAAGAAGACCCCTTGCAGGGATAAGGAATTCAAGATGGGATGTGCCGCCTTCACGAGTACCCATATTTTTAATTTCAGCCTTGCGGTTACCGAGACGCTCCATAACGGCACCTACATATTCCTCAGGTACTTCTATCATAAGAAGCTCAATAGGTTCAAGCAAAGTTCCGTTTTCGTCCCTTTTGAATATTACCTCGGGCGGAGATACCTGAAATTCATAACCCTGACGGCGCATAGTTTCAATAAGTATTGAAAGATGAAGCTCGCCTCTGCCTGAAACCTTAAATGTATCTGCCGAATCAGTTTCCTCAACGCGCAGAGAAACATTGGTCATAACCTCTTTAAAAAGTCTGTCCCTCAAATTTCTTGAAGTAACGAATTTTCCGTCCTTACCTGCAAAGGGAGAATTATTAACCATAAAATTCATAGCCAAGGTTGGCTCATCTATCTTTACGAAAGGAAGTGCTTCAATGCAGTCGGGTGCACAGGCGGTTTCACCTATTTCAAGCTCGCTTAAACCTGATACCTGTATAATATCGCCTACCGATGCAGTCTCCTCCTCGTAGCGTTTAAGACCTCGGTACATAAATAGCTTTGCAATTTTCACATTAGAGGTAGTGCCGTCCTTATGGCAAAGCGATACTGCTTGTCCTGTTGTTACCTTACCTCTTATAACACGGCCTACACCTATTCTGCCAAGATAATCATCATACTCAATGTTTGTGAAAAGTATCTGAAGCGGACCCTCGGTATCACCCTCAGGGGGGTCGATTTCTTTAACTATTGCATCAAATAAAGGCTTCATATCTGTACCCGCAACATCGGGAGAATAGGTAGCATAACCATCTCTGCCACTTGCGAATATCACGGGGAATTCTATCTGGTCCTCGTCAGCCCCTAATTCAATAAACAAATCAAGCACCTCGTCAACAACCTCGTGAGGACGAGCCATTGGTCTGTCAATTTTATTCACAACAACTACTGCCTTTTTACCGAGCGCTAAAGCTTTTTTAAGCACGAAACGGGTTTGAGGCATACAACCCTCAAAGGCATCAACCAACAAAAGCACACCGTCAACCATTTGAAGTATACGCTCAACCTCTCCACCAAAATCGGCGTGGCCGGGAGTATCAACGATATTTATCTTAATATCACCGTACATAACACTTGTGTTTTTAGATAAAATTGTAATACCTCTCTCCCTTTCAAGGTCGTTAGAGTCCATTTCTCTTTCATCTACATTTTCATTAGCCCTGAAAGTACCGCTTTGCTTTAAAAGTTGGTCAACAAGGGTAGTTTTTCCGTGGTCAACGTGGGCTATAATTGCAACATTTCTTAAACCTTCGATTTTTGCCATAAAATAAGACTTCCTTAAAATTAATTTATTCTACAATCAGTTCCTTAATTGAACGAAGCTGATAATTAACATTCTTTAAAAGCTCAGGCTTTTTAAGAGCTACCGCAGTACCTTTTACAACGCTATGCGAGGGATTTTCAAGCGGTATTGCCTTAATACCTAAATACTCACTCATCTTTTTATCAAGACCGTAAAGCATAGAACCTCCACCTGCAAGATAAAAACCATCGGTGGTTATATCTGCCACTAAATCGGGGTCGGTATTTTGAAGTACACGTCTTACTGCATCGCAAATTGAGTTTACAGTATCGGATAAAGCCTCGTATACCTCAGCAGCGGTAATTTCAAAGCTTTCAGGCAGTCCCGAAAAAACATTTCTGCCTTTGGCTACCAAAGCCACTTCAATATTGCGTTCTATTGCTCCGCCAATTTTAATTTTTATGTTTTCAGCAGTAAGCGGACCTATTTCAATATTATACTCTTTTCTGATGTAGCGTATAATCTGATTATCAAAATCAAGAGAAGCGGTCTTAAATGAATCACAAGTTGCAATACCACCCATTGATATTACTGCAATATCGGTAGTGCCGGCACCCACATCAACAATCAAGGTTCCTTTGGGAGTATCAAGCGGTACACCAAGACCAAAAGCAATAGCAAGCGGACTTTCAATAACAGAAATATTTCTGCCTCCTGCCGCTTCCAAAGCATTTGCAAGCGAATGGTGTTGAAGCTCGGTAAGTCCCGGCGGTAAGGTAGCCATAATACGAGGTCTCAACACCTTATTACCGAAAATTTCCTTCATATACTCTTTAAGCATACTTTCCGCAGTATCATAATCGGCTATAACACCGCGTTCAATAGGCATTACCGCCAAATAGCTGTCAGGCGTTCTGCCAAGCGTTTGCTTTGCCTTTTCGCCGTAATATACAGGCTCATAGGTTTCACTGTCTACCGTTACAACACTCGGTAGTTCAAGAACCACCTTAGAGCTTGAAAATATAACCGTTTTGGAAGTGCCCAAATCAATTCCAATTTCTGCTGCCATTGTTATTTCCTTTCCCACTCAGTAATAAGCCCCGTAACGCAATAAACCTTATCTGCTCCCGCTTTATAAAGCTGTTTTGCACATTCGCTTAAAGTTGCACCCGAGGTCTTTATATCATCGACCAATAAAACTGTTTTTCCGTTTAATGTTTTATTTGTATAATAAATATTTTCCACATTACGAAATCGGTTTTCAAATGTTAATTTATGCTGAGCGCTTTTCTTACGCTTTGCATACAAAATGTCATTATAAAAAGGGATTTTCAAAATTTCACCGATTTTTTCTGCTAAAATATTACTTTGGTTGTAGCCACGTCTCTTTTCATTTAAATAAGGCATTGGTACTGCAACTATTAAATCAAAACAAATACCGTAAAAGCTTTGCTTTACCGTAAGTGCCATACGCTCGGCGAAAAATGTGCCCACCTCTGCCTTGTGACGAAACTTAAAGCCATACATAGCTTTTCGCGCCACATTATCGTTATAAAAAGCCGAACAAACTCCGTCAAAATAAAAAACACGGCTTTTGCACTGACATTGTTTTATTTTACAACCACATTTGATACATAACCTATCTTTAATAGGCACCAAAAGAAATGCGTTGCAATAATCGCAAAAATATGCTTCCTCATCTATAACCATACCGCAAGCGGCACAGGTTTTAGGGAAAAAAGCCTTTTTAATAAGCCGAAACATTTAAATACTCTTTTCCAAATAAAATTTAAGTAAGGTATATCTTTGTGTTTTTTTATTATTTTGCGCCATCTGTTCCCAAACGGCGGTATCGCCTACAAGAATGAGCATTTTTTTAGCCCTTGTAACTGCGGTATAAAGCAGATTTCTGTACTTGAGCTTTGCGGGTATATCACATAGCGGAATTATAACATAATCATATTCACTGCCCTGAGATTTATGCACTGTTACCGCATAAGCCAATTCAAGCTCACCAAAATCCTCTGAAAAATAGGTGGCTACCTTATCATCAAAGCGAGCCTTTAATATGCCCGCTTTTTGGTCGATATCGGTAACAAAGCCTATATCACCGTTAAAAATGCCCGTTCCATATTCACCGTTGTCGCGAATAAATTGTAAATCATAGTTGTTTTTGGTTTGCATTACCTTATCCCCGACACGCAGATAAAACCCTTTGAAAAATAGCTGTGGCTGACCTTTTTTGTGAGGATTAAGGCGTTCCTGCAAAAGATTATTAAGATTAACCGTTCCCGTATCCATCATCTTAGACGGACAAAGCAACTGCACATCGCACACCGGATTAACGCCGTAGGTAGCAACCAACCTTTCGGTAGCAAGCGATAAAACAGTATCTACTGTACTATATTTATCCTCTCTTTTAAGGAAAAAGCAATCCGATGTCTTGTCAGAAAAATCTGCCTTTTCACCGTTTATTATGGCATGGGCGTTTTGTATAATTTTACTGCCCCCCGCCTGCCTGAAAACTTTTTTAAGACGAATAGACGGAAAAACGTCGGAATCAAGAATATCACCCAAAACATTTCCCGCACCGATGCTCGGTAATTGGTCTGAATCGCCAACCAAAATTATTCGGGTTGAAAGCTTTAACGCCTTTAACAAGTCCTCAAACAAAAGAGAATCTATCATTGAAGCCTCGTCAACTATTATAACATCGCAGGAAAGCGGATTTTTCTCATTGCGAGCAAATCTTCTTTTGTCGCCGTCTCCCCACTCAACCTCCAAAAGGCGATGAATGGTTTTAGCTTCTCTTCCCGAAAGCTCGGTCATACGTTGAGCCGCCCTGCCCGTAGGAGCTGCAAGCTCAATATCCAAATCTCTGCTTTCAAAAAGCTTTATAATAGCGTTAAGAGTTGTGGTTTTTCCTGTTCCGGGTCCACCCGTAAGTATTAAAATTCCGCTTTTAAAGGCTTCAAAAATCGCTAGTTTTTGTAATGCTTCAAACTTTATTCCAAGACGTCTTTCAACATTTTCAATTTCAAGCTCGTCCACACAAACCGAGCTATCTATAAACTGACTTACCGAAAAAAGCCGTGCAGCAATGTGTTGCTCTGCCCTTTTATACTCGGGAATAGCCAAAAATTCAGTTTTTTTGTTTATAACCCTTGACAGACGCATACACTCAATAAGTCTATCGCATACATCCTCAACCACACTATGCTTCGTTTCAAGAAGTCTTACCGCTACATCAATAAGCTTTTCGCGCGGTAAACAGGTATGTCCGTTTAAAAGATTTTTCCTGAAAATATATTCTATTCCTGCTGCTATCCTTTGTTCGCTTTGCTTATCAAACGAGAGGTCATCTGCAATTTCCTCTGCTAATTCAAAGCTAAAACCTATACCATCCTCGCAGAGAGAATAAGGATTTGCCTTTATAATCTCGCAGGAATTTGCGCCGAACCGCTTATATACATTAAGACATCTGTCAGGTGATACTCTGTATTTTGAAAGCAGTAACATAATATCCTTTACATTGTACTGCTTATTGTACTCCTCTGAAATTTGGTGCGCTTTATTGAGGGAAATACCCTTTACAGAGGTTAATTGTACAGGGTCGTTTTGTATTATGTTAAGGGTATCTTCACCGAATTTCTTAACAATTGCCGTAGCGGTGGCAGGACCTATTCCTTTTATAGCACCCGCCGAAAGATACCGCAAAATACCTGCCGAATTTTCGGGAATTTTTCGTTCAAAACAGTCAGCGCTGAATTGTTGGCCGTAAGTAGAATGAATTATAAATTTGCCAAAAAACTCAGCGTTGTCTCCCTCGTTTAAAAAAGGCAAAATTCCTACAACCGTTAAATATTTGCCGTCCACCTTAACCTCAGCTACTGTATATTGGTTTGACTCGTTTTTATAGGTGATTTTTTCAACAGTTCCTATTACCGACTGACTACTCATATCCGTCATATCCATAAAAACAAGCCACCCCTTTCTCAAATATCTTAAACCATCTCTTTAAAATCCTTCATATCACAGTAACATATTTCATATTTCTGCGCCAATTCCCTACACGGCTCAAAATCGGCAACTCCGCAGTTGACGGCAATAATCTTCTCTGCAAATCTTTTGCCGTGCCAATTTAATTCCTCGATTACGCTTTTAAGTTGAAGCAACGCATCATCACCCGTAAGGTAAACCAAAAGCAATTTGCGTGGCTTTTTTTTGCTACTTAGTATGTAACTCTTTATAAGATGCAGAATTTCTGCTACCCCTAACATAGATGGAATTAAAAAAACAAGAACAAAAATAATTTCCAACATTTATATCCCTCCATCACAGTATATGTGCAGGATAAAAATGCGTTATTTTAACACATTGAAGCCGGATTATATTATCCGGCTTCAAAATTTTTATTTAATTGTAACAGTAGTTTTATAAGTGCCAATAGCCCACGCGTTAGTATGATCATCAAAGCAAATATTTACAACCACAATATACTCGCCCGCTTTTTTATCGGTTAGAACCGCTTTTGCGTAAGTATTAGACGCATTAATTTTATTTATAACCGATTTTGGAGCGCAAATTTTAACATTTCTTACACTCATAGAAGCGGTAGCACTAAGACCTGACGACAATCCCGAATTTTTAACAGTATCTACTGTCAAAGATTTTTCGGAGTAACCGCTTAAATCAAAGGTTACAACAAACTTATCAATAGCATCAAAAATTCTTATTCCCTCGGGAAGCTTTGCCGTAACCTCAAAAGTTTTAGAACTCAAGGAAAGCTTTGTAATATCAATAGCATTCAAGGAAATTTCCTCTATAAGCTCAACTGCCTCAGGAACACCCTCTATCACAATAGAAGGATGGTCAACACTGAAATCCAAACTGTCAACAGAAAATCCCTCAGGCAAATTGGTAAAGGTAACCTTTACAGGAACAGTCTTTTGCTTGTAAACAGGAACCGTAACCTTTATAGCAGTTGCACTCAAGGAAAGACTTTCTTTTGGAATAACAGTACCTTGAGCATCGTAAAGTACGATTTCAGCTTCAAAGGTCTCGCTCTTAATTATCTGTTTTGTATCCTTAACAGCAGCAACAACCCTATCAATTTTACTGATAATGGTTCTTGGGCCTGTGATATTAATCACACTTGTTTCAAGACCGCCTATAACCTCTGTTCCCTTTACAAGTCCCGATTCGGTAACTGTTATTCCGTCGGTCTGTGCCATAATCGGGAACTGCTCGGTATCCACATAGTCAAAATTAACCGTAATTGTAGAGGGACTGATTTCTATTATTTCGTATCCGCCGTTTGTGTTTTGAGTAGCATGAACTGTAAGTGTCTTTTCACCGGGCGAATCAACCTCAGCCGCAGAAGCATATAAACTAATATCATTTTTCGTAAGACGGCTTACGGCATTACTTGTACCTCTTACTCTAACAATAAAGTTTTGTTTTGTGATATCATTTATAATGCTCATACCGTTTTCGGCAACGGCCGTTCCCTCAAGATTTATATTAACCCTGTTTACTGTAAAGGTTCTATCCATTGAGGTTTGTTGATTAAGCGAAATTGTGAGCCACATAACAAAGGCAACGATTATTGAAAACGGAATGGTAATGTTTCTTTTATAAAGAAGCTTTCTGAAAGAAGCGGAAGAAAACTTTTTCATTAATCCTTACCTTCCTTTCCCTTTAATCGCTTGTTTGGTGTCACCTTTTTAACAAGGCTCTTAACCAAGTTGTCTTTTTTATCTGTATTTGAATCAACAAGCAAACGTCTCAATTCAGCGCCTGCAGATACGGGATTATAATTTCTTGTAATCTGTCCGTTGGAAACAAGCGAAATGGTACCCGTTTCCTCAGAAACAACCAAAACCACCGCATCGGAATTTTCAGTCATACCGATAGCAGCCCTGTGGCGAGTGCCGAGCTGCAAGCTTAAATCCTCACGCTGAGTTAAAGGCAAAATACAGCCCGCCGCATATATTCTGCCGTCACGAATAATCATAGCGCCGTCGTGAAGCGGAGATTTCGGGAAAAATATGTTATTTATCATGGAAGCGGAAGGATCAGCGTTAATAATTGTACCGGTGCTAACAATTTCACCTAACTGTGTAGCTCTTTCAAAAACGATAAGTGCACCTATTTTCTTTTCCTGCATAACAGCTACTGCACGGGTTACCTTATCAATACAAACCGAAAGAGTTTCGCGCTCACTTTCAAGCAACTGTCCCTTTGCAAAATTGGTGTTACCCACCTTTTCAAGAATTCGCCTGATTTCAGGTTGAAATATTACCGCTGCCGCAATAATTGCAAAATCAAACACATTTGAAAGCAACCATTTAATGGATACCAAATCCCACCAGTTTGCAACAAAAAATGCCAAAAGCAAAATAACAATACCTTTCACAAGCTGACCAGCTCTTGTATCGCGCAAAAAACCAATTGCCTTATAAACAATAAAGGCAACTACCAAAATGTCCAATAAATCGACTATTCTGAAATGTGATATTGCGTACCCAAGCCTGACGCCAAAGGCATAAATTGCAGTTAAAAACGCGTCCACACCGAAACTTCCCTTACTATATATTTTATCAATATATATAATAACATATATTGACGGAGCGTTCAACATATTTTTTAAATATTTTTAATATTTTTTCTTTCCAAAACGCCAAACAGTTTGTCTGCTTCAAAATAGCTGTTAAAGCGTGAAAAAGAAAGCCTTACCGCACCTATATCAAGTGTATTAAGCTGACGGTGTGCCAATGGTGCGCAATGGTATCCTCCTCTTACCGCAATTCCGTTTTTATTTAAATACAAAGCCGTTTCTTCACTGCTTTTTCCTTTAATATTAAACGGTAAAACACCCACATACATATCCTTTTGCGGAAACGGAGTATAAAGTATAACCGACGGATTTTTTTGCAAGTGCTTGTATACATACTGTGTAAGCCTGATTTCATGGTTGTAGATTTCATCAATACCTCTGTTTTTAACAAATTCTACACCCTTTAAAGTGCCGATAATTCCGCTTAAATTTGGTGTTCCGCTTTCAAAACCATCGGGGAAACTGATAGGTTGAATTTCAGAAAGCGAATTACTGCCCGTTCCTCCTTCTATGAGCGTTTTTTTAATCGGAGCCCTCGCTATTAAAATACCTACGCCCATGGGTGCATAAAGACCTTTATGGGGAGCTATGCACAAATAGTCTATTCCCATTTTTTCCATATCAATAGAAATTACTCCCGCACCCTGTGCCGCATCAATACCGAAAAGCAATCCTCTTTTTTTGCATAACAATGCAATTTTTTCTATCGGCAATATTTTGCCTGTAACATTTGAAGCTGCTGTGCAAAAAATCATCTTCGTGTTGGGTTTTATTTCCTTTTCAAAATTAGATACAGTTTCATCATCGTCTAAAAGCGAAACCTTTGCAGTGGTATAATCAACCTTCATAGCAGTAAGCGGACGCACCACTGCATTATGTTCAAGCGAGGAAATAACAATATGGTCTCCCTCGCTCAAAACTCCTTTTAAAACGGTATTTATACTATGCGTGCAACCACTTGTGAAAATCACATTTTCAGAGTTAGCATTAAATAATTCTGCCACTGCTTTTCGTGTGTTATAAATCTGCTCTGCCGCGGCAATGGATAGTTTATGCGAACCTCTGCCCGGATTAGCACTAAGCTTTGTGAGTGCATACATGGTTGCATTTATAACTGTGGCAGGCTTTTTAAAGGTAGTCGCCGCATTATCAAAGTAAATCATATTATTTGCCTTTCAAAAAAGGAGTGTTTATCACACTCCGCTAAAATTTTTTGGTATAATTTTCAAAATTTTAACCTCTGCTTTTTTTAATATTTCAAGAGCTTTTTCCACGTTTCCTTTTATAAGAACAGCATAACCGCAGCCGATATTTTCCTCACCCAAAGCAAGCTTTTGTACCACGGCATAAAACCCGTTTTTTCGCAAAATATCCTTAGCCTTCATAGCATAGGTTATGGTGCCTGTCACAATAAAATACTCTTTCATTTTGGTCACTCCGATTTAAAATCTAATATATATTATGCAAACCTTACGCCACTGTCACCCGACATTGCGGACAAATAAGGCTAAAATTTAACTATATATCGCAAAAAAATGAATTTTTGTATTGATTTTAATTTGATTTTGTAATATAATAATATTTACTTGTAAAATGAATTTGTATATCGTAATCAGCTTAAGGCTCGGAGGTTAAAATGATAGATGTTGCAATAATGGGTCATGGTGTGGTAGGCTCGGGCGTTGCCGAGATACTTATAAACTTTCCTGACCGTATGAAAAAAGCCGTTAAAGATGATATTAACGTAAAATATATCCTCGATTTACGTGAGTTTGACAGTCTTACTTACTGTGATAAATTTGTTAAGGATTTCGAAGTTATTTTAAACGATAAAGATGTAAAAATCGTAGCCGAGGCCATGGGCGGATTAAACCCTGCCTACGATTTTGTTAAACGCTTGTTGTTATCGGGAAAAAGTGTTGTAACTTCTAATAAAGAACTTGTTGCAGCAAAAGGCTTTGAGCTTATAAAAATTGCAGAAGAAAAAAATGTTAATTTTCTTTTTGAAGCAAGCGTAGGCGGCGGTATTCCCGTGCTTCGTCCCATTGCTCAATGTATGTCTGCGAATGAAATAACCGAAATTTCGGGTATTTTAAACGGAACTACAAACTTCATTTTAAATAAAATGATAGTGGATAATATGGCTTTTGATGAGGCCCTTAAACTCGCTCAGGATTTAGGTTATGCCGAAAAAAATCCCGCAGCCGATATTGAAGGTCACGATGCCTGCCGTAAAATCTGCATTTTGGCAGCACTTGCCTTCGGTAAACACATTTATCCTGAACAGGTTAAAACCGAAGGAATTGTAGATGTAACCTTAAAAGATGTTGAAGCCGCTGACAGCTTTGGTTATGTAATCAAGCTTATTGCAAATACCAAGAAGTTGGAAAACGGCAAAATAACTGCAAGTGTTGCGCCTACACTCGTTAGCCGCGACTGTATACTTTCAGGTGTAAACGGCGTATTTAACGCAGTTATGGTAACCGGTGATATGACAGGCGAGGTTGTGTTTTACGGAAAAGGTGCCGGTAAGGAAGCGACAGCCAGTGCAGTTGTTGCGGATATTCTTGACTGTGCAAAGCATTTAAATTCAAGGAAATATCTTTCTTGGGAAGACGGTAACGAAAACACCGTAGAGCAAAATTTTGACCGTTTCGGCAAATTCTTTGTAAGGCTTGCTTCCGATAACTTTAAGGCTTTAGAAAATCAGTTTGAAGCAGTTTTTAAGGACAAAACCGAAGGTTATACAAAAAATGCTTTTGAAAACGAAATTGTGTTTATAACAAAGCCTGTTTACAAATCGGCTCTTGATAATATGATTTCAGGTTTTGACTCACATAAGGTTTTACAGATATTATCTTAATTTTATTCCGTGGAGGTTAAAATATGTCACTAATAGTTAAAAAGTTCGGCGGTTCTTCAGTTGCTAACGCCGAAAGAGTTTTCAATGTAGCTAACAGAATTATTGAAGACTATAAAAAAGGCAACGACGTAATAGTTGTTGTATCTGCTCAGGGCGATACTACCGACGATTTAATTGAAAAAGCTCTTGAAATCAACCCCAAGGGAACTGCTTCTAAAAGAGAAATGGATATGCTTCTCTCGGCAGGTGAGCAGATTTCAATAGCTCTCCTTGCAATGGCAATCGAAACACTTGGTTGCCCCGTAAAGTCACTTCTCGGTTGGCAGGCAGGCTTTGTTACCGATTCACATCACTCTATTGCCCGCATTAAGCGTCTTGATACCGAAAGACTTAAAAACGAAATTTCCAAAAAGAATATTGTAATCGTAGCCGGCTTCCAGGGCCTTAACAAATATGATGATATCACAACCCTCGGCCGTGGCGGTTCGGATACAAGCGCTGTGGCTATTGCCGCTGCTATGAAAGCTGATTTATGCCAGATTTATACCGATGTTGACGGTGTTTATTCAGCAGACCCGAGAAAGGTACCATCTGCCAAAAAGATGGATGAAATCAGCTATGACGAAATGTTAGAGCTTGCAACATTAGGTGCGCAGGTCCTTAATAACCGTTCTGTTGAAATGGCTAAAAAATACAATGTTGAGCTTGAGGTGCTTTCAAGCCTTGAGCATAAACCCGGTACAATCGTAAAGGAGATAGTAAAAATGGAAAAAACTTTAATCAAAGGCGTTGCAAAGGATAACAATGTTGCCCGTATTTCAATTATTGGTCTTCAGGACACTCCCGGTGTCGCTTTCAAAATTTTCAACAAGCTTGCTCAATATAAGGTTAATGTTGATATTATCTTGCAGTCTGTTGGCAGACACGGTACAAAGGATATCACATTTACTGTATCAAAGGACCAGAGTGCTCAGGCAGTAGAGGCTATTAACTCTATCGGCGATAGCCTTAACTTCCAAGATTTAAGCGTAGACGAAACCATCAGTAAGGTATCCATTGTAGGTGCCGGTATGGAAACAAATCCCGGTGTTGCTTCCAAGATGTTTGAAGCTCTTTGGGAGGCAGGCATTAATATTCAAATGATTTCTACAAGCGAAATCAAGATTTCTGTTCTTATTGATGCTAAATATGCAGATAAGGCAGTTGCAGCTGTTCACGACGCATTTTTAGGCTAATAATCTACTGAATTTCATTTAAAGGAGTTGACAATTTTGGAAAAGGACGCACTTTCTGCGGGCGTAAACCCTATTGGCGGTCTCTTTAGCGTTGCGGAAATCAGAATTTTAATATGCTATATTCTTTCTGCCATATCGGACCCTATACCCTCTCAGCAGTTAGCAGAAACCCTACACCATGAAGAAATTGCCAACTATTTTGAAGTAATTGATTCTATCTCTGCCTTGGAGGAAAGCGGTCATATAAAATGCACCAATCAAGCAGAAAAACTTTATACTTTGCTTCCTTTGGGTAAGGAGGTAGCCTCCACCTTAAAAACAAGCCTTCCAATAGTGGTAAAGGAACGAGCTCATACAGCTACTCTTAAAATGGTTTCAAGGTATAAAAATGCAAAAGAAACCGATATTAAAATCACCCGTGAGGGCGACCGTAGCTTTATCACCTGCTCCGCACTTGACGGCACAGATGTTTTTATGAGTGTAAAGCTTATGGTTGCAGATGAGGAACAAGCAAACTTCATAAAAAATAAATTCATTGATGACCCCGCAAAAATTTATTCATCAATAATCGCATTACTTACTAAAAAATAAAAATTTAACTCCCAACTGAAATCAGTTGGGAGTTTTAATTTATATAAAGAATATTGCTAAAATGAAAAGTAAAATCTTTTCAAATATTTCAAGAATTGTATCGATAGCAGGTATTACCTCTTTAATTTTATCGAAAGCAGTAACCTTAGCTTCATTTTTTTCCTTTTCGGCTTTTTCAATAGCATTATCAATAAAGTCACTATGTTCGTTTTTGTCTACCGGCTCGCCCTCAACATTATTAATCCCCGTATCCTCGCTTTGCTCTAAGCTATACCCAAGCTTGTCAGTATAGTTATCACAATAATTGCAATACCTTACCATATAACCTACTGAATCCTTAGTTGCCGGAGTTTTGACAGTCCATTCTTCCGAGTACGTATGAGGAAGCTTTTCTGTTTTCCTTTGCTCGGTGTGTCCACAGGTTTTACAATTACGTTGTTCTGCACCCTGTTGTTCACAGGTGGCAGGTGTTGCCTCATACCACTCGTCATATTTTTTGTGGTCGCAATTACTTCCGTTAAAAGCTACATTAACACCACCGTTAATTATTGTGGGCATAAGCTTTTCAAGGTCATAATTACAAAAATCGCCCTTTGAGTATCTAAGACCTATTTCGCTGAGTCCCGTTTTTGCGTCCTCTTTAACCTTAAATTCAAAGCTTAAAAAAGTGCCATCCTTTTTCTTGTCTCCGCTTTCGCAGTTTACAAAACGGATACGGTTTTCCTCAGGGAATGCCTTTACACCATAATCAGAAAAAATATTTCCTTTACTGTAACCTACATATTCAAGAGTATTTGAATCATAAGTAAAATTAACTGTAATCGCCATAATGCCGGGGTTTTCTGTTATAGTAACAGGTACTATAACAGTATCTCCAACTGCGGCATCTACGGTAGCTATATTAATATTACCGCTTTCAACCACGCCGTTTTCGGCAGAAGCAGAAAACATAAACGCTGAAAACAAAAGTATTACACACAAAAATAGTGAAAATGCTTTTTTCATAAAATCTCCTTACTTCATAAATTCGTACATTGCTTTGTAGCACATATAAACATCAAGTTTTGAGGTAGTCTCAAAAGGAGCGTGCATTGAAAGTACGGGAACACCTAAATCCACAGTATCAACACCCATATTTGCAATATACTGTGCAACGGTACCGCCACCGCCTAAATCAACTCTGCCAAGCTCACCCGTTTGCCAGATGATACCGGCATTATCAAGCATATTTCTAACAAAAGCCATGTATTCTGCAGAAGCATCAGATGTTTCTGATTTACCGCGTGAACCCGTATATTTTGTAACTACAACACCATAATTTATGAAAGATGCATTGCGTTTTTCCAAAACATCTTGGAAAGTGGGGTCTGCACCTGCATTAACATCGGCCGAAAGGCACTTGGAATTTCTGAGTGCCACAGTGCCGTCACCGCCCTGCATTCGAGCCAAATCTGTTATAACATATCTTAAAAAATCTGAATTAAGACCTGTGTTACCGGTAGAACCGATTTCCTCCTTATCAGCAAGCACGGCAACAGCAGTCTTTTTAGGAGTGCCAATTTCTAAAATTGCGGTGAGTGCAGGATACGCACAAACTCTATCATCCTGTCCGTAAGCACCAATCATAGAACGGTCAAGACCGATATCACATGCTTTAAAGGCGGGTACGATTTCAAGCTCTGCCGACATAAAATCGCTTTCTGTAATACCGTATTTTTCGTTGAAAAGCTTTAAAATATTAAGCTTTACACGTTCACTGATTTTATCATCTCTGAACGGACGGCTACCAATCAGAACATTAAGCTCCTCGCCTCTAATTCCGTCGGCCAAAGTACGTTTTGATTGTTCCTGTGCCAAATGTGGCAACAAATCATTAATTACAAATTTGGGGTCGGCATCATCTTCACCTATTGAAACCTCTATAACCTCGCCGTTTTTAAGAGCAAAAACGCCGTGAAGACTAAGCGGAATTGCGGTCCATTGATACTTCTTTATACCGCCGTAATAATGTGTCTTAAAGAGAGCTAACTCTATATCCTCATATAAAGGGTTCGGCTTTAAATCAAGACGGGGGGAGTCTATATGAGCCGCAGTAATATTAACACCGTTTTCTACCGCTTCCTCACCTATTACCGCAAATGCTGCGGACTTGCCCCTATTGTTGATATATACCTTATCGCCTGCGTTATATTTTTTGCCAAGCTCGAATTCCACAAAGCCTTCGGCTTTTGCCATTGCAATAGCCTTATTTACTGCTTCCCTTTCGGTTTTTGCGGCATCTAAGAAATTTTTATAACCCTCTGCATAGGAATAAGCTTTTTCAATAGTTTCGTCATCAGCCTTTAAAAGTCCGTTTTCGCGTTTAAAAAATAATTGTTCCTTTAAAAGCTCGGCTGTTGTTTTTTCTGACATACTAAAAAATCTCCTTTAAAATTTTTGTAAACGCAAGCTTGAATTCTTCCAAATCACCGTTATTATAAAGAACAAAATCTGCTCTTTCCTTATAATATTCGTCTGTTTTGCCTGCGTTTATGCGAAGCATTGCAGCAGATTCGTCAATACCGTCTCGCTCAATAATTCGTGCAAGTCTTATTTTTGTATCTGCCGTAACAGCTATGGTTTTATCGCATATTTTGTCTAATCCGCTTTCAAAAAGTGTAGGTGCGTCAAGTATTATCTTGCCCGCAATTTTCATTTCCTCTCGCACTAATTCTGTTATAAACGGAAAAATTGTTTTATTTAAAAGCTCGGTATTTTCTTTGTTCGAAAAAGCTTTTTGAGCTAATTTCTTGCGGTCAAGTTCTCCGCTTGAAAGCAAAATATCCTCTCCAAATACATTAACCAAAGCTTTAAGCCCGCAAGTGTTCTTTTCCACCGCTTTGCGAGCAAGCTTATCACAATCAAGTACATAAAAACCGCTTTTCTGAGCAACCTCTGTAAGACTGCTTTTACCGGCTCCCGTAGGGCCTGTAAGACCAATAATCTGCTGCAGCTTTATAACCCTGAAACCGCAAGCACGGATAAGTCTGTTATATACCGCAAGTCCTACTCCGCTTTTTAAAGGCGCGTGAATATAAGCCTCATTAACCCCTAAATCATCAATATGTCTTAACGTATCAAAGACAGTATGTGCTAAGGTATCGGGTTTTTCTTTTTCACCGTAAACTATTTTAGGAATTTTTATACTGTCACTCTCTGCCTCAAAGCAAATAGCAACGGCGTTCTCCTTATTATTTACAAAATCCGAAAAGCCGTCACCCTCAACCAAAAAAGCTTCCGTTTTTGGTGAATAGTGTTTATATTTCATACCGGGAGAATGTACCTTTTCGCCTTTTTCAGGTTCCGACAAAACTGCCTTATCAACAACCAAATCAGGTATAATTTCCCGTATTTCCTCAGCAGTTATAAAGCCCGGGCGCAAAAGCCTTGGTGGATACGTGCAAAAGGAAACCACCGTTGATTCTACGCCAACCGCAGAAGTATTACCATAAACAATGGCATCTATTTTTCCGTCGAGGTCGTGCTCAACGTGTAGTGCTGTTGTAGGACTCGGCCTGCCCGAAGTGTTGGCAGACGGTGCCGCAAGCGGTACACCCGCATTTTTAATAATATCAAGTGCCGCTTTTTCACTCGGCATTCTTACTGCTACTGTATTAAGCCCAGCCGATACACTTTCTGCCGTTTTCCCCGTTTTGCTTAAAATCATAGTAAAAGGTCCCGGCCAAAAGCTTTCTGCACATTTGAGAGCCATTTCGGGTATATCCTTGGCTATTTCATAAAGCGTTTCCAATTCAGCTATATGAACTATAAGCGGATTATCCTGTGGTCTGCCCTTTGCCTCAAACACATTTTTTATAGCAGTGTCGCTATAAGCCGATGCCGCAAGTCCGTATACCGTTTCAGTAGGTATTGCTACAATTCCGCCCTGCTTTAAAAGCTCGGCAGCTCGGCACACAGCAGTGTCATAATCCTTTTTAAGATATAATTTTTCGGTCAACATCAGTTTTCCTGTTCCTTTAAGCTTTCTGCTCTGTAATGGGTAATGAGAGCATCTACAACCTCATCAATATCTCCGTTAAGCACTTGCTCCAATTTATAAAGAGTAAGACCTATTCTGTGGTCAGTAACTCTGCCCTGAGGATAGTTATAGGTGCGTATTCTTTCACTTCTGTCACCTGTACCTACCTGCGATTTTCTGTCAGAAGCAATAGCCTCGTCATGCTCCCTCTGTTTCTCGTCAAGCAAGCGAGCACGCAAAATTTTAAGCGCTTTATCCTTGTTTTTAAATTGGCTACGCTCGTCCTGACACTCAACCACAGTGCCTGTGGGAATATGAGTAACACGAATAGCCGAGGAGGTTTTATTAATGTGCTGACCGCCGGCACCCGATGAACGGAATGTATCAATTTTAAGGTCGGCAGGATTAATTTCAAGTTCAACCTCCTCTGCCTCGGGAAGTACCGCTACTGTTACGGTGGAGGTATGAATTCTGCCTTGTGTTTCAGTATCAGGCACACGCTGAACTCTGTGCACACCGCTTTCATATTTAAAACGTGAATATGCACCGCTTCCCTCTATCATAAAGGAGATTTCCTTAAAGCCGCCAAGCTCAGTTTCGTTCATATTTACAACTTCAATATTCCATCGTCTGCTTTCGGCATACATACTGTACATTCTAAAAAGCGAGCCCGCAAACAAAGCCGCTTCCTCGCCGCCGGCACCGCCACGAATTTCAACAATAACATTCTTTTCGTCGTTGGGGTCTTTTGGCAGAAGCAGAATTTTAAGCTCCTCTGCGAATATTTCAATATTTTCCTTTGCTGTCTTTAATTCCTCTTCGGCAAGCTCTTTTAATTCCTTATCAGAACCAGCCTCTGCAAGAATTTCAAGTGCCTCCGCCTCAGAGGTTTTGGCAAAAGTATATTCTTTATATTTTTCAACAATGGGTGTAAGCTCGCTATGCTCCTTCATAAGCTTTCTGAAAAGTTCATTATTAGAGACAACCTCAGGATGAGTAAGCTCCTCACCAATTTGTTCATAACGATTTACTACCGATTCTAATTTATCAAACATATTTATTCTCCGTCTGTGCTGATTATTTTTTTAATTGCTTTCTCCGCCTTTTGCCTTGGCAACATAACCTCGTGTTTACAGGCGTCACATACCAATTTAAAATCCATCCCTATGCGAGTTACCGTGAAAATATCGTTACCGCAAGGATGCTTCTTTTTCATTTGAAGTCTGTCCCCTACCTTAATATCCACACAATCACCCACTTTATATATAGTTATATTTATTATATAATATTTACACAATAATTACAAGCACTAAATGCAACCTAATAAATATTGAAAAATATTTTTAAAAAATCAAAATTAACAGTTGACATTTACGTTAGGTTTTGATATAATAATCAGGCGCGATAAATTATAAGCGCTTAAAATTCCCTCTAAAAAACAATAAAATAAAATATGCGAGTGTGCTGGAATAGGCAGACAGGCACGTTTGAGGGGCGTGTGTCAACGACGTACGAGTTCAAGTCTCGTCACTCGCACCAAAAAATTCCAAGTCCAAAGACTTGGAATTTTTTTATCTAAATTCGTCTTTTCAAATGAAAAAAACGTTCTTTTAAGGTGGGTCTTGCTTTTTTATTTCTACCGTGTATAATAAAAATAAAAGGAAGTGCATGCAATGAAAATCAAGCTTTACAGATTACTAACCGTAGCCCTTACGCTTTTGGTTTTATTAACTTTTGTTGCATGCAATAAAAATGTAAAATTTCCGTCCGAAAAGAAACCTACAATAAATACCGATGCTACCGCAGACACCACAAAAAAAGCCGATGATAGAAACAATTCAAAGCCTGATAAATCAACGCCTCAAAAAGCTCCCCATATTGGTATTGAAAAGATTACACTAAATAAATACTCGGTCAGCATTGTCGAGGGTTCAAGCGATATGCCGATAGTTACAATGCTCCCGACAAATGCTACTGACAAATCCGAAATTTGGACAAGCAGTAATACCTCTGTTGCAACCGTTAATAATATCGGCAAAATAACAGGTGTTGGAGTTGGCAGTTGTACAGTTACCGTTCGCTCGGCAGATAACCCTGATGTTTTTGCAGAAGTTTCTGTAACCGTTACCGAGTATATTCCTCCGAAAGAGCCCGAAATTACATATATAGATGGTATTTTAATTGCTAACAAAACATATCCGCTTCCTAGCACATATAATCCCGGTGTTGACCCGCAAGCAAACACCGCTTTGCAGGAAATGTTTAACGCCGCCAAAACCGACGGTCTTAATCTTTTTGTTAAATCGGGTTTTCGGAGTTTCTCAACCCAAAAAAGTCTTTATAACAGTTATGTTAAAAGAGATGGCAAAGCCGCTGCCGACAGATATTCTGCAAGACCCGGTCACTCCGAGCATCAAACAGGCTTAGCATTTGATATTAATAAATCAAATTCAAGTTTTGCAGGCACTCCGGAAGCAAATTGGTTAGCCGAAAACTGCTATAAATACGGATTTATCATTCGTTATCCCGAAGGAAAGGAAGCTATAACGGGATATATTTATGAGCCATGGCATATAAGATACCTCGGAATAGAAACTGCAACCGCGGTATATGAAAGCGGTCTTTGTCTTGAAGAATATTTAGGCATAACCTCAAAATATCAATAATGAATTGAATAAAAATTAACCCCGAACGTTTACTAAATAATCGTTCGGGGTTGTTTTTATGCTTCTTTACTTTCCTTTTTATACGCAATGTATTCTTTAAGCAATGTGTATATTGCGGCGGAGGTCGGAACCCCTATAAGTGCTCCCAAAACTCCTCCAATGTTTCCGCCTACTAAAACCGAGCTTATAACGATAACTGCGGGAAGTCCTACTGCCTTTCCTACAACCTTTGGATAAATTAAATTTCCCTCTATCTGTTGCAAAACAATTAAAAACACCACAAACAAAACCGCTTTTACAGGGTCAGTAATTACTATAAGCATAAACCCAATTAAAGCTCCTACTGTTGCACCGATTATTGGTACAAAAGCCGTAATTGTTACAAAAAGTGAAATTATAAGGGCATTCGGGAAACCGAAAATAAGCATTCCTATAAAGCAAAGCGTTCCCAAAATCAAAGCTTCTACACACTGACCGCCTATAAATTTTGTAAAGCTTTCGGCTGTTTTTTCGGCTATGTGCATTACAACCTCAGTAAACCTCTTTGGGAAAACCGCAGTTAAAAGCGCTTTTACAAAGCTTCCGATTTTTTCCTTTTGCGCCAATATATAGATTGACAGAACTATACTGAAAAACGCATCAAAAACACCGCTGAAAACCGATGTTGTAATACCCAAAGCGCTATTGAGAATTTTGGTTCCGTATTGCTTTGCAAGATTTTCAAGATTATTTGTAAGCATTGACCAATCAATTTTAATTTCAGGCAATGCATACTCTATATTAAACTTATCAAGCAAATTGCCAAGCAGCTTATAAACAACTTCAATAAAAGCAGGCATTTTGCCCGTCAGATAAACCACAGTATCAATTATATCGGGGATGATAACAAGTATTATCGTTGCCAAAATTCCAAGTGCTAAAATATATGTCACCACAAGGGATAGCGGTCTTTTAAGCTTTTTTACAAAGCCTTTTTTAGAGTTATCCAAAAAAGCAAACAGCTTATTTTCTATCGGCATCATAAGTACATTCAAAACAAATGCAATGCAAAGTGCCGCTATTACGGGTGTAAAGAAAGAAATTATTTTCCTAATCAAAGAAAAAACAACCGTTATGTTCAAAAAACCGGCAAAAAGCAATGCAGCACAAAAAATAATAAATATAATTTTTTTAACATTTTGAGAGTTTAAATTCACCGAAAATTCTCCTTAACAAAAATAATGGATTTACGAACCCGTAAATCCATTATATATTATCACCATTATTAAGTAAACAGCAAAAATGTAAATTTTTTACTCTTTGTCAGAAAAAGCTTTATTGAGTATTACGGTTATAAGCATTATTACCCCTATAACCAAGAATATACTAATCATACCTGTTAAAAGATAACTGATATTTTTAACAAAATTCATTGCATTAAATTCCATTTTAGTTACCTCCACTATTTAAGAAAGAAGTTGAGTATTAATCCGCCTGCTATAACGGAAGCTATCTGTCCCGAAACATTTACTCCGATAGAATGCATAAGCAGGAAGTTTTGCGGGTCCTCTTTGAGTCCCATTTTGTGAACAACACGGCCCGACATCGGGAAAGCAGAGATACCTGCCGCACCTATCATAGGATTAATCTTTTTCTTAAGGAAAATATTTAAGAACTTAGCAAATACAACGCCGAATGCGGTATCAAAAATAAATGCGAAAAGTCCAAGACCTAAAATCAAAAGTGTTTGAGGCTTCAAAAATCTTTCTGCCTGCATCTGGCAAGCAATAGTAAAGCCCAAGAAAATTGTAACAAGATTTGCAAGCACATTCTGAGCAGTATCGGAAAGAGAATTTAAAACTCCGCACTCACGAATAAGATTACCGAACATCAAGAAACCGATAAGAGCTACCGACTCGGGAGCTACTACACCTGCAACAATAGTAATTGCTATGGGGAATAAAATCTTTGTTTTTTTAGAAACGCTCTTAGGCTCGTAAGGCATACGAATCATACGTTCCTTTTTGGTGGTTAAAAGTCTGATTACAGGGGGAAGAATAATAGGAACCAACGCCATATAAGAATATGCCGCAACCATAATAGCACCTGTGAACTGTGAATTGAGCTTTTGCGAAACTACAATAGCGGTAGGACCGTCTGCCGCACCGATAATGCCTATGGAAGCCGCATCGTTAAGCGGGAAAAACATTGATGCCACACAGAAGGTAAAGAAAATACCAAATTGAGCCGCTGCGCCAAAAAGCATAAGCTTAGGATTAGAAAGAAGCGGGCCAAAATCTATCATAGCACCTATACCGATAAATAAAATAAGTGGGAACAATTCGTTTGAAATACCTGCATTAAATAGGGTTACAAGCGCTCCCTCTTCCCCTACTGCTCCCGAAAACGGAATGTTTGCAAGAATAGTACCAAATCCAAGCGGTAAAAGTAGTGTTGGCTCCATTTCAAACTTTATTGCCAAGAAAATAAGTAAACCGCCGATTACCCACATAGTAACATAGCGCCAATCAGCAAGCTCGGCAATATTGGTAATTAAAAAGCCGAGTTTTGAAAAAATCTCCATTTTTCTCACCTTTCTTAAAATATTCAGGAAATAAAAAAAGACCAATACTGTACATATCTACAGTAAAAGTCTTGCCATTTAATGCACAAGCGGGAAAAACCCGTATTGACGCCTATGCAACGGATATTCCGTCGGCTACTCCCTTAAACTGATATGATTTTATCACAAAATATGTTAAAAAGCAAGTTTTTTTAAAAGTTTTCCCTTAACATGACATAATATTACTTATAATTTACAAATTGTTAAAGGTTACAAAACTGTTATAATGTTGATTTTTAAGGTTGTTTGTGGTAAACTATGGAATACGAGGTGTTGTAAATGGATAATAAATATCCCTTTGATGAAAACAACGAAAATCAAAATAACGAAATCCAAAAGGATGACGGTTTTAAGGTTAATACCGATGACTTCAATATCGATATAAGCTCTTCAAGTGAGGAGGACTCTTCTGTTGACCTTTTCAGCTATGACAATTCAAACAACAACATAGATAATAATGAGGAGTTTGACCTTAACAATTTCTCTTCAAACTTAGCTAACGACATAACAAAAAAGTCTGCTAAGAAAAAGGGTACCGCAAAACAGCGCATTTTAAAAATTGTTCTTTCTGTTTTTCTTATCGGACTTATTACCGTATCGTTGGTTGTCGGCGCATTTTTATTCTATGCCTTCACTATGGTTGACTATGAAATGTCAACCGATATTACAAATGAGCTTAACTTTACAACAACCATTTATGTAAGTGACGGTAAGGGCGGATATAAAGAGTATGACCGCCTATCAGGTCAGTATAACCGTATTTGGAAGGATTACGACCGTGCAAAGATAGAAAAAGGCGACCCTGATTATGACGGCATACCAGAAATGCTTGCCAATGCTTTTGTTGCTATTGAGGATAAGCGCTTTTTCGAGCACGACGGTATTGACTGGAAGCGTACCGCAGGTGCTTTTGTAAACGAATTTTTGCCTATTTACTCATCCCGTCAGGGTGGTTCTACAATTACTCAACAGCTTGTTAAAAATATTACGGAGGACCGCGACCAAAAGGCAAGCCGTAAGGTAAGAGAAATTATGAGAGCCCGCTTTTTAGAGGGTAAATATTCAAAAGAGGAAATTCTTGAATGTTATCTTAACACCATTCCTATGGGACACGGTACTTACGGTGTTGAGGTTGCGGCTAACTATTATTTCGGTAAAACTGTAAACGAGCTTTCCATTGCCGAGTGTGCAAGTCTTGCCTCTATTACAAAAAGTCCCACCTACTATGCGCCCGATACAAATTTCGAAAACAACAAAAGCCGTAAAGAGGACGTACTTTACCAGATGTACGACCAAGGCTATATAACCAAAAAGGAATTTGAAGCAGCGAAAAAGGAAAAATTAAATATTACTGCTGACGAGCGAGTTCTTAATCAGCAAAGCATTAACTCTTACTTTATTGATGCTTTAATAACACAGGTGACTGCCGATTTGGTTAAGGAATACGGGTATGAAAGCTCGTATGCGAGCAACCTTTTCTACACAAAGGGACTTAAAGTTTATGCCACTGTAAATCCTGATATTCAAAAGGCAGCAGAATCCGTGTTTGAGGATAGCGAAACTTACGCTATTGAGGATAAAAACGGAAATCTCCTTACAGGTGCCATGACTATTATGGACTATAAAGGAAATGTAGTTGCAATGGTCGGCGGTATTGGTCAAAAGACTACTAACCGCGGTTGGAACAATGCTATTGATGCGGTGCGTCAGCCCGGTTCTACCATGAAACCGCTTGCTGCATATGCTCCTGCTCTTGAAAAAAATCTTATCACTTATTCATCAATTTTAAGCGATACCGCTACCACATACAGAGATTGGACACCTAAAAACTGGTATAACTCATACTTGGGCGGTGTAACCACACAGTATGCGCTTGAGCGCTCGATTAATACAATTCCCGTAGCACTTGTAGATAAAATGGGTGTTGAAAGTTGTTATGAATTTGTTACCAAAAAGATGGGTATAACAACTCTTAACCCCGGAACCAACGGTGATAAGGACTTATCTCCGCTTGGAATGGGCGGTACAAACGGCGGTCTTACAACACTTGAATCCGCAGCGGCTTTTGCAACCTTTGGAAACAACGGTGTTTATTACGAGCCTATCTTATATACCAAGGTTATAAATCAGGATGACGAAGTAATCCTTGAAAACAAATCAAAACCCAAGGTAGCAATGAGCGAGGATACCGCTTCGGTTATGACACAGCTTTTAAAGACAGTTGTTTATGGTAGTCGCGGTACAGGTACTGATATTTCCAAATACTACAACAAGACAACTCTTTATGCTAAAACCGGTACTTCAAACGACCAGAACGACCTTTGGTTTGTTGGCGGAACACCTTATTATGTAGGCTCTGTTTGGTGTGGCTATCTGGAAATGAGTGAAATTCCCAAGGCACACAGTAAAATTGCCCTTAAAATGTGGGGTAATGTAATGCAAAAGGTACACGAAAAGCTCGAGTATAAGGACTTTACTATGAGCTCCTATGTAGAGCAACGTTATTACTGCACCGAAACAGGTAAGCTTGCGACTTCTGCTTGTCCAAATAAAGCACTCGGTTGGTATAAGAAGCGTCACAGACCTGCTGCTTGTGATACACACAGTGGTGAACTTTTAGATGTTTATACTCCACAAAAGCCCGAAACAGAGGAAACTCCTGACGGCGAGAAAAATACCGAAAATACCGAAAACACTGAAAATACTGAAACAACAGAATAACCAATAGGCGAGATGTTTTCATCTCGCCTATTTAAAAAGGAAAAAATATGTTAAGCTTTAAAAAAATAACGCTTTCAGACCTTGATACCTATACCACTTTTTTAAAAAACACCGCCGAGCTTTCGTGCGAAACCACCTTTGTCAACCTACTTTTGTGGGCTGACGGATATAATAATGAAATGGCAATAGAAAACGGTCAGCTTTTTATTAAAAACGGCGAAAACGACGACCTTTCGTTCAGACTTCCCTTGGGTGGCGATTTAAAATCGGGCGTTGAAGCCTTGTCCGAATATTTAGGGGAAAAGCCCATATTTTGGTCAGAGGAATGTGCCCGTTTTGATGAGTTTCGTGCGCTTTATGAAAACGAGTACGATATTTTCGAAAGCCGAGATGATTTTGAATACATTTATCAATCGGTTGATTTAAGCGAGCTTTCAGGCAAAAAATACCACTCCAAACGAAATCATATAAGCACTTTTTCAAAAAAATATAACTTTAAAACTGTGCCTATTACGAAGGACAACTTAGCTGATGTTTTAAGTTGTGCAGACGAATGGTATTCTTCACACAATATTGATGACGACAAATATCTTACCTGCGAAAGAAACGGTATAGAACAAATTATTTCCAATTCAGAAAAATTATCTGCAAAGGGTATTGCGATTTATGTTGATGATAAAATAATAGCATTTGCCATCGGTTCTCCCATAAACGATAAGGTTTTCAACATTCATATTGAAAAGGCGCTTGATGACTATCAAGGTGCGTATGCAGTTATAAACCAAGAATTCGCAAAGCAACTTTGCGACTATAAATACATCAATCGCGAGGATGATATGGGTATAGAGGGACTTCGCAAATCAAAGCTTTCCTACAAGCCGGAAATTCTGCTTAAAAAATACCTCTGTATACCAAAAGGAAATAAAAATATTTTATCCCAATGCCGAACTGTTTACCGCGAAGCCTTTGGTATTGAGGAGGATTTTGAAAACGCACTATTTGAAAACTGCTATAAGCATCTTAAATACCTGCAAATAAATGGTGAAGTAGTATCTATTTTATTTTTGCTTCCCTGTAACATTGAAAATAAAAATGCGTATTATCTGTTTGCCGCCGCAACAAAAAAAGACTACCGCCATAATGGATATATGTCGAGCCTTATAAAATCCGCAACAGACGGTATCACAGTATTTTTACGCCCTGTAAACGACAACCTTGTTCCTTTTTATGAAAAATTAGGGTTTAAGCTTATTAACGCTTCGGATGTAAGCGGGGACAACAAGCTTTTGCCAACAGGTGATTTTGAAAAACTTTATAGCTTTAAAGAAGCAGAAAACAAGATTTTTACATTTATGTGTAAAAATTACAACACCGATAAATCTGTATTCTTCGATTTGAGTTTAAATTAAAATACCTATAAAGCCTATACCGGCTTTATAGGTATTTTTTCAACTATTTCTAAATTAAATTCCTTTGCAAAGGCAATACCTTGCGCTATATTCTGGGGGCTTGCCACCGTACCGGGAGAATGTGCATCACAACCTAAAACTGCTTTGTTTAGGTAGCGAGATGCTATTTTCCAAAATTCGCGGCTTGGATAACTTCTGTTATCTCTTAAACCTAAAAGGTTAATTTCAAGCAGTGTATTGGTTTCAATAGCCGCCTTGCAAAGCCTTTCCACTTCCCTTTCGTAAACCTCTTTATCACCCACAAAATTACACATATCAGGATGTGCCACGTATGTGAATTTATTTGTTTTTAAAGCAGTTATCATTTGAGAAGTATACTCGGTGAATTCTTCGTTACTAAATCCGTTGAGATAACAGGATTTGCCGTCATACTCATTTTTGGAGGAGTGTTGACCAAGAATTAAATAATCACACGGATACTGCTTTATATTACGGAGCATATTATCAAATATTTCAGGATAATACTCTGCTTCATATCCGATTAAAATTTTTATTTTATCCTTATATTCCTCTCTGAGCGCTAATATTTCACTTACATAATCACCAACTTGGGAAATCGCCATACGAGAGCCCGATACATACCCTTTTTTATTATAAGGTTGCGGCACATGGTCAGAAAAGCCTAAAACGGATAATCCGTTTTTTATGGCACATTCTACATATTCGCGCATTTCACCTTCTGCGTGATTGCAAAATTTTGTATGAGTATGAAGATTCATATACATAAAAAACACCTCAAGATTTTAAAAAATTGCCTTGCTACCTAAAGCAAGGCAATTTCTTTTAACATCTTTTTAATTAGATTTCAGCGAAGTACTTAATTGTACGAACCATCTGGCTTGTGTAGCTGTTCTCGTTATCATACCAAGAAACAACCTGTACTTCATAAAGGTCATCAGCAACCTTTGATACCATAGTCTGAGTAGCATCAAAGAGTGAACCGTAACGCATACCGATAACGTCAGAAGAAACAATCTGATCCTCGTTGTAACCAAAGGACTCGCTTGCAGCAGCCTTCATAGCAGCGTTGATACCTTCCTTAGTAACATCTGTACCCTTAACAACAGCGGTAAGGATTGTGGTAGAACCTGTAGGAACAGGAACACGCTGAGCAGAACCGATAAGCTTGCCGTTAAGCTCAGGAATTACAAGACCGATAGCCTTTGCAGCACCTGTAGAGTTAGGAACGATGTTAGCAGCGCCTGCACGTGCACGACGAAGATCACCCTTTCTGTGAGGACCATCAAGAATCATCTGGTCGCCTGTGTAAGCGTGGATTGTGCTCATGATACCGCTTAAGATAGGAGCATAATCGTTAAGAGCCTTAGCCATAGGAGCTAAGCAGTTTGTTGTGCAAGAAGCAGCAGAAATAATGTTGTCTTCTTTGGTAAGAGTATTCTCGTTAACAGAGAAAACGATTGTAGGAAGATCGTTACCTGCGGGAGCAGAAATAACTACCTTCTTAGCACCTGCATCGATATGAGCCTGTGACTTTTCTTTTGAGCAGTAGAAACCTGTGCACTCTAATACTACATCTACGCCGATTTCGCCCCAAGGAAGATCCTTAGCGTCCTTTTCAGCATAAATCTTAAGAGTTTTGCCGTCAACTGTGATTGTGCCTGCCTCATCATCAGCAGCGATGGTGTGAAGATTCTCACCGATGTAACCACAGTAACCGCCCTGTGCTGTATCATACTTTAAAAGATTAGCAAGCATAGAGGGCTTAGTAAGGTCGTTGATAGCTACTACATCGTAGCCCTCAGCACCAAACATTTGACGGAATGCGAGACGGCCGATACGGCCAAAACCATTAATTGCAACTTTAACCATTGGAATAACCTCCTAAATTTTTTACATACTATATTTTACCCTATTTTAATTCTTTTTTCAAGTCATTTGTTTAATTTTTAACAACTTTTTGATTTTTTTGATATATTGGCATAATATTTTCGTATAAAGTGAGGGAACAATTTGATATTTTTGCCAAATAAATTAGAGCGTTACGTTGCTTCTTTGAGAATTTCAGTTGGAAAAATGATAGAAAAAAACGGATACACCGAAAAAAACTACGAAATGCTCAAAAAAATCCATCGTGCAGAAGCTATGTTTTTAACAATTCCATACCCTTGCGATATAAAAATTTTGTTATCATCGGTTTTACTGAAAGCGTATTTGAAAATTGGTGAAAGCTTCGAATTTAGGATTTATGTAAACCAAAATTACATTATAAACAAAAAGCTTTTGATCTCACTCATTTTAAGCTTATGTCAGAAATGTAAAAAAATTTTTATAAGTGAATTTAAAAACTGTTTGCTAATTCGGTCTGACTGCAAAATTGAAAGTGAACTAACCCCGCTTGTAAAAAAGCTTTGCGGTGTAACATTTTATGAAATTAAAGGTAATAGTCTTAATATTTTAATTCCCGTAAAAGCCACCGAAAAAAGAGATATTTATATAAAAAAGGACCTTGAATCACTCCAAGGTCCGATGTCGGTTATTAATTTTTATATACGCTGATAATCTGCTCTGCCACCGTCATTCCGTCTACCGCTGCCGACATTATTCCGCCGGCATATCCTGCTCCCTCTCCGCAAGGGTAAAGACCTTTTAGCGTAATGCTTTGGTAATCCTCTGCCCTTACTATTCTTAAAGGTGATGAGGAACGGGTTTCAGGGGCAGTTAGAATTGCATCACAGTCTGCAAAGCCCTCTATTTTCTTATCAAATGCAATTATGCCTTTTTTCAAACTTTCTGTTACAAAATCGGGGAAAATATCAGTAAAATCTGCAAAAGTAAAGTCAGGTTTTACAGTCGGCTTTACTTTACCGATTTTTTGTTCCTTTGAAAAAACAAAATTACCAACAGTAGTTATAGGGACATCGCCGTTTCCTATTTTATAAGCCTTACTCTCAATTTTTCTTTGAAGCTCGATACCCTCAAACAAATCGCCCTTTAAATCATCAGGCTCTATACCTACAAGCAAGGCAGAATTTGCATTTTCGCCATCTCTTTTAGATTTACTCATTCCGTTTACGGCAATACCGCCCGCTTCACTTGAAGCATTTATAACCTCACCGCCGGGGCACATACAAAAAGTATATACTCCCCTGCCGTTTTCAAGATGTACCGCCATTTTATAGTCTGCCGCAGAAAGATAAGGACTATCCCAATACTTACCATAAAGCGCTTTGTTTATGTCGCTTTGCAGATGCTCTATTCTAACGCCCACAGAAAAAGGTTTTTTAATCATTTCTACCCCTTTTTCATAAAGCATACGGAATGTATCCCTTGCAGAATGTCCCGTTGCAATAATTACAGTATCGCACTCTATTTTTGTGCCATTTGCAATAACAGAGGTAATTTTTCCGCTTTGGGCATTTATACTTTCAAGCTTTGTATCAAATAAAATTTCTCCTCCTAAGGAGAGTATTTCGTTTCGGATACCCTTTACTACATTAACCAAAATATCGGTACCGATATGAGGCTTTGCATCATATAAAATCTTATCAGGTGCACCAAATTCGTTAAAGCAATCAAGCACCGCGCGACATCTTGGATTTTTAATTCCGGTATTAAGCTTTCCATCAGAAAATGTACCGGCTCCACCCTCACCAAACTGCACATTGCTCTCGGGGTTCAGTTTTCCGCCGCCGAAAAAACTTTCGACATCTGAGATGCGATTTTCAACAGCGCTTCCTCTTTCTAAAATTATGGGTTTAAGACCGGCTCTTGCCAAGGTTAAAGCCGCAAACATTCCCGCAGGACCAAAGCCTACCACTATTGGACGCATTGCGGGGTTTTTATCAGCCTTTTGCCATTCGTATTTCTTATCGCTAAACACGGTTGCATTTTTATTTTTCTTTAAGACTGCGGCCTCATTCTCGCAGGTAAGCAAAACCGAACAACAAAATTTTATATTATCCTTTTTCCTCGCATCAACCGATTTTTTATAAAGCTTAGCGGTTTTTATACCCTTTATTTTAAGAGTATCAGCTACCGCTGTCTTTAAATCAGAAAAATCGACCGATAAAGGTAACAACACATTATTTACAAGTATCATTTTTTACCGCCTATACCTTCTGCCGCCGCCATTGCGCTACTCCACGCCCACTGCAAATTAAAGCCTCCGCAGTCACCGTCAATATCCAAAATTTCACCTATACAATAAAGTCCGCGGTTAGTTTTGCTCATCATAGTTTTATCTGAGAATTGGTCGGCAGAAAGACCGCCGGCAGTTACCTGAGAATTAGAAAAGCCCGTATTTCCTACTACGGAAAATTCAAAATTTTTAATACATAAAGCAATATTCTCTATATCCTTATCAGTTAACTCTGCTACGCTGTCGCTAAGTTTTAGTCCCGCCTTTTTAAGAATTACCTGACCTAACCGTTTTTGAAGCATACCTGTAAAAAATTCATCAAGTGATAAATGCTTTAAGTTGTTGCTTCTTTTTAAAAGTGCCGAAACAAGGCTTTCTAATGTCACATCGGGCATTATATCAAGGCTTATTGTGTAGCTTTTGTTGTCCCTGAAAGCGGCACGCGAAATCTGCATAATAGGTGGTCCCGATAAACCGTAATCGCAGAACAAAACCTCACCAAAATCTTGGCGCACAACCTTTCCCTCGGTAGATAAAGTAACATTCGCGTTGCATTTTACACCTTTTAACTGTTTTACAATATCTGTTTCAGTTTTAATTTGAACTATTGCAGGAGTTGTTTTTTCTGTCTTAAAGCCTGCTTTTTGGAGAATTTTCAGCATACTTCCGTCCGAGCCCATCTTATCGCCACCCGAAAAAAGTCCCGCAGCTATAATAACATTCTTTGCCAAAAAGCTTAAATTTCCTGCAATTACTTTGTAAAGTCCGTTTGAAATTTGTATATTTGTAACCTTTGTTTCGTTATGGGTAATAACACCAAGATTATCTGCACTAAACCGCAGACAATCCACCACAGACGACGCCTGCAAAGAAGATGGAAATCCTTTTTCCCCCTCATACACAAAGGGTACACCTATACCCTCAAAAAAGTTTTCGCAATATTCCCTATTGTACTTATTAAGAGCATATTCCGCAAAAGCTGTATCCTTTCCGTGATAACGGGAAAGGTCGATATTTTTATTTGTTATATTGCATCTGCCATTTCCTGTAAGAGAAAGCTTTTTACCAACTCTTGGTAAGCTTTCCAAAATTCTTACAGAAAACTTTGGATAATTTTGCTTTAAATATACCGCCGCACAAAGTCCCGAAGCTCCGCCGCCTATAATTATGACATCCGTTACGTTAGCCATACCCGTCTCCTTTGAGAGTTTGAATATAATAATCAACAATATTATAGCAGAAAATACAAAAAATAACAAGATTAATAAATACCAATAAAGAATTCTGCCAAATTTCTCCGTAAAATCAATTTAAGATTGACTTTAAAGTCTTTTAAGCGTATAATAAATTAAATATAAATAAAAAGAACTGTTTAAAAGGAGTAAAACAAAATGGCATATTATTTTAAAGAAATGTCTCACACTTTTAATGAGTATTTGCTCGTTCCGGGATATTCATCTTCTGAATGTATCCCTGCAAATGTAAGCCTTAAAACCCCTCTTGTTAAGTTCAAAAAGGGTGAAGAGCCTGCAATTTCAATGAATATTCCTATGACCTCTGCTATAATGCAGTCTGTTTCGGGCGACCGCTTGGCAGTAGCACTTGCACGCGAGGGCGGTGTTTCCTTTATTTATGGTTCTCAGTCTATTGAGGACGAGGCAGCAATGGTAGCCCGTGCAAAATCATACAAAGCAGGCTTTGTTGAAAGTGGCTCTAATGTTACTCCCGATAACACATTGGCTGATATTATTGAGCTTAAAGAAAAGAACGGTTATTCCACAGTAGCTGTTACCTCTGACGGTACTGCTAACGGCAAACTTTTAGGTATTGTTACAAGCCGCGATTACAGAGTAAGCCGTATGGATAAGGCAACCAAAGTTTCTGAGTTTATGACTCCTGCGGACAAGCTCATTACTGCCGACGAAACAACCACATTAAAGGCAGCTAATGACATCATTTGGGATAATAAGCTTAACTCATTACCTATTGTAGATAAAAACGGAAATTTAAAATACTTTGTATTCCGCAAGGACTATGATGAGCATAAATCCAATCCCAATGAGTTACTTGATAAGGATAAGAGATATGTTGTAGGTGCAGGTATCAACACACGTGACTATGCCGAGCGCGTGCCCGCACTTGTTAATGCAGGCGCAGATGTGCTTTGTATTGACTCATCCGAAGGTTTTAGCGAATGGCAGTCAAGAACTATTGCATTTATCCGTGAAAAATACGGTGACAGTGTTAAGGTTGGTGCCGGCAACGTTGTAGACCGTGACGGCTTTATGTTCTTAGCAGAAGCAGGTGCCGACTTTATTAAGGTTGGTATCGGTGGCGGTTCTATCTGTATCACCCGTGAAACAAAGGGTATTGGCCGCGGTCAGGCAACCGCTTTAATCGAAGTTTGCGAGGCTCGTGACGAGTACTTTGAAAAGACAGGTATCTATATTCCCGTTTGCTCTGACGGTGGTATTGTTCACGACCACCACATCACATTAGCTCTTGCTATGGGTGCTGACTTTATGATGCTTGGTCGCTACTTTGCCCGCTTTGACGAAAGCCCGACAAACAAAATTTCCATAAACGGTAATTACTATAAAGAATATTGGGGCGAAGGTTCAAACCGTGCTCGAAACTGGCAGAGATATGACCTTGGCGGCGACAAGAAGCTATCCTTTGAAGAAGGCGTTGATTCTTATGTTCCCTATGCCGGTACACTCCGCGACAATGTAAGACTTTCACTTTCAAAGGTTAAATCTACAATGTGCAACTGCGGTGCACTTACTATTGCCGAGCTTAAAGAGAAAGCAAAGCTTACACTTGTTTCTTCAACAAGTATTGTAGAAGGTGGCGCACACGACGTTATCCAAAAGGATACAACAAGCAATATCATTAAATAATTAAATTTAAAAGACTGTTTCACTCGAAACAGTCTTTTTTTATTACATATTTTCAATAGTTTCCATTAAATAATCGCCGAATTCCTTGCAAGTAGCACCGTCGGTATTGCCTGTAACTACAACCTTTTTCTCGGTTTCAGTGCAAATGTTAAGTGCTGAATTCAACTTTTCGGCATATTCTGTAAAACCGATATGGCGAAGCATCATTTCTGTTGCCTTGAATATGCTTGTCGGATTTGCGTATTCGCCAATACCTGCCTCTATCATACGCGGAGCAGAGCCGTGAATTGGCTCAAACATAGCATAAACATCGCCTATATTGGAACTTCCTGCCGTACCAACGCCGCCCTGAATTTGAGCTGCCTCATCGGTAATGATATCACCGTAAAGATTAGGAAGAAGCACTACCTCAAACTGTGAGCGAATTTCGGGGTTTACAAGGTTGGCGGTCATAATATCGATGTACCACTCATCAACCTCTATTTCGGGGTAATCCTTTGCGACCTCGTGACATATAAGAGAAAACTTACCGTCGGTCTTTTTCATTATATTTGCCTTGGTAACGATAGCTACCTTGGTTTTACCGTTGTTTCTTGCATATTCAAATGCTGCTTTTGCTATTCTGCGTGTACCTTCGTTAGTGGTAACCTTAAAGTCAAACGCTAATGTATTAGGTATTTCTACACCTCGGGAACCTAAAACATACTCACCCTCGGTATTCTCGCGGAAAAAGGTCCAGTTTATACCCTCGCTCGGTACCTCAACAGGACGAACATTAGCATACAAATCAAGTTCACGGCGCATTGCAACGTTTGCACTTTCAAGTGTTCCACCCTTAAGTGTAGTGGTAGGAGCCTTTAAAATTACATTGCAAGCCTTAATCTGTTTGAGAACATCGTCAGGAATTGCCTTGTTGTGTGCTATTCTGTTTTCAATGGTAAGTCCCTCAATAGTGCGAAGTTCTACCTTTCCACTTTCAATTTCGTCCTTTAAAATATACTTTAAAAGTCTTTCAGACTCTCTTGAAATTATCGGGCCTATACCATCACCGCCACAAATACCGATAATAATCTTATCAAGGCTTTTGTAATCGGTAAAACTTTTGTTCTGCTCCATATAACGTTCACGTGCGATTTGTTCCTCTAAAAGAGTGCGGAATTGCTCAACCGCCGCATTAATATACTGTTCCATTTAATTTTCGCCTTTCTTTGTATAGGATAAAAGTCCGCCTGCTTTTAAAATTTTCTTTTGACGCTCGGTAAAGCTTGCCACAAGCTCAATTTCCTCACCTGTAGTCTCATTTTTAAGGATTATTTCGCCTTTTTCCATTCCTTCAAACACATTATTTAAAGTAAGCTTATCCCCTTGAGTTAATTTATCATAATCATCAGCATTTTTAAATGTAAGGGGCATAATACCTGCGTTTATAAGATTTGCTATGTGAATTCTTGCAAAGCTTTTTGTGATAACTGCACGAACACCTAAATACATCGGAACTAATGCCGCATGCTCACGTGAAGAGCCCTGTCCGTAGTTACTTCCGCCAACAATTATGCTTCTACCAAGTGCTTTTGCGCGCTCAGGGAAAGAGGTATCGCAAACACCAAAGCAAAACTGTGATAAATGCGGAATGTTTGAACGGTACGGAAGTATTTTCGCACCTGCCGGCATAATGTGGTCGGTTGTGATATTATCGCCCACCTTTAAAGCTATTTCGGCAGTAAGTACGTCCTCCTGAGGAGTTTCCTTCGGGAATGGCTTAATGTTAGGTCCGCGCATAACTTCGAGTGTTTTTGCATCTTCCTCGCTTGCAGGCTCAATTACCGCAGTATCGTCAATTACAAACTTTTCGGGCATTGTGATTTCGGGCATTTCACCCAAAAGCCTTGGGTCTGTAATCTCACCTGTGAGAGCCGCTGCAACGGCTACCTCAGGAGATACAAGATAAACAGATGCATCTGCAGTACCGCTTCTGCCTAAGAAGTTTCGGTTAAAGGTTCTAAGAGAAACTCCTGCACTGTTGGGAGAAAATCCCATTCCGATACAAGGTCCGCAAGCACATTCAAGAAGTCTTGCTCCCGAAGCCAAAATGTCAGTTAGCGCTCCACAGTCAGCAAGCATTTTAAGTACCTGCTTAGAACCGGGAGATATTGAAAGACTTACTCTCGGGTCAATCACCTTACCCTTTAAAAGCGCTGCTACTTTAAGCATATCCATAAGCGAGGAGTTTGTGCAGGAACCAATACATACCTGGTCTACCTTAGTTCCCTTTAAGGAAGCCACCGTCACAATATTATCAGGGCTGTGCGGACAAGCAATAAGTGGCTCAAGCTCAGATAAATTGATATCTATAACCTTATCGTAAACAGCGTCCTCGTCGCTTGAAAGCTCTACATAATCCTCGCCTCTGCCCTCTGCCTGTAAAAACGCCTTTGTGATTTCGTCAGACGGGAAAATAGAAGTTGTAGCGCCAAGCTCAGTGCCCATATTTGTAATAGTTGCACGCTCGGGAACAGAAAGAGTTTTTATTCCCTCTCCTCCCCATTCTATAATAGCACCTACGCCACCCTTAACAGAAAGAATGCGCAAAATTTCAAGGCTTATATCCTTTGCACTTACAAACGGTCTTAGCTTGCCCGTAAGATTTACTTTATACATTTTGGGCATTGTGATATAGTAAGCGCCACCGCCCATTGCAACTGCAACATCAAGTCCACCTGCACCCATAGCAAGCATACCGATACCGCCACCTGTAGGAGTGTGACTATCAGAGCCTATAAGGGTTTTACCGGGTTTGCCAAAGCGCTCCAAATGTACCTGATGGCAGATACCGTTACCGGGGCGAGAAAAATAAATTCCGTGTTTTTTTGCAACCGACTGAATATATCTGTGGTCGTCGGCATTTTCAAAGCCCGACTGCAAAGTATTGTGGTCTATATATGCAACGCTTTTTTCAGTCTTTACTCTGTCAATTCCCATTGTTTCAAATTCGAGATATGCCATTGTACCTGTAGCATCCTGAGTTAGCGTCTGGTCGATTTTAAGTGCTACCTCACTGCCAACAGTCATATCGCCTGAAATCATATGTGCTTTAATAATTTTCTGCGCTATTGTAAGTCCCATTTTAATTTATCCTTTCTTTGTGTGGTTGTAAGCATTTTCAACGTGTGTTTTAGCCGCCTCAAAAGCGAGAGCCGAATCTTTTGCCTTTATAGCCTCATAAATTTTTCTGTGTTCTGCAACCGAAGCTTGTGCTCTGCTTTTGCTTTCAACCGAAGCCTTTGCATATTTTTGAGCCTTCTTGTGAAGTGGCTCCAATACGCTGTAAAAAGTCATACTACCGCTTATTTTGTAAAGAATAGAATGAAACTTGTTGTCCATATGCTCAATACGGTCGGCATTCTGCTTTGAAAGATAAAATTCCTGAAATTCAAGTGCCTCTCTCATTTCCTCAAGCTGTTCCTCGGTGCAATTTTCAGCAGCAAGCGCAGCCACCATGCCCTCAAGCTGTTTTCTGATTATAAAAATGTCATTTAAATCTTTTTCGCTAATTCCTATTACAACGCTACCCTTACCGCTTTCCTCGATTAAATGCTCCTGTTCTAATCGGCGAAGTGCTTCGCGTACAGGTGTGCGACTTACTCCCAATTCAGACGATAAATGGCTTTCTGTAAGGATATCACCACGCTTGTATTTACCGCTTAAAATATCCTTTTCAAGGTGCTCAAAAACCTGATCTGCCAGGGAAATCGACTTATGCTCTATCATAAAGTTTCTCCTAAATTGTTAAAATCTGTTTGGCGCCAATTCCGCAATTTTTTCCTCTAACTCTTGGTTTGAAATAGCGGTTTGTCTGCCGTCCTCGTATTCCTTATCAATCCACTCTTTAAGTGAAATTACAAGTAAATCCTTTTTGTCTACTGTAATTCCCTTGTCACGCGCTTTGGGGAAATTGTTGTTAATCCAATAAGCAATACCGGCAAGACCGCTTGTTTTACTTATAGCAACAGAGGCCGGTCTGTTAAGTATTTTATCTGTGTTGAATATGTTGTAAATTTCCTCGTCCTTTAAAAGTCCGTCAGCGTGAATGCCGGCACGTGTTACATTGAAGTTTCTGCCTACAAAAGGTGTCATCGGCGGAATGGTATAGCCCATTTCTTTTTTGAAATATTCGGCAATTTCGGTAATTACCGTTGTATCCATACCGTCAAGCGAACCTCTGAGGGACGCATACTCCATTATCATACCCTCAAGCGGAACATTACCCGTTCTCTCACCAATACCAAGTAACGAACAGTTTACTGCACACGCACCAAAAAGCCAAGCAGCAGAAGCATTGGCAACCGCTTTGTAGAAATCGTTGTGACCGTGCCATTCAAGTAGCTCACTTGGTACATCTGCATAATGCTGAAGTCCGTATATAATGCCCGGTACACTTCGAGGAATAGCAACCTCACTGTAAGGCACGCCATATCCCATTGTGTCGCAAGCTCGAATTCTTACGGGAATTCCCGCATCCTTGGACATTTTCATAAGCTCGTTTACAAAGGGCACTACAAAGCCATAAAAGTCGGCTCTTGTAATGTCCTCTAAGTGACATCTCGGCATAACTCCTGCCTCAAAAGCTTCTGCAACAGCGGCTAAATAAGTGTCCATTGCCTGCTTTCTTGTCATTTTAAGCTTTTTGAAAATATGATAGTCACTGCAGGAAACCAAAATACCTGTCTCGCGAACTCCCAAATCCTTAACAAGCTTAAAATCCTGCTTGGTAGCTCTTATCCAGGTGGTAATCTCGGGGAATTTAAGTCCTAATTCCTGACACTTTAAAAGTGCTTCCCTGTCCTTTTTACTGTAAACAAACATCTCGGTCTGACGGATAATACCAAACGGTCCGCCAAGCTTTGACATTAGCTTGTAAAGATTTACAATCTGCTCAACCGTATACGGCTCAACCGACTGCTGTCCGTCACGAAGCGAGGTATCGGTAATCCAAATTTCCCTCGGCATATTCATAGGAACCCTTCTGTGATTGAAAGGAATTCTCGGAACATCGTCATAATTATATAGGTCGCGGTATAAATTCGGCTCCTCTACGTCCTGAAGCGAATATTTATACACCGACTGCTCTAAAAGATTAGTTTTACTCGAAATTTCAAGCATTTATATCACCTCTTGTATAATTGTATACAATTATACACTAATATATGTATTTTGTCAAGCGAATATATCTTAAATCAGCCATACATCTCAAAAATTTTCTTTACATCAACACAAATAAGTGTTATACTAATTACGCTACACAAACTGAATATTTAGAATTAAAAGGCTTTTATTCTTTTTTGAGAATAATTGTGATTTTTTTCGTCATAATCATTTTAAGCGATTTGGTAAAATCGCAAATCCTATGAAATGATTATGGTGAATGCCTTAATTCTATTTCGGTTTGTGTAGCAACAATCGGGGTTTGCGTTTTTCGGTGTGCAACTTCGGTTGCACACTTTTTTATTTTTAGGGGTGTAAAAATTGACACACGAAATAAACCAAAGAATTAAAAACCGCCGCAAGAAGCTTGGAATAAGGCAAAAAAAGGTGGCAAAATTTTTAGGGATAAAGGAAAGCACCTATTCACAAATGGAAAGAACAGGAAATATTACTTGTGAAACTGCCGTAAAATTAGCAAGACTGTTTGATACCGATTTAGACTCTCTGATTTTAGGTGTTGAAAAAGATGAACGCCCTCCGAAAGAGGAGAAAAAAGAGAAAATTAATCTTAAAATTGAGGACGAATTTATTCTTACTCCTAACGAACAAAGTATTATTACCGTATTGCGTAATTTCACGAAGCAAGACCGCGAGGAATGTATAGCATTCATAGAGAAAAAATATCAAAACAAATAAATATCCCTAATGTAGGGGAGGGTCTCTGTGCCCTCCCTTTTTTAAAGAGTAATTTATCGAAAAAATGATTGCCACTCCTACAATGTGTTATTGAATTTTCGGCATAAAAAAAACATCTGCTAAAAGCAGATGCTGAATTTCTTATTGCTCACACCCTGAAAACTGAACAAGAAATGCTAAGACAGAGGATCGAAATAATAGGTTAAGCCCTCGGTCTATTAGTACAACCTAGCACACGTATCGCTACGCTTACACTTGTTGCCTATCAACCCGGTAGTCTTCCGGGGA
>JAZRAI010000037.1:0-38736 GCA_045634455.1 Acutalibacteraceae bacterium
GATTTTTGTTTAATTATGTGATATCATACTATGGCGGTCAAAAAAAGACACGCATTTTGCGCTGATAGCTCAGCTGGATAGAGCGTCTGGCTACGGACCAGAAGGTCGGGAGTTCGAATCTTCTTCAGCGCGCCAAATAAAAGCTACTGTACTTTTGTATGGTAGCTTTTATTTTTGTTATACAAAAAGGGATGCCTTACTTTTTAGTGAGACATCCCTTTTACAAAAGAGTAACTAAACAGAGCAGAACTGAAGTAAGATTGACCAATAATATACTAATTCCGTTCCGCTTTAATTAAATAGGAAAATTCAATTTCATATTTCTCTATTTTGTGAAAACCGCAATTTGTAAGTATACTAATGATTTCTTCTGGATCATCTGGATATATTTTTACTTGCCGTGTACCGTAATTCAAAATGTTGTTTTGATTTTTATCGAGAGAAAGTACACAAATACCGTTAGTTGCAAGTAGATTATAAATTTTGTCGATGAGTATATATTTGTTTTCAAAGTGCATAAACGTTAGCGAAGAATAAATCAAGTCAAATTGTTTGGTAAAAGAATGTGTTAGAAAATTATCGCATATCAACTCTGCATTATAATTTTGTAAATGCGACTTTGCAATTTCAATAGTTTTAGATGATATGTCGATGCCACAAAAGGAACACACATTGGGTGCCACTCTGACGGCCAATCTACCTGTTCCACAACCGATTTCCAAAGTATTCTTTGTCTTATCGAGCTCAAGGAGTTTTATAAAAGTTTCACCGTCCCATTTGTTCATATATGCTTGCAACTCCGGCGGATCGTTTACCGGATCTTGACCTTCATCTATTAAATTATCATAATGAGAAATCACATCATTAATCATTTTGTATTCTCCTTTGCAGTGTTGATAGAAGCAATTAAAATTCGGCGCAGCGTATTTCACAAATCCTAAAAAGGATTTATTTCGTTGAAAAGAAACACCCTTTGTCAGTAGACAAAGGGTGTTTCTTTTCTGGTGACCCGGACGAGATTCGAACTCGTGTTACCGCCGTGAAAGGGCGGTGTCTTAGGCCTCTTGACCACCGGGCCGGATGGTGGCTGTAATTGGATTTGAACCAATGACACTGCGGGTATGAACCGCATGCTCTAGCCAACTGAGCTATACAGCCAAATTTTAAGCGACTTACATATTATAACGAAAAAGACTGCATTTGTCAATACTTAATTTTGCTTTTTTTCGATTTTTTTAAATCGCTCATATTTTTATTAGAAAATTAAAGATTAATCTTAATCTCCTTTGATGAGAAAGGATATTCTCTATACTTAACGCCTGCTGCATCAAACATTTTTTTAGATGCCTTGGTGCTTTCGGTATCGGCATATTTATCACTCATATAGATAACCTCTTTAATACCTGACTGAATAATAGCCTTTGCACACTCGTTACAAGGGAAAAGTGTAGTATAACAACTGCAACCTCTGACAGCTCCAACCGCACAATTTAAAATAGCATTAAGTTCCGCATGGCATACATACAAATATTTTGAATCGAGAGCAGAATCGCACTTATCCCAAGGAAAAACGTCATCGCTGCAATCCCTCGGCATTCCGTTATAGCCCATAGAAAGTATACGCTTATCCGAATTTACAATACAAGCACCAACCTGTGTAGACGGGTCCTTACTGCGCATTGCTGACAAAACAGCAATTCCCATAAAGTATTCGTCCCAACTTAAATATTCCTCTCTTTTCATTATACTCACCTCTAAAATCTACTATATACTCTTTTTTATAAAATTTCAATCTTTTTTTATCATAACAATACAAGCTATTACCATAATTACCGGAAAAACCGATGCAGCGGCAAAGCCTAAATTGAGCCCTACCCTATCTGCAACAAGCCCCAAAATCCAAGGTCCTAACCAACATCCCGTATCACCGCACATCGCAAAAACGCTGTACATAACAGCTCCGCCCGTCGGGAAATCGCGTGCGCCCGCAGAATAAATGCCCGGCCAAGAAATGCTTACGGTAAAGCCACACAAAGCACAAAAGAGGAGTGATAAAAATCCGATATCACAAAAGGCAACTCCTACATAACAAATAAATGCGCCTATATTAAGCAATATAAGTGTTCGCTTAAATGAAACTTTTTTTGATACCGCCGCATACCACAAACGTCCGGCTCCCATAAATATAGCAAAAGCGCAAGGTCCTGCTAAATCACCAACAACCTTTGAAACACCAAGTGCTTTTTGTGCAAAGAGCGAAGACCACTCTGCCATTGCAATTTCCGCAGCGCCCGCACAAAGCATCATAACCATATAAAGCCTGAATTTCGGCATTTTAAAAAGCTTTTTAAGACTATCCTGCTTTTTGTCAGCCGCAGGCTCAATAATGGGCACTTTAAAAAACGATATCATATTAATAAAAGGAATTATCGCCCATATAAGCGGAATATAAGTCCAATTATCATAGCCAAACACCATAACCATTGCTGTTGTAAGCAAAACAGTTATAGCCTGTCCCCAACAATAAAAGGAATGAAGTATAGCCATGCTTCCTTTTTTGTTTTTACTCGGCAAGTTTTCTACAAGAGGGCTTAGAGCCACCTCCATAAGTCCGCTACCAAAGGCATATACCACAACCGAAATTAAAATTGCAACATATGTATTGCTCATAACATTCGGCAAAATGCCAAGCATAGTAAGACCGAGTGCTGCCGTAAACTGACACATAACCGCACAATATCTGTACCCCAAATACTTCAAAATTTTGGGTGTTGTGCAGTCGGTAAAAATCTGCGTAATAAAATTAACCGCAATAATATGTGCCAATTTTTCATAAGAAAGTCCGTAAACATCCTGAAGTGCTATAAAAAGTATCGGCAAAAAATTATTTACTATTGCCTGAACTGTAAGACCTACATAGCTCGAAATTTTTGTAGGTATGTATTTATTCATTTATAATTCCTCTATAATTTCAATTATATCATCGGGAGTTTTTGCTATAAAATCGGCACCGTTTGATAGTAGCTCGTCCTCTTTTCTGAAACCCCACAAAACACCTATTGCAAAAGATCCTGCATTTTTCGCAACCGCCATATCCATACCCGAGTCGCCGATAAAAGCACACTCGCAAGGAGAAACGCAAAGTTCCGACATTAGTTCAAGCGTAAGTGTTGGGTCCGGTTTTGCAGGGTATCCCACACGTTTGCCGTAAACCGCAGAAAAAATATCTCCAAACAGTTTGTTTGTAACAATTTTCGCCATTTCGTCAGCCTTATTAGACATAACCGCCACTTTCACACCATTATTAATCAATTGATTTACAACATCCGTAATCCCGTCATAAACCACCGTTTTATCAAGATAATGCTCGCGGTAATATGCCATAAAACAGTCTAAAACTGCTTTTTTGGTTTCTTCTGTTCTTGCAGATTCAGGCAAGGTGCGTTCAATAAGCTTGGGCATTCCGTCGCCTACAAAATATTTATACTTTTCTATTTCATGAATAGGAAATCCAAACTGCTTTAACGCATAATTTGTACTGTCTGCCAAATCGTAAAGCGAATTTACAAGAGTTCCGTCCAAATCGAAAATACAAGCCTTAATCATAAAAATCCTCACTATACAAAAATTCCCTGAACATAATGTTCAGGGTTTATTTTGCAAGAAATATTTCATATTGAAACAAAACTTAGATAGCTCTGGTAACCTTTCCTGAGCGTAAGCAACGGGTGCAAACATTGATACGGCGAGGAGTGCCGTTTACGATTGCCTTTACCCTTTTAACATTGGGCTTCCAGGTTCTGTTGCTTCTTCTGTGTGAGTGAGAAACCTTTATACCGAAAGCAATTTCTTTGCTGCAGATATCACATTTAGCCATGGTCTGCACCTCCTTCTTTTTTAGCGGAAAATTGATTTCACCGCAATAGCAAAAATTATGATACCACACTTGTTTAAAAAAATCAAGTGTTTTTTTAACTTTTTATAATTATTATGTATTTAATGTTCACTTCTGTTAGGCCTTGTCATCAGGTCGGTTACAACCTCGTTAACATCGCGGCCTAAATAAAGCACATTGTAGCATTCCTCAATTATGGGAAGCTCTACCTTATATTTAACAGCTAAGCTATGCGCCATATCCGCCGCATAGTAACCCTCAACTGTTCCAACCTCTTGCAAAGCATCTTTTACAGAAGTTCCCTTGCCTACCTTATAGCCGAAACGGTTATTACGGCTATGCTGAGATGTACAGGTAACTACCAAATCACCGATACCTGTAAGGCCTGCAAAGGTATATTCCTTAGCGCCAAGCACAACACCAAGTCTTGACATCTCTGCAAGACCTCTTGTAATAAGTGCTGCCTTTGTATTATCGCCAAGACCTAAACCGTCGCAAAAACCTGCGCAGATAGCAATAACATTTTTAAGCGCACCGCCAAGCTCTGCTCCGATTATATCGCCGGAAGTATAAATTCTAAGTGCGGGACTTGCCATAATACTTTGTACCGCCTGTGCCGCCGCCTTAGAATCAGAAGCCGCCACTATTGAAGTGGGTATGTTTCTTGCTACCTCCTCTGCGTGGGAGGGGCCTGTAAGTGCTACAACCGATGTATCAGGTAAAACCTCAGTTATAACCTGCGACAGTCTTTTAAGAGTTGTCTTTTCAAAACCCTTTGAAACGTTTACAATTATTCCGAAATTGGAATAATTACTAAGTTTCTCACAAACCTCACGAACAGCGGTTGAAGGCGTTGCAATAATAGTAAGTGTATCACCCTCAACACACGAAAGGTCGCTTGTAATATTTATACCCTCGGGTAAATAAATATCCTTTAAAAGCTTTTCATTTGTACGCTTTTCTTTAAGCATATCAACTTCGTTTTGGAATGGAGACCAAAGATTAACCTCATAACCGTTATTGAAAGCCGAAATAGCAAGAGCCATTCCCCATCCGCCTGAGCCTAAAACAGAAATTTTCGACATTATTTTTTACCGCCTTTCCCAATTTTACGCTCGGTTCCGTTAATAAGACGCTTGATGTTATCCTTGTGCTTGATAAAAACAAGTGAACCCATAACTATACTTAATATAACAATCGGCAAAATTGATGATGCTCCGTTGTAGAGCACAATTGAAAGAACAACTACAACAACAGTAGCTATAAGAGATGCTAAGGAAACCATTTTTGAAACCAAAAGAACAACGGCAAAAACCGAAAGTCCTGAAATAATGGCAATAGGCGAACAAACCGCAAAAATGCCCACGCTTGTAGCTACACCTTTTCCACCCTTAAAACCAAAAAATATTGGGAAAATGTGACCTAACATACATAAAAGCCCGCAAGCGAAAGCACCGTAAATTCCCTCTGCCCAAAATGCATCGGTTTTGGTTGCGGCATACTCGAAAAGTAATTTGCCGACATAACAAGCGGCAAAACCCTTCAACGCATCAAAAACAAAGGTAAGTGCGCCGGGTAAAAAGCCTGCACTTCGCATAACATTTGTAGTTCCTGCGTTTCCGCTTCCAAGCTCTCTTACATCCTTTTTAAGAAATATACTAGAAATTATTACTGCAAAATTTATACTGCCGAACAAATAGGCGGCAACCAATGCTATTATCGCAAAAATCATCACTTATCTCCCCTTTCGCGAATAACAAATCTTACAGGTGTACCTTCAAGACCAAAGGTTGAACGTATTTGATTTTCAAGGTAACGCTGATAAGAAAAATGGAACAGTTCTGCCTTATTGCAGAAGCAAACAAATGTTGGTGGCTTTGTGGAAGCCTGTGTCATATAATAAATCTTTATACGCTTTCCTTTATCGGAAGGAGGCTGAACACGTGCGGTAGCATCCGCCAAAATATCGTTTAGCATACCTGTGGAAATTCGCATCGTATTCTGCTCATTTACATATTTAATAAGTTCAAACAAGCGGTCAACTCTCTGTCCTGTCTTTGCAGAAATAAAAATGATAGGTGCATAGGGCATAAAGGAAAAATCGACCATAAGCTTTTTGCGGTAAGCATCCATAGTAGTGCCGTCCTTTTCGACCGCATCCCACTTATTAACCGCTATAATACAAGCCTTACCCTGTTCAAGTGCCAAGCCTGCCACTTTTGAATCCTGCTCGGTAAAGCCATCAACAGCGTCAATCATTATAACGCATACATCGGCTCTTTCAATAGCCATTTTAGCCCTGAGCACACTGTATTTCTCGATTTTTTCCTCTACCTTGGATTTGCGCCTTAAACCCGCAGTATCAATAAAATTGTAGTTTACGCCGTTTTTCTCAATTCTTGTATCAATGGCATCACGTGTAGTACCCGCAATATTTGAAACTATTGAACGGGTTTCGCCTGCTATTTGATTAACAAGCGAGGATTTGCCTGCATTTGGTTTGCCTATTACGGCAACATTTATAATATCCTCGTCCTCGTCCTCAAATTCGGATTCGGGGATATAACCTATTACCTCATCAAGCAGGTCGCCTGTGCCGTGGCCGTGAATAGATGAAACTGCTATCGGGTCACCGAGACCCAAATTGTAAAACTCGTAAAACTCGACCGGTGTATTACCAATTTTATCGCACTTGTTAACGCAAAGAACAACAGGCTTTCCGCTTTTTTGAAGCATTGTCGCAACATCCATATCTGCGGCGGTAACACCCGATTTTAAATCGGTAACAAAAATAATAACCGAAGCGGTGTCAATAGCAAGCTTTGCCTGTTCGCGCATATTAGCAAGAATAATATCGTCGGTTTTGGGTTCAATACCGCCCGTATCGACCATCATAAATTTGTGCCCGAGCCACTGCGCATCACCATAAATACGGTCGCGTGTAACACCGGGGGTATCGTCAACAATAGAAAGTCGCTGACCTATAATTTTATTAAAAAGAGTTGATTTTCCAACATTAGGTCTGCCAACTACTGCAACTATCGGCTTAGCCATTTTAACACCTTACTTTCCAAGTATTCTATCTATTAATTCGTATCCGTCATTATCTACGATAGTAATTTTTATATTTAAAGTATTGGATAATTCCTCAACAGTTATGCTATCCAAAAACATATCTTTGCCGTCTCTTAGCATTACCGAAGGAATTAATAGTTCATCACCAAGCGGAACATTTTTTAACTGCTCAATAATATCGCTTGCAGTAACTAATCCCGTAACCGTGATTTCGCCGCCGAAAAAGTTATTCTTAATCGGCATTACATTACACTTTAAATTATCCCACTTTAAAGACATTTTGTCAACTATTTGTGATATAAAAGGATATGCCGCTTCACCTGTAACTGCGGTCACTTTTCTTTCATTTTCCAAACTATATTCGGTTAAAGCAATAGCTTCCGTTGCCTGAGAAAGAAGCAACGGCACTAAACCAACACCGTTTTCAAGCTGCAAAAAGTCGCCATAATATGAAGCATCGGGCAGGTCCTTTTCTGCCAAAATATAAAATTCATCAGCGGCATAAACCCTGCGCTCACCGTATTTTTCTATACATTTTTCGCCAAACTCATCGATTATTTCTATCACTTTACTTGCCGTCTCTTTTGTATACGGTTCAAGCTTTGGGAGATTTTGGCGGTGCTTTGTCAGTCCTACGGGAACTGCCGCTATACATTCCGCACCCGAAAGCGAGGTTAAATCGGTTAACGAGCGTATAAGCTCCTCACCGTCGTTAATCCCCGGGCAGAGCACTAATTGGCAATTTATTTTAATACCCGCATCATTAAAGCGCCTCATTATTTCAAGCACCTTTCCGGCATTGGGGTTTTTCATCATTTTAACCCGAAGTTCAGGATTAGTGGTATGCACAGAAATATTGATAGGGCTTATATGAAACTTAATAATTCTTTCAATTTCATGTTCGGTAATATTAGTAAGCGTAATATAATTGCCGAACAAAAATGAAAGCCTTGAATCGTCATCCTTAAAATAAAGACTGTCCCTAAGTCCTTTCGGCAGTTGGTCAATAAAGCAGAATATACACTTGTTTTTGCAGGTCTGCTTTTTATCCATCAAATAGGTTTCAAAGCAAAGTCCCAATTCCTCGTACTCTTTTTTCTTTATTTTTTTAGAAACAAGCTTTCCCTTTGAATTTATAAATTCTATTGTCAATTTAGAATTATTTTGATAAAAACGGTAATCCAAAACGTCCATTATCTCGTTACCGTCAATGGAAATAAGCGTATCTGAGTCCCTTAATCCCTTTTTATAAGCAGGACTTCCTTTTTCTACCGATTTTATTATAACAGACATTTTGTTCACCTCTTACTTCAAAAAATAAGAGGAGGATTGCTCCTCCTCAAAATTTAAAATTATTCGCCAACCTTAATAACCTCACGGCCGTTATACTGACCGCAAGCAGGGCAAATTCTGTGGGGGCGCTTATATTCGCCGCAGTTAGCACACTTTACCAATGTAGGAGCAGTGAGCTTCCATAAATTATTTCTTCTCTTATCTCTTCTTGCTTTAGAAGTCTTTCTCTTCGGTACTGCCATTTTGGCACCTCCTTAAAGTGATATATCATTTAGTTATTTAAGTAAATCTGCAAGGGCTTGAAGACGCGGGTCTATCTCCTTTTCGGGACAGTCGCACTTACCCTCATTTAAATTTTTACCGCATTTAGAACAAATACCTTTACAATCCTCAGCGCACAAGTGCTTCATCGGGAGACCAACAATCACTTCGGAGTAAAGAAGCTCGTCCAAGTCTAGCTTCATATCCGGCACTAAAATTATTGTATCGCTATCCTCCCCCTCTATTGAGACGGCAAGCGATTTATCCAAATTTACGGTATAAACTTTTGCGGTATCCTTACCGCAACGGTCACACATTGCAGAATATTCATAGCTAATTTCTGCTGTGAGACTTACAACACTTGCTTTGTTGACTATGTTTCCGCTGATGCTGACAGGCTTTTTGAGCGGATATAAGCCCATATACTCAACATCACTCAAGTCCAAAGCATACGACAGAGGCAGACAGTAACCATCATTGACAAAAACCTTTTTTAAATCAATAATCATACTCCCACTCCTAATCGTCACAATGACTATTATATATACAAGACCTTGCTTTGTCAAGGATTTATTGCTGAATTTACAAAAAAATTATCACATTGCTCTCTTCAAGGCAATTTTTTGGATTAAAGATATTTAGAGGGCAATACACCCATATATTTTTTAAATGTTTTAGTGAAAAATGAAGCATTTTCAAATCCGCATTTTAAAGAAGCCTGAGTTATAGAATCACCTTTTTTAATAAAATTCCCTGCTTTTTGACATCTGTAATTATTTATGTACTGCACAACAGTTTGTCCGGTTGCCTTTTTAAAACTATGGCACAAAGTAAACTTGTCGGCATGCACAAAATCGGAAAGGTCATCAAGTGTGATTTTGTTTTGGTAATTTTCTCTAATGTATTTTATTGCTTCCTTAACCTTGTCAAAACTTTTATTTGTCGCTATTTTCACACTGCTCTGTGACGAATGAAAAAGCAATAACTCCATAAAAATTTCAACAATTATACTGTTGCATTTAAAGGCTTTAAAGTTTTCGTCTGCGCTTAAATAAACCGTTTTCAATTCTTCTATAAGCGTCACTATTTTACTGTTTTTTATTACAGGTTCAAAAATAAGTTCGTTATATTCAATTCCAAGTCTCGAGCAAAAATCGGCGCTTACTATTAAGCACGTATATGTAATATTTTTATCCGTTCCGGTGTGATGTATAAGCTCAGAATTAATAACCGCAATATCGTTTTCGCAAAAACGGTATGCCTCACCGTTAATCAGTACCGTTCCGGAGCCATTTGTGCAAACTTGAATTTCTATATCCTTATGCCAATTTTTCTCCTTGCTGTTTTTATAACAGTCTCGCTTCAAATCTATATGAAGTACAAACGGCAGTTTTGCGTTATCATTGTATTCCTCGTGGCGCGTGCCTAACATAAAATATCCCCTTATCGCAAGATAGTGCTATTTTTAGCCAATTTTACACCTTGTTTTGCGGTGTTATTCTAAATATAATTATACTTAAGATTATAAATTAAGTCAATAGGAGACCAAAATGAATATACTCGCACAAATTTTTGGAATAGGCGCAATGGTTTCTTTATTTCTGATTTATCAGCAAAAAAGCCGAAGCAAATTAATTTTTGCAAAACTTTCTGCCGATATTTTTTGGGTTGCGCATTATTTTTGTCTTGGCGGTTATGCGGGAATGATACCTAATTTTGTGGGTATTTTCCGCGAGACAGTGTTTATAAACCGCGAAAGAAAAAAATGGGCAAACCTAATCATTTGGCCTATACTTTTTATTCTTATAAACTGGGCTTTGGGATTTAGAACATTTAACGCCTGGTACAACCTTTTACCCATTACCGCTTCCACATTTGTAACAATATCACTTTGGATTAATAACCCAAAAATAACTAAAATCATTTCTATACCGATTTCCGCCGCATTCTTAACTTACGATATTTTTATTGGCTCATACATTGGCATAATAAATGAAGCAATATCTATTTGCTCCATTATTATATATTTCTTAAAGCAAAAAAGGAGAAAGCAAAATGGCAAATAAAGTTTTTACAAATGATGTGGTTCCAAATAAGGAATTAATCATTTCCGAGGGCAAACCCATTGAAAACGTTGCGAGAACCATAACCGCAGAGGTAAGTGACATTGCAATTAAAAAAGGTGATGCTTTTGCAAATGAAATCGAGGAGCGTTTTGTTGGAGATTTCGAAAAGCCCGGCGATAAAATGGCTCACGTTTCAACATTTATTGTAATAGATGATTATGTTTATATGACCTATTACGCAAACACGGTAGACCCTGCAGAAGACCCCAAAAAGCAAACTGCGCGACTGGCCTATGCACCTATAAATGATATTGAAAATAAAACCTTTATCGATGTTCAGGCATCAGGCGATATAGTTGATGATAAAACCATTGATATGGTTTACGATACTATTTTGATGCAAAAAGATTCTAAAACTATATATGTTTTATGGACAGCAAGAATCAGCGAGGGTAACTATTACCGTTTCTACCGTCCCTTTGATACCGAAACTAAAACTCTTGGTGAAATCGGTGTAAACAGATTTAAGGTTAGAAACACTACTAACGATTTCTCCTTTAGTGGTATCAGAAACGCACTAGCTAACGAAGGTCTGCCCTGCAAAAAGATATTTTCGGATATTGGCATTATGCAAAAACTGTCAAGCAGAGTGGAAAACGGCGAAACCTATTATTACTCGGGTACATACAGCGGTGATTTTACAGCCGTTATCAAAAGTAAGGATTTAATCACCTGGGAATATGTTTCCCAACCTGATTTTATTAATGATTCCAAATGGGAAAACGCAACCTATGTTTTAGGCGATAAAGTTTTCTATTTTGTAAGACAACAGGATAATAACAAATCAGGATTTTTAACAGTTTACAACATCACCGAAGACCGTTGGGATACCCCCGTTGAAATTTACGACTGTCAGTCTCGTTCCGACTTTATAATGTACAATAACGAAATGTACCTATTCCACGCACCTATTGACCGCGACCATATCGGTATTATAAAGATTGATACCGATGACATAACAAAGAGTGAGGTGCTTTTACAAGCGCATATGCACACAAGTTGTTTCTATCCTTATATTCAGTACTATAAGGATAACGAGCTTGCAATGTCCTACACCGTAGCCCGTCAGCATATCCGCCTTGCCGAATTTAAGTTAAGTAATTATCTGTAAAAAACAAAAAATAAAACACCCTCTAAAAGGGTGTTTTATTTTTGGTCGAGGTGAAGGGATTCGAACCCCCGGTCCCCTGCTCCCAAAGCAGGTGCGATAACCAAACTTCGCTACACCTCGATAAAATATTAAATTGTCAAAAATTTGCTTTGGTAGCCCTCTTGCGGTGCCCAAAACTTTTTACGGCTTGGTGCGCCAAAAGTTTTGACCGCAGCGCTTCGTTTTGCTCGCTGTATCGTCCACCGAACGCGCTCGCAACCTCACCCAAAGCAGGTGCGATAACCAAACTTCGCTACACCTCGAAATTAATTTGTTTTTGCAAGAATCATTATATTGCAAAAGTATTGTTTTGTCAACAAAAAGAAATAAAAAATTATAAAAAAACAAATATGACAGGCTCGAGGTTTTATCCCCGAGCCTTTGTGATATACAAAACAAATATAAGCTACAAATTAAGCCTTGTTTACAGAACCGAAAAGCTCCATCTTTTCCTTAACGGTAGCTTTAATAGCAGCAGTACCGTCTGCCAAAAGCTTTCTGGGGTCGAAGCCCTTGCCTTGTAAATCCTTGCCGGCTTCAATATACTTACGTGTAGCCTCTGCAAAAGCTAACTGACACTCGGTATTAACGTTAATCTTGGAAACACCTAATGAAATAGCCTTCTTAATCATATCAGCAGGGATACCTGTACCGCCGTGAAGAACCAAAGGCATAGTACCTGTAAGCTGTTGGATAGCATCCAATGTATCAAAGCTAAGGCCTGCCCAATTTGCGGGGTATTTACCGTGAATATTACCGATACCAGCAGCCAACATTGTAACACCTAAATCAGCAATCATCTTGCACTCCTCAGGGTCAGCTACCTCGCCGTTACCAACAACGCCGTCTTCCTCGCCGCCGATAGCGCCAACCTCTGCTTCAAGAGAGAGACCCTTTTCGTTGCAGATGTCAACCAATTCGCGAGTTTTAGCAATATTTTCCTCGATAGGATAATGTGAACCATCAAACATAACAGATGAGAAACCTGCTTCGATGCACTTCATAGCACCTTCGTAGCTACCGTGGTCAAGATGTAATGCCACAGGAACAGTGATACCAAGCTCGTTAATCATACCGTTTACCATACCAACAATAGTAATATAGCCGCACATATACTTGCCTGCACCCTCAGATACACCGAGAATAACAGGTGACTTTAACTCCTCAGCAGTTTGAAGAATAGCCTTGGTCCATTCAAGATTATTAATATTGAACTGACCTACGGCATACTTACCTTCCTTTGCTTTGTTGAGCATTTCTTTTGCAGAAACTAACATTTACAATTCCTCCGTTGTTAATTTTTTGTCAAAATTTATTTTACACTATCTAAGTTCTAAAATCAAGTATTATTTGATGTATTTTCGTAAGGTGTTTCAAGTGTTTCGGGATTTTTGAGATATTTTTTCATGGTTCTGAAAGCAGAAGCAAAATAACTGCCCGAGCAAATACGTTCATCCATTGTAACACCAACGGGAATACTCTTTTCAAAAATAATTTCCCCGCCTTTGCGCTTAGGCACCTCACGAGAAGCACCCATTGCAAAAAACACACTGGTTGTGCCAAACTCATAACAGTGATGGTAAATATGATTTGTTCTGATAGATGCCAAATTTGTGATACCAAGGCTCATATGGAAAGGAGAAATATCAATAAGCCACTTTGGTAAAAGACCATGCTTATCAAGAAATCTCAAAACAGAAATTCCGACAGTAAGAAGGCCCGGAATACTTAAAATAAACTTAATAAATTTTTCAACACCGTTTTTCTCGGGTGTCTCACGGTTTTCAGTTACAAATTTATTAATCTTGTTGTTAATATCGAAAATGGTATCAGACTTTTCAAAATACATTTTAGACATTGTACCGTTGTGGGTATCAAGCGACTGTAAAACAACCATACCAACCGAAATTTCGTTGCGGTCATAAATCTTTTTATTTACAACAAAACGATTAAGCTCGGGAAATTCGTTCAATGTGCGAACATAAGCCGCCAAAACAAGCGCCATATGGCTGATGGAAACCCCTTGCTTGCGCTTTTCGTTTATATACTTTTGCAATGGTTCGTAAGGAATGTCTATTGTGATCATATTCATAGCATCAACACGCTTATTCATAACGTGTGCCGCTACCATATACATTGGATCCGCGTTTCTTACTCTTTTGCCGTCTGCTCTCATAGTTTTCCCCTATCTGTTTAAAAATCAACATTTTTACTTTGCAGTGGTTCTGATAGCCAAAACAATATAACCTTGTGTATTATATCATATTTCGACAGTTTTTGCAACCATTTTTGAACAAATTATGAACTGCAGAAAATCACTATAGTTTACCCACATTCCAAGCAAAGCCTTTTAACAATTTTATGATTTTTCCTTACAGATTAACACTTCTTTAAACCTTTTAGCCTTTAAGCGCATAAAATGAACTTAGAGGTGTTTTTATGGATAACAATTTAATTGAGAAATATAAAGCCGAAATGCTTAATATGAGAAAACGTGCAATACCGACACCGGCAACAGCCGAAAACGTTTCCGACGGAGAACTTATTGTAATGGTGACCGCCATAAGAAACTTATACCCGATAGAAAACGCTAAGATTACAGTTTTCAAGGGCAGTATGGAAAACCGAGTTAAAATAACAGAAGCTCTAACCAATGAAAGCGGAAGAACAGAAAGAATTATACTTCCTGCACCCGATAAAATTTTTTCAGAAACCAAGGGCAGTAACACTATTCCCTATGCGCTTTACAATTTGCTTGTTGAGGCGGACGGTTATATTGATAACATACATCTTAACATACCCATTTTCAGCGGAGTTACATCTATTCAAAGGGTTAATTTGTTACAAAGCGAAAGTGCGGGAGAAAACCCTCCCCCTCAAATTTTTGATGAATTCAAAGCTTACGAACTGTGAGGAATTTTTATGCCTAACGTAATATTACCTGTTATACCCGAAAATATAACCGTGCATTTGGGACCCCCGGGAAGCAATGCGGAAAATGTAACTGTACCTTTTAGCGACTATATTAAAAATGTGGCTTCAAGCGAAATATATCCGACATGGCCCGAAAATGCTTTGAGAGCAAACATTTATGCAATAATATCCTTTGCACTTAACAGAATTTATACCGAATGGTATCCGTCCCGCGGTTACAATTTTGATATTACAAATTCCACCGCATACGACCAAGCATTTGTAAAAGACCGAGAAATCTTTGAAAACATTGGCTACATAGTAGACGATATTTTTAACGATTATGTTGTGCGTCAAGGTTTTGTACAGCCACTTTTCACACAGTTTTGCAACGGAACAACCTCAACCTGCAACGGTCTTTCTCAATGGGGTACTGTGGCACTTGCAAACGAAGGACTTACTCCGTACAGCATTTTACAACGCTATTACGGAAATGACATCGGCATTGTGGAAAATGCACCCGTAGGCTTTACCTCAGAAAGCTATCCCGGAACACCGCTTAAAATCGGTGATTCGGGCAACAATGTTAAAATCATTCAAACTCAGCTTGACAGAATTTCTAAAAATTATCCTGCCATTCCAAAAATAGAAAATTTAAACGGAATTTTCGGTGTAGATACCGAAAACTCCGTCAGAAAATTTCAAGAAATATTTTCAGTTCCTATTAGCGGTCAGGTTGATAAAGCCACTTGGTACGAAATCAAAAGATATTATACGGGCGTAAAAAGACTTTCTGAACTTGTAGCCGAAGGCATAACCTTAGAAGAGGCATCCCTTCCCTTTGATACTGTAGTCAGCGAGGGTATGTTTGGAACAGAAGTTCGCACAGTACAATATTATTTAAGCATATTGGCCTATTTCAACAGTAATTTGGAACCCGTGCCATTAAACGGTGTTTTCGATTCTCAAACTGTTGATGCGGTAAAGCGCTTTCAGGCATTTTACGGACTGCCTGCCACAGGTATCGTAGATAATGCCACATGGAATATGATAAGTAAAATTTATATTGATACCGTTTCCTCACTCCCCGAAGGATATGAAGGAACAAATGCAAAGCTCTATCCCGGATTTTTTCTTACAAAGGGTATGCGAAACGATAGTGTAAGTGATTTGCAGAAATATCTTGTGCTGATATCTGAAAATATAAACGCAATTCCAAAAACCTCGGTTACGGGATATTTTGGCGACCTTACCGAAAACGCAGTGCGTGTTTTTCAAGAACTGTACGGCTTACCGATAAGCGGTGCCGTAGGCCCTGTAACATGGTACAGCATAGCAAGAGAATACGACGCTTTAAATAATCAATAAAAAACGCCCCGCTATTAAGCGGGGCAGATAATATTAATAATTTTCTTTTCTTACTTCAAAGTATGCCTTGGGATGTGCACAAACAGGACAAACCTCGGGAGCCTTTTTGCCGATTACCAAATGTCCGCAATTACGGCATTCCCACATAGTTTCCTCTGCCTTTTCAAACACAGCCTTCATCTCTACGTTATTAAGAAGCTTTAAATATCTTTCCTCATGGGTTTTCTCAATAGCAGCCACCTTGCGGAATTTTGCTGCCAACTCAGTAAATCCTTCCTCCTCGGCATCCTTTGCAAAGCCTGCATACATATCTGTCCATTCGTAGTTCTCGCCGTCTGCCGCAGATTTAAGGTTAAAAGCTGTATCTCCTAATCCGCCAAGCTCCTTAAACCACAATTTTGCATGCTCTTTTTCGTTGTTTGCGGTATCAAGGAAAATGGCTGCGATTTGCTCATATCCCTCTTTTTTAGCTACCGATGCAAAATAGGTATACTTGTTTCTTGCCTGACTCTCCCCTGCAAACGCAGCATATAAGTTTTTTTCAGTTTTACTACCTTTTAATTCCATTTAAATTCACCTCATAAAATATTTTAACAAGGAAAACTTCCTTTATTAAGCATTAATTTAATTCACAGAAAGATGTAATGAATACCTTTGCCTCGGCTTTCATTCTATCCTTAAAACCCTCTCCCGTAGAATCGTAAACGCCAACAGTAAATACCCCCGCAGAATTAGCGGCATTTATGTTTGCTATATTATCCTCGAAAAAGGCAATATCCGAAAGCTTGCAACCAATTTTTTCTGCCACTGTTTTATAAATTTCAGGGTTAGACTTTGGCATTTCAAGGTCATCTACCGAAAAATAGTCTGTAAAAAGTTCAAAAACACCATTTCTTTTAAGCGAGGCTTCAACCATTCTTTTAGGACTTGCCGTCAAAACATAAAGGCTATGTCCCTCCGCTTTGGCTTTAAAAAGAAAATCATAAACGCCCGATTTCAGTTCAATTACATCGCGGTATTGAATATATGCGTTTTCCTGCATAGCATCTGCCATAGCATTTATTTCAAGATTTACCCCCAAATGCTCGTTAAAATATTTAGCTCCTTGTTGATAGCCCATAGGGGTTACAATTTCGACGATATTATCGGGATACTCAGCACCGATACTATCCAAAAATTCAGTTATAGCTTTTGCAAAGGATGGCATTGAATCAACCAATGTGCCGTCCAAATCAAAAATATAAATTTTCTTGTTTTTAATTATATCCATTATTTCAAAAATCCATTCACTATCTGTGCTTCGGCCTCCTCGGGAGTAAGTCCCAAGGTCATAAGTTTTGTCAGTTGCTCTCCTGCTATTTTACCAATTGCCGCCTCGTGAATAAGCGAAGCGTCAATATGATTTGCAGTAATTTCAGGTATTGCTGAAACCTTTGCGTTATCCATAATAATAGCATCACACTCTGTATGTCCGGTACATACATTGTTGCCATTTATTTTGGAAATAAACAACTGATATGAATTATCGGTTGCAACCGAGCGAGAAATTACGTTAGCGCCCGAATTTTCACCGTCTAAGTCAACCGTAAAATCGGTTTTAGCGGTTTGGTTGCCTTTTGTCATAAGCTTTTCTCTTATAACCAAAGTGGCATTATCCGAAAGCCTTGCGGTAGTTACCCTGTTGGTAGAATTGATACCGTCTATCTGAGTGGTATCCATTTCCATATATCCGCCTTCGGCAATGTTTATAACGGTAGTAGGATTCATATTCTTTTCTCCTGCTCCGTCTCCACCGCCAAAATGCTTTTCAGTGTATTTAACCCTTGCATTTTTGCCTACAAAAAAGCTGTGTATACCATCATGACGAGATTCCTCATCACCGCAGTTATGAATACCGCAACCCGCCATAATTTCAACATCGGCACCGTCGCCTATAATAAAATCGTTATAAACCATTTCATTAAGACCGGTTTCGCTGATAATTACGGGAATATGCACCTTTTCTCCCTTTGTACCCGGTTTTATTATAATATCTATACCGGGCTTATCGGTTTTATTTACAATATTAACATTTTCTGTAATTTGCCTTGATACGGAAGCTCCGTTTGCACGAATATTAAACGCACCGTCAGGTGTGCCGTCCATATCAGCAATTATTTTAAGTAGTTCAAGTTCAGTATTATTCATATTTCTTACACCTTAGAAGTTAAAACCGAGCAACCGTTATCAGTCTTACCCAACAACGAGGGTAGTATATCATCTTTCTTTCCTGTTTGTTTGATGCTTCCGTTTGCTACCACAATTACCCTGTCAGCAATATTGAGTATTTTTTCTTGATGGGATATAATAATTATAGAGCCACCGAGATTTTTATGCATTTTTTCGAAAACCTTTATAAGACTGTTAAAGCTCCAAAGGTCAATTCCTGCCTCAGGCTCATCGAAAAGAGAAACCTTTGTTGAACGGGCAAGAACAGTTGCAATTTCTATTCTTTTAAGTTCTCCGCCCGAAAGAGATGCGTTAACCTCGCGGTTTATATAATCCCTCGCACAAAGGCCTACCTCTGATAAATATTTGCAGGCATCTGTAATAGAAATTTCTTTACCTATGCTAAGCGAAATCAAATCATGAACGGTAATACCCTTAAAGCGTACAGGTTGCTGAAAAGCAAAGCTTATACCCTTTCTTGCGCGTTCGGTAACAGTCAAATTTGTTATATCCTCACCGTCAAGAAAAATCTGTCCCGAAGTGGGGGTTATAATTCCCGCAATAATTTTTGCAAGTGTGGATTTACCTCCGCCGTTAGGACCTGTAATTACTGAAAAGCCGTCCTCAACAGTAAGATTTATATTTTTAAGTATCTCTTTACTGCCGTCCTCATTTTCGGCTGTAAAAGAAATGTTTTTTAGCTCCAACATTTTTAAATATTCCGCCTTCTTTAAATCAACTATTCTATCTATTATAATATAATAACCGCTTTGAGCACAAAAATCAACAATTTGTTAAATATTTAATTTATGTATGGAAATTTTTCTCTGAATGTAGTATAATGCATAATAGCAATTAATTTTTAAAGGAGACAATAAAAATGAAAAATAAAAAATGGATAATAATTGGCGCCATTGCAGCCGTTGTAATTCTTTTAGCTGCTTTATTTATAGGTGGCTATAACAGTTTGGTTGAAGGCGAAACAGAAGTAGAAAGCGCTTGGTCTGATATTGAGGTTGACCTTCAGCGCCGTGCTGACCTTATCCCTAATCTTGTTGAAACCGTAAAAGAATATAAAGATTATGAGCAGTCAACTCTTACTGCGGTAACCGAAGCACGTAACGCCTTTATAAATGCAAAAGGCGCCGAGGAGAAGTCCGAAGCTTACAACGCTATGGACAGCGCTCTTTCAGTTTGGGTTAACGCCGTAACAGAGGCATATCCCGAGCTTAAATCTAACGAGCAGTTCAAAAGCCTTATGGACTCTTTGGAAGGCACAGAAAACAGAATTGCTTACGCCAGAACAGAGTATAACGATGAGGTTAAAGAGTATAATGCCGACCTCAGAAAATTTCCCAAGAGCATTATTGCAGCTATGTTCGGTTTCGAAAAAGCAGAATTCTTTAATGCTTCTCCCGCCGCAAATGAAAATGTAACGGTGGATTTTGACTAATGAATATTAAAAGGTTTTTGGGGATTTTAATAGCAGTATCACTTATTCTGCTTTCAGTTTGCGGCTGTAAATCCGAGGTTTTTAAATATCCCTCCCCAACAAAAGAATTCTATGTAAACGATTACGCCGATGTTATATCACAGGCCGACGAGGAAAAGATTTTAGCCAAAGGTGTAGCGCTAAAAGAAAAGACCACAGCTCAGGTAATAGTTCTTACCGTGGAGGATTTAAACGGTATTGAGCCGTTTCAGTATGCTTCCGATATCGGTAACGAATGGGGTGTCGGCGATAAAGAAACTGACAACGGCGTAGTTCTCCTTTTTTCAAGGGATGACCGCGAGATATTTATTGGCACAGGCGATGGTGTTGGTGGTTTTCTGCCCGATAGCAAAACCGGCAGAATTATAGATACCTACGGTCTTGAAAAGCTAAAAAATAACGAGTTTTCGGCAGGAATTACAGCTATTTATGATGCACTTGTTAACGAGCTTTACGTTTCCTACGGCTTAGAAGCCGAAGAAAGCTATGTGCCTGTTGATAAACTGCCCCAAGATGACGGCGAAGGTGTTGGCAATATTATACTTTCTTGGGTAATTATGCTTGTTATCTTGATAATCATCTCTTTTATTTTCAGAGGTAGAGGCGGTCGCGGCGGAATATTCTTTATAGGCGGACCGCATTTTGGCGGTTTTAGCGGACGTGGCGGCTTCGGAGGCCGCGGTGGCTTCGGCGGATTTTCCGGTGGCGGAGGTTCATTTGGCGGCGGCGGTGCCGGCAGAGGTTTTTAATTAGCAATATAATTTAGTTGTTTGGAGTTTTTTAATGTCACAAAATTCAGGATACAAAGGCTATGAGGAATTTTTAAAGGCCTATGAGAATAATTTAGAAAAAACAAAATATGAAGCTCCTTTAAAGCCTGAGCAAAACAGAACTGCAACAACTGTTCGCAAAAGAAAAGGGCGATATAAGGTTATCCGGCTTCGCAAATCGGCAATAGCGGTTTTTCTCATATTAGTTCTTACAGTTACGGCAATTTTTGTTGTTCCTTGGGGAAAAATTTCAAAAAAAGCCTCTTTCGATAAAGCTAAAACACCCGCTTCAAAATCCGAAAGCGCAGTAGTGGATGAAAAAATCGGTTTAAACTATAAATTTGATAAAAACAGTTTGGCAATCCCAAGCTATGTGGACGCAAAAAGTGCCATAATTATTGATAAAGCGGATAACTCCGTAGTAGCTTCCCGTAATGCACACGAAAAAACTTATCCTGCTTCCACCACAAAAATTATGACACTTCTTGTGGCTGTTGAAAATATCAAAGATTTAAGCGATACCTTTACCATGACACTTGAAATCACCGACCCTATGTTTGAAGCGGGAGCTTCGGTGGCAGGTTTTTTAAACGGTGAAGTTATCAATATGAAGGATATGCTTTACGGACTGATTTTACCATCGGGTGCAGACGCTGCATTAGGTCTTGCTAAGAAAATCGCAGGCAGTGAAGAAGCATTTGTAAAGCTTATGAACAAAAAAGTAAGTGAATTAGGACTTAAAAACACCCATTTTGCAAATGTTACAGGACTTCATGATAAAAACAATTATTCTTCCGCATATGATATGGCAATAATTCTTGATACTGCACTTCAAAACGAGTTATGCAAAGAGGTGCTTTCGACCTATCAGTATACAACCGCTAAAACTCCGCAACATCCCGAAGGAATATTGCTTTCAAGCACTCTTTTCAGTTGGATGTATGGTACAGAACCTGAAACCGCTACTATTTTGGGCGGCAAAACCGGTTTTGTAAACGAATCCGGCTATTGCATAGCGTCTTACGGCAAGTCTAATAATACCGAAAATGAATATATTGTTGTAACCCTCGGTAATTCGGGACGTTGGCCCGCATTTTACGGACAAATTGATTTATATAAAGATTTTGCAAAATAAATAAAAATAAAAAACACTCTGCACAAAGCAGAGTGTTTTAATTTTACACGTAAATATTAATCGTTTACATAAGGAAGTAAAGCCATCTGACGTGCACGCTTGATAGCTGTGGTAATCTCACGCTGGTGAGCAGCGCATGTACCGGTTGCACGGCGGGGAAGAATCTTTGCGCGTTCAGAAATGAACTTGCGGAGACGGGCTACGTCCTTATAATCAATGCTTTCTACGCGGTCAACACAGAAATGGCAAACCTTTTTACGGGGTTTCTTGTGCATAGGTCTATCGTTTCTCTCGTTTTCCATTGTAAAGCCTCCTTGAATTTTAATTTAAATCAGATGCGATTAAAACGGTAAATCGTCATCAGTAGCGTCGCCTAAATCGGCGAAATCATTTGAATCAGCATTGCTGAAAGAAGCAGGAACATTATCAGAAGCTGCGCCTGTATCTCTCTTGCTTTCAACAAACTGAACATTGTTTGCTACAACCTCAAAAGCGGTTCTCTTGTTTCCGTTTTTATCGGTATAGCTTCTTGTTTGAATAGAACCTTCAATACCGATAAGATTACCCTTTTTGAAGTATTTTGTAATGAATTCCGCGGTCTGGCGCCAAGCTACAATATTAATAAAATCTGCCTGGTTCTCGCCACCGGAACGGTAATTGCGGTTTACTGCAATGGAGAAGGTTGTTACCGAAATACCGTTAGGTGTGGTTTTCAGTTCGGGGTCTGCTGTAAGGCGACCTGTTAAAACAACTAAATTAAACATTCTTTTTTTCCTCCATTACTTTTTAATTACCATAACGCGTAAAACGCCATCGGTAATTTTTACGATACGCTCAAGCTCTGCGGGGAACTCAGGGTTGCTTTCAAAATTGTAGAAAACATAGTAACCCTCAGCCTCGTCATTGATGAGGTATGCCAAGCGACGCTTGCCCCAATCATCAACGCTTTCAATGGTACCGTTCTTTGCGATAAGGTCATTAATCTTCTCCTTTAAAGCGGTAGTAGCTTCCTCGCCGTTCTTTACAGAGAAAATAACGCCTGCCTCGTACTTATTAGCCATTTACTTTGCACCTCCCTTTGGACTATTGGCCCTGAACTTTATTCAGAGCAAGGAGCTAAATGAGCATAGTTTTCCATTTAGCAGACAACATTATAACAATAAAAACCCTTTTTGTCAACAAAAATGTTGATTTTTTAAAAAATTACATTATAATATATTTGTAAAAGGGGGAATTATAATGCTTCTCACAATAGATATAGGCAATACCAATATTACTCTCGGCGCGTTTGACGGTAGCGTTTTAAAGCTTACTGCCCGTCTTGCTACGCAGGCAGGCCGTACTGAGGACCAATATGCAGTAGAAATAAAAAATATTCTTGCGCTTTATGATATTGCACCCGAGGTTATAGAGGACTGCATTATTTCATCGGTTGTTCCATCTGTCGGCAAAAGTATAAGCCGTGCAGTATCTAAGCTTTGCCATATAGTTCCCTTAATGCTTGGCCCCGGCGTAAAAACAGGTCTTAACATTAAAATTGATAATCCCGCACAGCTTGGTGCCGATTTGGTAGCGGGAGCTGTCGGTGCTTTAGAGGAATACACTATGCCCTGCGTTATAATCGATATGGGCACCGCCTCAACCATCAGCGTGCTTGATAAAAACGGTGCATTTTTAGGCGGTGTTATTGCGGCAGGCGTAAGGCTTACACTTAAAGCGCTTACAGAAAACACCGCACAGCTTACCTCTATTAATATAGAAGCACCCAAGTCGGTTATAGGCACAAACACAACCGAGTGTATGCAGTCAGGCCTCGTTTTTGGAACTGCCGCTATGCTTGACGGGGTTATAGAAAAAATCGAGGACGAGCTTGGCGAATGTCCGACAGTAGTTGCAACGGGCGGTCTTTCAAAGGATATTATACCGCATTGCAAATATAACATCATATATAACGAAAACCTGTTGCTTGACGGACTTCGTGTGATATACGAAAAAAATAACTGACATTTTGTCGGATTTCATATAGATTATATTAAGAATTGTACCCATAAGGGACAGTATCGGAGGGAATTTTATGACAAAATCAAAAAACAGAAAAGAGCAAACCAAATTGCTCGTATTGGGTGCATTACTGACAGCGGTCGTAATAGTACTACAACTTCTCGGTGCATTTATCCGCTTTGGCCCGTTTTCTATTTCACTTGTACTTATACCAATAGTAATAGGTGCCGCTATGTGCGGTGTAGGAATTGCTACTTGGCTTGGTCTTGTGTTTGGTGCGGTAGTTCTTTTAAGCAGTGATGCCACAGCCTTTTTACAGCTTTCGGTTTTTGGCACAGTTGTAACCGTACTTTTAAAAGGAGCGCTTGCAGGGTTTTTGGCAGGCTTAACCTTTAAGGTATTCAATAAAATAAACTTTTATTTGGCGGTTTTGCTAACTGCTATTGTCTGCCCTGTGGTTAATACCGGCGTATTTATTCTTGGCTGCTTTGTGTTTTTCTTTAAAGACTTAGCGGCGTGGGCGCCCGCAGGACAAAGCACCGTAGCCTATATATTTTTAGGGCTTGTAGGCGGTAACTTTATATTTGAAGTGCTTTCAAATATTATACTAAGTCCTGTAATCACAAGAGTTCTTAACCTTACCAAAAAGTAAATTTAAAACACAAAAACAGGAGGCAAGTGCTTCCTGTTTTTTAATATTAACATATTTTGCTTGACAGATTTTTATCAAGGTTGTATTATTAATTTATATTATATAATAAATAGAGGTATCATATGGGCAGTAATAAAATTTCAACTTCTGTAATCAAACGTTTACCAAGATATTACAGATTTTTGGGCGATCTGAAAAATGCCGGCATAACCAGAATTTCATCCCAAGAGTTATCTAAACGAATGGGGCTTACCGCCAGCCAAATCAGGCAGGATTTAAACTGCTTCGGTGGTTTCGGTCAACAGGGATACGGATATAACATTGAACTTTTACAGTCAGAAATCGCAAAAATCCTTGGCATCGACCGGGTTAAAGCTACTATACTTATCGGTATGGGTAACCTTGGTAGAGCCGTTACAATGCATATTAATTTTGAACAAAAGGGTTTCAGGCTTACCGGTCTTTTCGATGCAAAAGAGTCGCTTATAGGTCAGGTGATTAAAAATTTGCCTATCAGAAGCACTTCCGATTTAGACGAATTTTGCAGAGAAAATCGCCCCGAAGTAGCTGTGCTTTGCATACCCAAAGAGGCTGCCGCAGAAATTTCGGAGCAATTGATTAAGCTTGGTATTAAAGGCTTTTTGAATTTCAGCCATTATGATATAGGAATGAATCATCCCGAGGTAAAGGTGGAAAACGTTCACCTTACCGACAGTCTTATGACGCTTTCATACGCGCTTAGCAACGACTGATTTTTTAATTTCCTTTTCCTACTGACCAGAAAGAAAACACAAGCAGTGCCATAAAGCCGAACGACATTGCAACAAAGAAAAACGGCATATAGAAAAAACCTGCCACTAATGTGATTACCGCAATAACTGCACAGCAAAAGGCAAGCCTTATAAGATACCTGAGGCTTTCCTCACCGAAAATTTCATCTTTTATAGTTTCTTTCAAAAAGCGACGGAGCAAAAACAAACCGTATCCGACAAAAGGTGCACAAGGATAGCTTGTGAGCATTACGGTGGTTGCAAGTGAAGCACTGCGGTTCATAATTTCTACATACCATGTTATAAGAAACGGTAGTCCTACTATAAGTGCTGCAAGCAACACAAATGCTGCATCTATAAGCAAAATTGAAATTTTAACAAGTTTAAACTTTTCCATTTGTTTTTCCTCCACGAAGAATAACTTTACTATTAATATACACCATTTTTTATATTTTGTAAACATTATTTTAAAGGGTTGATTACAATTAAGGACTATCTTTCCCGCCGTCCTATGCTTTTATCGGCATTTCTTTGCGTAATTACCGTTATAATCGGGTATTATTTTAAAGCAGCGCTTGTCATTATGGCGCTGCTGTTTATATTACTGCTCTTTTTTATAATTCTTAAAAATCCGTCATCTGCTATATCAATAGCAATTATATTCCCTATTTTGGTGTCAATTTCTGCAATTAATACCTTTAACGAAATAGAAAAAGCTAATTCCTTAATCGGCAAAGAAGCAAATGCGATATTTTGTGTAACCGCTATTACACACGAAAGCGAAAATTATTTTATTGCTGACATAAAAATAAAAGATAGTGATATTTTAAATAAAGGTGACCGTCTTTCTTTTAGTTACTATAAAAATAATTTAACGGTTGGCGATACACTTAAAGCCACACTTAAATTACAAAAAATTGATAACAAATACCGTCTTAGCAGTTACAGTAATAAAATTTTTCTCATGGCAAATGCGAAAGATTATACCCTTTTAAAGGGCGAGGGAAATTTTATATTAAAACAGACCGACAAACTTCGTCGTTATATAAAGCAAACCCTCTTTTCTAATATGGGATATGAACAAGCTGCAACTATGTCGGCATTAACTTTTAGTGAGGATAAATATTTTTCTGCCGAATTCAAAAATAACGTAAAAACCGCAGGTGTAAGTCACGTAATGGTAGTTTCGGGTATGCATTTGTCGGTACTTATAACCCTTATGGGATTTTTTACGGAAAAACTTTTCTACAACCGATTTATAAAAGCGTTATTTATATTACTGTCTGTTTTCCTTATGTCCTTTTTATGCGGATTTACCATGTCCGTTTTAAGAGCAGGTGTTACATATATTCTGTATTCTGTGGCATTGCTCTTAAACAGAAAGCCTGTCGGTGAAAACTGCCTTGGAGCCGCCGTTTGCTTAATAATGCTCTTTTCACCGCTTAGCATATTCAGTTTGGCATTGCAGTTATCGGTGCTATCAACCTTTGGCATACTTGCAATAGCAATTCCCTGTTGCCGTTTTATAATCGAAAACGAATTTATAAAAGCAAAACTTGTAAACACCTTTCTCAGTGCAGTTATAGTTTGTGTTTCTGCTACTTTAATGGTGTATCCCCTGCTTATATATGTATATGGCAGTATATCAACTGTTGGTATAATCACAACTTTACTTGTTTCATATCCCGTAACAGTGGCTATATGGATTACGGTTATAGCACTTATTGTAAATCCCTTTTTTGGCTTTTTGGCAGGAGCATTGCTTTTTGTATGCAATGCAATTATAGGGTATGTCAATTATGCAATTAATAAAATGGCTTCCCTGCCTAATGCCTTAATAGAAACCCCTAAAAGTATGTCTGTTGTTGTATGTGTAATTATAATATTAATCTTTTGTGTAATGCTTGCTTGTAAAAAGCATATAGATATGTTAAAATTAAATAAAGTGTTGGAAAAAATTAAAAGCGAGGGAGGTAAAAGCTTAAAATGGCAATCATCACAGAGCAAGAATTAAAACGTCAATTAGCTTCGAAAGACATAGCTAACGCCTATATCATTTTTGGCGAGGACGGTTATCTCAAAAAGCTTTACAGCGATAAAATTTCAAACAGTATTTCCTCCCCTGACGATATTTTTAATTACTGTAAGTTTGATGCAGAGTGTGATTTGCAATCGCTCTACGATTTTACGGTACAGCTTCCCTTAATGGCGGACAGAAAGCTTGCCATTTTATATGATTATGATTTTGAAGGTGTAGCAAAATCGGAGTTTGAGCGTCTTTGCGAATTAATTAAAGAGCTTCCCGATACCTGTGTACTGCTTATTCAGCTTGAAAATATAGATTTTGACCGTAAAAAAAGTACCCGTTTTAAAACACTTTGCAGTATGGTGGATAAAATCGGCGGTGTTACCGCTGCCCTTGACCACCGCAGTATACCAGAGCTTGTGAAAGTTTTATCCGACGGTGCTTTAAAACGCGGTTCTAAACTGCCGTCAGATGCTGCCCGCTATTTGGTTGAAACTGTCGGTGATGATATTAATTCTCTGCAAGCGGAGCTTAATAAGCTTTGCGCCTTTTCGGGCGAAAATGTAATCACCAAAGAGATTATAGATAAGGTTTGTATCAAAACTGTTGAAGCTTCCCTTTTTGACCTTTCAAAACACATTTTAAGCGGTAATTCGACCGCAGCGCTTACCCTTTTGGACGAGCTTTTTTATATGCGAATAGAACCGATGGCGATGCTTTCTACCATTAGTAGCTGTTATACCGATATGTACAGAGTATATTCCGCAAAACAAAACGGTATTTCCTCTGATGAAGTTATTAAGCTTTACGGCTATAAAAACAAAGCCTTTTTAGTGGACAGAGCCGCTAAAAACCTATATAAATTTGACGGGAAAAAGCTAAGGCTTTCCCTTAACGAAATCTATAATGCCGATAAGCGCCTTAAATCCTTTTCACAAAACGGGAGGGTTATTTTGGAGGAGCTTGTAGTTTGCCTTATCCATATTGCAGTAAAGGGTGAGACAGTTGATTAAACTTGCGTACCCTGTTATAGTTGAGGGTAAGTATGACAAGATAACACTTGGTAATTTTATAGATACACTTATTATTCCCACAAATGGATTTTCCATATTTAAGGATGCCGAAAAATGCAAAATGATATCAAACCTTTGCGACAAATGCGGAGGAATAATAATTCTTACCGATAGCGACTCTGCCGGCAATGTTATAAGAGCGCATCTTAAAAATGTGATACAGCAGAAGGATAAAATCATTAATGTTTATATCCCGCAGATAAAAGGTAAGGAGCGCCGAAAGGATACCCCCTCAAAATCAGGCTATTTGGGTGTAGAGGGTATGAACGAGGCGGTTATTTTAGAGGCTCTTAAAAAAAGCGGTGTTACCGAAACCAATATAAAATCGGGCAGAAAAATAACAAAGGCAGATTTATTCGCATTTGGTCTTTCGGGAACAAACAATTCTAATCTTAAAAGAATTTCGCTTTTAAAGTTCCTCTCTTTGCCCGAGAATTTATCGAGCAATGCGTTTTTGGATATTTTAAATACTTATTTTTCCTATGATGAATTCAAAGAGGAGATACATAAATGGCAAAGCAATCAGGACAAAAGCTAAAACTTTTACATATTCTTGATATCCTCAAAAAATACAGCGACGAGGACCACCCGATTAATGCCTCACAAATAGCAGAAAGGCTTTCGGATAGAGGAATTGTTGCCGAAAGAAAATCCATTTACGACGATATTTTAAATTTAGAGGATTACGGCTACGACATAATAAAAGCTCCCAGCAATAAGGGCGGTTGGTTCTTAGGAGAGCGAGAATTTGAAGTGCCCGAAATTTATCTTTTATCCGATGCGGTAAAAAGCGCCAAATTTATAAGCGCCTCAAAAACCCGAGATTTACTATCAAAGCTTAAAAATATGTTAAGCTCCTATGAAGCAAATAAGCGTCAAAACGCAGTTTACTTTAACACCTTTTCAAAATGCTCTAACGAGGAGCTTTTTTACAGTATTGACGAAATAAACCGCGCCATTGAAAACAAAAAGCAGATTAGCTTTATATATTCCTCACGCGGATTTGATAACAACCGCAATATCATAAAAAAAGAAAAGGAAATGACCGTAAACCCCTATGCACTTACTTGGCAGGACGACCACTACTACCTCGTGGGAAATCATAATAAATATGATAATTTACTTCATTTGCGCCTTGAAAGAATGAGCAAGGTAAAAATGCTTGATACCGCTTCCCGCCATTTCAGTGAAGTTTGTCCGTATACCGAATTCTTTGATATTGCCGATTATACCGAAAAGCTTTTCGGTATGTACGGCGGTGAATGCTGTGAGGTTGAGCTTTGTTGTGATAAATCGATAGTGGAGCAGGTTTTAGACCGCTTCGGAGAACAGATTTTTATTAAAAATGTAACGGAAACAACCTTTTCATTTACCGTAAAGCTTAGAATAAGCGAAGCGCTTGTAACTTGGATTTTAAACTATGGAGAGAAAATTACGGTTAAAAAACCTCTGTTTCTCAGCAATATGATAGTAGAAAGAATAAATAACGTACTTAAAAATTACAGTGAGGAATAACCCTTATGCGAATGAGAAAAAAGAAAAATTTGGAACAGCGACTAAATGCCGTTTCGGATATTTTATTTATAAGCGATTTAGAGGACAGGAATTTTTCTACCGCCTCAGATATAAAAGAATATATAGATTTTGAAAATTGGTTTGAGAAAAGCAATCCCTTATACCTTGAAATAGGTTGCGGTAAGGGAAAATTTGCCTATACCTTTGCAAAAGAACACCCTGAAATTAACCTTATAGCGGTTGAAAAAAGTGCAAATGTTATTGTTGAAGCTTGCGAAAAGACAAAGGAAATGGGGCTTACAAATCTCAAATTCATAAAATGCGGTGCGGAATATTTAGGAAAATATTTAAAAGAAAAAAGTGTTGAAAAAATTTTTCTTAATTTTTCCTGCCCTTTCCCTAAAAACGCCTATGCCTCCCACCGCCTAACCCACAAGCGTGTTTTGGATATCTACAAGCTCCTTTTAAAGGAGGGTGCTGAAATTCACCAAAAAACCGATAATATCCACTTTTTTGAATTTTCGCTTGAAAGTTTTAGCAACAATGGTTTTGCCTTTAAAAATATCTCCCTTGATTTGCACAAAAGCGATTTTGAGGGCAATATTGAAACCGAATACGAGCAAAAATTTTCGTCTTTGGGATTTCCTATTTACAGACTTGAAGCCTATTTAAAGGACTGATTTTATGATAGATTTTAACATTAAAAAAATAGCTCCGCTTTGCTATGATTTCGGAATAGAAATTACCGAAAAAATTGAAAGCGACCTTAATACTTACGGCAACTTACTGCTTGAATGGAATGAAAAAATTAATCTTACGGCAATAAAAGAACCCGAGGACGTATTATATAAGCATTTTTATGACTGTATTTTATTTTTTAAAAATACAGAATTGCCGAAAGGTGCTTCTATAATTGACGTTGGCACAGGCGCAGGCTTTCCGGGATTAGTGCTTAAAATTGTGCGTCCCGATTTAAAGGTAACCTTACTTGACAGCCTCAATAAGCGCATTAATTTTTTAAATGCAGTAATAGAAGCACTTTCTCTTGAAAATATTGTTACTATTCACTCCCGTGCAGAGGATGGCGGAAAAAATAAGTCACTTCGTGAAAAGTTTGATTTTGCTACTGCACGTGCGGTAGCCTCGCTTCCCGTTTTGCTCGAATATTGTACACCTTTTATAAAGGTTGGCGGTACATTTGTCGGTATGAAGGGACCCTCCGCTTTTGAGGAGACAATTTTATGCCATAATGCCGTAAAATTATTGAATTTAGGTGAACCTGACATTATATGCGAGAATTTAAAGGATGATGAAACAAGAGCCTTTGTTTACTGTAAAAAGTTATCGCAAACTCCGCCAAAATATCCGAGAAAACCCGCCGATATATCAAAACAACCGCTTTGATGCGGTTGTTTTTGTTTTTTTAAGACGAATTTTCCCGACCGTTTTTTCTTTACTTTATCTGTCTTAGCATAGATAATTAATAGAGAAAGAGGTGTTAGATATGCATTCCATTTTTGATAAAAAGCTTATGATGCTAAAACCAAATGATATCAAAATTCCATCATATATGTTGCATAACAGCAGTGACGCATATTCTCTTTATTCTTTAGCCCAAAGCATAAAAGCAATAGGTCTTATAAATCCTGTTTCTGTAAGAAAATCGGATAACGGTAAATATATTTTAGTTTCAGGCAAAAGGCGTCTTGAAGCCTGCCGTATTGCAGGGCTTCGCCGAATAGCCTGCATAATTTTAAACATCGAACCCTATGAAGCAGAGATAATTGCTATTGCCGAAAATCTGCAACGCGAATATACAAATATTTTTAATTCCGCCGAAAAAATAAAATCTGCTATATCAAAACACAAAATACCTATGTCGGAAATGTCTCTGAAACTTGGAGTCAGCCAAAACACATTGCTTGAAAAATTAAGACTTTTAAGATTAGATACCGTTCTCAGAAACCGTATCAGCGATTATTCACTTACAGAAAGTCACGCTCGCTCGCTTTTAAGACTTCCTCCCGAAAAGCGCAGTGAAGCACTCGATAATATAATTAAAAATAATCTTGACCCTATGCAAACCGAAATTTATATTAATAACCTGCTTAATCCAAAATCCGAGGATATAAAGGAGCCCAAAATCTCGCCGGTCAGAAAATCGGCAATAAGTGATTTGCGCCTTTTTTCAAACAGTCTTACTAAACTTACCGATACCCTTAACAATACCGGTTTTGACGCTTTTGTAAAGCGAAACGAAACCGAAAGATATATAGAATACAAAGTGCGTATAAAAAAGGAGGAAAAGCAAAAAATAAGCGCAGAGCAACTAAAAATCTGTTAAAGGAGCTTTGTGTGAGTAGGGTTAAAAGCAATTATAAAATAATAATATTTGGTATTCTGATAGGTATTATAAACGGCCTTTTGGGAGCAGGCGGAGGTATGATAGCAGTCCCTTTGCTCCAAAATCTTGGTATGGATTCAAAAACCGCCCACGCAAATGCCGTAGCGGTGATACTTCCTATAACCGTTATAAGTGCAGTAATGTACCTGATAAAGGATTATGTAAACCTATCATCAGCGCTAATCTATATCCCCACAGGAATATTAGGTGCTGTTATCGGAAGCCTTGTTCTTAAAAAAATCCCGTCAAAGCTACTTAAAAAGCTTTTTGCGGGATTTATGCTTTATGCAGGCATTCGCCTGCTTATAAGATGAATATTACAGCCCTTTTAGCAGGGCTTTTGTCAGGAATAATCGGTTCTATGGGACTTGGCGGAGGAACTGTTTTAATAATATATTTATCTCTATTTACCTCCCATTCCCAACTTGAAAGCCAAGGGATAAATCTGCTTTTCTTTATCCCTTGCGCCGTTATTGCAATAATAATCTATTTGAAAGGCGGACTCATTAAGCTTAAAAATATTGTAAAAATCGCAGTTTTTGGAATAATAGGTGCTTTTTTAGGACTTTATTTAAGCAGTATTCTAAAAGAAGCATTAATAGCAAAACTTTTTGGTGTATTACTGATTATTTTAGCCTTTAACGAACTTTTTAATAATGTAATAAAAAGACTTGCAGAAAGAATTAAAAAATGGTATACTAAAAACGAATAAATGTTCGTTGGAGGTAAAAATCATGTCAAAAACCCCTCTTAATGAAAAACAAACTGCAGTTTATACCTTTTTGGTACAGCAAATGGCAGAGGGTTTTCCCCCGTCTGTCAGGGAAATTTGCTCTGCTACCGGAATTAAATCCACTTCAACCGTGCACGCCATTCTTAACACACTTGAAGAGGAAGGCTACATTTTGCGCGACCCTAAAAATTCACGCTCTATAAGGCTTGATATGGCTTCTCCCTCTGCAATGGTTCCTCTTGTTGGTAAAATCACCGCGGGCAAACCTATTTTAGCAGTGGAGGAAATTGAGGATTATATTCCATACCCCTCCAAAAGTGCAGACGGTCTTTTTGCCTTAAAGGTAGTAGGACTTAGTATGCGCGACGCGGGAATTCTTGATGGAGACATTATAATTGCCGATAAAACAAAGCCCTGCAAAAACGGTGATATCGTAGTGGGTATGGATGGCGACGAAGCTACCGTCAAGCGCCTTTTAATAAAAAACGGGCAGGTTATATTTATGCCCGAAAACCCCGATTTTTCACCCATTTACCCTGAAACCCCATCGGTTCTCGGTAAGGTTGTAGGCAGTTATAGAAGGTATTAATTTTATGAAGTATGTTGAAATTTTTACGGACGGTGCCTGCTCGGGTAATCCGGGACCCGGCGGTTGGGGAGTAATTCTGCGCTTTGAGGGTAAGGAAAAAGAACTTTCGGGCGGAGAAAAAGACACAACTAACAACCGAATGGAGCTTACCGCCGCCATAAACGGTCTTAAAGCCTTAAAAGAACCCTGTAAGGTTCGTCTTGTGACCGACTCTAAGTATGTTGCAGACGGCATAACAAAAGGTTGGGCAAAATCTTGGCAGAAAAATAATTGGCGCAAGGCAGACAAAAAGCCTGCGTTAAACCCTGATTTGTGGGAACAACTGCTTGAATTGCTTAAAATTCACGAGGTTACCATTGATTGGGTAAAAGGCCACGCAGGTCATATAGAAAATGAGCGTTGCGATAAATTGGCGGTCGCTTTTTACAGTTCTTTAAAATAAGGAAGTTTTATATGCAAAACAAGAAAAAAATTAATTACATAGTAACAGGAGCATTAATTGCGGCACTTTACGCAGGTCTTACCTATCTTGCAAACGCATTTGGTCTTGCCTACGGGCCCATTCAGCTTCGAATATCCGAAGTGCTGACAATTCTCCCCGTTTTCACCCCTGCTGCAATACCGGGGCTTACAGTTGGTTGCTTTATAGCTAACTTAGGTTCATTTAACGTAGCCGATACCGTTTTCGGCACGCTTGCAACGCTTTGTGCGGCTTTGCTTACATATATTTTCAGAAATATCAAATGGAGAAAAATCCCATTTCTTGCATTTTTTCCACCCGTTATTGTTAACGCGCTTGTAATCGGCTTTGAAATAGCACTTTTATACCTGCCTAACGGATACAGTATGTGGGGATTTTTGATTTCCGCATTAGAGGTAGGCATCGGTCAGCTTATTGTTTGCTATGTTTTCGGTACTCCATTTTATTTAATTTGCAAAAAATACCGCATTTTCGAAAGAAAATATAATAAACTTTGATACTTGACTATGTATGGTAATAAATGCTATAATTATTTAGATATATTTTATTCTATGGAGGTTAAAAATGAGCAGATACGCAGAAGCTAAAAAACGCTATGCCGAATTTGGTGTAGACACTGACAAGGCTATTGAAATCTTAAAAAATTTACCCGTCAGTCTTCATTGCTGGCAAGGTGACGACGTTATCGGTTTTGACCATGACGGTCCTTTAACGGGCGGTATTCAAACAACAGGTAACTATCCCGGAAAGGCAACTACTCCCGAAGAGCTTATTGCCGATATGGAAAAGGTTATTTCCCTTTGCCCCGGTAAGAAAAAGCTAAACGTTCACGCATGCTATGCAATTTTTGAGGACGGCTTTGTAGACAGAGATAAAATTGAACCCAAGCACTTTAAAAAATGGGTAGACTTTGCTAAAAAGTATAATATGGGTATTGACTTTAACCCTACCTTCTTTTCACATCCTATGTGCAAAAACGGTCTTACCCTTTCAAGCCCCATAAAGGAAGTTCGTGATTTCTGGATTGAGCACGGCAAGGCTTGTATCAGAATTTCCGAGTATTTCGCAAATGAAACAGGTATACCCTGCGTTATGAATATCTGGACAGGTGACGGCTTTAAGGATATCCCTGCCGACCGCGTAGGTCCCCGTCAAAGATATAAGGAGTCTATTGAAGCTATTTTGGCAGAGCCCTTTGATAAATCAAAGGTTAAGCCTTGTGTTGAATCCAAGGTATTCGGTATCGGTGTTGAAGCTTACACTGTTGGCAGTGCTGAATTTTCATTAAGCTTTGCCGCAACACACGAAGGTTGCTTACCGCTTATGGATAACGGTCACTATCATCCGACAGAAGTTGTATCAGATAAAATACCTGCCCTTCTTTGCTTCTTTGATGAAATTGCACTACATATTACACGTCCTATCCGTTGGGATTCCGACCACGTTGTACTTTTTGATGACGAAACAAAAGAAATGGCAAAGGAAATTGTAAGAAGCGGTGCTACTGACAGGGTTTATATGGCGCTTGACTATTTTGATGCAAGCATTAACCGTATTTCCGCTTGGACAGTTGGTTTCAGAAGCTGGCAGAAAGCTTTACTTAACGCTTTGCTTACTCCTAACGATATGCTCAAAGACTTGCAGGATACCAATCAGCTCACAAAACTTATGGTATTATCCGAAGAAGTTAAAACACTTCCCTTTGGCGATGTTTGGGCAGAATATTGCGAAAGAGAAGGCGTTATAGCTGACGAAAGTTGGTTTACCGAAATCGAAAAATACGAAAAAGAAGTTTTAGCTAAGAGAGGTTGAATTTAAATGGGAATTTTAGACATCAAGGTAATTAAAGATTATATCCGTATGTGTAACGACGGTTGGGAGCAGGGTTGGCATGAAAGAAACGGCGGCAACCTTACCTACCGTATGAGACCTGAGGAGGTTGCTGAGTGCAAGCCTTACTTCAACTATGAAAAGCCTTGGGTAAATATGGGCGTTCAGGCTGATAATCTTAAAAACGAATTTTTCATTTCTACCGGCTCGGGCAAATTTTTCCGCAACGTTATTTTAGAGCCACAGGAAAATATCTGTATCGTTGAAATTAACGATAAGGGCGACAGCTACCGTATCGTTTGGGGTCTTGTTAAAGGAGGACGTCCCACAAGTGAATTCCCCAGCCATTTTATGAACCACAGTGTTCGTGCAGCTGCAACAAACGGCGAGCATAGAGTAATTTACCATGCTCATCCCGTAAACCTTATCGCTATGACCTTTATCACTCCTCTTACCGCTAAGGACTTCTCATTAGCACTTTGGCGCAGTATGACCGAATGTCCTATCGTTTTCCCCGAGGGTGTAGGCGTTGTTGATTGGATGGTACCCGGCGGTGCCGATATCGCACTTGCTACTAGTAAATTAATGAAGAAATATGATGCCGCAGTTTGGGCTCACCACGGTCTTTTCTGTTCAGGCCCCGATTTTGATATTACCTTTGGTCTTATGCACACAATCGAGAAGTCCGCAGAAATTTATATGAAGATTTTATCTTCCGGTCAACCCATTTTACAGACAATCTCTGATGAGCAGTTGCTTTCTGTTCAAAAAGATTTCGGTGTTACCTTAAATAAGGATTTCTTTTAATCCTCTTTGAAAAAATTAAAGCCACTGCAATGCAGTGGCTTTTTTGTATGTATTTTAAGTTTTTATACGGCTTTTCCGCAAGAAGTACAGAATTTTGAACCAACACTTAATTCCTTACCGCAACCGGTGCAAAATCTCTTTTGCGGTTGCTCGGGAGCAGGAGCAGGCTCTGCTACAACAACAGGCTGAGGTTGCTCTACTACAGGAGCTACAGGTTCTACAGGAGCTTCCTCAACTATAGGAGCCTCAACCACAGGAGCTTCAACTACAGGAACTTCAACAACAGGTGTCGGTTCAGGTTCAACCACAGGAGCAGGTGCTTCAACCGCAGGAGCAGGGGCAGAAGCTTCAACCACGGGAGCCTCTACCATAGCACCGCAAGTAGTGCAGAATTTCATGCCGTCTTTCAAAACGGCACCACATTTCTTGCAAGTGGGTACTTGCTGTGCTACCTCGCCTAACTTTAAGCCACAACTTGTGCAGAAAGCCATTCCCTCTTTAACGGGAGCACCGCAGGAAGGACAAAGCTTTTCATCAGCCTTTGGCTGACTTACCTCCTGAGGCATTCTGGTACCGCACACCGAACAGAATATCGTCTCAGGTGCAAGAGATGCGTTACAATTAGGACAGAAAATAAGTCCCTTTAAACGACTAACCTGCTCATTATAATTAGCAATACTTGCCTTTAATTCTTTAACTGCCGCTACAAGCTCTGCAAAATCAGGCTCGGCGCTATCTGCTTTCTTTTCGCAGTAAATCTCACCAATTTTAGTATAAATTGCAGTTATTTTTTTCTCTGCATCAGATATGGCGGAATTAAGACGCATAACCTCTGCAGTATCCTTTGTTTTTTGAACTACACCCTGACTGGTTTCTGAAATCTTTTTACCTAAATCCTCAAAAAAAGCCATATTTAGCCCCTCCGCAATAATATAATCAAACTTTTACTTGTATTATATCATACGATTTTTTCTTAGTCAATATTTAAGATTTTTAGAAGTTATTAATTTACTTTTTAAAAACTAATTTTGAGATTTCCAATCCTCGTAAGGTAATCCACAATTCCAGCAAACATCTCCATCCCATTCGTGATTTCCTAATTTGTCATCCTTATACGTACCACATGCCTCACAGATTGCTGGTTGTAAGCAATCAGCGTGTTGCCAAACGTGATTTCCGTATTCGCTTGCAGGACATTCATTTGAAGCGGTTGTTGTAGTTTTATTGTTTGAGCCGGAATTTGAATTGTTATTTGTTTTAGTAAAATTAGGTAAAATAACATATGTAACTAAAACCGTGATTACCACAGTAAGAATAATGATAATAGGAATTAAAAAATATATTGCCTTTGATTTTTTCTTTGGTGAGGGTTGCTTATTTGAGTTTTGAGGCTGTGATTGTTCACTTGTTTCAGCCTTTGGTAGTGTCGCAACATCATCTAAAACTTTTGTTCCGCATTTGGCACAAAACAGTGCATCATCTTGTAATTGATTTCCACATTTTTCGCAAAATTTCATAATATTTTTTCCTTTCTTTTTTTGCATTATGACACACCTTTAAACTAAAAACGAAACCGCCCTCCTTTTTACTATAAAAATAAAAAAGTGTGCCCCTATAAGAGACACACTGAAAAAGTATTGTCTCTCATAGTTGTCACACTATTGCATTCTACCCGTGAGGATAACGGCAAAGAGAGAAAACACTTTTTACCAAAGTATTTTCCCACAGGTAGAATTCAAATATGCAATTAGTGTGACAAATTTAGTATATCATTTTCAAGTGTTAAAGTAAAGAAAAAATTTTTGTTTTCGGTTGTAGGGCAAGGGCTTGCTCTTGGCTCCGGTTTTCGAATAATTCAAAACGGAAGGAGCAAGCCCCTTCCCTACAAACGGTCGATATTTTTTAATAACAAATATTTGGTTGCGACAAAAAATAAAAACCGAGAGCGAATTGCTCTCGGTTAAAATTGTTTTGTGTAATTTGAAATTACTGAAGCTCAACTGTTGCGCCAACCTCTGCGAGCTTAGCCTTGATTTCTTCAGCTTCTTCCTTAGCTGCAGCTTCCTTAAGAGTCTTAGGAGCGCCGTCAACAAGAGCCTTTGCCTCAGCAAGGCCAAGACCTGTGATTTCGCGAACTGCCTTAATAACCTTAATCTTTTCTGCGCCTGC
>JAZRAI010000038.1:0-12766 GCA_045634455.1 Acutalibacteraceae bacterium
TGCATACGATTAAAAAACAAATGTCCCAACACTGCGGGAGTTGCAGCATCAAGCAAACTTTCATCAAATTCCTTTTCCTTGAAACTGCACAAACTTTTAAATAGTTCTTTTTCTCTTTTTTTCATACTAAATTTCCTTTCAATTTTTTTGTTTTGTATACTGCGAGATAATAGATTTCAGCAATTTGTTTTCTTCTATACTTAATTCACACGTAGCCTTTTCATCTGCCATTTTGGATAATTTATGTAATAGATTTAATTCCCTTTCAGTCATATACATTCGTGTCATTGAATAATCATCAGTCACATAAACTCCACCACCATATCTACCGCACTGTGTATAGATAGGCTCTGTGACACTAAGCACTTCAATATCTCGCAAAATGGTTCTTGTGGAAACACCGAACTCATCTGCTAAATTTGAAATTGTTTCGTGTCTTCTCCGGCACAGTACACGCATTATTTCTATCCTTCGTTCGGCAGTTTCCATTCGTACTCCCTCCTTTCTTGAACACAGTTTAAAACTTAACCCTGACAACTACTGTCAGGGTTAAAACAAAAAAATAAAAAATTCCAAATCAATGTGTATTACATTGATTTGGAATTTTTTACTGCGGCAATAAAGACCCCATATTGCAAAAAAGGTAAAAACTACGGATTGCAATTCGAAGCAACCAATTTTGAATTACATTTATACAAATGTACTAAAAAAGATATTTATAAAATGACAAATCACTCATTCAATAAGATTAATATATGAAGAATTTCTTTGCTTCAGTTGCCATAATTTCAAGTTTTAGTGTATTTTCATCAAAAGTTGAGATAGTTTCTATAAGTCGCCATAAATACAGTCTCATTTTTAATATTTTTAACAACTATACTATAGCCTATCTGATTTTGATAAGTTTTGCAACAATACCGTCAAAAAATTAAGTTTTATTATAGTGGTTCGATTCGTCTATGTATTTTATTTTTAATGAAATTAATAACACTTGGGAACATCAAGGGAGGTTGGTGTAAACTTAAAGCAGGGTTACAATGGTGACCTTACCTCTAAGCAGGCTGGTTCTATCGGCGGTCAGATGGTTAAGAAAATGATCGAATCTTACGAAAATAGCATGAAATAATTATTTTCATAAGAAATAAAAAGATGTAAGGAAATCCTTACATCTTTTTTATTTTACATTATTTCGTTAAATGCTTTTATCCATTCACGTTTTATAAGCTCGTGGCCTTTGGCTGTTGGGTGAACACCATCAGATAGCCAATAATTAGCAGGAGCCTTTTCACAAGCTTTATCAAACTTATCCTGCAAAGAAATAAATTTTAAATTATGCTTTACAGCGAGTTTTTTGGCAATTCTAGCAGGCTTGTAAACACCACCGCTGAATTTCTCCCAGCGGTTGGGGTCGGCTTCTGTGTTATCGGTATTAAGGCCTTTTAAAACAAATGGTTCTAATGTCATAACCTTGGTGTCCGGAAGTTCTTCTGCTATTTCTTCAAGCAACATATCATAGACTTTTTCATATCTTTTAGCGCCCGTACCGTTATTATGGTCAAGCCCATGCCAAATATCATTTACACCCACAAGAATACTTATATAATCAGGCTTTTCGTTAATAATATCCCTGATAATTCTTGCATAAAGGTCGCGAACATTGTTTCCGCCAACGCCACGGTTTACAAATTCATATTCGCCCGGATATTCGAAACCAAGCTCAGCTTCTACAAAACAGGCGTAACCCTTTCCCATACTTTTACGATCTTCAAAATTTCGGTAAAATTCAGTTATAGAATCTCCCTGAAAAAGTATTTTTTCATATCGCTTTCTCCTTACATAGAAATTAACTAAATTCTACACCCAAGATATTATTTTGTCAAGAATAAAAAGCCCTTTTCCACATAGAAAAAGGGCTCTTTTGAAAGCAAATATTAAATTTTGGAATATACTGTACAAAGGAGTGAAATTTATGCCATACAATCTACCTCACCGCATACAAAGTGAAGCGGATTTAAAATATTTTGAAGACTATTTAAACCTTGAACGCATGGGCGATAGCAAAACAAATACTCTACTCGGGCTTCTCAAAAATCAGGTTGGGAAGCTTATCAGAATAGACTGTATAAACTACCGATATATAGGTATCCTCGCCGAAATCGGAGCAGATTATTTAATGCTCTACACCAATCAAAATAGTACAGGAATAGTTATACCGTTATATTCGGTAAAAGCACTAAGTTTTAGCAGAAATTAAAAGATTTCGTCTTTTTTATCTGTATCGTTAGAAAGGTCTATACCATGGTAGCTTGACTCACCGACATTAGCCTTTAAAACAGCCTCCTCATTTTTTGTAGTACCGCCACTTGTAAGAATTGTAACTGTGATTTTGTCGCCGGCTTTAAGCCCCTCAATGATATCAAGAACGATATCATCATCGGTAATAGCAACACCGTTGATATGAGTAATCATATCATTTTTCTCTAATTTGCCGTAAAGACCGCTATCCTCCGCCACAGAAGCCACGAGGAGTCCCACCGCTTCCTGACCGTTAAGTTCTGCGGTAACCGAGTCTACCATTTTATATTCAATACCTAATTTTGCACGGCTCACAACCTTACCCTTTGATATAAGCTCATCAGTTATTCGCTTTACAATATCAGTAGGAATTGCATAGCCAACATTGTCATAGGCAGTGCTGACAAGCTTTGAGGAGGTAACTCCAACAATCTGTCCGTACATATTAACAAGAGCACCACCACTGCTACCGGGGTTAATGGGACAAGTAGTCTGCATAACGCGGGAACTGTAATTGGTAGTAGAAAGCTGAATTCTGCGACTTGTTGCGGAAATTATACCGTCGGTTATACTTGAAGACTCCACTGCGTTATTTGGTCTGCCGATAGCCACAACATTTTCTCCGCAAAACACAGTATCAGGGCTTGCAAATACGGCAGGAGAAAAGGTATCCTCCGTATTCTCAATTTTAAGCACCGCCAAATCACTTATCTGGTCGCCTGCAACATATTTAGCAGAGTATTCCTTTGAATCGTGGGTATATATTTTAAATTTAGGAGCTGCAACCTCAGAATAAATATGGTCATTCGTAACTATATATCCGTCTTTTGAAATTATAATGCCGCTTGCCTGTGATGCATCGCCCTTGGAGTTGTAAATCATAATTCCAACAATAGATTTATTTGTTTTTTCATAAACCTCTGCCGCAGTAAGCTCGTCTGTATCAGCAGGCTTTTGAGCTAAATTTATATATGATTTAACTTTATCTTTACCCAAAGAGTAATTACTCTTACTGTTTCCTGCTATATACCCTGCAAGAGCACCGCCTGTCACAAGAATAACTGCTGCCATAATTACAGCAAACACTTTAAGTCCCTTTGACATAGGCTTTATATTTTCCTGCTCTATTGGTTCGGCATACTCAATCGGATTGTATACGGTAGAATATTCGCTTTCAAACTGTGTTTCCGCAGTTTCAAACACTTTATCCGTATCCGAAGTATTTTGAATTTCAGGGTCTTTATCCTCGTTTTTTGTTTCTTGGTTTAAAAATTCGTCCATTTTATAACTCCGTTCAAAATTACTGTTTATATAAATATTAAAAAACGTTTAGTTTGTTTCAGGCAATATAAGTTTAAATGAAGTAAATTCATTTTCCTTTGAGGACACCATAATAGTTCCGCCATGTGCCTTTACAATAGTTTTAACTATATAAAGTCCTATTCCCGTACTGTTTTTTGCAGCCGAGCGTGACTTATCCACCTTATAAAATCTCTCAAAAACAAACTTTATATCCTTTTGAGGAATTCCTGCTCCACTGTTTGTCAGAATAAATACGGTTTTTTTGTTTTCTCTTGTGAGCTTAAAGCTTAGCTTACCGCCTTCATCTGTAAATTTAATTGCGTTATCAACAAGATTATATATTACCTGATGCATTAAATCCTTGTCGGCATTTATAGATATTGCCTCAAGCTCATCAAGACCCTCTATATTAAGCTTTTGAGTCTCAATTCGTTGTTCCTGACTGATAACAGTTGTGAATATAAGCTCTCGCAAATCAAACTGCTCATAATTTAAAGCAAGCTCGCCCGATTCAAGCTTTGACATACTGAGCATTGAATTTACAAGACGGGACAGCCGTTTAACCTCCTCCGATACAATGCCCAAATAATAACTTTGCTTGTCGGGAGGGATTGTTCCGTCAAGAATACCGTCAATAAATCCACCTATTGTAGTCATAGGAGTTTTAAGCTCATGAGAAACGTTTGCAACAAAGCTTTTCCTCATGCCCTCAAGACTTGCCAGATTATTGGTCATCATATTAAATGCTGCCGCAAGCTCGCCTATTTCATCGTCAGTAGTTACGGGTATTCTTTTTGAAAAATCGCCTCTTGCCATAAGACGGGATGCTTCAGACATATGCTTTATCGGTTTTGTCATACGGTAAGTCATAGCATATATCGCAAAAAACATTATCAGCATGGGGATTACCGCAGACAGTAAATAAAGATTGGAAACCTTTGCTATAATTTCCTTGCTTGAAGAAATCGGAGCGCTCGCAAATACGGTAAAATAATTTTCTCCCGCCTGTACAGATATTGCAGTTACATAATGCGGAGTTTTATATAATCCCAATGTAGTAAGCAACAGTTTATCGCTTTTTAAGGCTTTTTCAATTTCAGTTTCCTTGATTTTTTTATAGGTATGAAGACAGTTTCCGTTTTGTGAAAAATCACCGCACGAGCAAATTTGCACACTTCTGTCAGCATCGGCAATAAATATGTCTGCCCCCGAAATTTCCGCAACCGTAGATAAAACGCTGTCAATCTGTTCGGCTTTTTCAATACTTTCATCTGACAAAAAAACCGATACCTCATTACAAGCCTTAGAAAGTGATAAGTGCCTTTCCTTTGCTATATAATTATTAAGCACAAAGGTTAGTATTACCATAATAACCACAAGACTTGAAAGTATTATAAGCGCCGTTGTCAGAAAATACTTTTTAAAAAGCTTTAATTTCATATATTACCTCAAAGCTTTGTTATTTCAAATTTATAACCTACGCCCCAAACGGTTTTCAGCGACCACTCATCAGAAACATTTTCAAGCTTTTCACGAAGCCTCTTTACGTGAACATCAACCGTTCTTGAATCGCCGTAATAATCAAAACCCCAAACCTCATCAAGTAATTGGTCTCGGGTATAAACACGGTTAGGATTACTTGCAAGATGGTATATCAGTTCCAATTCCTTAGGCGGAGTATCTATACGCTGACCATCCACTACTAACTCGTAATTAGTAAGATTAATTTTCAGCTTATCATATTTTACTTCTTCTACTGCATTTTGCTTTTCCTTATCGTTAGCTCGCCTTAATACCGCCTTTATTCGGGCAACAACCTCTTTGGTTTCAAAAGGCTTAGTTACATAATCGTCAGCACCAAGTTCAAGCCCCAAAATTTTATCAAAGGTTTCACCCTTTGCAGTAAGCATTATAATCGGAACTTCACTCTGTTTTCTTATCTCACGGCAAACCTGCCAACCATCAAGCTCCGGCAACATTATATCAAGCAATACAAGGTCGGGATTATCTGAAAAAGCAAGCTTCACAGCATCAGAACCGTTATGTGCCACTGCCGTTTCATAACCTTCCTTTTCAAGATATATCCGTAAAAGCTCACAAATATTTACATCATCATCTACTATTAGGATTTTATACTGCATTGCTTTTCACCTTTCATAATATTTTATAAAATATCATAATATAATATTATTACAGAAATATGAATTATTTGCAAGAAAAAAATAAAAACCGCCCGAAAACATTCAGGCGGTCGAGCTACAAAATTATTCAGCAGCTTCTTGATTTTCTTGTTCCTTCATCTTTGCAAAGCACTCGCTGCAATATACAGGACGATCATCTCTCGGAACAAAAGGCACGGTAGCAACACCGCCGCAAGCTGCACAAACTGCTTCGTGCATTTCTCTTGGAGCCCTTCCTGCATTCTTACGCTTGTCGCGGCAAGGCTTACAGCGCTGCGGTTCGTTTACAAAGCCCTTGGATTCATAAAATTCCTGCTCTCTTGCAGAGAATACGAATTCCTCTCCACAGTCTTTGCAAACTAATGTCTTGTCTTCAAACATTTCTTTTACCTCTCTTGGAAGATTTTTTAGCCCTGGACGGAATTGCACCGACATCTTTGTTTTTCAACGCTCTGTATTTTAAGCTACATGGGCATATATGTAAGCAGTCTTACCGACTGTCATTACCTTTAATCTTTTTGCGTATACGACCGAGTGCATTATCGACCGATTTTTCGGAAACCGAAAGCTTTTCGGCAATATCACCGTACTTTTCACCTGCTAAAAAAAGTTCTAAAACTGAATATTCAAGCGGTGATAATTCAAGCCTTATAGTCGCCGCAAGGGATTCATACGCTTCCCTTTCAAAAAATATTTTTTCGGGACTTTTGTAATCCACAACCTCAACCTCATCAAGTGATGAGAGCATATCCTGCGGAATATCCTTTTGCCTGTTGTTTCGCTTTATATAATCATAAAGCGCTCTCTTTATGCAAAGTATGGCAAAAGTCTTGAAGGATGCCTTTTCACTGTCATATCCGTTTATTGCCGAATAAAGCGCAAGCGTAGCTTCCTGAAACGCATCCTCACTGTAATTAGCACTGAAATATTGGCTGACGTAATAAAAAATTGTAGGATAATACCTGACAATTAAAACATTAAGTAAAGCATTGTCACCGCCTTTTATCAAGGCTACAATTTCCTCATCACTCAAATTTTCGTAATTTTCGACAAATTTTTCCAACATTCATACACCAAAACAGTATTTTCTCGCCAAATATATTTTAATGATACCTTATAACAGGGAAAAAGTCAAGCAAAATTTACAATTTGTTAAATTGTCTAAATACTGCTGTTTCTATTGACAAAATAAGTAAAAAATATTATGATATATATACAATTGGAGGAATGAAAATGATAAATGAAACTTACAGGCTATGGTGCGAAAAAGCCACTCGCGACCCTGACCTTATAACCGAACTCAAGCAAATGCAGGGAAACGAAGAACTTATTTCGGACGCCTTTTATAAAAACTTAGAATTTGGCACTGCGGGACTTCGCGGTGTTATCGGTGCAGGCACAAACCGTATGAATATTTATACCGTAAGCCAGGCTTCTCAAGGTCTTGCGGCATATGTAAATTCGGTAACTGAAAACGGCAAGGTTGCTATTGCTTATGACAGCCGTATTAAATCAGATGTTTTTGCAAAAGCTGCCGCTTCTATTTTTGCCGCCAACGGAATAAAGGTTTTCATTTACCCCGAATTGGTGCCCACTCCCATGCTTTCCTTTGCTGTTCGCAGACTTAAATGTGATGCAGGCGTAGTAGTGACCGCCAGCCATAACCCCGCAAAATACAACGGCTACAAAGCTTACGGCCCCGACGGTTCACAGTTAGGTCCCAAAGAGGCTGACTTTGTGCTATCCATTATGCAAAGTGTGGATATTTTTGAAGGTGTTAAAACAATCGATTTTGACAAAGCATTAGAAAGCGGTATGATTGAATATATCGGCGAAGATATTGTAGAGGAATACCTTTCCTGCGTTGAAGCTCAGCGTGTTGAGAAAAATGCCGACCTTTCAAATCTTAAAGTTATATACACTCCCTTAAATGGCGCCGGAAACAAGCCTGTGCGCGCTATTTTAAAGCGCATCGGTATTACCGATGTTACAGTTGTGCCCGAGCAGGAATATCCCGACGGCAACTTCCCTACTGCCCCTTATCCGAACCCTGAAATAAGACAGGCGTTTGAATGTGCATTAAAGCTTTCAGAAAATAATAAGGCAGATATTTTGCTTGCCACCGACCCCGATAGCGACAGAGTTGGTATTGCAGTATTAATAGACGGTGAATATAAGCTCTTCACAGGCAACGATGTAGGCGTGCTTTTGCTTAATTACATTTTAACCCGCAGAAAAGCAAACGGCACTCTGCCAAATAAACCTTTAGCAGTTAAAACTATAGTTACAACCGAGCTTTGCCAAAAACTTGCCGACAAACACGGATGCACCCTTGTAAATGTGCTTACAGGCTTTAAGTTTATAGGTGAGCAAATAACCATGCTTGCTGATAAAAACGAGCCCGAGCGTTACATTTTAGGCTTTGAGGAAAGCTACGGCTATCTTATCGGCGACCACGCAAGAGATAAGGATGCTGTTGTGGCATCAATGCTTATCTGTGAAATGGCGGCTTATTACAAGTCTGTCGGCAAAACCTTGGGCGATGTGCTTAATGAAATTTACGACGAATATGGCTACTACTTTGCAGCTCAAACAAGCTTTACCTGTGAAGGTCAAAGCGGTATGGCAAAGATTAAAGGCATTATGGAAAACCTCCGCAAAAATCCGCCTTATGAAATTGAGGGTAGCAAGGTTATCAAAATCAACGACTACGGAAAGTCTGTTTCATACGATTTAGTAACCAAGACAGAGGAAGTTTTAACTTTACCAAAATCTGAGGTAATATGCTTCTTTATGGAAAACGGTTCCTCCTTTATTGTACGTCCGTCAGGCACAGAACCAAAGATTAAGATTTATGTTTGCGCTGTCGGAACCTCCAATGAGGATGGTGAAGCAAAGCGTCAGGCACTTATAGAAGCCGGAACTAAAATTTTAGGATTTTAAATATAAAAATATAAAACCGACCTGAAATCAGGTCGGTTTATTTTTTACTTTCTGTAATATGTATAATAAACAATTATATCCATCTTTTCGTTAGTTAAAAGGTTAACGCCCGAAACTGTAATTCCGTCACCGCTAAGAAGCATATAGTAAGAGGATTCCTCTACTTTGGAACGAAAGACATCAGTCTCACCGCACATAACTCTGATTTCCCCGTCTATAACTACAATTCTTCCCGATTTCCCGAAAATGTTTTCCTTTACATTCCCGTCAGCATCGCGAACACGGCGGGTTACATATTTAATTTCCCTGCCGTCCATTTGACTGAGAACATTCAGGTTTTCGTCCTTTTTCTTTTTTAAAAAGCCGAACATTTTATTTTCCCTCAACCTTTTTCATAACAGTAAAGTCATAATCCTCGGCATCGTAATTTTCAATATAATTTAAAAGCTCATCTATATCGTCAAACAATGGGCAGATTTCTTTGGATTTTTCAGTCATAAACTTACCCTCTACCGCAACATCAAGAAGCTTTTCAAAAGCATTGTAATATCCGTTGATATTATACATAGCCATTGGTTTTTCGTGCTGACCCAACTGCTTTAAAGTCATAATTTCAAAAAGCTCGTCAAAGGTTCCAAGACCGCCGGGAACTATTATAAAAGCATCTGCCTTTTCCTCCATAATACGCTTTCTTTCGCGCATTGTTTCGGTATAAATCATTTCCTCGCACTTTTCGAACAAAACGCCGTCAACATTAAAGAAATTAGGAGCTACACCTATTACACTTCCTCCGCCTTCAACAACTCCGCTTGCAGCAGCACCCATGAGACCTCTTGCTCCGCCACCGTAAACCAAATTATGTCCGCGTTTGCCAATAGCAACGCCAAGCTCCTTTGTTTTTTCCGTATAAATGCTGTCAAGTTGGTTGCTTGAAGCACCGTAAAGACAAATTCTCATATAATTCTGCCTCCATTTAGAATTGCGCTCACCAAAGTATCCCCTTTATACTCAAGCTTTAACGAAAAGAAAGGGGCATTCTCTTCTATAAGCCGTAAAAATATTTTATCCCCTTCCCAAATAGGAAGATTATAAATTTCCTTGATTTTTACCCATTCAAGCGTTCCCTCATCGCAGTCCTTTATTTCACCGAAAAAATCATTTGAATGAAAAATATGCATATATTCCGTTTCCCAAACGTCAGATACAAAGGTAACTATGCCGCAATACCGAGCGCTGTTTAAGGTAAGCCCCGTTTCCTCTTTTGTCTCGCGGAAATTGCATTCTTCGGGGCTTTCCTTATCCTCAAATTTACCGCCGATTCCTACCCACTTATCATGGTTTAAATCGTTTTCCTTTTTCACTCGGTGGAGCATTAAATATGACCCGTCTTTTTCGATATGGCAAAGTGTTGTGTTACGCATTAATATTCCTCTTCAAGATTTGTGGCTTTCGGTATATAGTTATCTATATAAAAGGTTTTGCGGTTAACGTTTTCTTGGTCAAAAATGTTGTTATACTGAATTTTTTTGTAACCTTCCAATATTTCGGTATAAGGTGATTCTTGGTCCCAATTATAATAAATTCCCTCATTGTCAATATAACCTACGGTATTGATTACCGGCAATGTTTTAGCAAGCTTTAAGAGATATTTATTATATTCGGTAAGCCTTGCGCCGGCAGTTTGAAGAACTAATGAGGAAAGATAGTTTACGCTGAGTTTTTCTATATACTGCTCCTCAATATCATAATTTGCCCAAATAAAGAAGGGTGTAGCGTGTCTTGCCTGCTCCTGCTCGATAGTAACGTCGGATAAGCTCTTAACACCCAATACCTCAGCCACAAATTCCTTTTCAACAGTAGGATGGTGGTCGCCGAACATACAAATAATAGTAGGTTCTTCAACGTTAGTGAAATATTCTATAAGCTCTTTAAAAGCATCGTCGCTTGCTTTTACAAGGGAAAGATACTTATTAACCTTTGGATAAGACTTTGAAAGAGATGTGGTGTAAATCTTTTCCTCGAAATTAAGCGCACTTGTGGTATATCCGCCGTGATTTTGCATAGTTACATTAAACGCAAAATAAGGCACTTCTTTGTTTCTGTTTTCAAAATCCTTTATAAGAATGTCGTAATTGTAATCATCGCTTATATATTGACGAAGCAACATATTTGTGTTTTGCGGATAATACTGATTTACAATTTCCTGTACATAATCAGGGTCGTCACTGTTTTCGCGGTAAAGTCCCAACACTGAAGGTTCAAAAATATCTTCAAGACTGATAAAATTATCAAAACCGAAATTACCGTAAACATCCGTACGTTTCCAACCGCCTGCATAATAAGGATGTAACGCAAAAGACGAAAATCTTTGCGCCTTTAAGGTGGATACTAATGTTGCAATCGGGTTTTTAATGTAAAGCATATAAGCATTACTGCCCGAAGGTAAAAACGCAGTGGAGTGACCTGTTAAAAACTCAAATTCAGTATTTGAGGTACCTGCTCCCACAACCGGAACATAGCAGTTTCCTTTTATGGTATTTTCAGTAAGGCTCCTCATAAAGGGCATATAATCCTCGTTAGTCTTGAAATCACCCAAAACATTAAGGTCAGATAACGATTCATTCATTATACAAATAATATTAGGCAAATCGTCGGAATATTCGTATTCGTCCTTACCGTCCACCACATTACTTATATGCTCTTCAATTTTAGAAGAATCATATCCGTCGGGCGGGCTCATCCACAAATATTTCGTATTGCAGAAGAAGTTGAAAACAAAGCCATAACGGTTATATCCTCTCTCCTGCTTCCAAAAATCAGGCTTTACGCCAAGATTTGCAAAAGTACTTGTAAAGAAAAATATTATCAGTAAAACTGTACTGAATGTTCCCGTAAGCGCACGGGAAATAATCTTTGTGGGAATAGTATATTTCGGAGTATTTGTTTTAATTGCGTAATTCGTGAGGAAAATGAAAAGAAATGTTGCCAACATTATGGTAGCAGTCGGCGTAAAATCATAGGTATTTGCAACACCCATAGCGGTTGTTATGCTGAAAAAGTCCATAGGCTGAAAAACAGTGCCCCTGAACACCATTACATAAGCGTGCGCCAATGCCAAGCCGTAAATTACGGTATTTATCGATAAAAAGGCAACCCTAAGACTTCCTGTAAGAGCAAATAAAAGGCAATAGAAAATTAAAATCACAAGATAATTTGCCAAAAATCCAAGCGCTCGCATTTTAAAAATATATACACCATTTAACGCTTCGGTCATTGTCATTGCCAAAATCGGCATAACAAAAAGCGTTAATAATTGATAAACCTTATCCGCTTTAGGATTTTTTAATCTTACCGCATAAGCTAAAGCGAAACCTATAACAAGCGTAGATACAAGCGCTACTGCGAGCATTAACCATTTCTGCTTAAATTCAAGACTTGTAAATGAATTTACAAAAATAATTACGGTTAAAAATGTTATTGCAGCAACTACAATACCTGTTATTTTAAGTTTTTTCGAGGTTGTAACACAAAACCAATCATTTAATTTTTTAATGAGAAAATTCTTGGCAATTCTTAAATATTTATAAAGCGTTTCTAAAAGCTTCATTTAAACATCCCTTTCAAAGAATAGACATACATATATGTTAGTATATCATATTTTCCTCAAAAAAACAATATATAATTATCTACGCAAAAATCTAAAAAAATTATAAAAGGTTGCAAAAATATTGTATATATGGTATAATCCTTTTGTCACACAAAATTTAATTAACAAGCGATTTCAAACTTCTATATTTTAAGGAAGTTTTATACTTATTGCCTATTTTTTACTGACAATTTGACAATACTGAATTTAGCAAAAATGCAAATTCCACTTGTCAAGCTGTCGAATAAGTTCCGCTTGTTAAGTTTTGTGTGACAACAATCGGGGTTTGCGTTTTTCGGTGTGCGACTTCGGTTGCACACTTTTTTAATTTTAGGGGTGTTTGATTTGTCAAACGAGATAAATTTGAGAATAAGACAAAAACGCAAAGAATTAAAAATAA
>JAZRAI010000039.1:0-1996 GCA_045634455.1 Acutalibacteraceae bacterium
TTTGACCGCGAGGCTCTCACGGAGCTTATTAACAGCTTAAAGTAATACGTCTATCACGCATAGCCTGTATCCAAAAAACTGGCTCTTTGTCAATAGTTGGGGTGGAAAAAGATTAAAAACAATTGAATAAAGTTCCAATGAGGGACAAAGATAAGGCAAGAGGCTGAAGCGGAGCGTAGCGAAGTGGAGGCCTCTTGCCTTATCTACACGGCGTTTTGGTGGGAGAAAATATGTAAAATGCGGTTGCGGAAGCGGTCGAAACGGCGGTAGCCGTAAGCGTTTCGTTTAATAACTTTAATTTTATTGTTACAGCCTTCGGTAAATCCGTTAGTAAACGGAGATTCCAAAGAATTAAATATACCTTTTTTCCAATTAAAGTATGTGTTTACACATCGTTTAAAAGGTGTTAAATCGGTAGTATCTACAGAATTGAGCCAATCCTTAAATTCTTGCTTCATTATTGTTAAATCTTGAGTATCCAATACTTTAAAGAACCATTCTTTAATAGAATGAGCTTCACACATTTCATCGGAATACCAAAGCATAGTGTTTACCGCTTGTTTTTGCTCGGTTTCCAAAAGGTCATAACGCTTAATAAGCAAGGATCTGGAACGTTTAAAGTATTTACGAACGTCAGGACGCAGTTTCTTTTGAGCTTCTTTTCTAACAGCTTCAAAAGCCCATACAGCTTGTCTTACCCAATGGTATTTATCTACAAGGAAAGTAGCATTATTATAGAAGTTAGCCGCAATTTCACGGTAAGTAGTCCACATATCGCTAACAAAATACTTAACACGGCTACGGTCTGTTTGCTTGAAATATTTAATCAAGTAACTTTCTTTGCGTTCCGGCAATATATCTAAAACCCTTTTTGTTTGAGGATCGCAAAGGATAACATTGAATTTTTCTCCTCCGGTATTTCCCTTGAATTCATCAATTGAGAGAACTGAAGGACAGGTTTTAAGTATCGGATATTGAATGTGATCAAATATGCGAATAACAGTAGAAACAGAAAGGCATGTTTCTCTTGCAACCGAGGTGAAAGAACGTTCATCGGAAAGTTTGTCAATAACAGATGAAATAAGTCTTGAGGTCATACGATGGTATTTAGGTAAAAATACGTTAGGTTCTGCGAAACGTTTGTTGCAACAAGTGCATACATATCTTCTTTTTCTTAAAACCAACTCTACCTTTTTCCCGAAAGCTTCACAATCCTTCACTATTTGCGTACGGTAATCGTGAATTTTAGATGTTTCGGCTTTGCAGCAGGGACAATTAACTGCTTTTCGTCTAAGTTTTATATGAATTCTTTGAGTTTTTTCAAAATTTTCAACTTTTTCTACCTCAACATCTTGCAAATTGAGTATTTCTTGTGTATAATTTAAAGCGAGCATAATGATTAATCTCCTTAGAAGGTTTGGTGGTACTTACATTCTAACAGATTTTTAATCGTTATGCTCGTCTTTTTTTATTTTTGTTGAGCATCACCCCAACATTTATTATAGAACCGTAATAATTTATAAATCCAGCCCGTCATAGCCTTTATTTTCGGCTCGTGACGGGCTTTTTTGAATGTGCGTGATTTTTATTCTAAACCTGCCTTCTGCTAGAATGCGAAGGCTTAATATTCAAGTGATTGGCAGAATCCACAAAGAGTGAGTGATATTTTTGTGAAATACGCTGAATTTTACTTTGACCGCCGTGAAATTTTGAAGTTGCTGTTGACAAATCCCGGCTTTTGTGGTATATTGTAGTCGGAAGCAAAAAAAGCTAACGGCTGCTTAAAGCGTGAAAATCACATCGAGGTATGAGCCAATGTTTCATTAAGTATTGCGGTCTTCCATAGTATTTATTATACGCTTTATGTATGAATAAAAATTCGGCGATTTCGTCGCTATCTAAGGCAGCGACGGCTTCAAGGTGCTCTCTTACGTCCCTTTTTGTGTCATTGGGGATAAACGGTATTGGAACAGCCGTTATAATTAGTAAAAATCAC
>JAZRAI010000040.1:0-41165 GCA_045634455.1 Acutalibacteraceae bacterium
GGTAACTATTAAGAGCTTATCGGCAGAAATGTTACTCTCCTTTGATGTGAGCATTCTGATAACACGTTCAACCAAAACCGCGGTTTTGCCAGAGCCTGCCGCAGCCGCCACCAAAATATTACCGTTTGCATAAACCGCATCTCTCTGCTCGGGGGTAAGCTTTATATCCATATTCACTTTACCTCCCCCATTTTTTCAAATACCTGCTCGTTTGAAAGTTCCTCGGCACGTTCAAATACGCCCGATTCAAATTTACAAACCGACTTAAAATCACAATAGTCACAAGCAGAGGAATAACGTCCGTTTACAGGCTTTACAGCTATATCTCCGCTATGAATTGTGTTTCCTGCCTTAGCCATAAGGCGCTCAATTAAATCAAAAATATCGGTAAAATTCTCTTTTGGTATAAAGGATTTACTCCTCTTACTTAAAGTTCCGTCCTTATTGAAACTGATTTTAGGTATAAATTCACCTTTTGCCTCAGTCTCCATAGCAGTAAGAAGCTCAATATCGTTTTGCAGAAGTCCGTTCATAGCAAGGCCTTCGTCCTTAACATCACGGCTTGCGGGCTGATAAAGTATACCTGCCGCCTTATCATCAGGTAAATTTTTACCTCTTACTACCGCATAAAGATATATAAGCATTTGCATGTTAAGACCTAACAAAATATCAGGAAGTGCAAACTTCTTTTTGCCTGTTTTATAATCTATAATACGAACATATCCGTTATATTCGTCCATGCGGTCAATACTGCCGACAAGACCTATTTTTCCGCTATCAAATGGAAAGTTCACATTTATTTCATCATCCTTAAAGCCAATATTAACCTCGCACGCAACAGGCTTGAAATTACTTTGAGAAACTTCCCTTTTAATATGTCTTACAACATCCTTTAAAGAACGCGAAATACGAGAGATAATAAAATCTGCATTAATATCCCTAACACTTGAAAAGCCTTTAACAGACGCAAGATATTCCTCAATATATTCATCGGTTAAAGCATCGGTGTCAGTATCTGTAAGATGTGAAATCTGCTCGCCGTTTTCGGTTATGAAACGCTCTAAAACATAGTGAACAATAGTGCCCTTTTGCATAACATCAAACTCTGCCGGTTGAAGTCTTCTTACATTAAGACCGTATCTGCAGAAAAACGAAAATTTACAGTAGTTAAATGTATCAAACTTTGACGCAGACATTGTAATATTATTGCCATAAAGTTGCTTTGCAACTTCGGGTGATATTTTTTTGTTTTCGGTATTCTGCTCACCGCACAAAAACTGAACATTTTCGGTTAATCCAAATTTTTCAATAGCAGAATACAAAGTATCCTTATAACGAGAATTTGCAGAAACTGCTCTGCAATAATCACTTATAAGTGTTTCCTTTGTCTGAGGCAAATTTTTAATTCCAAAATCCGTATTAGAAACTTTCTTAATCGGGATTTTTAAAGTTTCTGACAATTCCTTTACAAAAGCCGACTCTTCAAGTGAGGAAGATGAAAGTGACTGCTCGGCAAAGGATAAATAAAGCGCTTTTTTGGGTGAACAGACATTTAAATATACCAAAAACTCCTCATCTATGGCAGAAAGCACCGCATTATCTGCAATAGGCAAATCGTTTTCTATAAGTATACGGCGCTCAATATTATTAAAAACCCCTGCCGAAGACGCATTTCTTGGAAACACGCCTTGATTTGCGCCTAAAATAAAGGTAATTTTCGGCTCTGCGGGTATTATTCTGTCTGCGGCACCAAAGCTTACCTGGTCCAAAAACTGCGGAACAGTGCCGATTTCACAATAAGAAACTGCGAGTGTCAAAGCCTCTAAAAACTCTGTGGGTGACAAACGCTTTTCCTCAAAGCTTGTAACCAATGAGTCAAGTATACCTATATACGCATCGTAAGACTGTTCTAAAATATTGTTTGAAAACAATATATCCCCTGCGCCAAAGGTTTCTTTAAGTATTTTAAGATGCTTACTGAAATCGCACTCTTCAAAAAGCGAAAAAATAGCAGAAGACATTGTCTTTGCAGTATCGCCAAAAGCATTTTTAAATTTAACAATAGGCTCTATTGCCTTTTTTCTTAAATTATTAACAGTTTTAAGTTCAAGAATTGATTTTTCATCAAATTCATCGGTAATAAACCCTTTGGGATTCATATCCCACTCGTTTTTCCATATATTACCATTTATATTCCAAAGAAAAGTATAGTTTTCGAGTGTTGCAATTTCCTCTGTTGTAAGGTCTGTTAGCCCCGTTTTGTGGAATTTTAAAATATTTTCCGTGGAAAAATTCAAAGATTTTATTGCCGCATCAACAGCGACGCTTATAGGAAAAGATGATAACGGCAAACGGCTATCGTAAAATAAATTAATGTGATTTTGCTTTGCGGCAGTTGCAACCGCTTCTTTATATTGCTCTAAATCGCGGCAAACGATAACAAAATCGCGAAAACGGTAATTTTCTTCACGAACAAGACGTCTAATTTCGCCAAGTGCATAATCTGCCTCATCAAAAACGGTAGGCAGGCTTACAATATTAATATCGTCATTCTTATCGTTTATCTTTTTATTTGTGGAAATAATACTTTCAACATTAATTAGAGAATCATTTTCATAATACTGATGCTTCAAAACAATGGGCTCTTGCACTTCTACTGCTCTCGAAGCCGCAATATGCTCAATTTTTTCCATATCAATACGGATATTAGTAAAAATACCAAAATCCCGATCCGATTCTTTATCATAGTCAAAAGCTATATAAAGCTTATCGGCACCTTGCAAAATTCGCTCAATAATCTTAAACTGCTGACCTGTAAAACCGAAAAAACCGTCAATAAAAACGGTTTTGCCTTTGAAAAAATCAAACAGCTTCAATTTCTCGTAAAGCTTTGTTAAAATATCGGCAGGGTCAACATATTTTCCTTTAAGTTCTAAATCATATTGCTCATAAATTTTTGCAATATCTGAAAGCTTGGCAGCTAAATTTTTGTTTTCTACTGTGATAGAAGCGTCTTTAACCGCTTTGGGAGATATTGCATTAATTCTGAATTCGCCTATGGTATCAAGTACCGATTTTGCAAACGAAACAGAATTCACATACTTTTTCCAAAGAGTTAAATCATCTTTGACCGAAAGCAATGCCTTGTGCATAAATATAATTTTTTCAGAATCGGACAGCACCTTTCCTGTAACACCGCCAAACTCTCTCGTTACTGCATCATAAAGCCTTGTAAAGCTTAAAACTTTGGTATCAAGAGCCGCTTTGTCTCCAACAGTGTGTAAAATTGCTTTTTCCATTTGAAATGTCAGTTGTTCGGGAACTATAAACAAAGTTTTTTCCCCGTTTTGCTGATGCTCTTTTATTTTTTGAAGAATAGTATATGTCTTACCCGTGGAGGGCTTACCCAAAATAAATTGTAGCATAATTTCAACTCCTTTAAAGCAATTTTAAACTTCTCTGTGTACCAAAAACAGTACAATAGCAAAGCAACCACGGTGTACCTATGAAAGTACACTGTGGAAGCTTTAAATTTTTAAATGCTGAATAACAAATCGCCATAGCTCGGATATGGCCAAGAATCCGAAGGCATAACGCTTTCTGCACTGTCGGCATATTTCCTGATATCTGCCATAAGGCTTAAAATTTCATCATGATAGAATCTTGCCTTTTCAAATACATCAGCCGTACGCTCGGCGGTAGCAATAGCAATTTTAAGCGAATCTGTAAGAGAATAAATCTCATTGTTAGCGGCAGTAAGCCTTGAAATAAGCTCACGCTCAACGTTAGTATTTACACCGCCCAAGCTATTTTTATTAAGAACAGAGCGACATAACTTATCGGAATAAGCAGAAATTGCAGGGATAATTTCCCTGTTCACCATATCAATGAGAGTTAGTGCTTCAATATGTAAAATCTTTGCATAGTTTTCAAGCACAATATCAACCCTTGAATTAATCTCAACACGGCTTAAAACCTTGTGCTTTTCAAACATTTCAATATTTTTATCGCTTTTCAAAAGAGGAAGAGCGTCAACCGTGCTTCTAAGGTTTAAAAGACCGCGTTTTTCCGCTTCTTTTTCCCATTCCTTAGAATAACCGTCGCCATTAAAGAGAATTCTGCCGTTTTCGTTTACAACCTCTTTAATAATTGCGTCTACCTCGTTGTTAAAATCGTTTGCCTTTTCGAGCCTGTCTGCAAAAACAGAAAATACTTCCGCTACCATAGTGTTTATCATTACGTTAGTATCAGAAATAGATGAAGCCGAACCAAGCATTCTGAACTCAAACTTATTACCTGTAAATGCAAAAGGAGATGTGCGGTTTCTATCTGTATTATCCTTGCGGAATGCGGGGATAACCTCAGAGCCCATATTCATTTTTATGCGCTCGGTATTATCATAGTGGACACCGTTTGCAATAGAATATAAAATATCGTTAAGCTCATCACCAAGGAAAATAGAAACAATAGCAGGCGGAGCTTCATTAGCGCCAAGTCTATGGTCGTTACCGGCAGTAGCTACAGAAATACGAAGTAACTCCTGATGCTCGTCCACAGCTTTAATTACAGCCGCCAAGGTAAGTAAAAACAACTTGTTTTCCTCAGGCTTTTTGCCCGGCTTCAAGAAATTGATGCCTGTATCAGTTGAAAGGGACCAGTTGTTATGCTTACCACTTCCATTAACACCGTCAAACGGCTTTTCATGTAAAAGACAAACAAGACCGTGCTTTAAAGCGGTTTTCTTCATCATTTCCATTGTAAGCTGATTATGGTCTGCTGCAATATTTGTGGTAGTAAAAATCGGTGCCAATTCGTGCTGAGCAGGTGCCGCCTCGTTATGCTCGGTTTTAGCAAGCACACCAAGCTTCCAAAGTTCGCGGTCAAGCTCACGCATAAAAGCTGCTACCCTATGCTTTAAAACGCCAAAATAGTGGTCATCCATTTCCTGACCCTTAGGTGGCATAGAGCCGATAAGTGTTCTTCCGCAATAAATCAAATCAGGACGCTTATCATAAACACTTTTATCTACCAAAAAATATTCCTGTTCAGGTCCTACGGTTGTATTAACTCTCTTAACATCAGTATGACCAAAAAGCTTTACAATACGAAGTGCCTGCTTACTTATTGCCTCCATACTGCGAAGCAAAGGAGTTTTTTGGTCTAATGCCTCACCCGAATAAGAGCAAAATGCAGTAGGAATGCAAAGGGTTTCATCCTTAATAAACGCATAAGAACTTGGGTCCCAAGCAGTATAACCGCGTGCTTCAAAGGTGGCTCTCAGTCCGCCCGAAGGAAACGATGAAGCATCCGGCTCGCCTTTTATAAGCTCCTTGCCGGAGAATTCCATTATTATATGTCCGTCCTCAGTAGGACTTATAAAACTATCGTGTTTTTCGGCAGTAATGCCTGTAAGCGGTTGAAACCAATGTGTATAATGAGTAGCGCCTTTTTCGATAGCCCAATCCTTCATAGCAGCAGCTACGGTATCTGCTATTGTAGCATCAATAGTCTTGCCCTCTTTAATAGTGCTTTTGAGCTTATTATATACTTGTTCAGGCAGGCGCTCTTTCATAACAGAATCGCCAAATACATTTATGCCAAAAAGCTCACTAACTTTTTCCACACCAATTTCCTCCAAAATTAATATATAGATATAATAATTATAATAGTTAAGCTATAATTTGTCAATATCAATTCTTTTTGAAGTAGGTATAAGCATACTTAACTTATAAACACAATATTTTCTGAAACCATCGGTAAAAAATCTGACCAAAGCATTATTTCCTCATAAGAAAGAGATGTGTCATTTCCTGAAATCAGCGAACTTATTTCATCAAAAGAAAGACCGTATTTTGCAATATTATCGCATATTTTAAATATCAGTTCCTTTTGCTCAATTACACCGCGAACATAGTAATCTAATACTTGCGTTCCGGTAAGTCGCAAAAGCTCACCGTTAATTTCATATTCGATTCCGCCCGATTTATCGATTAAATCTATGAGAAAAGCATTATTGGAGTTCAGATAATCGGTTATAATTATTCCGTTTTTCAACGCTCTTTCAATCGGCATATCGCAATACACCTCCAAGGTACTGTTCGAAAAATCAAGATAATAAAGCGTACTGTTATCGTTAAAAGAAAAAAGTATACTCACATTTTCGGGCACATTTCGATAAGGCACTTTTTCGGTAACTGAATTTGCCGTTTTTGTACTTACTCCCAAATAGTAAAACCCAACCGTTAAAAACACGGTAAGCGTAAGGGCTGAAATAAGCAATGTTGATAAATAAATTTTTGTTTTTCTTTTCAAGCGTATCACCCTTTTAATTATGCCCGAAAAATAAAAAAAACGGCACTTAAAAGTGCCGTTTTCAATAAAATTTTAATTTTCCATTAAACTTCTGAATTCGTCGCCTGAAATCTTTTCCTTTTCGAAAAGAATTCTTGCTACTTCGTGAAGCTTTGTCATTGAATTATTCAAAATATCGAGGGCTTTTTTATACTGATTCATTACAACCGATTCGATTTCCTCATCAATAACAGCCGCAGTTTTTTCGGAATAATTAGGTGTAGATGAGAAATCTCTGCCCAAGAACACCTCGTTATTGTCGTTGCCATACGAAACAAGACCGAGACGGTCGTTCATACCAAACTTCGTAACCATTTTTCTCGCTAAATCAGTTGCACGGTCAATATCATTTGAAGCACCTGTGCAAACATCCTCCTGAGTTAACTGTTCAGCAGCTCTACCGCCTAATAAAGAACAGATTTGCTCAAGCATCTGATTTTTAGAGGTGTGTCCCTTTTCAACAGTTGGCAAATACATTGTATAGCCTGCCGCCATACCGCGTTGTATAATAGAAATTTGATGTACAGGGTCCTGTGTCGGCAAGAAATAAGAAACAATAGCGTGACCTGCTTCGTGATAAGCAGTAACCATTTTATCCTTATCGTTTACTATATGCGACTTCTTTTCAGCACCCATAACAACCTTAATGGTAGCTTCTTCAATTTCCTCTTGAGTAATAGCCTTTTTCTTGTGTCTTACCGCCAAAAGTGCAGCCTCATTCAAAAGGTTTGCAAGGTCAGCTCCCGTAAAGCCTGAGGTTGATTTTGCTATGGTAGCAAGGTTAACATCAGGACCTAAGGGTTTACCACGGGAATGTACCTTTAATATTTCTTCTCTGCCCTTTACATCGGGATAATTAACTGTAATTTGCCTATCAAAACGACCGGGACGAAGTAAAGCCTTATCAAGGATATCAGGGCGATTTGTAGCCGCCATAACAATTACACCCTCGTTAGCACCAAAGCCGTCCATTTCAACAAGCAACTGGTTTAATGTCTGCTCTCTTTCATCGTGACCGCCGCCAAGGCCTGCACCTCTTTGTCTGCCCACGGCATCAATTTCATCAATAAAGATTATTGCGGGAGCATCCTTTTTAGCCTCTGCAAAAAGGTCTCTTACACGGGAAGCACCAACACCAACAAACATCTCAACAAAATCGGAGCCTGAAATTGAGAAAAACGGAACGCCTGCTTCACCTGCAACCGCACGCGCAAGCAATGTTTTACCCGTACCGGGAGGACCTACAAGCAATACACCCTTAGGGATTTTAGCACCCAACTCATTATACTTTTTATGGTCCTTTAAGAAATCAACGATTTCCGCCATTTCCTCTTTTTCTTCATCAGCACCTGCAACATCGGCAAAGGTTGTTTTCTTCTTTCCGTCGTCACGACGTGCCTTTGATTTGCCAAATCCGATAGTCTTATCGCCACCGATACCGCCCATTTTTTTGGACATAAATATCCAAAAAATTATCATTACCGCAACAATAAGGATTGTTGGAATAAGGCTTACAAGCCAGGAGCCTTCGCCACCGCGCTCATAATCATATTTTATATCCTTTTGCTTCTTATCGGCATTAATTTCCTCTATTGCTTCGTTTACATCATTGTAGAAAATAGAGGGGTCTGCAACGGTATAGCTATACTGTTTTCCGTCATCACGACGTGTATAGGTAAGCTCACCGCTATACAAATTAAGCTTAAACTCGGAAATCTCGTTTTCTTTAATCGATGAGACAATATCCGAGTAAATTCTCTCATCAGAATTTTTTTGTACCTTTGTTACCGCTAAGACCGAAAGAATAAGAATTATCGGTATACCTAAATACAAAAGCACATTTTTAATATTCTTTTTCAAGTGAATGCTCCTTTTTTGCTATTTCTCGTATACGCTGGGAGAAAGAATACCAACGTAAGGCAGATTTCTGTATTTTTCATCATAATCGAGACCGTAACCGACAACAAACTCATCAGGTACAACGCGACCGACATAATCGGCTGCAATATCGGCTCTTCTGTTTGCGGGCTTATCTAAGAATGCACAAATTTTAATACTTGCGGCATTTCGGTCAAGCAACACCTTTTTAAGATAAGAAAGCGTAACTCCCGAATCCAAAATATCCTCAACTATTAAAATATCGCGACCATCAGGGTCAACATCAAGGTCCTTTTTAAATTTAACAACACCCGTTGTCTTAGTTCCGCTATACGATGAAACCGCCATAAAATCAATTTCACAGTCACAAGTGATTTCACGCATAAGGTCTGCCATAAAAACAACCGCGCCTTTAAGAACACTTACAAGTAAAAGCTTTTTACCTGCATAATCCTTTGAAATTTGGCTTCCAAGACGCTTGCAAATATCTTTAATTTCAGACTCTGAAACCAAAACACTTTTAATATCATTGTTTGACATTTTTCTCTCCTCTTAAAACAACATTTATTTTTACTATCCTCTTGCTTTTATCACTAAGTGCACATCGGCTCGCTACCCCTATGCCGTATACCCAAACAGGGCCCTTCTCGTCAGCAAAAACAGGAATATAATCCCTTATTTCCTTATCTACTTTAAGTTCAGTAAACCATTTGTTTAAAGTTTTTGTACACCCTTTGCCTATCGGTCTTATACTATCGCCCTGTAAGCGAGTTCTGAATACCGCGTTGCCACATATTTTATCACAGTCTACAAGACTATTTAAAAACAAATTATTAACATTTTCGGTATTTTTTAAAAATTCGGCAGAAATTTCCTCAATTTCAGTATCAAATTGCGGAATATTAATGTTATCCTTCGTAATTACACTAAGTTTATTATCATACACCAAAGCATAATTATCCTTTGGTAAATTCGTTTTTCCGCCGTTTTCACAAATTTTAAGAATTTCTGTTATATGAACGCGTTCAAGTGAAACACCTTCAACGGCACTTGTTATATAATCGATTATGACCCGTTTTTTAACCGAAACATTAAGCTTTTTAAATCCACTTAAACAAAGCTTTTTTTCGGATAGATTATCGGCAATATATTCTTTTGCCAATAACTTAATAAACGAGGCATCCTCCCTTAAATTCAGTGCAGTATTAACAGCCGATGTTTCGGCATTTTGATTAATTTCTTTTAAAACAGGAATAATCTTGTGCCTAATCTTATTGCGTGTGTAATCGTCCGACAGATTTGTAGAGTCGGTAACAAAGGAAATGCTTTCCTGCTTGCAGTATTTTTCAACATCATCACGCGTTACAAAAATAAGCGGTCTTACATATATATCCCTTTTTGGCGGAATTCCGCAAAGTCCGTCTATCGCTGTGCCACGAGCAAGATTAAAAAGCATAGTTTCAAGATTATCACTTGCGGTATGTGCAGTAGCTACAAACCCGCCGTTTGAAACACGTTCTAAAAAACTATACCTGACTTTGCGTGCGCAAAGTTCCAAACTTTCTCCGTTTTTTTGAGCAATTTCGGGAATATTAGCTCGTTCGCAAAAAAGCTTAACACCTAATTTTTCACACTCAGCTTTTACGAATTGCTCGTCCCTTAATGCCTCATCGCCTCTTATCATATGATTAAGGTGTGCAGCAAAAAGCGATATTCCAAGTTCTTTCTTTATGGAATTAAGCGCGTACAAAAGGCTCATTGAATCTGCGCCGCCCGAAAGCGCAACCGTCACTCTGTCACCCTTACGAATAAGAGAAAATTGCTCTATTGCTTTTAAAATTAATTCCTTCATTATCTGTAAGTATCCACAGAGGTAAAGCGAGTAAACTGACCATCCCAATGCAGGTCTACCGTACCAAGCTCACCATGTCGGTTTTTTGCCACAATACACTCTGCCTTATTTGGGTCGCCTCTATCCTCATCCCCGTCTTTTTCGTTATCATAATATGTTTCTCTGTAAAGGAATAAAACAATATCTGCATCCTGCTCAATAGAACCCGATTCTCTAAGGTCGGCAAGTGCCGGTCTGTGCGACTTACCTTTTGCCTCGGTACCACGTGAAAGCTGTGCGCAGGCAATAACGGGAACCATTAATTCCTTTGCCATAATTTTAAGGTTTCTTGTAATTTCAGATACCTCTTGCACACGGTTTTCGGTAGCCCTTGCCGATTTCATAAGACCTAAGTAGTCGATAACAACAAGGTCCGGCTTTGGCTTCATACGTTTTAGTTTTGCCTTCATTTCGGGAACAGTTATAGCCGAGCTTTCATCAAAGTAAATATTAGCCTCAGAAAGTGCAGCACCTGCTTGCGCAAGCCTTGCCCATTCCTTATCGTCAAGCTCACCAGTGCGAAGCTTTTCGCTCTTAATTCCCGCTTCACTCGAAAGCATACGCTGAGCTAATTGGTCACGCGTCATCTCAAGCGAGAAAAAGCAAACTGTACGTTTTGTATTCATAGCCACATTACGAACAATATTAAGCGCAAACGAGGTTTTACCCATACCGGGACGGGCACCCAGAATTATAAGGTCGGATTTATTAAGACCTGTAATTTTTTTATCAAGGTCACCAATACCGCTTGGAATACCAACATAATCTGCCCTCGTTTCAGGATTAGCCATTTTATTAAGACGGTCATAAGTTTCATTAAGTATTACATCCTTAATGTGTGTAAGACCGCTTACTTCCCTGCCTTGCCTGATTTCGTAAATCTGTTGCTCGGCAGAGTCCAAAAGCATTCCCGAATCAACTGAGCTTTCGTTAACCTCTTTAATAATGTTATTTGCGGCACCCAAAAGAGCACGCGCATAATAACGCTCCCTTATAATAGAGACATAGGTCATTACATTTGCGGCAGATGGCACTGTTTGTACAAGCTGAGTAAGATAAGCCTTACCGCCTGCCTCGTCATAAACGCCATCCTTTTTAAGCTTTTCCAAAAGCGAGACAAAATCTATACTCTGGCTTAGCTCATACATAGCGGATATTGCCGAATAAATGTCCTTATGCTGCGGAATGTAAAAGTAATCCGCTTTTATCTCGGTTGCAACATCGGAAAGGCAATTTGGGTCAACTAAAATCGAGCCTAAAACCGCCTGCTCCGCCTCAACCGAATACGGGAGCCTCGCGCCATCTAAATTATAAATTAATCTATCGTTAGCCATTAAAAACTACTCCGTTACTTTTACTGTTAATTTAGCGGTGATACCCGGGTAAAGCTTAACCTCGGCAGTATACTCGCCAAAGCTTTTAATATCCTTTACGGATAATTTCTTTTTGTCTATTTCAATGCCTAAGCTTTTCTTAATTTCAGCGGCAATCTCCTTAGAGGTTACTGCACCAAAAAGCTTACCCGCAGAGCCCGCCTTTGCAATAATAGTAACTACCTTTCCCTCAAGCTTAGAAGCGGTATCCTTAGCGGCATTAATTTCCTCTTGCTTGTGGTGGGCAGCTGCCTGCTCACGGTTTTTAAGCTCATTTAAAGCAGTACTGTCAGCTTCAATCGCTAATTTTTTAGGAAACAAAAAGTTACGTGCATAGCCGTCTGAAACATTGCAAAGCTCGCCTTTTTTGCCTGTGCCCTTTACATCAGCCAATAATACAACCTTCATAAAAATTCCTCACACTTCCATAATAATTGGTAAAATCATAGGGTTGCGCTTTGTTCTCTGGAACAAGAATTTCGCAACTCCGTCCTTAATTTTTGTTTTAACACTATTCCAATCTGTGACATTATTAATATAGCAACGTTCAATTATATCGCTCACTAAATCGGTAATATCATTCATAAGTTCCTCGGATTCCTTTACATATACAAATCCGCGAGATACAACATCAGGGCCTGATACAACCATACGGTTATATTTATCAACCGTAATTGCAACTACTATAATTCCGTCGTCAGAAAGATGCTTTCTGTCTCTTAATACTATGCTTCCAACGTCACCAATACCAAGTCCGTCAACAAGAACTCTGCCCGCGGTTACAACCTCGGTAAGCTTTATTTCTTTCTCGGTAAGCTCCAAAACAGCACCATTTATTGTTATTATGATATTCTCCTTCGGAATACCCATAAGTTCTGCAAGAGAAGCATGCCTCATCAAGTGCTTTTGCTCGCCGTGAAGCGGAATAAAGTACTTGGGTTTTACAATGCTCATCATAAGCTTTAATTCTTCTTGACAGGCGTGTCCCGAAACGTGCACATCGTACATACGCTCGTATACAACATTAGCACCGCTTTTCATAAGTTCGTTAATAACCTTGCTTACAAGCTTTTCGTTACCGGGAATTGGATTTGCCGAAATAATTATCATATCGCCGGGAATAATTTCAAGCTGTCTGTGGTCAGAAAAAGCCATACGGTGAAGTGCAGACAAAGGCTCACCCTGAGATCCTGTTGTAATTACCACAATTTCAGATGGTGGATAATGCTTTATATCACCTAAGTCAACAAGCACATTTTCAGGAATTTTAAGATATCCAAGCTCACTTGCAACGGTTACAACGTTTAACATACTTCTGCCCGAAACAGCAACCTTGCGTCCATACTTTACAGCCTCATATATAATCTGCTGAATACGGTGAATATTAGAAGAAAAGGTAGCGATAATTATGCGGTTATTCTCTGCCTTGGCAAACAAGTTTGAAAGCGAACCGCCAACCAATTTTTCAGAAGCGGTATAGCCAGGTCTTTCCGCATTGGTGGAATCGGCAAGCATAGCCAAAACACCGCGTCTGCCGTATTCGGCAAATTTTGCAAAATCTATTACACTGTCATCAATAGGTGTGGTATCAATCTTAAAGTCGCCCGTATGAATAACGGTACCGCCTTCACAGCTTATTGCAAAGCCAACCGAATCGGGAATAGAGTGATTTACGTGAATAAAATCAACCGTAAATTTACCTGCCGTTATTTTTTCGGAGTCTTTAACGGTTATAAGCTTTGCGTCGGCTAAAAGCTTATGCTCCTTTAATTTACCTTCAATAATACCTATAGTAAGCCTTGTAGCGTATATAGGTAGGTTAAAGTTTTTAAGCAAATAAGGAATTGCTCCAATGTGGTCCTCGTGACCGTGTGTTATAAAAAGTCCCTTGATTTTTTCCTTATTTTCTAAAATATAGGTAAAATCAGGAATTACAATATCAATACCGGGCATATCCTCATCCGGAAAGGACATTCCGCAATCCACAAGAATCATATCGCCGTCATACTCATAAAGAGTAATATTTTTTCCTATCTCACCAAGACCACCAAGTGGAATAATTTTAACAGGCTTTGGCGGTTCAACAGGTTTTTGTTGAATTTTCTTTTGTGGATTATACCCTGCAGAGGTGTAAAATCTTTTATCGTTTCGTCTGTATTTATAATTACTGTTTGTTTTATTGCTCCGTGACTTTACAGTTTCAGAGTTTTGGGCAGCTTTATTGCTGTTCTTTTTTTCTGCCATTTAAATCTTGCCTTTCTAAAGTGTTATGTAAAAAAGTGACCGCCAGCACCTGCGGGCACAAAATAATCATTATATGGACATAATATCCCTTATACTAATAATTTATTTTATATCTAAACAGGCTCTCTTGTCAAGCAAATAATAACTAAATTATTGGATATATTATAAAAAATATGCAAAAAATAAAAGTCGATTCACCAAATAATCAGTGAACCGAGCTTTTCTCTTAGTCTTTAAGTGCTCTTTCAAGCCATACAAAGCCTAAATCAAGGGCATCAAACATTGTGTTTTTAGTAGATTCTTTAACAATTCTTTCTTTATCAGCAAGCTGAATATCGCTCTTTAAAAGCTGAATTAAAATCTCTGTCGGGATTTCATTTCCGTTCTCTTTTTTAGCTGAAAGAATTGTGAATTTTACAATAAATTTTTCGGATGTATCTCCGTAATAAATCTCCTTACCCTTTCTTACTAAGGGCATATCTTTATAGGTTAAAAATTCTGCCATATCAATTCTCCTTACCGGGCATTTCTCCGTACAAATTAAAACGGAAAAGTGCAGTTTCATCCTCGGGGTTTGTGCAACGAATAGTTGCTTCAGCAACCTCGGTATTTTTTAATATTGTGCTAAGACCTATCATCTGACAAAGCTTTGACTTTAAATTAAGCACGTCGCCGTCAGCAGTTTCAAGGTAAACATCACCGCGACACTCATCAATAGCTTTTATAAAATCTTCAAAATCGATGTTATGAAGTTTGATTTTTCCGTTATCCATAATAAAATACCTCCATATTTTGTTTAAAATAAGTATAAACCATCTAAATTGATATGTCAAGACAATTAATTTATTGACTTTTTGACTTTTTTTATGTACTATAGTATTTGTAGAAATTTGTATTTTACATAATGCGGAGGTAAATTTATGAAAAACGCTGATAAAAATATGGAAACTATCGTTTCCCTTGCAAAGGGCAGAGGTTTCGTTTACGCCGGCAGTGAAATTTACGGCGGTCTTGCTAATTCCTGGGATTACGGTCCTTTGGGAGTAGAACTTAAAAATAATGTTAAAAAAGCTTGGTGGAAAAAGTTTGTGCAGGAAAGTCCTTACAATGTAGGTCTTGACAGTGCAATTATAATGAATCCTGAAACATGGGTAGCATCCGGTCACTTGGGTGGATTTTCTGACCCTTTAATGGACTGTAAAGCTTGCAAAACCCGTCACAGAGCTGATAAGCTTATTGAGGATTATGTAGCAGAAAACGGTCTTTCTGATAATCCTGCTGCCATGAGCGATGCTGAAATGAAGCAGTATATTGAAGAGCATGGTATTGCTTGTCCCGATTGTGGTTCAAAGGACTTTACAGATATCAGAAAGTTTAACCTTATGTTTAAAACCTTTCAGGGTGTAACTGAGGATAGCACTTCAACATTATATTTGCGTCCCGAAACCGCACAGGGTATTTTTGTAAACTTTAAAAATATTGCACGTACTTCACGTAAAAAAGTACCTTTTGGTGTGGCTCAAATCGGTAAATCTTTCCGTAATGAGATTACTCCCGGTAACTTTATTTTCCGTACACGTGAATTTGAGCAGATGGAGCTTGAATTTTTCTGCAAGCCCGGCACTGACCTTGAGTGGTTTGAATATTGGCGTGCTTATTGTAAAAAGTGGCTCTTAGACCTTGGTATTGATGAAGAATCTTTAAGACTTCGCGACCACGATAAGGATGAGCTTTGCTTCTACTCAAAGGCTACTACTGACTTTGAATTCTTATTCCCCTTTGGTTGGGGTGAGTTATGGGGAGTTGCCGACCGTACCGACTACGACCTTTCGCAGCACAGCAACCACTCAGGTGAAAGCATGGAATATTTCGACCCCGAAACTAATGAAAAGTATATTCCTTATGTTGTTGAACCTTCACTCGGTGCTGACCGCGTATTGCTTGCTTTCCTTTGTAATGCTTATGATGAGGAGACAGACGAAAAGGGTGATACCCGTGTTGTTATGCACTTCCACCCTGCCCTTGCTCCCTTTAAGGCAGCAGTTCTTCCCCTTTCCAAAAAATTATCTGACAAAGCTTTAGAAGTTTACAGTGAACTTTCAAAGCATTTCAATATTGACTTTGACGATGCAGGTTCTATCGGTAAGCGTTACCGCAGAGAAGACGAAATCGGTACTCCCATCTGCATTACTTACGACTTTGATTCCTTAGAAGACGGTTGTGTTACAGTTCGTGACCGCGACACAATGGAACAAAAACGTATCAAAATCGAGGAACTTAAAGCATATATTGAAAAAGCAATAGAATTTTAATTAACCATAGATATGAGAATAGGAGAAAATTTATGGCAACACAAATTTTAGGTATGATAGCTATGCTTTTAGGCGGACTTGCGTTTTTCCTCTACGGTATGAACGCATTGTCAAACGGTCTTGAACAAGTCTCCGGTGGCGGACTTGAACGCACAATGAAAAAGGTTACATCAAATGATTTTATCGGCTTTTTTCTTGGTGCCGGCGTAACCGTTGCAATTCAATCATCATCTGCTTTTACTGTTATGCTTGTAGGTCTTGTAAACTCGGGCATATTGGAATTTGGCAATACATTCGGAATGATTATGGGCTCGAATGTTGGAACTACACTTACCGCTTGGATTTTGAGCCTTACAGGTATTAAAGAAGGTAACTTCTTCCTCACCCTTTTACAGCCTATGACCTTTGCTCCTATCTTAGCATTTATAGGTATAGTGCTAAGAATGGTATCAAAAAGTGAGAAAAAGCAAAACCTCGGTCTAATTTTCATTGGCTTTGCAATTCTTATGTTCGGCATGGATTTAATGAGCGAATCAATGAAAAGTGTTCGCACAATTCCGGGATTTGATACATTTTTAGCAACCCTTAAAAGTCCTATTATTGCACTTTTAATTTCAACCGCTTTTACCGGTGTAATTCAGTCCTCTGCCGCTACAATAGGTATTGTTCAAGCTCTTGCTCTTTCAGGCGGTATAACCTGGCAGATGGCAATTCCGCTTGTGCTCGGTGCTAATATCGGTACCTGCGTTACCGCGCTTATATCCGCAGTTGGAACCAACAAAAATGCAAAACGCGTTGTTGTAATGCATTTCGCTGTTAATGTTTTTGGTTCATTACTTTGTATGGCTATTCTTTATGTGTTAAAGGCATTTGGACTTTCAATATTAGCTGCCGAAATTTCAATGGTTGGCGTTGCGCTTGTTCATACATTATTTAACGCTATTGATACTGTTATTCTATTACCGATTAAGAAATTATTGATTAAGTTCTGCGTTTGGGTTGTCCCCGAAAAGGAGGAAAAAACCCATACCGCATTCTTGGACGAGCGTTTGTTCAACAATTCAAAACTTGCTATTGACGAGTGCCACAGACTTACCTGTGAAATGTCAGATTATGCTAAGGAAGCTATTTTTACTGCTATTGATTCAATCGAAAACTTTTCTCCGGAAGCTGTTCAGTCAATCAGAGAAAAGGAAGAACTTATCGATAAATATGAGGACAAGCTTGGTACTTACTTGGTAAAACTTAGTAACAACGAGCTTGGTGAAGCTGATTCTCATAAGGTTGCTCGTATGCTTCATAGTATCGGCGACTTTGAAAGAATTGGTGACCACGCACTTAACATTTGCAAGCTTGCTGAGGAAATGCATATTAAAGATATTTCCTTCTCTAAGGATGCTTTGCGTGAAATGTCGATAGTAACCGATGCTATAAAAGAGATTATGAATCTTACAATTGATTCATTTAAGGTTAACGATTCCGACCTTGCCGCTAAGGTTGAGCCTTTGGAGCAGGTTATCGACTCCCTCCAAAAGCAGCTTAGAACAATGCACATTACAAGACTGCAAAACGGCGAATGTACAATAGAACTCGGATTTATATTCACCGACCTTCTTATGAATTATGAGCGTGTTTCTGACCACTGCTCTAACGTTGCCGTTTACACTTTGCAGTTACCAACAGATATGCTTGATGCACATAAATATCTGCATAAAATTAAATCAGAATCAACCGGAGCTTTTGTTGATAACTATAATGCATATAGCGAAAAATATAAAATTAACTAATTGAAAATTATTTAAGACTGCCTTTTTGGCAGTCTTGAATTTTATAAATTTTATTAAAAATTTCATAATTTGTAAATATTTACCATATATACTGTAAAAATACAATTGAAAGGATTTGATAACGAATAATGCTGAAATTAAAAAACATTACAAAAGAATATAGTTTAGGCGACAGCACAGTGGAGGCTCTCAAAGGAGTTAATATAGAATTCCGTGAAAATGAATTTGTCTCTATTTTAGGTCCTTCGGGTTGCGGTAAAACTACTCTTCTCAACATTATAGGCGGTCTTGACCGATACACAGACGGCGATTTATTTATCGAGGAAAAATCCACAAAGTTATATAAAGACAGCGATTGGGACACCTATCGCAACCATACCATAGGATTTATTTTTCAAAGCTACAATTTAATTCCGCATCAAACCGTTTTATCTAATGTAGAATTAGCGCTCACCCTATCAGGTGTTTCAAAAAAAGAACGCAGAAAAAGAGCTCTTTTGGCTCTCGAAAAGGTAGGCCTTGCCGACCAGATAAATAAAAAGCCTAACCAGATGTCAGGCGGTCAGATGCAAAGAGTTGCTATTGCAAGAGCTCTTGTTAATAACCCTCGCATACTCTTGGCAGATGAGCCTACAGGTGCTCTTGACAGTGAAACATCGCTTCAGATTATGGAACTGTTAAAGGAAATTGCGCTTGATAGATTGGTTATAATGGTAACCCATAATCCCGAACTTGCAGAAACATATTCTACACGAATTATTAAACTGTTAGACGGTAAAGTTATTGACGATACTGACCCTTATATATCAGAGGAAAAAACCGAAGTCAACAAAGCAAAGTCAATAAAAAAGCCATCTATGTCTATTTTCACTGCCCTTTCACTATCATTAAATAATTTGATGACTAAAAAGGCACGTACCTTTTTAACCTCATTTGCAGGCTCAATTGGTATTATCGGTATTGCTCTTATTCTCTCGCTTTCTACCGGTGTTAATGCCTATATAGAAAGGGTTGAGCAGGAAGCTCTTTCAAGCTATCCGATTACCATTGAGCAAGCCGGTTTTGATATGTCAAGCCTTGCCGACGATTTAATGGAGGAAAGTTCACAAAAAGCAAAGACCGGCAAAAATAAAATTTATTCTAATAATATTATGACCGAAATGATGTCAACAATGGTTAACGGCATTTCTGTTAATAACTTATCTGAATTTAAAAAGCACATTGAAAAAACTCCCGAATTTAAAGAAAATTCCACCGAAATATCTTATGGATATACAACTCCATTAAACATTTATACGATAGACGGTGAACACATTAATCCAAATCAGGTGTTCAATAAAATGTCCAATGCGATGGGTATGGGTGACACCACGCAGATACAAAAGTCGTCAATGATGAACAGCGAAATCTGGCGCCAACTCTTTTCTGATGAGGAAATTGTTAAAGAGCAGTACGAAACCGTTGCAGGCAGACTTCCCGAAAGCTATAATGAGGTTGTTCTTGTTGTAAATAAGAAAAATCAGATAAGCGACTATGCACTTTACTCTTTGGGTCTAAAGGATACCGCCGAGCTTGAAGAAATGATGCAGGCAGCAATGAAGGGTGAAAAAATTAAGCCTACCGAGACTACAAGCTACAGCTTTGACGAAATCCTTAATTTAGAATTCAAGCTTATGCTTAACTCTGATTATTTTAAAAAGGACAATAACGGACTGTGGGTTGATAAAACCAATGACGAGCTTTTTATTCAATCTCAGCTTGAGGACGCAATAAAGATTAAGGTTGTAGGTATTTTAAGGCCCTCAAAAAGTTCAATAAGCGACCAAACAAGTGGTATGATTTGCTATAAAAAAGAGCTTATGGAAACTCTCATTAATGAAGTAAACCGCAGCGCCATTGTAAAAGAGCAAAAAGGAAATCCCGAAATAAATGTTTTTACGGGTATGCCCTTTAAAAATAATTATGAAACCTTAACTTATGAAGCGCTTATAGGATATATTTCCACACTTCCTGCAGAGGAGCAAAACAGTTATTACGGATATATAAACCAAATGTCCTCACAGGGTATGACAAATGAGCAAATAGCCGCAAAATTTGCCGAAATACTTTCCTCTCAGAATGAGACCGCAACCTATGACAGTAATTTATCTTTAATGGGTGTTGCCGACCTTGATAACCCCTCGGTTATTAATATCTATCCTACCGATTTTGAAGCAAAGGACACCGTTTCTGACCTTATTACAAGCTATAATAATGCGGTTGATGACAGTCTTAAAATCACATATACCGACTATATCGGTTTGCTTTTATCCTCTGTTACAACCATAATTAATGCTATCAGCTATATTCTCATTGCGTTTGTAAGTATTTCTCTTATTGTTTCATCTATTATGATTGGAATTATAACCTATATTTCTGTTCTTGAAAGAACAAAGGAAATTGGTATACTTCGTGCAATGGGCGCTTCAAAGCGTGATATTTCAAGAGTGTTTAATGCCGAAACTCTGATTGTAGGATTTACGGCAGGCGCGCTCGGAATATTGGTAACTTTACTGATGCTTATTCCCATAAACGCAATAATAAAAGCGCTTACAAGCATAGGCGGTCTTGCAGTATTACCGCTTAACGGTGCTATTATACTTGTTCTTATCAGTATGCTATTAACATTCATTTCAGGTCTTATTCCGGCAAAAATTGCTGCTAAAAAAGACCCCGTAACTGCACTTAGAACTGAATAATTTCTAAAAAATTAAGCCATTAAGGTCCGTTTGGACTTTAATGGCTTTTCTTATTTTATTAATTAATACTTTCTCCAAACCATACGGTCAACAATACCCGTATATGATTGAATTATTTTTACTACTTTTGTGGATACATTTTCCTCAATATAGTCGGGTACGGGAATTCCGTAATCCCCTACCTCATTAGCGGTAATAGCGGTATCCACCGCCTGTAAAAGCGACTTTTCATCAATGCCCGCCAAAACAAAGCAGGCCTTATCCAAAGCTTCGGGACGCTCGGTAGAAGTGCGGATACAAATTGCAGGAAACGGATTTCCAATACTTGTAAAGAAGCTTGATTCCTCGGGCAATGTTCCGCTATCAGAAATTACCGCAAAGGCATTCATCTGCAAGCAGTTGTAATCGTGGAAACCGAGTGGCTCGTGCTGAATAACCCTTTTATCAAGCTTAAAACCGCTTTCCTCTAAACGCTTTTTAGAACGCGGATGACAGGAATAAAGTATTGGCATATCATATTTTTCTGCAATTTTATTTATAGCAGTAAAAAGTGACAAGAAATTCTTTTCTGTGTCTATATTTTCCTCTCGATGAGCAGAGAGTAAAATGTACTTACCTTTTTCAAGACCTAATTTTGAATGAATGTCAGAAGCCTTAATCTGCTCTAAATTATTGTGAAGCACCTCCGCCATAGGAGATCCTGTAACATAGGTGCGCTCCTTAGGTAAACCGCAGTCAGCAAGATAACGGCGTGCATGCTCGCTATAAGCCATATTAACATCAGAAATAATATCAACTATTCGTCTGTTTGTTTCCTCGGGCAGACACTCATCCTTGCAACGGTTCCCTGCTTCCATATGAAATACGGGTATATGAAGTCTTTTAGCACTGATAGCAGACAAGCAAGAATTGGTATCTCCCAAGATAAGCAATGCGTCAGGCTTAATTTCATTCATAAGCTTATATGAGCAATTAATGATATTGCCAACCGTAGCGCCCAAATCGTCGCCAACCGCATCCATATAAACCTCAGGCTCCGAAAGAGATAAATCCTTAAAGAAAACACCATTTAAATTGTAATCATAATTCTGACCCGTATGAGCTAAAATACAATCGAAATATTTACGGCACTTGTCAATAACCGCTGCAAGCCTTATTATTTCAGGACGTGTACCCACAATAATTAAAAGCTTTAGCTTTCCGTTATTTTTAAAACTGATATCGCTGTAATTTGTTTTAATTTCCATTTTTACACCTTCTCAAAAAATGTATCGGGATGGTTTTGGTCAAACTGTTCATTTGCCCACATAAGTGTTACCAAATCCTCTGTACCAGAAAGATTTATTATGTTATGAGTAAAGCCGGGCAACATATGAACAGCCTCAATTTTATCACCCGAAACCTCAAAACGCATAACCTCATCAGAACCAATTTTTCTCTGTTCGATAAGACCTTTACCTGACACCACAATAAAAAATTCCCATTTTGTGTTATGCCAATGCTGACCTTTTGTAATTCCCGGTTTTGAAATATTAACGCTGAACTGACCGCATTTTTCGGTCTTTAAGAGTTCAGTAAAGCTACCCCTGTCGTCAATGTTCATCTTAAGCTCAAAGGATGCTTTTTCTTTTGGTAAATATGAAAGGTAGGTCGAATAAAGCTTTTTTTGAAAACTGCCACTCGGTATTTCGGGCATCAGCAAAGTGACGGGTTGTTCTTTAAAAGCATAAATCAAATCCACTATCTCACCAAGTGTTACCTTATGTTCGGTAGCTACCTTACAAAACTTACCCTCTCTATTTTCTCTGCCCTCTAATGCGTTTAACATTTCATCAACTAAATCATCGATATAAACAAGAGTAAGTTCTGTTTCCCTATTATTTACGGTAATATCAAGGTCATTTGCAATATTGTTGCAGAAAGTGGCTACAGCACTGTTGTAATTAGGTCTGCACCATTTTCCGAAAAGATTAGGAAAACGGTATACAAGCACCTTTGCGCCTGTATTTTCACCATACTCAAACAACAGGTCCTCCCCTGCTTTTTTGCTTTTGCCGTAATCATTATCTAAAAGTGCTTGAGTAGATGAGCTAATCATTACGGGGCAATTGTTGCTATATTGCCTTAATTTAGCTAAAAGAGTATCCGCAAACCCGAAATTCCCCGCCATAAACTCGCTTGTGTTCTGCGGGCGGTTTACACCGGCAAGATTAAAGACAAAATCCGCATTTTTGCAAAATTCATCAAGAAGCGAAATATCGGTATCAATATCAAACTCATAGAGATTTTCTATTTTTAAAAGAGGCCTTGTTTTGTCATTGCCGTCACGGATATTTTTAATAGCCTCGCATAGATTTTTTCCCACAAAGCCCTTGGCTCCGGTTACAAGTATATTCATTTACTTCTCCTCAAAATTAAAGGTGAGTCCTACATATTCAAGCGATTTTTCAAAGGTATCAATGTTTTCCTTTGTCATTTCATTAAGGTTTTTCATCACCTTATCAATTTTGTTTCTCTTAAAAATCAAAACCTCAAACCAACGCACTACCCACATAACAGGCAAAAGCAAAGGACATTTTTTGACAATTGGATTTCTTTTGCACATAGTCTTATATGGTGGAAAAATAAGGCTTAATCGTCTGCTTTTCATTACATTTTTGCTTCCGCCCACATTCTGAGCAGTTTTTAAAGCTTCGCCAATATTTTGGTTTTCAGACGTTCCGTAAGCACCGCTTGAAAATATATAATCAGTAATAAAATCAGTTTTTTCAGTAGCCTCTTTTGTACCAAACCAAACCTTAACTGTATCAAGAATGTTTGAAAAGAAATCCCAAAGTTTTAAAGCGCGAAGCTCGGCTTCTATGTAATCATAGTCAAGCTTTTTATCCTTAGGAAAACATACATAAACATCGGTAATGTGCTTAATTCCAATACCGCCTGCTCTGTAATGCTTTGCCAAGTGAGTAAAGTTATAAATAAGCTCGTCCTCATGCTTCATTTTATATCCATATTCACCGATTTTCTCGCTCGCCAATTTCCATCCGTTACCAAAATAATTGAAATAATCCTTGTGGTAAGTTGGAATAATTGACTTGTGAAGTTCAACCGTAAGCACACCCTTTTTCCAGACAAGCTCGTGGTCGCTTTCATACCTTTCTGTGTAACCAAGAGCTTCCATAACAGGACGAATTTTCGAATATTCATCCTCTTTGATCAGTATGTCGGCATCACTCATCGCACGCATTTCGGGCTTAGGATAAACGTTCTTTAAAAGGGTGCCTTTAAGTGGCATATACGAAATGCCTTCCTTTTCAAAGGTTGCAAAAAGCACCTTCAAAAAATACATTTGGTTTTGGTTAAGCACAATGTTTTGCATAGTGGCATTCTCAAATTTCGACTTAATTTCGGCAGGTATTGTAAGCTTTGAATTCGCAATACCGTAATACAATAACGGCGTTATCTGATGACTTTTAGCGCAGTTATAAGCATGATTCCAATCAAAATCGTCGGAAACCTCAGCAACAGTACCATTAAATGCGCTATTTATAAGACCAATAAAATCTTTTTGAAAATCAGTCATAGTTATCTCCCTAAACTTGAAAGCTCTTCCTTAATATATTGTAGGCTAAGTAACTTTTCTTTAACTTGCTCTACATTTAAAAGTTCTGTATTATTTGAATTAAACTCAGTTAAAGTGTTGCGCTTTTTGTCGCCCTCGTTGAAATATTTATCGTAGTTAAGACCTCTGTTGTCACAGGGAACCCTGTAAAAATCACCAAGGTCGGTAGCTTTTGCACATTCTTCGTTAGTAAGGAGAGTTTCATACATCTTTTCGCCGTGACGAATTCCAATAACCTTAATTTCCGTTTTGGGATTAAATAATTCAGTCACAGCCTTTGCCAATGTTTCAATAGTGCAAGCAGGTGCTTTTTGTACCAAAATATCGCCCGAAACACCGTTTTCAAAAGCAAATAAAACAAGGTCAACCGCTTCATCAAGACTCATAATAAAGCGTGTCATAGAAGGCTCTGTAATGGTAATCGGCTTGCCCTCTTTAATCTGGTCAATCCAAAGCGGAATAACAGAACCGCGAGAACACATAACGTTGCCGTAACGTGTGCAGCAAATTTTCACCTTCTCGGGACTAACAGTACGGCTTTTAGCAACAATAACCTTTTCCATCATAGCCTTAGAAGTACCCATCGCATTTACAGGGTATGCCGCCTTGTCGGTTGAAAGGCAAACAATATTTTTAACCCCCGCTTCAATGGCAGCGGTAAGCACGTTTTCTGTACCGATAACATTGGTTTTTACCGCCTCAATCGGGAAAAACTCACAGGAAGGCACCTGCTTTAAAGCAGCGGCATGGAATATGTAATCAACACCGTGCATTGCGTTCTTAACCGACGCTAAGTCACGCACGTCGCCAATAAAGAACTTTATTTTTTCAGCCACCTCAGGCATTTTAGCCTGAAACTCGTGACGCATATCATCCTGCTTTTTCTCGTCACGAGAAAAAATGCGGATTTCACCAATATCGGTCTTTAAAAATCTGTTAAGGACAGCATTACCAAACGACCCCGTACCACCTGTAATTAATAAGGTTTTGTTTTTAAAAGTAGACATACCTTTCCCCCACTATTTTATGTTAAAATAAGATTTAATATTTTTTCTTTCTTGATTTGAAAATCCCAAAACATATGAAAATAATAAATAACAAACAGAAATTATCATGGCTTTTAATACGATAAGTAGCCAAGTATTTTCCTTAATAATTAAATTTAATATAATAGCTAAAATCACCGTAATAATCAATGAAGGCACAAGTTTAAAATAACACTGCTTAATAAAATAAAATATATTTATTTTCATAATGTTTTTGTGCGCAAAATGATATAAAATAGCCCTTAAGGAATACGCAAAAAATATTGAAATACTTGCTCCTAAAGCGCCAAAATATTTTGAAAGAAAGAAAGAAAGAATAACGTTAACCACACCTGATAATACCGCTATAATAGCTTGAACTTTAACTTTATTTTTAACTATCATAGCCGTATTTGCTATTTGTAATGAGTTAAAAAACATACCCGGGATTATTACCAATAAAACTCCGGCATAAGCATCAACATAACCTTTGCCTAACCACAAAGAAAGAAAAGATTTTCCTATTGTAAAAAAGGCTACAACTATCAAGCTATTTAAAACAAATTGAAGTTTTCCAATTTTCAACATTAAAGGCATAATAGAGTCTTCTTCATCGTTGGCATAAATTTTCGAAATTTTAGGCATAAACATTCCGTTTATAGCTGTTGTTATTGTATACGTATACCCTTCAATAGTTGTTATTATACCAAAAACTGCAATTGCAGCCGAATTAGCAAGGATACCTAAAATCGAAGGAGTTATATTGAAAATTAATCGTTGTGCTAAACTTGTAATAGTAGTCCATAAAGAAAAGCCAAATATTTCTTTATAGATTGCAGAATCACTTTTTTTAAAATTAACCTTACATTTAGTAGTTTGCCTAATAACAATTAACTTAAAAATAATTACAAACAAACCAACTATCGCATTTACTACAACCAAAGAGTATAGCCCAAACCCTTGCAACAAAGCAAATGCCATCAATACAACAATTAAAATGCGATATATAACGTCAGCAAGTTTTAGTTGTATAAATTTTTCGTAGGCAATAAGTATACCATTTAAAGTAATAAATGGAAAATTTAAAACCGCATACATTGCTGCAATAAGATAAACAACTTTAAATTTTTCAAGTTCTAAAGGCGTTAGTTTAACATATATTGTTTCTATCAGAAAATATATTACTATTAATACAGTGAAAATCAAAGCATCGACTATAAGATATAACTTATATACCGCGCCAAGAAAATTCTCAACTTTATCCTGCCTACCTTCAGCTACGTATTTTGAGACATATCGCGCCGTGGCAGCGCTAAGACCAAAATCGACTAAAAACAATGTGATAAGCGAATTGGCAAGCGTATATAAACCATAATCACTCTTTCCTATCTGTTGTATCATCCAAGGGGTGTATAACAAACCAGAAAGAATATTTATAGCAATAGAAACGTATGATAAAACCGCGCCAAACCTAATTTGATTTTTCATAATATTACCTTTTTTAATGTTTTTTTAACTTTTGAAAAATCCATTTCTTAAATTCACCTTTTTTAGAAAAAATAAACTTTCTAAGAATTCCTTCTAATCTGTCGAAGAAATTCAATTCGAATTTTTTTAACTTAGCTTGATAATAAAATCTATCTTCAACAATATATTGAGGATGTTTCAAAGGAAAATTTATGCTATGCGCAGGAATATCAAAATAAGCAGCTAACTTTTTAGGAAGTTTTCTCTTGTCATTTGGAGCATGGACACTTTCCGTTGTCAATCCAATATTTGTTATTAAATTTTTGGAAGGTATAATACTCATTTGGTTATTGAGTGCAACATTCATACCCCACTGATAAGTCCACGCCGTTAATTTCTCGCCGTTTTCAAGCTTTTTTTTGCGTTCGGCACCGATTGTTTCGGCTTTAGAATAGTAAGGAAATAACTCTGCAGCACATTTCACAGAATATTCATCAGATAAAAAGCCCATATTGAAATCAACTTTTTCCCATCTATCTTTCCATGTTGCCCAGCCCCAACAACAACCTCCTGCAAAGAAATAGTCATATGGAGTCCTATCGTATATTCCCAGATGATTCATAGCACTTATCATACAAATTCTATCATCGGATTTATAGCGTTCAAGAAGTTCAGAACAGAAAGGAAAAAAGTCTTGATGAGGAACACAATCATCTTCTAATACAATTATTCTATCTACAAATTCAAATGCCCAATTCAATCCGGAATACATACGCATTCCGCAACCCAAATTAACATCGGAATAATTCTTATATACCTCGCATTCCCAATCAATATCTTCTACTATTTTTTTGCATTCTGCAATCTTTGTAGCATCATCCTTGCCATTACGTGGGCCATCACATGCCAAAAAGAGTTTAGAAGGACGCGCTTCTTTTACAGCGTCAAAAACTTTTCTTAATGTATCTGGACGATTAAAAAAAATCATAAACACTGGAATATCATTTTTATAAGTTTTCATAAATCTTTATTACTCCTAATCTCTAAAGAACAAATCACGGGTATAAATTTTATCATACACATCATGCAATTCTTCATTATATCTGTTTACTAGAATAACATCAGAAACTGCTTTAAATTTATTTAAATCCTTTTCAATTTTTATATCGTCGAAACTATCACCCAAAATAGTCGGTTCATAAATTAACAAATTAAAACCGGCATTTTTTAACTTAAACATTATATCCTGTATAGAACTTTCTCTGAAATTATCAGACTTTGATTTCATTACTAGCCTATACACACCAATTGTTTTTGGATTTTTATTCACAATCATTTCATAGATATGATTTTTCCTTGTATAATTAGACGCAACAATAGCACTAATTAAATTATTAGGTACATTTTTGTAATTTGCTAACAATTGTTTAGTATCTTTGGGTAGACAATAACCGCCATATCCAAATGAAGGGTTATTATAATGATTTCCTATTCGTGGATCCAAACAAACTCCATCTATTATTTGTTTAGCATTTAAACCCTTTAATTCTGCAAAAGTATCAAGTTCGTTAAAGAAAGAAACTCTAAGTGCTAAATATGTATTCGAAAAAAGTTTAATAGACTCTGCTTCAGATAAAGAAGTAAATAATATCGGAATATCCTCTTTCTCTGCGCCAGCACGCAATAATTCTGCAAATTCTTTTCCTTTTTCGCGAATGAATAGATTATTTTCCGGCACACCAATTACAATTCGCGAAGGATACAAATTATCATAAAGGGCCTTTCCTTCTCTCAAAAATTCCGGAGAAAAAATAATGTTATTTGTATTGTATTTTTCGCAAATAAATTGCGTATATCCGATAGGAATAGTTGATTTTATAATTATTGTCGCTTGAGAATTAACTTTTTGTGCGAGTTCAATTACTTTTTCAACAGAGGAAGTATCAAAAAAGTTCTTTTCCGGATCGTAATTTGTTGGTGTTGCAATAATTATATAATCAACATCTTTATACGCACTTTCTGCATCAAGAGTAGCATATAAATCAAGTGATTTATTCTTAAAAAAATCGGCAATTTCATTATCTTGAATTGGCGATATTCTATTATTTATCATTTCAACTTTTTCTTGAACAATATCAACAGCTACCACAGAATTTTTTTGAGAAAGCAGTGTTGCCATTGATAAACCTACATAACCCGTTCCCGCTACCGCTATTTTCATAAAAACCATTCCTTATCGTTTATTGATATAATTATTTTGACAATTTACTTATAAGCTTTTTTAAAAACCTAATTAAATAAAATTTTAAACCGATATCACAAAATTTTCTTAACAGAAAATCTATATTAATGTTATTGATATTACTTAAAAAATCATCTGTATTAATATTTTTTTTGGCTGAACAAAGCATTGAAGTATTATAAACAAGAGCTTTTTCTAAATTAGTATCGATAAATTGCATTTTGTCAATTTGTTTACTTAACAAATTTTGACCTTTTTCAGTTCTTACTATAACTAATGAAACTCCTACGTTATCACTAAAGTCAGGATGTATTTTTTCTATTCCCCAATAATCACCTAAAGTTATGTCCGCAAAGTTATTATTACCTTTAAAAGAACAATTGTAACAAGATTCCTTTAAAAAAAGATTAGATAAAAATCCTCGCATATATAAATCAGTACTTGCTAACTTAGAAATCTGCTTACCATTTTCAAAAATATATCTAATGTTATAATCTCTCCAACCGGCTTTTTTATCTCTAAAAGACACAGCAGATAATTTGCTTTTTTGTTTTTTTTCTAAACACTCGGCATATTTTGTCCACACCTTACTTAAAGGCGTTCCGTGACAAATTATATCTTGACATATTAAATTATCATAATCAATTTTTAAAAAAGATTTTAACGATGCAATTTGACAGGGGGTTCCTGTGAAATAAACTAATTTTCCTTCTTGTAAACGAGAATAAACTTTGCTATAAATTTCTCTTAAATCACTTTGGATATATTTTGAACCACGCAATTTATACAAATCTTGTTTAGATGAAATTTCAATATGCTTTACTGTTTTAAAATCCTCAGAAAATGCTGCCCCATATACTACACCCTTCGAATCTAAAACGCTTTCAGCAAATAGTGTAAATATACCGCCCGAAGACGATTGAAGCCTAATTGCATCTGAGGCTTTAGCCGCATAGGCTTTAATGCAATTAACTCTATTGCCTGTTTCTCGTGTATTTATTTTAAAATCTTTTGGTATTTCCTTATCTGTAATTAATACATCTAAATAATCAACCAACGTTTTAGCGTACTCTTCCATTTTGAAATCTACATAGTTCCAATTAATTTGAATAGAATTGTTCAATTCACTCACATCTTTTACAATTCTATTTGTAAGGCCAACCCTTTCAAGTAATGTATACATTCTATCATTCATACCTGAAAGTGTGTTAGCCTCAAGAATAACATAAAACGGAATGTGTAACTTTAAACACATCATAACACAATGAAAAGAATTAGTTACAACCACATTGGCATCTCTTATACCTGCAAGCCAAGATTGCATAGACTTATTTTTTATATCATTAATTTTTTTTATCTTTAGCAAACAACAAACGTCTTTAATTAATTCGCGTGTCTGTTTGTTTTGCTTTCTTAAAATACAAAGAGCTATATTTTTGTTCTTATTTTCTTTCACATCCTTACAAATTACCAAATATTCATCTGTACTTAATAATGAAGTTGGGTCAGCAGTTAAAAAAACATTTTCAACTCCTAAGTTTTTTAAAATAGAAACACCTGTGTTTTCACGCACACTTATGCAATCTAATTGTTTAATGTAATTTTCTGCAATTAGTTCTACATTCTTGGGGTATTTTTCACACCCAAAACTCACACTTAGTGCCGCCTTTTTACATCCGGATTTACCAAAATTCAAAAAATATACAGGAGTTACTTTATTTTCGCCATTCATAGCAAAAGTAGGATTCCAGATCTGATCACTACCGCATAATAATATATCGACTTCAGGAGGATTATCTATTAATTCTTGATTTGAAAAATATCTTTTACTTAGTGGTAACTTTTTTCTAAAACCAATAAGTTTCTGTTCTTTAAACCATTGTTCTGCACGTTCTAACATTACAGACGGATAGTGCGGTTTGAAAATTTTTAAGAACTTTATTTCTCTTTCTTTTGGAACGTAATCAATAACCTCTACATCACAATTTTTATTAATAAGATACTTTGTTGTAGCGTAGGTCTGCAAAATAGCGCCATGATTTACTCCCCAGTGAAATGTAAGTATTCCAATTTTCAAATAATTACCCTCCTATAGTTTCTTGCCAATAAAAATAGTATGGGAAAGATTTTGACCAAGAGCCGTTCTTTAATGAATATAATCCAAAAATTACAAATGCTGCGAATATGACAATATACATAACAATATAGCTTTGATCCTTCTCTTTATCCTTCTCAGAGTTCTTCTTTTGATAAGCGAGTACTCTCGGTAAAAGAACAGGTAATGCTATCATAAAATAATAACCAACGCGCATTGCAATTTGGTAAATACCAGAAAATGCCTGACAGGCACAAGCTACCCAAAACAAATTTCTAAGACCAATTTGTATATTATCGTTGTCATCAGCAAAGATAAGCAAAAATACATAAACTGCAATAAACACCAAAAATAACATAATCGCACCATTATCTTGAGCAGAGGCATCACTTTTAAATAGTTTACTAAGAATGCTAAACAATGGATATCGCAAAACATAAATTACAGGTATTGCAATCGCGCTTAATGTTTTTATAAGATTTGTATTGCTTTTTATATAATAAATTGGATATGCAGCCAAAAAAATAACTGCCGAATAATGAAAAAGACTTGCCAACAAAACAATTAAAAAGAATTTTAATAACTTTTTTTCTTGGATAAACTTTATTGATAATGTAGTTATACCAATAGCCAAAACCTGACGAAGCCCAGAAAAGTACATTTGAAAAACCGGCATTCCCATAAAAATCGCTGTAGATAAAACTACATCGTCGCTATTCTTATAAATATAATAAAAAACCGGAATTAAAGATATTGTCGCTATTACAAAAAGAAATATTTGAATATCATTTGTGAAAATGCCGATAATTTTATTTAAAATAATATAGGCACGCTCATAATTCATAAACTCATCGGTAAAAACCGAAAACCAATTTTTCCCCGAAATAAGCTTAAATTGACTTAAATAGCCATAAGAACGACCATAACCTAAATCAACGCCCATTGACGGATGGCGTAGTGCAAAAAGTGCTATCAAAAGCAAACACGCAAAAATTGTATAATTGCGATTTTGTTTTTTTTGCAATGCAATTTTATTATCTCGATTTACAAATATAAATCCACTTACAAGTAAAATACTGTAAAGGCAATAGTAAACTGTCATCCTTTTGCTCCTAAAAATCAGTGTATAATTTTATATAATTATCAATCATTGTATCTTTTTTATTTTTTGCTTGTGCTTCCTCAGTAAAATTGCGTTCTACTGTGAACGCTTTTCTTAAAGCTGTTTTAAGCGCTTCTAAATCACCATACTCAACAAAATCAGTATATCCGCCAAAATCTATACTCTCAGGTCCACCCGCCTTAAAGCCAACAACGGGTGTACCGCAGCAAAGGCTTTCGGCAGTAACCATTGAAAACGTCTCTTTCTTACTAAGCAACAAGCTAACATCAGCGGCTGAATAGTACTTTGCTAACAAATCCTGATTGTTAATCCAACCCAAATTTATAATATTAGAAGGTAAATTGTAATTAATATTCTTTGCACCTATAAGACCAAAAACAACGTCAGGCATTGCGTTTGCAAGCTCTATTAAATGATTAGAGCCTTTTATGCTATCTTTTTTAGGCTTAAAATTTGGTGTTACAAACAGCACAAATTTTTTACCATCTAAATTATGCTTTTGCCTGATTTCATCTCGTCCGTGTGGATAAAATAATTCATCATTTAATCCATTTAAAACCACCATATGATGCTTATCAGCCATTATTGGTGAAGCCATCGCCCTTTGCATAAGCCACGGAGAAACTGAGGTTACTATTAAATTATCATTAAAGCCGTCAAAAGCATCTTTCATTTTATTGAACGAAGACGCGGTCCTATCTAAAAACCAAGATTTTGTTTCTTTATATCTTCTTGGACAATTACCGCATCCGATTTTCCACTTTTCGCAATCTAAAGCGTAACCGCAGTTAGCGGTATGCATAAACTCAGCATGTAAAGTTAAAATGGTTTTTATGTTATTTTCCTTCAGCCAAGTAATCAGCTTATATATATTTACAAAATATCCGTTAATACAATGTAAATGAACAACATCGGGCTTTTGTTTTTTTATTAGAGAAATAAGCTTATTAGTGGAAAAAAAGCAACCACCGTACATAATTCCCGTAAAGCGGGAAAACAGATTATTAAATTTTGCATATAATTCGGTACAAACCTTAATAATACCATCCTGCCTGACGCGTATTCCCCTACCATAACAAACTACCGACTCATAGCCTTTTTCTAAAAGTTTAGTATGTATATCGTGAGCAATTTTACCTGTACTTCCCTTGTTGTAAACAACATTTACCTGCATTATTTTAGGAACGCAAAGAGCTTTATAAACATCAAAAAAGCTATTTGTCATATTTTGTTTATTATACTTTAAAGCAGCAACTTTCGAAATATCTGATGCCTTTTCTACCTTTAATAAACGTCTGATTTCAGTGATTAAAGCATCAACGTCGCCATAATTAACAAGCGTGCAACACTCAGGTATTTGTATACTTTCAGGTCCGCCAGCTTTAAATCCTACAACAGGAGTTCCGCAGCAAAGGCTTTCTGCAAGAACCATTGAAAAGGTCTCTCTCTTACTGAGCAATACGGTTAAATCAGCAGCAGAATAATATTTTGCTAACTCATTTTGATTTTCTACTCTGCCGATATTAATTATGTTTTTAGGCAAATCTTTATATTCGCCTTCCGCACCGATTAAGCCAAAAACAACATCAGGCATAGCAAAAGCAAGCTTTATTAAATACCAACCACCTTTTAAGTGGTTCTTATGTATACTAAAAGCAGGCGTCACAAAAAGCACGAATTTTTTATTGTTTAAATTATGTTTTTGCCTTATTTCGTCACCGCCATGCGGATAAAAAACTTCTGTATCAAGACCGTTCATAATAACAGTATGCTTTTTGTCTGCTAAAATAGGAGATGCCTTTGACCTTTCCATTAGCCATGGAGAAACCGAGGTGACAACTAAATTATCACCGAAACCGTCAAAAGCTTTTCTCATTTTTTTGAAAGAAGCAGCTGTTCTGTCAAAAAATATAGATTTTGTTTCCTCGTGAAATCTTGGGCAATTACCACAGCCGTTTTTGAATCCATCACACTCGAAAGCATGACCACAGTTTGCCGTATGCATAAACTCGGCATGTAACGTTAAAACGGTTTTTATCTTATTCTTTTTAAGCCAATTAACAAGTCTGTAAACGTTTACAAAATAACCGTTTATGCATTGCAAATGAACTATATCTGGGTTTTCTTTTTTTATTACCGATATAAGCTTGTTTGTAGAAAAGAAGCAACCGCCATACATAATTCCCGTAAAGCGGGAAAACAGATTATTAAATTTTGCATATAACTCGGAGCAGGTTTTATAGGTGTTACTATCATTTGTTTTTGCACCTCTGCCATAGCACATAACAGACTCTACCCCTGCATCGATAAGGGCAGTATGTAAATCATATGCTATTTTCCCCGTGCTGCCTTTTTTATAGACAACATTTACCTGCAAAACTTTCATTTTTTTACCTTCTGTTTTAAGAATTTTCTTTAATAATATCTAACAATTTTTTGGAGTTTATATTTATATTGTGATTGCTTTTTGCGAGTTTTAGCGCATTTTCAGTGATTTTTTGTCTTAGGGCCTCGTTTGTTATTATTTCTCTAAGCTTTAGCACTAAATCATCATTTTCAGTTATAACAAACGCCGCATCATTATTTTTTAAATATGATATCGAAGCAATCTCCTCCGGTCCGTAAGCCAAAAGACAAGTGCCACTCGCCAAAGAATCAGCTATTTTTGTTGACACTGAATACCTAACTATTTTTCTTGTAACACTGTCAAAAGATTCAGTGTGAATAACAAGCATACTTTCACCAATAACTTTTTTAACTGTTTCAGCATCAATTGCGCCACAGAAATTAATTCCGTTTTCATGGGTCATATGTTTCAGAATTTCTGTTCTTGATTCGGCAGAATAAACATCTATACACATATCCTTATCAATTTCACGTAAAGCCTTGCCTAAGGCTATCAACTGTTCATTCCTTTTATAACCCATATTTCCTACATAAGAGATTTTATTAGTCTTGTCAAAATTCAAAGGCTCGGTTATTGTGCTTCCGGTATGAAGGGTATAGCATAACTTATTAAAAAATTTACCATAATCCACGGTCATTTTATCGCAAATAGAAAAGATTGCGCTTGAATAACCGATAGTCATTTTAACCTGTCGCATAAAGAGCTTATGTTGAAATCTTCCAAGCAGGCTATTTTCATTTTTATTGTAAAAATAGTAATCATCCATACAGGAAAGAAAAAGCGGTATATTTCGTTTTTTAGCAATTTTAAGCGCAATTCTGTATATAAATGAGTAGTCTCCTGAAGCCAAAAATATTGCGTCGGGATTAACAGTATCAATCCATTCATTTAATTTCTTTGTATTCCATTTACCTATACGCCATAAAAAATTCCGCGCTAAATATATAAGCGGAGTACGGCTCCTTGATTTTTGATAGATAGCCGCTGTAAGCCCAATATCAGTTCTTGATTCCGAAGCCGATTTCACTATATCTTTTTCATTAAAGACTTTACCGCTTTTTCGGGAAAAGATTGATTTTATAATTTCCTTATCGGTTACTCTGTAATAGTCTTTACAAACAGAATCATCAGTAGGTATCTCGGAATGAATATAAAACTGTGAAATCTTCTCATTTTCAAAGCCTTTAAAATACGCAGATAATGTTTTGCCCATACTGGAGGTTTTTGAAAAAACATTATGACTTAAAATTAAAAAATTCATAAACTTACTCCAAATACTCGGTGTAATTTTTTTCAACGTCGTATATAAATGCATGTACGGATGCTTTTTGTTCTTCTATTGAAGGAAGTTTCATATAATCGCCATAGCGATACGAAAGATATTCTTTTATATTTTCCGAAGCAAAAAAAGTTGTATCTTCAAAAGGAATCTCTATTGGCTTTTTAAAATAAGATGCATCAAACAACCCATTTTTGAATTTTGCAGGGGTAATCCAATAACAATATTTAAAATTCTCTATCATACTGTCATACTTATAAATATTAGAATAAAATAATTTAGCCAATAGCCTACAAGGTAATATTTTCAATGAATTCAACAATAATTTTTGAAGTTTTGTTTTAGGCTTCCACCCTCTTTGTGAAAGTCCGTAAAGAGTAACAAATTTTGATTGATAATAAACCAATTTCTGAATTGTTTTATTATCAGGAACTTTATGTAAAATCATAATATCAACATAAATTCCCTGATGCATGGTTTTGCAATTTATAAATTGTTTTTCTATAAAGGTTGTTCCGTTCATACGTATTTTAGCATACTCCAGATACTCAGGAACTGTTTTCCATTCCTGCAAAACGAACAAATCACTGTCTTTTGCTTCAAAAACAGCTTTAAACTTTTTATATTCAGACGGAGTCATAAAAATATCAAGATCATCATCCCAAGGGATAAAACCACCATGACGGACAGCACCTAATGCCGTTCCGCCCATAATGTAATAAACTATACCGTTATCATGACAAAGTTTATCTATATATTTCATTATGTCAAGGATTTTACCTTGAATTGATCTAACATCTTGAAGATTTTCCACAAAATCAGTCCTTAAATTTTTTTTGCAAGAAAATAAAATCTACTCATTATCCGCTTAAAAAACTGTATTTTTAATAATATTTTTGCAACGAATCTTACCGTTTTAAAAATTATTGCTTTAAATAAATAAATAAATGTAGAGGAAGTCCAACGGTGCGGATGCGTACTAATTATATAACGTCCACTATTATCTATAACTTTAAAAAGCTTGTCTAAATTCTCAAAAGGAATATCCATTGAAGAACTATCAATTATATCATTGTTAATAGGATCAAAAATCATTTTAAATTTTCTGCCCGCATCCGAAAAATAAGTATAATCAGTCGGTATTTTATCTTTAAAATTAACCATTAAATCTAATATATTAGGATACAATTTCTGAATTTTATCGCTTCTGAAAAAATCACGGTTTGAAGTATACCCAATACGCTCGACTACAGGATTTCCGTGCTGACATACTGTAACTAAAGAAAAACCATTTTTCTCAAAGATTTTTTTGTTTTTACTGAATTCTAAATTAGCCTTCTCTAAATTGCCTTTGTTGCTGTCCATAACATCATAATGATACGAAATTTCATGACCCATATTCTGCATTTCTTTAAGCAAAGAAATGTTTTTAGTAGACTCCAAAAGGTAAGCCTGAACATAAAATGATGAACGGTGATTGTATTTATGCTCTATTTTAGCCATTTCAAAAGCTTTTTTAACATCAGTTTCTACATCATGCTTTAAAACTAAATAATTTTTAGTATCTTCAGTCACTTGCTTGGCTGTAATACTTATAATACCCTTTTGAGCTAATTCCTTACAAAATTTATCCCAAACTTTAAATACAAAAATCATTATTTATTCAATCTTTCTCTAAGTATAGTCGATGAAATACCGTCGGTATGGTCAAGATATTCTACTTTGCAACCAACTTCGGCGAACTGCTTTTCATATTCATCCCACTGGGCAGTTCCCTTCCAATCAGAACCAACAAAAACAACGTCAACGTTATATTTATTTATTGCTTTTAATTTTTCCATATTTTCCTGCGGAACTACTTCATCTACATAGCAAATAGCATTAACTATTTCTGCTCTATCACAAAACGGAATTATAGTAGTCTTGTTTTTGTATTCCCTTACAAGCTCATCAGTAGAAACGCCCACAATAAGATATTCGCATTGTTCTTTTGCACGCTTTAAGATATTAAGATGCCCAATATGAAACATATCAAAAACACCTGTTGTATAGCCGATTTTGTATTTTTTTTCTGCCATCATATCTTCTCCCTTGCGAATTTTTTGAACACCCAACCTCTTATTCTGTTGGGTAAAAGCACCTGAACAATAAGACGCTTTATTACATTTTTACAATATGTTCCAAAACCGATAATTTTATTGTGGAGCATATATTTTTGAAGCTTTGCTTCACTCTTAAAATATTTAAGACCGCCTCTGCGTGAGTACATTTCTTCGCCAACCCTTACATTTACAAGAGTATCGGGAAGATTTGCGAATTTCATACCGCTCTGATACATACGCAACCACAGATAATAATCCTCTTCGCAAAACCAATCGATATAACCGCCAACTTTGTCAACATCTGCTTTTTTAAACATAACTGTAACTTGATTCATAGGACAACGATATTTAATATATTCCTTAATTTCTCTATCTTCGGTTGGTACAATACGTTTACCCACAATATTATCAGCCTTATCAAGAAACTCGGTAATATTGCCACCCACTATAGAAAGCTCACTATCGTTTTTGAACATATAAATCTGTTTTTCAAAGCGTTCATTATTCGATATATCATCGGCATCCATTAATGCTACATATTCATTAGAACATTTTTCAAGACCTATTCTACGCGCTTCACCATGTCCCTTATTTTCAGGTAATCTTATAACCTTGAAAATGTCATTCACTTCAAAAGACTTAATAACCTCGTCAAGTTCTTTACCTACGGGGCCGTCGACTACTAAAACTACCTCACTAGGCTTTACTGTTTGATTTAAAATACTTTCAACGGCGGTTTTAAAATGCTCAGGATTATCATTTTTATAAACACTCATCGAAACAGAAAATTTTAAATTTTCCAAATCATACAGCTCCCATCAATTCTCTCGCTTCACTATGAAGCTTTGAATATTCCTCTTTTGTAATTTCGCCTCTGTTCAAAAGGTAGTCTCCCAAATCCTCGGCGGTATCCATACCCTCAGCCGAAATGCCGTCTCTTTTGAAAACCTTTAAAAAGGTAAGGCAAATAATTTTAACATCTTCTAAAAAAGTAATATTTTCTATGTACTCAAGGTCAAACTGAAGTTTGCTTTCCCAAGAAACCGCATTTCTTCCGCTTATCTGAGCAAGGCCCGAAAGCCCCGGTCTTACAGTATGTCTTAGCCTTTGCTTATCGGTCATAAAAACCATATCGCAAACAAGCTGAGGACGCGGACCTATTATTGACATATCGCCTTTTATTATATTAATAAGCTCGGGCAATTCATCAAGCGAAGTTGAACGCAAAAACTTTCCGTATGCTGTAAGACGCTTTTCGTCGGGCAAAAGTTTTCCGTCCTTATCAGTTTCGCAAGTCATTGTTCTGAACTTAATAAGTTTGAATATCTTTTCATCCTTACCCGGTCTTAATTGAGTAAAAAAAGGATTTCCCTTCATAGCTATTGCAGTTATCGCTATTAAAATAAGCAAAATGGGCGACAACACAACAATTGCGAAAAGCGAAAGGCAAAAATCCATCGCCCTTTTTATGTATTTAGAATACATTGGAAATTAATCTCCTCTACCCGAAACATTCTTTTATTAATTCGATTATTCTGTCCTGCTCGTCCGCAGTCATTTTGTTATCACTCGGCAGGCAAAGACCGCGAGTGAATATATCATTGCCCACATCTCCGTTAACAGATATAAAATCGTTATCCTTATAAATGGGTTGCAGGTGCATAGGCTTCCAAATCGGTCTGCCCTCTGCATTAATCTCGGCTAATTTTTCCAAAATCTCGGTAGGACAAGATTTGCCCTTTTCGGTTACATAAGAAGCCTTAACATCGCTTCTTTCCTGCTTACACATAGCATCTTTATCAATAATCATACAAGAAAGCCAGAAATTCGGCTCGCAAACTTTTGGGTCATAAGGGTTCATTGAAACCGGCAAATTGGAAAAGCCTTCCTTATACCTTTCGTATATTGCTTTTTTCTGGGCAATATGTTCCTCCAAATAAGGTATTTGACCGCGTACAACACCGGCTATAACATTGCTCATACGGTAGTTGTAACCGATTTCCTCATGTTGATACCAAGGAGCATTTTCACGAGACTGTGTAGACCACTTTCTTGCCTTTTCAGCCGCTTCCTTACTATCTGTTAAAAGCATTCCGCCCGAAGAACCTGTTATAATTTTATTGCCGTTAAAGGAAATACAGTTGTATTCACCAAAAGAACCGGTCTGAATGCCCTTATAGAAAGCGCCCAAAGATTCAGCAGCATCCTCAATAATCACAGCGTTATGCTTTTTGCAAATTTCCCTGATTTCATCTATTCTTGCAGGAACACCGTAAAGATGTACCATTACAACCTTGTTTACTTCAGGATATTTTAAGAATGCCTTTTCAAGTGACTCAGGACACATATTCCAAGTGTCATATTCCGTATCGATAAAAACGGGTATACCGCCCTCATATACAACAGGGTTTAATGTAGCAGCAAAAGTCATATCCGAGCAAAAGACCTTTTCTCCGCGTTTTACACCGGCAAGCTTTACAGCCAAGTGAAGAGCTGCCGTTCCGCAAGACAAAGCCACCGCATATTTACAACCTATCTTTTCAGCCAACTGAGCCTCAATAGTATTAATATTAGCACCAACCGTACTCATCCAATTGGTTTTATATGCTTCCTCTATATATTTGATTTCTTCCCCATGCATAGTTGGAGTTGATAACCAAACCTTGTTTTCAAAAGCCTGCATTAAACCATTCCTTTTCAGAAAAAATCAAAAAAATAACAACTATATACAAAAATCAAAATAAAACATACAAAATCATTATAAATTATAGCATATATTAATATATATGTCAATCAAAAAGCATTAAAAAATATCAGGCCCGAAGACCTGATATTTTTTATAGTTTTTTCTTTTTTTAATTAAGATTTCACTTATTCAAAACTTCCGCAATTATTGGTATATCTGTTTCCGTATAAGTATATACACACGGATTTATATCAATGGCTTCATCATAAATAATACCCGTTTCGTTTTGCATAATTTTCATACCGTTTGTCGAGTAATTCCTTATAAATTTACCATCATTTAAAAGTTCACTTTTTAACATAATATTAGCCTCCTGTTATATCGGGATAATCCTCGATTGCTCTTAATTGATTAGCAAACGTAATCCAATTTGTAGCTGATTTATAACTGCTAAGCAAAGTTGAGGGGACATAAACATAACCTGTTCCAGACTGAATAGGTGTTCCTGAAAAAACATTTACATTAGTTAATGCAACTACACTTGTT
>JAZRAI010000041.1:0-31949 GCA_045634455.1 Acutalibacteraceae bacterium
AAAACCAAATTTGAAGGCAGCACCTGCACCGTAAGCGCTGATATAATTTTTATCGCTTACAACGGGCATATCAAGAACTGTCGCACCAAGTAAATCTTTTTCAAAGCCGGTAAAACAGGTTGCTTTAATTCCGTTTAATAAGCCCTTATGACCAAGTATTGAAGGGGCAGCACAAATAGCACTGATAAGAAGAGAATTTTTGTTAGCATAATCTATAGCTTTTTGCACAATATCGCTTTTTTCAAGATTTAGTGTACCCGGCATACCTCCCGGTAAAATAATACCGCTTAGGTTGTCAAAGGTAATTTCATTTTCTAAAAGGTCGGCGGTAACAGGAATATTATGCGCTCCAATTACTGTTTTATTGGAAATTCCAACAGTCTTAATCTCAATATCTGCGCGCCTTAAAATATCAAGCGGAACTAAAGCTTCGGTTTCTTCAAATCCTTCGGCTAAGAATAAATAAATCATAAAATCACCTTAATAGAGCGATAAAACGCTATTTAAAACATCGTTAGCAATATCTTCAATACTGCGAGCCTCACCGTTTTTGGCACAGGGGATTATTTCCCAATTTGAATACTCGGCAGTAAAAAGTGCAGCTTTTCGGCATTTGTTTAAATATTCGGTATCACTTTCGTGAATATCTTTTTTGTTTTCGTCACCGTTATAGCGTTTGGATAAAAGTTTTTGTGATACCTCAATAGGCATATCAAGAAAAATTACCTTATCGGGTTTCGGAACACCAATTTTGTTATACTCAAAATCATAAAGCCAGGAAAGAAAAGCTTCCCACTGCGTAGCGGGTAATTTAGATGCCTGATGAACTGCATTTGAAGTTGTATATCTACCGGAAATTATGGTACCACCGTTATTATAATATTCGCCCCAGTCGGTTTTAAAGGAAGCATAGCGGTCAACAGTATAAAAAACGGAAGCGGCAAACGCATTTACATCATTAGGATTTTTTCCAAAATCGCCGCCCAAATACATTTTAACAAGAGTACTTGATGGACTATCGTAATTAGGGAAAGATACACTGCGAGTATCAATGCCTTTTTTTATAAGATTTTCATTTAAAAGTTCGAGTTGTGTGGATTTTCCGCTGCCATCAAGACCTTCGATTACTATTAATTTACCCATTGTTTTTAAGGCTCCTGTAATATTCTTTTACCTCTTTTGCTTTGCCACAAGACATTTTGCCTTCGGGACAAGGACCGTTAAGGCAGGAGGGACCTGCGTTTTTAAAGAGGTTGGGGGCAACTTCACTTACCAAGGCTAACATCTGATTTGCCACATCCTGAATTTCCCACTGAGCGCGGGCACAACAACGATGCCTGAAAAAGTTGTGAAGAGAACGGGCATTCATAGTCATAACCATTTGTGTTTCGCAAGAATTAGGTAATACGAAACGAGCGTCCTCAATAGCTTTCTTTTCGGCTAACTTTTGGGCGGTCTTTTCGTCTTTTCCCTCTGCTATAAAGGTTTCGATATGCTTTTTCTTTAATATTTCAGCCAAAGCATCGTAACGCTTTTGGTCTTCTGCCATAATTTCATCGTAAAGTTCTAATGCTTCGGGAATTGCAGCTATTTCGGGAGGAGTTACATATTCAAAACTGCCTTCTCTTACATAGCGCTGGCTTTTAACTGAAAAGGATGCCATTCTATGTCTTGTAATCTGCGCTAAAAGCGCACGGGAAACTCCTTCTATACCAAAAGTAAATGAAGCATGCTCAATAGGACTTTCATGACCGATTTCAGAAAGCATTTCCACAAAGGAAGCAGCTTTTTCATCGGTTAAGCTTTCTACCAAATCCTCAACACGCGCGCTGCTGTAACAAAGCTTAGCAGCACTTGCTATGGTGTGTTCGGGATTTGGGGTATGTGCTAAAAGAAATACTTTAGGCATTAAAATCACCTTTCTATATCATATAATAATTTACTAAAAGATATTATCTTTAACATTATAACAAAAAAAACCCATTTGTTCAACAAAAAACTGTTTTCTTTTATAAATTTTATTTTTTTGCCAAAAAAGTCTTTTTTTGTATGGAGTTTTGTGATATTATATACTTGACTAAAAATGTAATTGCGGAGGTTTCAATTATGGCAAGTATTGATTTTAAACACACACCCTACGGTGACCTTGCTCTTATCAGCATGCGAGGTTGCGAGGACATTGCTTCTAAGGTTGATTTTTACTTAAAGCAATGGCGCAACATTCCTGAGGACGAGTCATTTGTGGTTCAGGCTAACTGCCCGAGATTCGGAACAGGTGAGGCTAAGGCTGTTCTTAATCATACGGCTCGTGGTCTTGATGTATACATAATTTGTGATTGCTTTAACTACAATGTAACCTACAAAATGTACGGTATGACCGTTCCTATGAGTCCTGATGACCATTTTCAGGATTTAAAGCGTGTTATTGCGGCTTTGGGCGGTAAGGCTCGCAGAGTAACAGTAATTATGCCTATGCTTTATGAGGGCAGACAGCACAGAAGAACTTCAAGAGAGTCTATGGACTGTGCAATGGCTTTACAGGAATTGGTTGCAATGGGTGTTAAGAATATAATTACCTTTGACGCACACGATCCCCGTGTTAACAACGCAATTCCGCTTGATGGTTTTGATAATGTACAAGCTGCTTATCAGATGATTAAGGCATTACTTAAAACCGTTCCTGATATCAAGCTTGATAAAGAGCATACTATGATAGTTTCTCCTGATGAGGGCGGTATGGGTAGATGTGTTTATTATTCATCTGTTTTAGGTCTTGACCTTGGCATGTTCTATAAGCGTCGCAATTATTCGGTAATTGTAAATGGTAAAAACCCTATTGAAGCTCATGAGTTTTTGGGTAACGATATTGTTGGTAAGGATTTAATTCTTGTTGACGATATGATTTCTTCAGGCGAGTCCATGCTTGATATTGCCGCAAAGCTTAAAGAAAAGGGAGCAGGCAGAATATTCATTTTCTCTACCTTTGGTCTTTTTGTTGACGGTTACGATAAGTTTGACCAATATTACAAAGACGGAAAAATTGATAAGATTTTCACTACAAACCTTATATTCCAACCGGAAGAGCTTCTTAAAAAGGAATGGTATTGCAGTGTTAATATGTCAAAGTATATTGCACTTTTAGTTGAAACTCTCAATTACGATAATTCTATCAGCAGTCTTTTAGACCCCGTTGACCGAATTAAGAAAATCGTTTCTAAGTATAACGAGGGCAAGTAAGTTACATTTGTTTCACCCGTGACGTCTGTCGCGGGTGAATTTTTTTATTTTATAATTGACTTTAACGGTTTAGTGTGATAAAATACTTTTAATATATTTGATTTGAGGAGGAGTTAATTTGTCTAACTCACAAATTTGTATGATAGTAACAATAGCAGTTTATCTGCTTGGGATGATTGCTATCGGATTTTTATTTACATCTAAAAACAAAAATTCAAGCGATTTCTATTTGGGTGGCAGAAAGTTAGGACCCTATGTTACCGCTATGAGTGCGGAAGCTTCCGATATGAGTGGTTGGCTTTTAATGGGTCTTCCGGGACTTGCACTAATGACAGGTCTTGCAGAGGCTGCTTGGACTGCTATTGGTCTTGCTATAGGTACATACATTAATTGGCTTATAGTTGCTAAAAGAATAAGAATTTATTCAGAGGAAATCAACGCAATTACTTTACCTGAATTCTTTGCAAAAAGATTTGGTGATAAGAAAAACGTTATCACATTGATAGCGGCGTTATTTATAGTAATTTTCTTTATTCCGTATACCGCTTCCGGCTTTGCAGCTTGCGGAAAATTGTTTGCTTCAATATTTGGTATGGAATATTTGACAGCTATGATTATTTCTGCAATTGTAATTGTGCTTTATTGTACTTTGGGCGGATTTTTAGCAGCATCTACTACAGACTTTGTACAAAGTATTGTTATGACAATAGCATTGTTTGTTGTTTTAGGATTTGGTGAAGGTGCTGTTCACGGATTTGATAATGTTTTCAAAAATGTTACAAGTCTTGACGGTTACACAAATCTCTTTGAAGGATTTAGCGTTGCTGACGGCATAAAGGGTTCTTACGGTGCTTTGCCGGTAGCTTCAACCCTTGCTTGGGGACTTGGATATTTCGGTATGCCCCATATCTTACTCCGCTTTATGGCTATTGAGGATGAGAAAAAGTTAAAGACCTCTCGCAGAGTAGCTTCGGTTTGGGTTGTAATTTCTATGGCTGTTGCTGTACTTATCGGTGTTGTTGGCTATTCACTTATGCAAAAAGGTGTTGTTGGCCCTTATGATAGTGCTTCCTCTGCTGAAACAATTATTATTGATATTGCAAGTAAAATTGCTTCTTACGGTTGGGTTCCGGCAGTTGTAGGCGGCATAATCCTTTCGGGTATTTTGGCTTCTACTATGTCAACTGCAGATTCACAGCTTTTGGCTGCCGCTTCATCTATTTCACAGGACATTGTTCAAAGGGCATTTAAAACCAAGCTTTCGGATAAAGCTTCAATGATTTTAGCAAGAATTTCCGTAATTATAATTTCGTTTATTGCTGTATTTTTGGCTCTTGACCCTAATAGCTCGGTATTCAGAATAGTGTCCTTTGCGTGGGCAGGCTTTGGTGCTACCTTTGGACCTGTTATGTTGTTTTCACTTTTCTGGAAGCGCGCTAATAAAACAGGCGCTTTGGCAGGTATGATTTCAGGCGGTGCAATGGTATTTATTTGGAAATTCGTTATTGCAAAGCTCGGCGGTGTATTTGCTATTTATGAATTGCTACCCGCATTTATCGTTTCCTCAATTGTAATTGTTGTTGTATCACTTTTAACAAAGACACCTGATGCAGAAATTACAGAAAGCTACGATAAAGCAATTTTAAGATGTAAAGCTAAATAATTTTAAAAGCGTTCCGTTGGAACGCTTTTTATTTTTCGATTAACGGATTTTTGAATATACCAAGTGTTGGCGGTTTATAACTCCAAATTATAAAAGCGAGTGTAAATAATATAAGCAATAAAACTGCAATATATTTGAATATGGGTAAATCAAATTTGTTGTGGTTTAATATATCTTGCCGTTTAACCAATGTGGCTATAACTCCTACATAGTAAATGCCAATGTTTACAAAATCTACATTAAATCCAAGTATTCCTCTTATCGTGTAAAAAAGCGTCACGATTACGAGCATACCAAAAAGAATTGAAAAAACTGATGCCTGCAGATAATTTTCAGGCTTTGTTTCTAATTTTAAATATGCTATTGCAAAGTAAAGAATGGCAGGGAAGAAGAGCAGTTTTAAATGCTCCCAAGTGCTTTCATTTACAGGGAAAATAAACCCGAGATAATAATTATTTCCCGACCATTCGTAAATAAAATGACCTATTGTACCAAGCGCAGATATTATTAAAAAAGCAATCAGATTTCTTTTAAAATTCATTATTTCACCCCATTAGATATAGTATTAAAAAAGGATGACGAATTATTACAAAACTGTAAAAAGAGAAAAGCAGATGAACTGTATTTTTTTAATTTTGATTTAACATAAAATTATTGACATTAAATAAGTATAACTATAAAATAAAAATATAGGAACTTGTTTTCTAGAAATTTTGTTTTAAAGGAGTATATGTTTATGAGAAAAGAATGTAAGTTATTAGCTATTGTACTGTCTATTGCGATTATTTTTACAGCGCTACCAATTATACCTGCTGTAGCCGAACCAATAACGCAAAAATCTGCTAGTTCCAATGTCAATACAGATATTGGACAAACCCAATCAGAGATTTCTCAAGAAGCATATCCTCTTTTTGAGATTATAGAGAAACGTGAAGCTGATACGAAGCACTTTAGAATGAGTGACAGAAGTATTACTGCTGCGGTTTACCCATATGATGTCCATTATCAAAATTCCGATGGTGAATTTTTGGACATTGATAACACTCTTATATCTGAAAAAGACGGATCAGACAGTGTGTTATCAAATCAAAATAATAATACCTTTGTTAAATTTATGAAAAAAAGCAATCCTAATAAGCTTTATACCTTTAACAAGGGAGAGCATAAAATCAAAGTATCTATAGATGGCGTTTCAAAGGTTGAGGCTATTCAAGAAAATGATACCGGAAAGATACTATCCGACAGTAAGTTTGAATTAAAAAAGATTGGTAGTAAAATAACTTACTGTGATATTTTAAATAATACTGACATTGAGTACAATTTATTCTCAACTAACCTTAAAGAAAATATAATTTTAAAAGAAAAGGTTGATTTTAACAGCCTTGTTTATACATACCATTTAAATAACAGTCTTGATGCTATTCAAAAAGACAGCAAAAACATTGAAATTTTTGATAAGGACGGAAATTTTGTCTTTAATATTTCAGCTCCTGTTATGTGGGATGCAGAAGGTAATTATTTTGAAAATTTAACACTTGAAATTTTAGAAAAGAAAAACAGTAAAATTCGTGTTAAATTGTTGTGGAGCATTCCTGAAACCGCAAAATATCCTATAATAATTGATCCTGTAATGAGCTTTTGTATAGACAGAAATAATATACAAGATACTCATATAATTAGTGCATATCCTAATACAAATTATGATGTAAATAACCATATTCGTGTAAGAAATAACGGGTATGCAATGCTTAAATTTCCAACACCTTCTTTGAGTAGTGGTGATAAAATAGTAAATGCACAGTTAGTTCTTACGCCATACGGTGCATTTGATAATTCGTCGAGCAATTATTCCAATGAAAATTCTTATGATCCTCCTCTTTATATAACTGCTCACAAGATACTACGCACCTGGAACGAAACTACCGCAACCTACACAAATGTTAATCCGGACAACGGATTTTATGACAGTACAGTCCAATCGTATCGTGTTGTTGATGGAGATGATACGCAATACGCCTGGGATATAACCCGACTTGTCAATGAATGGACGGAGGGTTATGCTACGAATTACGGATTGCTCTTAAAATATGCCGCCGCACCAGCAGACGGTAGTATGTTTGATTCGTTTTTCTGTTCCACAAATGGTGCTTACCTTCCTTCTTCTGCATGGCCGCAGATGATTTATCAATATGTCAACACAACAGGAATAGAAGATTATTTTTCCTACCATACTCAAAATTTAGGTTATGCCGGAACAGGATATACTAACGATTTAACCGGAAATCTAACCGTTGTAAACAATGTTCTTACAACGGGCGGTTCACTTATGCCAATTTCTGTTTCACTTGTGTATAATACAAACAATGTAACAACTACACATATGCCCTATGGTCGAGGTTGGAATCTGAATTTAGCGCAAAAAAATTGATTGGTCTGTAAAATCTAATTATGACAACACGCAATATGCAAAATACGTTGACGGTGACGGAACAGCACATTTCTTTAAATTAGATTCGTCCACAAATAACGGTACCGATGAAATTAATCCTGATAGAAAGTTAAATTATATAGCATCAACTGGCGATTATAAAATGACCGATAGCAGTGACACTTGCTTGTATTTTAAAAGAAACGGCACACTTAACAAGTGGTATTTGTATAAAATTGAGGATATATACGGCAACTATATACAGATTACTCTGAATTCATCCGATTTTAATCGTGTTGAAAGAGCAGAATCGTCTACAGGTAGCGTCGTGGACTTTGTTTATAGTACCTATGGTTTTTTGACACAAATAAAATATTATGATGAAGGTACAGAAAAAATAATCCGAATAGGCTATAACAAATATGTAACAACACATAATAACTGTGTAAGCGATATAACCTATCCTGATAATTCGGCTATTCAGTACCACTATTACGATACCACTAACTATCTTTCAAAAGCTGTTGATATAAGCGGACAAAGTATAGTTTATGATTATAAATTCACTACTCCTGTAAGGGTTAATTATATAACCGAACAAAGCAGTACATCTGAAATCGGCAACGAGATTTCAATGACATATCAGACTACTGCAACTGTATTTAATGATGTTACAAATAACCGCAAATATTTATATTCCTTTGCACAAAATGGCACCCTTAAAAGCACCGTTGATATTACAGAGAACGATGGTAATGGCTATGGTCAGTATTACGAATATAATAATGGCATCACAACCGAAGCCACCGGTACCGGTAATTTAACATTTATAAGTAAAACTCAAAAAAGCACCGTTAATCTTTTAAAAAATCATAGCTTTGAAAGTGATGGCGGACATTCTTTTACGGCGCGGGATGAAACAACCGGCACTGCAACAGGCGGTTATACCACCGAAAAAAGTCATATAGGTTCTCGCTCTTATAAGGTAACAAGACCTGCGAATAGTGATTGTTCGAGAGCGATAGGATTTTATTATATATACATAGAGGGCGGAAAAAACTATACATTATCCGCCTATGTAAACACAAGCGGTATGACTTCCCAGGGCAAAGGCGCAAGTCTGATGTTTATCGACAGTGAAGGAGTTTACGAGAGCGAATATATTACAGAAAGTGCAGATAAATGGCAAAGACTTTCTTTAACTTTCACGGCTAAAAAATCTGAATATGTAAGTATCTGTATGAGCTTGTACGGTGCTACTGGTAGTGTGTATTTTGATAATATTCAACTTGAAGTAGGCGATTTATCGGAATATAATCTGCTTGAAAACGCAGGATTTGAAAGAGATACTTCTACTACGCCTGGCGGTTGGTATGCCTCCACCGCCAAAGGAACTATATCAACAAGCGTTTATGCTTCTGGCGCTCATTCCTTAAAATTTGAGGGCGGAACCAGTAAACACATACACGTTTACCAACCTGTAAAGGTGCCTAACGGTAAAAACGGAGATGCTTATGTAATATCTGCATTTGCCAAGGCGACGTCTGTTCCCGCAACGGGATACAGATATTCGGTTATGGTTCGTTTTACTAAAAATGGCAGTATAGTAAACGAACAAAATATTCTGTTTAATTCGTACACCACCGAATGGCAGAAGGTGTCAGGTGCCGCAAAAGCAACGGGTGATTATGATACTATACAGTTCTGGCTGCTATATTATAACAACTGCAATACAGTTTTCTTTGATAATGCACAGCTTATAAAGGATACGTTTGGAACAACCTATACCTACGATTCAAACGGTAATCTTATAAGCACGGTTGATTTGCAGGGACAAGAGGAATACACCTTTAAGTATAACAGCAATAATCAGCTTATAAAGGAAACCAATATTTCGGGAAGCAAAATATTCTATACATATAACAGCTCTAAGAAGCAACAATTAGATCTTGTGTCTGCCGGAAGTAATAGCACTTATTATGATTATGATAATCACGGTAATGCGGTCACAACGAGTACTTATGGCACTGAACTTATAAACGGTGCATATTACTACATACAAAATGTGTATTATACAAAATATTTAAATGTTACCAATTCCGGTACTGCTAGTGGAACAGCAGTCGGACTTGCTGATTTAACTAAAAACACAGCTCAACGTTGGAAGCTTATTAAAAACTCTGACGGCAGTTACAGTTTATCGCCTGAATGTGCTTCTGATAAACTTTTAAGCGTAAATGGTTCTGCATTAGGCAATTGTGTAAACCTTGCCCTTTATTCTTCGGGTGAAAAAACATATCAAAAATTCAATTTTGTGAAAAAGTATGGTAATATTTACTACTTGAAAATTACAGAAGACGCCAATTATTCTGTAGATTGCAATGGTACGAATACATATCCTTATGTGACAAATGCTACCGAACCGCAACAATTTGTCTTAATTCCTGTTAAAGGTAGTGAAACAGCAGAAAACCCAGTTATAACTTCAAGTGCTACCTATTCGTCAAACGGAGAGTATATGACTTCTATGACAGATAGCAGAGGTAATACTACAAGCTATGTGTATAACGAGGATAGAGGTTACCTTAAATCTGAAACTGCCCCTAACGGCGTTACCACCAACTATACCTATAATTTAAGCGAGTTGCTGGAAAAGGTAAGTGTAAATAATGGGGAAAGCACATCAGAGGTAAATTACACCTACAATCTCGCAAAACAGCTTTCTTCGCTTGTTTCTCCTTCGGGTACTGTTTATACGCTTAGCTATGATAATTTTGGTAGAAATACCGCAATAAGCGTTGGCTCAACTCAACTTTCAACCCATACCTATAACAGTAAAGGTCTTTTAGTAGCCACTACTTACGGTAATGGAACAACTGTTTCCTATTCTTATGATAATCTTAACCGTCAAACCGGAATAACTATTAATGAGGAGCTTCGTTATAAATTTGTTTATGACGGTTCCTCAAGGGTTGTAGAGGTAATTGACCTTGTCTTGGATAAAAAGCTTAAATACGAATATGATATATTGGGCAGAGCTGTTTCGGAGCGTCTTATAGATACTTTAACCAATACCGTTATGACCTCTCTTGATATCCGTTATGACGATACTAAAAACAGGGTAAGCGGTTATGACATAAAAATCGGAGATATAAATAGTGCAACTGATTATGTTTACGGTGAAAACGGTGTTGATCCCGATACTGTAACCTCTGTAAAGCATAACGGCACAAAAATTCTTTCGTATTCGTACGACTCATTAGGCAGGCTTAAATCTCAAACGCTTAATACAACAACGACCTTTGTAACACAGTACAGTTATTTACAAGGTGCAACAGCTAACAATACAACTACATTGTTAAATAGTATTACCAATGGTAATAAAACATTAAGCTATACATATGATACGGTAGGTAATATCACCTCTGTTTCTGAAAACGGAACGGTTATAGAAAGCTATACCTATGATTATCTTAATCAGTTAAAGACCGTTACTAACGCAGACGGTACTTATGAATATATCTATGATAACGGCGGTAATATTTTAACCGTAAAGTTAAATGGTGAACCTATAAAATCATATACCTATAGCACAGGCGAGTGGAAAGATCTTTTAACCGCCTTTAACGGACAGACTATCACTTATGATGCAATAGGTAATCCGCTTAACTATCGTGACGGTTATGTATTCACTTAGGCAGACGGCAGAAAGCTCTCTAATGTTGTAAACGGAACAAATAATTACAGTTATAGCTATAACGCCGACGGTCACAGAACCTCAAAAACCGTAAACGGCGTTACAACCGATTATTATTGGATAAACGGCGTTCTGCAAGCACAGAAAACAGGCAGTGAATATATTTTATTCCTGCACGATGAAAACGGCACTGCTTACGGTTTCTTGCTTAAAAATGGCACTACCGAAGCATATTATTACTACCTGTTCAATGCTCAGGGTGACGTTATTGGAATTATCGACAATCAGGGTACTCAGGTGGTAGAATATACCTATAGTCCTTGGGGTGAACTGCTTTCTATAACAGGCACTTTAAAAGATACTATCGGTGTTAAAAATCCCCTTAGATACCGTGGGTATTATTATGATAGTGAGACGGGGTTCTATTATCTCCAATCGAGGTATTATGATCCTGTTGTGCAGAGATTTTTAAATGCGGATGCGGTAGTATCCGGTGTCGGCACATCAATTCACGGCTATAACCTTTTTGCCTATGCTTTTAATAATCCGGTTAATATGGATGATTCTGAAGGTAATTGGCCGAAGTGGATTAAAAAAGCCGTAAAAAAAGTTGCTACGGCTGTTAAGAAGGTTGTTAAGGCTGGTAAAAAGGTAGTGAAAAAATTATCTAAAACAATAGATAAAACCGCATCTGCTTTTACAATCGAATTAGGTATTGGAATGGGCTTAAAAGGAAGTGCTGATGTTGGTGGTGTAGAATTAAGCGGAGGTTTTAAATCAGATTCTATTACAATAATACTTAATTCGGAAGACTCAAGGATCGGTCAACGAATCGAATCGGATTTAAAAGTTGGTGTCGGTCCATTTGAGCTGGGTCCATCTCAATCTGATTGGATTCCAATTAGTAAGAACGATATGTATTCAAGCGATTCTTCTTGGTGCGATGCCGAACCGGTTATTGAATTTGGTGGTGAAGTATATTTATTTTATGGTTTTACGCTCAATATTTCAGTTGATTTAGAAGTTATAAAGGAAGGATTAGTGATTTTATTTGAAAAATAAAATTTTCTCTAAAAAAAATTTCGGATTACTTGCAATTAGTATGCTTTTTACATATTCTACTTATTTTTTTTACAATAATCATAACTTAAATATTATAACACCTATAATTATGTTTATTGGCTATATCCCTATAATGCTGATTGAAAAAAACATAATTGAACAAATTGATAATAAATTGCTTGCTTACATATTAAAATTCCATATGTTTTTGACGCTAATAATGATAGCTATTTATTTTGTTGCTTTGGTTATATATAAGACAGTAGGATAAACAGGGGTAGGAGTAAGACAGGGGACGGTTCTGGAGTAAGACAGGGGAGGAGTAAGACAGGAGTAAGACAGGGGACGGTTCTGTGTCTTGACAAATTAACATTTTGATAGTATAATTTTCAAGGGTGAAAATTATGCCAAGGCAAGCAAGAAAAAGGAGCAAGACAGGAATATATCACATAATGCTCCGCGGAATTAATCAGCAACAAATTTTCGAAGATAGTGAAGACTGCGAAAAGTTTTTACAAATTTTAAAAGATTGTAAGGTAATAAGCGAATATAAATTGTTCGCCTATTGCCTTATGGGGAATCATATTCATTTGCTAATTCAAGAAGTAAGCGAACAAATTGAACAAGTAATGAAAAGAGTTACAACCCGTTTTGTATACTGGTATAATATAAAATACCAGCGAATAGGACATTTGTTTCAGGACAGATTTAAAAGTGAAACGGTGGAAAATGAAGCATATTTTATGACGGTTGTTCGCTATATTCATCAAAACCCGATTAAAGCAGGACTTTGTAAGAATGTTGGCGATTATGAATATAGTAGTTATAAATGTTTTTTTGGTAATTCCGATTTAGTAGATAAAGATTTTGTTTTTGAGATGATTCCCATTGAATTGTTTGAAACATTTAATGCGGAAATCACCAACGATAAGTGCTTGGAGATTCAAAATAAACCAATTATCAGAGTTACTGATGAGCAGGCTAAAAAGATTATATATAAATATTCAAAGTGTAATTCTGTTGCGGAATTTCAAAAATTAAAATCTGTTTCAAAAGAAAAATTCATTACTAAGTTTCACGAAAAAGGTATTTCGATTCGTCAAATTGCAAGATTATGTGGAGAAACGAAGGGGATGGTTGAAAAATGTTTGAGATAATTCAAAGACAGAGAACCGTCCCCTGTCTTTCTTCAGAGAACTGTCCCCTGTCTTTCTTGTCTTTCAATAGTGGTTTGGGATGTGCAAATAGTGGGGGTATTTAAATGAGTATAGAAAAAATCAGTATTACTAACAATGGATATATTCATTGTAAATCCAATTTTTATTCATCACAAGATATTCTGGATGATGTAAACTTTAATTTTGGAGTTGGAACAAATAAATTAATAGGTGAAATTGATTCTGGAAATTGGGCTATAAGCTACTTACTGTCAATGTATAAGCATCGACCAAAAGATTTCACTTTGTTTGAACAACCCAAAGTTACTGTAAATAACAAATTGATTTCTTTAAATGAATTATCAAAGTTTGTTTGTTATATGGATAGATTGGATCCTTTGTTCACCTCTAACCATTCTGTAAAAAAACTTATAATGCAAGGCTTAAAACATAGCAAATTGAATTGTTCCTATGATGATATTAAGAATTTATTTCATATAGACAGTGAACGCTTTGAAAGGCCACTCTCGGGTACTGGTAATGAAATTTTTAAAGCTATGGCAGCTATAGGATTCTCCTATAAAAAAGAAATATTTTGTTTTCCATGGTTAAGTAATAAGCGGTTTGAGAACTACCATCAGAACTTAACTACTTTGTTTCAAATATTAGATAGTCTGGAAAAAATCGTTATTTTACCCGTAGGAATCAAAAATCAGGAGTAAGTATCAAGGGAGACAAGGGGACGGTTCTCTTGTCTCCTTTTTCGTTGATATTTTTGAAAGATAAGGGACAATAGAGTATGTTTTCCATTACAAAGTAATAAGTAGCAGTTAATAGGTAAGATTTTTTATTTGTTTAGTTCTAAATCACTGACAAAATAGCATACAAACTGTAAAATAGTTGAAAAATTAATCTTTTTGTGCTAAAATGTTATTCGGTTGTAAAATTTTACACTTCGGAGGTCTTACTTTATGATTAATACAGATAGGCTTTGTCTTGGCTGTATGAATGATAACGGCGGTGAAAAATTTTGTCCTGTTTGCGGTTTTGACGCACAGAGCAATAATCCCGAAAACGCATTGCCGTTAAAGTTTAAAATTAATAACAGATATCTCCTTGGCAGGGTATTAGCCTCAAACGGGGAAGGTATAACTTATATCGGTTGGGATACTGTGGAGGATGCGGTAGTACGTGTCAGAGAGTATTTTCCATCAGGCTTTGCAGAAAGAAATCCCGATAAAACCGTAAGAATTGCCGAAGGCGGTGCCTACACCTTTAACGAGGGGCTTTTGGATTTCTTACAAATTAACCGCACTATAATGAAGGCAGAGCTACCGTCGCTTATGCCGATAATTGATGTGTTTGAGGAAAACGGTTCAATATATTCTGTTGCGAAAAACGTTCCCGGAATAACACTTGGCGAGTTTTTGGATAAAAACGGCGGAACACTTAAATGGGAACAGGTACGCGCTTTGTTTTTACCACTTCTCGATACCCTTATCGGTATGAATAATATCGGAATTATACATGGTGGCATTTCACCTGATACTATAATTGTTGGACGTGACGGTAAGCTGAGAATTACAGGCTACTCTGTGTCTAAGCTCAGAAATTCACAAAGCGAGCTTGATAGTGAACTGTTTTTGGGTTATGCCGCGGTTGAGCAGTACGGACTCGAGGGTGTGGCTCTCGGTAAATACACCGATACTTACGGATTGGCAGCGACATTATTCAGGGTATTAATTGGTACCGTTCCACCGATAGCTACACAAAGACTTCAGAATGATTCTATGACTATTTCTGCAAAGTTTGCAGAGGAATTACCCCGTCAGGTATTGTCTTCACTTGCAAATGGTTTACAGGTTCTGCCTAATAACCGTACTAAGGATATAGAAGCCTTTAAAAACGAATTGGTTTATGGCGAAACTGAAAAGACGGTTGTATCAAATAGTAATACAAACGCTAATAATGCACCTAAAAAATCAAGTTCGGGTAAATCTGCGTTGTGGGCAGCCCTTATCACAGCGGTTATATTTTTAGGCATAGGCGCTGCTTTGGTTTTTGGCGTTTTCAGAGACCAAATCTTTAAAAAAGAGGAAGCTTCTGCAAATAAACCTACCGCGGTTGTTGAGCCTGATGTTGATAAAATCGGTGATGTTGATGCGAATGCAGAGGTAAAACCTAAGCATTATCAGGTTCCTGATTTTTCGGGCAAATTCTATGCAGATATTTTGAACAATGAGGAATATGAAAACTTTAAGTTTGAAATTATCTCTACTGAGTTTTCGGAGTCTATCCCTGTGGGAGCTATAACCGCACAGGATGTAAAACCGGGTACTCAGGTGAAAAAAGGAGCTGTGATTAAGTTTACTGTAAGCAGTGGCAGCAAAACTATTAAAATGCCGAGTCTTCAAGGTCTTACTCCGGAGGAAGCTATTCTGACACTCCTTAAAAATGGATTTATTTATTCAAACATTGAAATAGATAAAGAAAGTATGCTTGATGAGGATAAGAGATTAGGTGTTACAATAAAGCAGGAGCCAAAAGCCGGCGAAGTTGTAAGCCGTTATGAAAGCATTAAGGTTTATATTAACGGTGATGAGGAACAGAATACTGATACTGAAACCGATAATTAATTATTTTTAAATAATACTTGATTTTTGGTTATTAATATGTTATAATAACTACAGTCTTTAGAAAGGTGAGTGGGTCAGCCCACTCACTTTTGTTTTCAAGTAAATGTAATTAGGAGATGAAGGAATGGCAAATGTCGCCGATAAGGTATATGACCTTATTAAGTCAACGGTCGAAGACCAAGGGGTAAACCTTTGGGATGTCCGCTTTTTAAAAGAGGGAGCTTCTTGGTATTTGCGGGTTTTTATCGATAAGGCAGATGGTGTTTCTATTGATGATTGCACCAACGTTTCTCACGCGATTGACCCGATACTTGATGAACACGACCCCATTGACAAATCGTATTATTTAGAGGTTTGTTCTCCCGGTATTGAAAGGGAACTGACACGTGATTTTCACTTTAAACGTTTTGTTGGCGAAAAAGTGAAAATAAAGCTATATAAAGCGGTTGACAGTAAAAAGGAATTTACAGGAAAGCTTGTTTCGGCGGATGATGTTGTTGTACTTGCAACCGAAAACGGTGAAATTACATTTAATTTAAATGATATATCAAAAGCTAACGCTTGCGATTTTGATTAGAGAAATTTTGTTTGGAGGAATAATTTAAATGGCACGAAAGAAAATTGTTAAAACAGAAATTGATAATGCTGAGTTTTTTGCTGCATTAAAGCTTATGGAAGAAGAAAAGGGTATACCTCAAAAATTCATAGCTGAAAAATTTGCCGAAGCTATTGTTGTGGCAGCGCGTAAGGATTACGGCGGAAACGATATTGTTTCTTGCGTAATTGACCCTGAAAATCAGATTTTCACTGTAACTGCACGCAAGGAAATAGTTGATGTTGTTGAGGATTCCTTTACTCAGGTTTCTAAGGAAGAGGCTGTTAAAATTGACCCTGCTTCTGTTGAGTTTGGCTTTGTTGAAATTAAGCTTGACCCCAGAAAGTTTGGTCGCGTTGTTGCTCAGAATTCCAAGAATAATTTCCGTCAAGGCGTAAGGGAAGCTGAAAAAGGTCAGACCTTGGCTGAGTTCCAGAGCCATAACCGTGAACTTGTAACTGCTCTTGTTCAAAAAATAGACCCAAAAACCGGAAACGCTATTTTAACTATTGGACATACTGAGGCAACACTTCCAAAGCTTGAACAGGTTCCTGATGAGGTTATAAGTGAAGGCGACCATATCAAGGTTTATGTTGTTGATGTTAAGGAAACCGAAAAAGGTCCTCGCATTATGCTTTCACGTACACATCCGGGTCTTGTTAAGCGTTTGTTTGAAACCGAAGTGCCCGAAATATTTGACGGTATTGTAGAAATTAAGTCTATTTCCCGTCAGGCAGGTTCAAGAACAAAGATTGCGGTTTATGCTCAAGACCCTGAGGTGGACGCTATCGGTGCTTGCATTGGTCCTAAGGGCGCTCGTGTAAACAAGATTGTTGAGGAATTAGCAGGCGAAAAGATTGATATTGTTAAATATAGCGACAACCCTGTTGAATATATTTCTGAAGCGCTTTCTCCCGCAAAGGTTGTTTCGGTTGAAATTGTAAGTGAAGAGCCAAAGTCCTGCTGTGTTCGTGTTCCTGAATCACAGTTGTCACTTGCTATCGGCAATAAGGGACAAAATGTTCGTCTTGCCGCAAAGCTTACAGGCTGGAAAATTGACATTCATCCCGAAAGCGGATTTTTTGGCGAATAAGCCTTAATTATTATCCGAAAGGAGCAACTAACTTGTCAGCTAAGAAATTACCTATGCGTATGTGTATAGGATGCAGAGAAATGAAGCCCAAAAAAGAGCTTATCAGAGTAGTGAAAACTGCGGAAAATGATATTAAGCTCGACTTTACAGGCAAGCTTAACGGCAGAGGAGCATATATTTGTAAGGATATAGCTTGTCTATCAAAAGCTAAAAAGCTAAATGCTATTGCCAGGGCTTTTGATATAAGTGTGTCGGCTGATATATATGCTCAGCTTGAATCGGAGCTTAAAAATGAAAACTGAAAAAATACTTTCCCTTTTAGGTTTTGCCTCAAAAGCCGGAAAGCTTAGCTTTGGCTTTGATATGACTTCGCAATCCATAACCAAGAATAAAACTTTTCTTATAGTTAACGCTTGTGACGTATCTGCAAAAACCTTAAAGGAAATTGATTATAAAGCTTCGAAATCAGGCATTAAACGTATTACACTTCAAAGTGTTGATATAAAAGCATTGTCTAAGGCCGTTGGTAAGTCCTGCGGTATAATTTCGGTAAACGATAAAGGCTTTGCTGATGCGTGTGAAACTGCATTTAATGAAGGAGGAAACGCTAATGACAAATAAATATAAACTAAGTGATCTTGCAAAAGATTTAAATATGAAATCAAAGGATTTAACCACACTTGTTCTCGAAGTGTGCGGTGTTGAGAAAAAATCGGGTGCTACTCTTAATGAGGACGAAATCGGTCTTGTATTCTCAAAACTTACTAATGATAATCAGGTAAAATCCTTTGATGAATATTTTGCTATGGGAGAGGAAAGCCGTGCAAAGGCTAAAAAAGCCCGTGATGAGGAAAAGAATAAGAAGCTTGCCGAACAGGCTGCAATTTTAGCTCAGCTTCAGGCTGCTGCTGCTGCGCAGAATTCCGAAAAAGCTCCCGCTAAAAAGGAACCCGAAAAGGCTCCTAAAAAGGCAGAGCCTAAGAAAGAAAGCCCCAAAAAGGAAGAGCCTAAACCTGCTGAGCCTAAAAAGAATACTCAAAAGACTGAAGCTCCAAAAGCAGAAGCTAAAAAGTCCGAAGCTCCAAAAGAGGCTCCTAAAAAGGTAGAGCATAAACCCTCTGACCCCAAGCCTTTTGAATCAAAGAAAAAGGATAAAACTCCGGGAAATGCTCCTAACAGAGGTCCGGCTGAAATTCGCCACGTTGATACAAGAACTTCAAACGTGAATATCGAAAAGTATAACGAAAAATACGAGTCTATTGCTCCTGCTAATGCTATGAAGGATAATTATTCCCGCAAGCAGAAAATTAAGCAAAAGTCTCAGGATTATAAGCGTCCTCAGGGTGCAAAGCGCGAGACCGAGGCAGATAAAATGCGTCGTTTGCAGCTTGAACGTATAAAGAAAACTCCTATAACTGTTACTGTTGGCGATGAAATTACAGTAGGCGAGTTGGCTGCTGCAATGAAAAAGACTGCCGCAGAGGTTATTAAGGAGCTTATGAAGCTTGGTATGATGGCTTCTGTTAATCAGGTAATCGATTATGATACTGCTGAAATCGTTGTAACAGAAATGGGTGCAAAAATCGAAAAAGCAGTTGTTGTAACCATTGAAGAGCAAATTATGGACGACACAGAGGATAGCGCAGAAAACTTAAAGCCCCGCAGTCCTGTTGTTGTTGTTATGGGTCACGTTGACCATGGTAAAACTTCACTTCTTGACGTAATCAGAAATACTGCCGTTACAGATACCGAGGCAGGCGGTATTACTCAGCATATCGGTGCATACAGGGTTAATTACAACGGAAATGAGATTACTTTCCTTGATACTCCCGGACACGCCGCCTTTACCTCTATGAGACAAAGAGGTGCAATGGCTACCGATATTGCAGTTTTGGTTGTTGCCGCAGACGATGGTATTATGCCGCAGACTATTGAAGCTATTAACCACGCAAAAGCTGCTAAGGTGCAGATTATTGTGGCTATTAATAAAATGGATAAGCCTGAGGCTAATCCTGATAGAATTATGCAACAGCTTACTGAACATGAATTAGTACCCGAGGAATGGGGCGGTGATATTATCTGCGTACCCGTTTCTGCAAAAGCTAATATGGGTATTGATAACTTGCTTGAGAATATTTTGCTTGTTTCCGAAATGCTTGAACTTAAAGCTAATCCGGACAGACGCGCAAAGGGCATAGTAATTGAAGCACGTCTTGATAAGGGTAGAGGTCCTGTTGCTTCCTTGCTTGTACAAAATGGTACTTTGAAAGCAGGCGATATAATCGTTGCAGGTACTTCTGTTGGACGTGTTCGTCTTATGACTAACGAAAACGGTAAAACTGTAAAGAGTGCAGGTCCTTCCGTTCCTGTTGAGATTACAGGTCTTGCAGAAACACCTAACGCAGGTGATATTTTCGATGCCGTATCTGACGAAAGACTTGCTCGTGAGCTTGTTGAACAGAGAAAGCAAAAGGCAAAAGAGGAAATCTTTAATGCTAAGCAAAAGGTTACACTTGATAACTTGTTCCAAAATCTTTCTGAGGGTGACCTTAAAGAACTTAATATCATTGTAAAGGCTGACGTTCAGGGTAGTGTTGAAGCAGTACGCGAAAACCTTGTTAAGCTTTCTAACGATGAGGTTAAGGTATCGGTTATCCATGGCGGCGTTGGTGCTGTTAATGAATCCGATGTGATGCTCGCACAAACCTCAGGAGCTATTATCGTTGGCTTTAACGTTCGTCCCGACGCGGTTGCTAAGGCTGCTGCAGAGCGCGATGGCGTTGATATGCGTATGTACCGTGTAATTTACGATTGTATTGAGGAAATTGAAGCCGCTATGAAGGGACTTCTTGCTCCTAAATACCGCGAAAATCAGATGGCAACAATTGAAGTTCGTAATGTTTATAAGATTTCAAATGTTGGCACTGTTGCAGGTTGCTATATTACAAACGGTAAGGTTAACCGTTCTTGCGAGATTCGTGTTGTTCGTGACGGTATTGTTATCTGTGAGGATAAGATTGATTCTTTGCGTCGCTTTAAGGATGACGTTAAAGAGGTTGCTCAAGGCTATGAATGTGGCATCAGTCTCCAGAAATTTGCAGATATTAAGGAAGGCGATATTTTTGAAGCCTTCGTAATGGAGGAGTACAGAGATTAATGGCAGGATTTAAAATTAACCGCGTTACCTCTGATATAAAAATCACTTTGTCCGAGTTGTTAAGAGATATTAAGGACCCGAGAGTAAGCAAGTTTTTAAGCATTGTAAAGGTTGATGTTTCGGGTGATTTATCCTATGCTACCATATATGTAAGCGCCCTTGAGGGCTTCGAGGCTACTGTTGCATCGGTTAAAGCCTTAAAGGGGGCTTCGGGTTATTTACGCCGTGAGCTTGGCGCAACTTTAAGAATACGTAAGGTGCCTGAGCTTAGGTTTATTGCTGATGATTCTATTGAACAAAGTGCTAATATATCAAGAATTATTGAGTCTTTTAATGAGGAATCAAATGATGAAGAAAAAGAATAAAAGCGGTTGTTTGGAGCTATCTCTTAAAGCTACCGCAAAATATCTTAAAAAGCGGGATAATTATATAATTTTAACCCACGCTTCTCCTGATGGTGATACTTTAGGCTCTGCGTATGCGCTTTATTATGCTTTGAACGAAATCGGCAAATCAGCGTGTGTGCTTTGTCCTGAGGTAATACCTCAAAAATATAATTATTTTGCAAGAAAAACCGACCATGTTAAAATGGAAAACTCTACCATTGTTGCAGTAGATGTGGCCGACGAAAAACTTTTAGGCGACCTTGAGGAGCAGTTTGGCGGAAAAATCGATTTATGTATTGACCATCACATTTCAAATACTCGCTATGCCAAGCATCTTTATTTGGATGCTGATGCTGCTGCTACGGCAGAGTGTATGTGTGAGTTGATATCGCAAATGAAGGTTAATATCAACGATATAACTGCAAAAGCTTTATATACAGGTCTTGTAACTGATACAGGTTGCTTTAAATACTCAAATGTTACTCAAAAAACGCATATGATTGCAGCGTCGCTTTATGAGTTTGATTTAGGGGCTCCCGAGATTAATCGTCTTATGTTTGATACTAAGTCGAAAAGATTGTTGGAGCTCGAAAAACAGGTTCTTGATGCTGCGGAATTCCATTTTGAGGATAAATGTATGCTGCTTACAGTAACCGAAAAAATGCAGACCGAGACACAGTGTAGCGGTACTGAACTTGAGGGTATTGCTGTTATTTCTCGCAGTGTTGAAGGTGTAAAGGTAGGAATTACCTTAAAGCAAATTGATACTGAGGAATTCAAGATTTCTGTTAGAACTTATCCTCCGATTGATGCAAGCCTTATTTGTAAAAAGCTTGGTGGCGGCGGTCATAAGGCTGCAGCCGGAGCTACTGTTAAGGGAAGTTTAAGCAGTGTTAAAAAAGAAGTTTTAGATGTTGTAAGTGAAGCCTTGGAGGTAGCTTATGCAGGGGCTGATTCTATTAAATAAGCCTGAGGGGTTAACCTCGTTTTCTGCGGTATCACGCATTAAGCGATTAGCAGGTGAAAAAAGAGTGGGGCATACGGGTACGCTTGACCCAATGGCAACAGGTGTTTTACCCATACTTTTAGGTCGTGCTACATCACTTTCATCCCTTATGCTTGATGCTGATAAGAAATATATTGCTGAAATAAAGCTTGGCATTACTACCGATACGGACGATATTACTGGTACGGTGATTTCTAATAAGTCGGTTTTAGTCAATGACGGCGATATAGCAGAAGCTTTAAAGCATTTTATTGGAAAAATTACTCAAACACCGCCTATTTACAGTGCAATAAAAAAGGACGGAGTGCGTCTTTATAAGTTGGCAAGGGAAGGTAAAACCTGCGAAATCCCTTCAAGAGAGGTTGAAATTTTTTCACTTAAAGTTTTATCACCTCTTGATGAAAGCAACTGCTTTAAGGTTGAAGCACACGTTTCCAAGGGTACGTATATAAGAAGTCTTGCCCGCGATATTGGTGAGTTTTTGGGAACGGGGGCTACACTTTCGGCACTTTGCAGAACTTATGCCTCGGGATTTTCAATAGATGATTGCGTAAGTCTTGATGACTTGACTGATGATAATTTTGAAAGCTTTTTATTAAGCGAAGAAAAAGCGGTGACTCATCTGCCTGAAATTCAGGTTACCGAAAAGCAGGCGACACGCTTTTTAAACGGCGGTCAGCTAAGCTTTGAAAGACTGCATCTGTCCGATGTTGAGGACAACTGCCTTTTTAGAGTGAAATACGGTGAAAAGCTTTTGGGAGTTGGTATTTCCGACTGCGAAAAAGGTCATATAGCAATAAAATGCATTATTAATTATTAAAGGGTGAAATTGATGAAAACAGCACTTTGTCTCGGCAGTTTTGACGGTATTCATATAGGCCACCGTAGTGTTTTATCCCTGCCCGAGAGTTATTATAAAATAGCTGTTACATTCAGAACACCGCCAAAATCGCATTTTAGCAACGAACCGTCCTTAATTATGAGCCTTGAGGATAAGTGCTCAGCTTTGGGAGAAATAGGCATAGATGAGGTTGTATTACTCGATTTTAACGATGTAAAGGATATTCCGTATGACGAGTTTTTAAACGACCTCAAAAATAAATTTAATCCATCGCTTATTTCCTGCGGTTTTAATTACAGGTTTGGTAAAAATGCAGAGGGTGACACAGAAAAATTAAAAGCCTTTTGCAATAAAAATAATATTAATTTTAACTGTGTAGATGCTGTAATGTCAAACGGAACAGCGGTTTCATCCACAATAATCAGGAAGTTTTTGAAAAACGGAGATATTGAAAAGGCAACAGAACTTCTTTATAAGCCTTTTTCGTTTACCGCTCCCGTAATTAGCGGAGATAAGCGGGGAAGAAGTTTGGGTATCCCCACTATTAATCAAAAATATCCTGAAAATTTAGTTGAATTAAAATTTGGTGTATATAAAACAACAGCTTATTTCGATGGCAGGTTTTACGACTCTGTTACCTACATAGGAAAACGACCTACCTATCAAACCGATTATGTTATAAGCGAAACATTTATTAAAGATTTTTCGGGCGATTTGTACGGAAAATCGATTAAGATTACACCTGTTAAATTTTTGCGTGAGGAAATAAAATTTTCAAGCGCACAAGGATTACAAAAGCAAATGAAATTCGATTTAGAGATGTAAAAATCATTGTTTAAGGAGAATAAAATGGCTACAAAAAAGAAGGGTAACAACAAACAGAACACGGCAGCTGCGAGAAAACATAACGCGGAGCTGAAAGAAGGCAAAAGACAGCTTGTTTCGGTTTTGCTTTTTGCGTTTTCAATATTTTTGCTTTGTGTTGTTTTTATTAAAGGACAAAATGTTTGGACTTATATTCACAATGCAGTATTTTGGCTGTTCGGAATAGTATCATTCTTAGTGCCTTTTTATCTTGGTGCAATAGCTGTTGCTTTGGGGCTTGATAAACTAAAAGAAAAATTAAAGGTTAAGATTATCGAAACCGGTATACTTATCTATATGCTTTCGGTAGCTATTGATGTTTTCTTTGAGTATGAGTCAAAGTTGAAATTTTTCGGGCATATCGCTGCTGCAGGTAAAGACGGTATTCTTTTAAAAAGCGGCGGTGCTTTGGCAGTAATTTTTGGCCATCCTTTAGAGGCGGCATTTGGCGCACCCGGTGCACATATTACAATAATTTTATTGATTTTTGTTTTCTTAATGATAATTACAGGTACTTCAATTGCCGCACTTTTCAGACTTTTTATGAAGCCGGTAAGAAAAATTTCCGAAAATGCACAAAATCAGTATGAGGAAAAGTCTGAAAAAGAGAAGAAACTTAAAGTTATTAAGGGCTTTGATGTAGATATACCTGTTGATGATATGTCTAAGGAAATTGCGGAGCAACGTAATAAGCTTACACCTGAACAGAAAAAGGTTGTAAGCACCTATTTCGGTGAGGACATACCTGAGGAACCTGACGGTACAGAGGATAAGGATGAGCTTAATTCTGCGCTTGATGAAACAAAGCGTGAAGCTATTGTTAAAGAGCAAACAGGGACTCAACCTGCCGAAACCATTAACTTTACCGAAGAAACTGAAAAATTTACCAATGATTTAAATAATAGCGTGGAACAAAATAATGTTTATGTTTATCCTCCGCTTAACCTTTTGAATAAAACAGAGCTTTCGGAAACTGCTGCCGCAGGTTCAGAACTTACAGCAGAGCATTTGGTTGAAACACTTAAAAGCTTCGGCGTAGAAACAAGAATTGTTAATATCAGCCGAGGTCCTACTGTTACACGTTATGAGCTTCAACCCTGTGCAGGTGTAAAAATCAGTAAAATCACTAATCTTGCTGACGATATAGCACTTAATCTTGCTACTGCGGGTGTAAGAATTGAAGCACCTATTCCCAATAAAGCGGCAGTTGGTATTGAAGTACCTAATAAGTCGAGTGATATTGTAAGTGTAAGAGGAATTTTTGAATCGCCCGAATTTATGGCTGCCAAAAGCAAGCTAACAGTAGCTTTAGGCCGTGATATAGGCGGTAATCCTATTGTTGCGGATATTTCAAAAATGCCTCACGGACTTATAGCCGGTGCTACCGGTTCAGGTAAATCGGTATGTATAAATACTATAATTATGAGTATCCTTTATAAGGCAACACCTGATGAGGTTAAACTACTCATGATTGACCCTAAGGTTGTAGAACTTGGCATTTATAACGGAATACCGCATTTGTTGGTTCCTGTTGTAACTGACCCACGTAAGGCTTCGGGTGCTCTTGGTTGGGCAGTTACCGAAATGGAAAAGCGTTACCGTATGTTTGCGGACAGAGGTGTGCGTGATCTTGCGGGTTATAATAAATTTGTTGAAACCTTACCGCCTGACAGTGAGGTAGAGAAAATGCCTCATATTGTTATAATTATAGATGAGCTTGCCGACCTTATGATGACTGCTCCTAACGAGGTTGAGGATTCTATTAACCGAATTGCCGCAAAGGCTCGTGCTGCGGGTATGCACTTGATTATTGCAACCCAAAGACCGTCTGTTGATGTTGTGACCGGTGTTATTAAAGCGAACATTCCGACTCGTATTGCGTTTGCAGTATCAAGTCAGATAGATAGCCGTACCATCTTAGACTCTGCAGGTGCAGAAAAGCTGCTCGGCCGTGGCGATATGCTGTTTAGTCCTGTTGGTTCTAATAAACCTAATCGTATTCAAGGATGTTACGTAAGCGATGAAGAGGTTGAAGCGGTTGTTTCCTTTGTAAAAGGTGACAAAGTTGCAGAATACGACGATGACGTTATGGTGGAAATTGAGCGTCAGGCGGCAGTTGAAAAGAAGCAAAAGACAGGTCTTCCCGAGGACGGTCCAAATGATGACCCAATGCTTGAGGATGCAATTAAGGTTGTGGTTGAAAACGGATTGGCGTCAACATCATTGCTTCAGCGCAAGTTAAAGCTTGGTTATGCTCGTGCTGCCCGTATTATCGATGAAATGGAGTCTCGCGGTATTGTTGGCGGTTACGAAGGCTCAAAGCCACGTAAAGTACTTATAACAAAGGAACAGCTTATGGAAAGGGAATTAGCTGCTACTGATGAATAATATTTTAAGAAAGCGTTTAATTATTGCATTATCTATAACCATAGTTTTGTGTTTGCTTCTTGCGGTTTCGGTAATTAACAATGGTGGTCTTTTTAAAGATGCTAATATTACCGAAGCGAGAAGTGATGAGCTTCAAGGAATAGTCGAAATAATTGATGTAGGTCAGGGTGACAGTATACTCTTATACAGTAATGGTTATTCGATGCTTATTGATACGGGACTTTATGAAAATTCTCAAGCGGTATGCAAAACGCTTTCAAAATATAAAATCAAGGAGCTTGATGTTTTACTCATCACCCACCTTGATAATGACCACACAGGCGGTATTGCCAATGTGGTTGAACTTCATAATATTTCAAATCTAATTTTGCCTGAATTATCGGTTGAAAGCGAAGGCCTTGGCTCTGCCGAGCTTGTGATTAATACTGTTGCAAAGCAGGGCGGCGAAATTTATACTGCAACTCAAGGTATGAATTTTCAAATTGGTGATTTTGAGGTAACAATACTTGCGGCATTTAATAAGATGAATGAGGAAAATAACCGTTCGGTTATTACTATGGCTAAAATTGACGGCAAGAAATTTCTTTTTACAGGAGATTTGGAAGCTAAGGCTGAAAAGGCTCTTTTAAATGAAGGTCTTGACCTAAACTGTGATGTATTAAAGGTTGGACATCACGGCAGTAATACCTCCTCTACTGATGATTTTTTGAAAGCTACAAGTCCTCGCTTTGCTGCAATTTCTGTGGGAGCCGAAAATATTTACGGACATCCTCATAATCAGGTGCTTTCAAGAATAGAAGCGATAAACGCAAAAATTTATCGCACCGACCTTATGGGAAATATTAAATTCCAGATTAAAAACGGTAAAATTACCGTTAAAACTGATAGATAATTTCAAAGGAGTGACCTTTTTAAATGTGTGGATTTGTTGGCTTCACAAACTACATAAAGGATGACGGTATTGTGCTTGAACAGATGATGAATCGCATCGTGCACAGAGGACCTGACTCTGCCGGAAAATATATCGATGACGATGTTGCTTTGGGTTTTAGAAGACTAAGCATTATCGATTTGGCTGAGGGCGATCAGCCTATGTTTAATGAGGATAAGAGCTTGGTTCTTACCTTTAACGGCGAAATCTATAATTTTAAGGATTTACGCGCCGAACTAATCGATAAAGGACATACCTTCCAAAACAACTCCGATAGTGAAGTTTTGCTTCACGGATATGAGGAATGGGGAGAGGAGCTTGTTAAAAAGCTTCGCGGTATGTTTGCTTTTGTCATTTTCAACCGTAAGGATAACTCTATTTTTGCCGCGCGCGATATGTTTGGCATTAAGCCCTTTTATTACACATTTATGGGCGAAAGCTTTATTTTCGGCTCAGAGATTAAGTCGTTTTTAGACCATCCTGATTTTAAAAAGGAATTTAATTACGATGCACTCGCACATTATCTTTCTTTTCAGTATTCACCAACAGAGGAAACATTTTTCAAGAAGGTATTTAAACTTCCGCCTGCGCATTATTTCACTTTTAAAGACGGTGTAATGCACAAAACTCGCTATTGGCGTCCCGAATTCAGTGAGACTGACGGCGTGCTTGAATATTTTGCCGACCTTACCGATAATGCAGTAAGAGAATCGGTTGCAGCTCACAAAATCGCCGATGTTGAGGTAGGCTCATTCCTTTCAAGCGGTATAGATTCAAGCTATATTGCAGAAGCTGCAAATGTTGATAAAACCTTTACTGTAGGCTTCGAAAGTCCCGACGGCGACAGATATAATGAAATTCACTTTGCAAAAGAATTTGCAGATACAATAGGAGTTGAAAATATTTCCAAGGTAATAACTCCTGAGGAATATTGGACTTCTTTCCCGAAAATTCAGTATCATATGGACGAGCCTTTGGCTGACCCTGCGGCTATCGCACTTTACTTTGTAAGTAAGCTTGCAAGTGAAAGTGTTAAGGTTGTAATGTCGGGTGAGGGTGCGGATGAGCTTTTCGGCGGATACAGAATTTATCAAGAACCTCTAACCCTTACAGCTTATGATAAACTTCCATTTGCTTTAAGACGCATAATTTCTAAAATTTGTCAGTTATTACCGCAGAAGCACGGTATTAATTATCTTGTAAGACGCGGTAAAACAATTGAGGAACGTTTTATAGGCAATGCTTCTATTTTCTCTAAAAAGGAAAGAGACCGCATCTTAAAGAATCCGATTTCTTTAAATGCCTGCGAGCCTAAGTTCCTTTGTGAGAAATTTTATAATGAAGTTTCTGATAAGGATACTATCACGAAGATGCAGTATCTTGATATTAATATGTGGCTTATGGGCGATATTCTTTTAAAGGCCGATAAGACAAGTATGGCTAACTCTTTGGAACTTCGAGTTCCTTTCCTTGATAAAAAGGTTATGGAGTTTGCTCAAACAATACCTCTTAAATGTCGTGTTAATACAGTTACTACTAAGTTGGCGCTTAGAAAGGCTGCGGAAAAAACTTTGCCAAAGCGTACTGCTACTAAGGATAAGTTAGGTTTTCCTGTGCCTATCAGAGTTTGGCTTAAAGAAGATGGCTATTATAATACTGTAAAAGAAGCTTTCACAAGTGAAAATGCAGAAAAATTCTTTAATACAGATAAATTGGTAGCACTGCTTGATACACATAAAAACGGCAAAGCTGATGTAAGCCGTAAAATTTGGACAGTTTATACCTTCTTAGTTTGGTACGAGCAGTTCTTTGGTAGCAATATTTAAAATTAGCCTTCTTCAAAAGAAGGCTAAAAGGAGATTTTATAATGTTTTTATTAGTTAAGCGATGGCGTAATTTGGGATAAGTTAAATTGCTATTATAAATTTTAAGGAGAATAATTATGATTTTAAACAGTGTGAATTTTGATACATATTTTAAGGATTATCCCGATGAAAACGGCTATTTCGGAAAATACGGTGGATGCTATATTTCCGAGGATTTGAAAAAGGCTATGGCAGAAATTACCGACGCTTATTTTTCAATTTGTCAGTCAAGAAAGTTTATAGCAGAGCTTCGCAGAATTCGTAAAGAATTCCAAGGCAGACCTACTCCTATTAGCCATCTTGAAAGACTTTCAAACAAATATGGCGATGTACAGCTCTATGTTAAGCGCGAGGATTTAAACCACTCGGGTGCTCATAAGCTTAACCATTGTATGGGCGAAGCTTTGCTTGCAAAATATATGGGCAAGAAAAAAGTTATTGCAGAAACAGGTGCCGGTCAGCACGGTGTAGCTCTTGCTACTGCTGCTGCGTATTTCGGTCTTGAATGCGATATTTATATGGGTAGTGTTGATATAGCTAAACAAGCTCCTAATGTGGCTCGTATGAAAATTTTGGGTGCTAATGTTATTGAGGTTAAAGAAGGCCTTGCTACTCTTAAAGAGGCAGTTGATGCGGCTTTTGCGGCTTATGCAAAGGAATATAAGGATTGTATTTACTGTATCGGTTCGGTGCTTGGACCTCATCCGTTCCCGATGATGGTGCGCGATTTCCAAAGTGTTGTAGGAATAGAAGCCAGAGAACAGTTTACTGATATGACAGGTCATTTGCCTGATGCGGTTGTAGCTTGTGTTGGCGGCGGCTCTAATGCGGCAGGTATGTTTGCCGGCTTCCTTAATGACCCTGTTGAACTTTACGGTATTGAGCCACTCGGACGCGGTGAAAAGCTTGGTGACCACGCTGCAAGCCTTAAATACGGCACAGAAGGCATTATGCACGGCTTTAACAGTATAATGCTAAAAGATGAACACGGCGACCCCGCACCCGTTTACTCGGTGGCTTCAGGTCTTGATTATCCCTCCTCAGGCCCCGAACACGCGTTTTTACACGACTTAGGACGCGTTAAGTACGATGTAATTAATGACGAGGAAACAATAGACGCATTTTATGAGCTTGCTCGTTTAGAGGGTATAATTCCCGCTATTGAAAGCGCTCACGCAGTAGCATACGGAATAAAGCTTGCAAAAACTATGAAAAAAGGTTCTGTTCTTATCAATCTTTCAGGTAGAGGCGATAAGGATATGGACTATGTTATCGAACACTACGGAATAAGATAAAAATTAATCTTAAAAAGTAAAAAAATTACTTGACTTTGTCGGCGACTTATCGTATAATACATAAGTCGCCGAAATTAAATATTTGCTGCTATGGCTCAGGAGGTAGAGCGCATCCTTGGTAAGGATGAGGTCACCAGTTCGACTCTGGTTAGCAGCTCCAAACGAAAATCCGTTCACGAAAGTGGACGGATTTTCGTTTGTATTATTCACTATTCATTTTTGATCATTCATTATTCATTAGAATGGAACGGATTTTCGAATGAATAATGAATAATTATTGCGATTTTACCGCTTTTATGCTATAATAAATCCAAGGCGGTGGTGAGATGAATAGAAAGTTTGCGTTACTCCTCTTGATATTACTTTTAATTACAATAATTGGTTGCACGGGGGAAAAGGCACATATATCTTATGATTTTGATACCTATTTAAGTGAGGATACTATTTTTGAGCAAAAGGCTTCCATAGTATTACCATCCAAAAAACAGTTGAAAAAATTTAAAGTCGCAGACTATTACCTTTATGATAATAGCGGATCATCGTTTCAAGAAGGTATGTTGCGATTAACGGTAGAGTATTCTGACGAAAAGTTTGCAAATGAAACTCAAAGATTAGAAGAGTTGCATAACGAAAAAAGTGTAGGTATGGGTGGACAGTTCGATTATAACGGCACTTTATATGATTCTTTTCAGTACAGGGCTTTTGAGGATGATATAGGATATTGTGCGTTGGCGTATTATAGTTGTTCGGATTCAAATACAATTTCATATATTGTGATTTCTTGCGAAAATCTTACATACATGAGTGTTGAAGATGCAATAAGTTATTTTCCAAAAACGGAGGATTAGATAATACAGTAATTGGTTAATAGCAAATAATAAAGTTCCTAGGTTTTCAGGCACATTTAATTCGTGCCACTAAGTTCAAAACACCCAAAAATCCCGTTCACGAAAGTGGGCGGGATTTTTACTTATTACCTTTTCACTCTTCACTTTTCACTCTTCACTAAAAAATTTATTCGGGATTTTTGGAAAGTAATAAGTAATAGTGAATAGTGAAGAAGTTCGGTGTGGCTCCGCTACAGATTATAAAAACAATGCTCCGCATTGATTTATCGCCGCTTTAATGCTATAATACACCTATAAGACGAACAAAAAAGAAGTTCACATCAATTATCTATATAATTTTATCAACACAAAACCCATATTTAAGGAGGGATAACTTATGATTAAAGTTACATTGCTTGGGGATTCTATTCGCGCGATAGGATACGGCAAGATGGTACCTGAGCTTCTTGGCAGTGATTTTGAGGTTTTTCAGCCGGAAGAAAATTGTCGTTTTGCAAAATATACCCTTCGCGGAATATTTGATTGGAAAGAACAAATGGAAGGCACAAATATCGTTCATTGGAATAATGGGCTTTGGGATATTTGCAATCTTTTCGGCGATGGCGCTTTTTCTAGCGAGGAAGAATATATTAGTAATATATTAAGAATAGCTGATATTTTATTAAATAAATACGATAAGGTTATTTTTGCAACCACAACTCCCGTGAGACCTGAAAATCAGTATGATAGCAATAAGCTAATTGAACGCTATAACCAAATAATTGTTCCCAAACTTCGTGAAAAGGGTGTTATTATAAATG
>JAZRAI010000042.1:0-1905 GCA_045634455.1 Acutalibacteraceae bacterium
TAAAAATGCAATATTAGGATTTTTGAAGTTATGAACAAAAAGGAAACCACCTGATATTTGAGAAATAGAATGGTACTTGAGATATCCTCCAAGTGCAAATTTCTCAGTGCAGTAAAATGCCATATCCAAGCTCCAATTGCCCTTTAATCTATAGGCATAATACTGATAGTAATCAAAACCAATACCTAAACTAGTTCCAATAAAAGGTGCAGGTAATACTTTCTTTACTTTAGGTTGTTTCTTTATAGTATCTTTTTCCAACTTCACTCTCTCCTTTTTGACTTTTACTTTTGTTGTATCAGGTTCTTTTTCTGGCTCTGGTTGTATGTATATAACTTGAGCACCACCACTAATAAATTGGTACTCTCCAATTTGTTCATCGGATTTAGTTCGTTTTTGTCCATAAACTATTATGGTACATAAAACAAGTATCAGTGTATATAAAAATCGTTTCATAATAAATTATTTAACAGAATAATATTCTTTTAAGAATTTGATATCATTCTCAGTCGCATTACGGAAATCTTTATACTTTCCAATATATCCTGTTACAGTAACCGTTACCGATGTTTTTGTTTCATTTGGTGTAATAATGAATATAGGAGATACGATTTCATCTGCTTCGTATTTTATAGCTGCTTTAGCAATGACTTGACTTTTCCAGTTTTTAACAAAAGGAGGCTCTGTCCCATTTAACAGATGATTGTTAAGAGCCTCTACAAATTTTTTAAATTGTGAAGGAGTCATTTCCAACATTGTAGTAAAGGTTTCTGCATAAGTAACCTTTTCATTACTAATTTCCAAATCAGCAACAGTTGGAAAAATGCTAGTTTCATTACGCTCTGGATACGAATATTTAATTGTAGCCTCTTGATAATGATACGAATACTTGTTAATAGATTCTGGAACAGTTTTGCAACTTGTAAAGGAAAATAAACAAACTGCCAATAACGAAACAATCAAAAAAAGAATATGTTTCATAACTTCCTTCCCTCGTCCGTGTCGGGAACAACCTTTGTTTGACATTGATTCCAAACGTCCTGTGAGTACAAAAATAAAAGCGTGGAACCTTACCTTTGCTTATTCTCCTTCTTGAGGTTCCGGAAAGACCCTACACACAAGAATAAACAACGAACGTCCACGCTGATATGTACTTGTGCGTAAAGCACAGGATAGATACATACCAATGGACGTTTATTGCTAACCTTGCTTTGGGCGTGAGAAATTTTCCGGATTTCAAGAAGCCAAAACAAGCGCTAATAAACGCCTTTTAATTATGTCTTGAAAGATTGTTGCAGGGGCGAAAGGCAGACATAATCCCGCCCACATACCCCAGCGTAAATCATTTCGGGTGCAAAATTACAATAATTTTTGCAAATATGCAAATATTTATTCGGGAAAGTTGAATGTTTATTGTGTATCGCTAAGCAAGTTAAACTGATGGTTGCGCTTTGAGGGAGTGGTAGAGCATGGCGCGAATGAAGGCAGGGAACTGAGCATATTGTTTGCCCTTGCCTGTTTTGGGGTCGATAGGAGCCTTTGGATCAGGGTGCTTACCACGGGTGTTGGGCAGTTGGGCTTGGTAGCGTTGGCGAAAGTTCTCTACCAAAGCGCGAGCTTCTTCAAGTGTATAATAATCAGGTATTTGATTGATTTTTCGAACAAAGAGTTGTTGCTCAGTAGGTCCGTCCATTTGAGCTGCTTGGAGAAGCTGAGCGGTACGGTTGCACGCCTCGCGCCAACAGAGTTGATTGGCGAGTTCGGCACCCTTAGCAGGGGTGGTTTTGAAATTGCGAGGACGAGTGATGACATAGGCTTCTTGTTTGCCTTCATGGATAACCCGACCGCTATCATCGCGGAATTTCTTTTGACGGTTAATAATGTCGCCACGCTTACTAAGAGAGC